>NZ_JALBWO010000057.1:0-753706 GCF_050026815.1 Rhodanobacter ginsengiterrae | reverse complement strand
CCGAATGGGCGGAGCGCAAGGGCATCGCCCTGGACTTCATCGAGCCGGGTCGGCCCATGCAGAACGGCTTCATCGAACGCTTCAACGGCAGCTTCCGACGCGGCGTGCTGGACATGCATGTCTTCCGTAACCTCTCTGAAGTACGTGAGCAGGCCGAGCGATGGATCGCCGATTACAACAACGAGATCCCTCATGACAGCCTCGACGGCCTCACGCCCGCCGAGTTCCGAATTCAAAATGACCCGGCGACCTCTAATTTAGCTTGGCACTGATTTGCGGGGAGTCGACACCCGGAGTAAGAGAGGCCACCGTCCTCAAATATCGGGGTCAGGTTCAAATATCGGGGTCAGGTTCACTTTCGCACCAAATATCGGGGTCAGGTTCACTTTCGCACGGCGGGAAGTGAACCTGACCCCGATAGCTGGATAGCTGGACGTCAAAATCAAAGGCAACAACCAGAGCAACGGCACTGAAGTGCAGTCTGTCCGAGTAATCAGGCATATGTGGCAAAACAAGACTCGGCCCTCGGGGGTTCCGATAGCCGGCGATGGGAGGCATCGCCAAACTCATTTGCCGCCGGGGAAATATTCGGTGTGGGTTTCGGCTGTTCGCCCAAAGTAAAGGACGCGCTTGCCGGGGAAGGATACAAAGTAGCCGGCGCAACCGGCGCTCGTGACCGTCTTGCAGAAGCCGCCATACGTGTAACCCGCAGCCAGCTGCTGGGCATCGCGAATGGCCTGTCGAATCGCGTCGATATCAAATCGCTCGGCGACGGCATCGCCGACATGTGCCGCCTTGAGCTGAATCAGGTCGCCGTCTGGCAGGTAATAGGTGATGCTTCCTTGGCGGAAGTCCACTAGATAGCCATCAAAGCCGTTCTCGATGAGCGTCTGCACGATCTGCGGGAAAGTCATGCTGCCTGACTCGGCGCCGTGCATGCATGACCGGGCAATGTCTTGAAGTTGCTGTTTCATGGGTGACCTCGCCGCCGTTGCGGCAATGGCGCCTTCCTTAGCCAATGGGCGGATCGCGCAGGTCATTGGCTGCGGCGATTCGTTGCATCAGCGCCTTGAGCACGGAGTACTCGCTGGCGCTAAGGTGCGAAAAGAACTCCTCGTCGTTGGCGTCGGCAAGTGCCGCGAGTGCAGGCACCAGTTCTCTGCCCGTGCGAGTAAGCGCCAACGTATGCGCTCGGCCATCCTGTTCATGGGCGGTACGTGAAATGAGTTTCTTGTTCAGCAGGCGGTCTGACAGCTTGCTGATGGCGCCGCGCGTCATCCCCAGCGTCTCCGCCAGCTCGCTGGGAAGTACCTCCTCATGCGAGAAGAGCGCACGCAGCATCACCCATTCGGCAACGGTTACGCCTTGACTCTCAACCTTGCGGGCAAAGGCCTGTGACACATGGTTGGACACCAGTCGCAGCCAATAGCCGAGGTGAGTGGTGAGATCAGATGTCTGCTTTTTCTTGGACATGGCCGGCATTTAGTTTCCTAGTAAACTATATCTGCATGAGAGCCATGTCAAGAGTCCTTTGGACTCTACGTACCCGTGCTCAGGCCATCGCATTTACACGCGCCGGTCGCCGCTGTGGTCGGCACCTGTTCGCGCGCGAGAAGTCCAATTGTTCTTGCGGCCAGAACAGCCCAGCTAGAAATCCAGGGTTACCGCCTCGTAAGAGGAAACGAACAGTTGCTCCAAGCGAACGAGGTCCATGAAGGAGCCATCGCTGAACCGATTTCCTCCCTCGCCGTCGCGTTTGGTGAAAGCACCCGCGTCGCCAGGGTTAGAGGACGCGTCCTCCAGCGAGCGCGGAGTTAGGGGTCAGGTCTAGCTTCGTAGCATCTTGGGCAGCGGAAGAGGGCAATTAAGTGCTACAAAGCTAGACCTGACCCTGAGCTACTGCTCTACGGTCATGCCTTTGAAAACAGCCTGACCCGCAAGGACAAGCGCATCGAAGTGTTGCTGTTGCTCCACACGATGGCAGCCTTCGCCAGTTTGCTGATCGGCATGGCCTGCGAAACCGCAGGGCAGGGATAGATCAATGGCTGGCACCGTTTCGATCCAAGCGACGGCTGTACTCGATCATGCGACTGGGCCGTGAGGCAATGCTGCGACTATGGTCAAACGCCAGGCTCGAAGAACTCGTGGAGTAGATACGAAAGCCATCTCCGGCACTGCTCGATCAGATGGCTGTGGCAGCATGAAAACGTGGGGAAACCTCAGCCTTCGTCCCCTCTATACGCATGGTGCACTTGCAATGCTGGGTTCCTCTGAGTTCGCGCTTCATATCACTTGGCTTGTGGACTTGGCGAGCGGACAATGATGCTCACTCAAAAGGCATACGCCTTCAGTGTCCGACATTTCTTTGAAGGCGGGCAGCCACGGTACCGTTCAGTTCGAGCCTCAGCCGTTGCTGGGACAGGAGGAGTGCTTGATGGCTTCTGATATTGCACCAGATCAGGAAAAGGCCTATCCGTCGCTTATAACCGCCTTGTGCGAGCGCGATGCGTATACCAGAGGCCATTGTGATCGGGTCTGCATGCTCGCTCTGGAAATGGGGCACGCAGTCGCGTTGAGCGCCGCCTCGCTGGAGGCTTTGCGCATTGCCAGTCAATTGCATGACGTGGGCAAGATCGGGGTGCGCGATGATGTTCTTCTGAAACACGGCAGGCTGACGCCGGCAGAATGGGAGGAAATGAAAGCCCATTCAGTGCTGGGGGAACGGATAATCAGGGACACGTTCCTATCCAATGGACTGGAGGTGGCGTCCATCGTCCGGCATCATCATGAAGCGTTTGATGGGACAGGATATCCGGACGGACTGGCACGCGACGAAATTCCACAGAGTTGCCGCATGCTCTTGATCATCGATGCCTATGACGCCATGACTACCGGCAGGCCATATCACAAAGCCAGATCACACGGCGAGGCGATGGATATCCTGAAGAATGAAACAGGCCAAAAGCTGGATCCGGAAATCTTTTTGCTGTTTTCCGAAGTTATCGAGCGAAGTTCAGCGCGTGCGGCCTAGTGTGCGGGGACTGGATTTGCGCATCCGTCACGCAGGCACTTTTGCATCAAAGATCGGGGTCAGGTTCACTTCCTCCAGACAGTAAGCGAACCTGCTCCCGAGAGTCACTGGTGCACTCGCTTCCGCTCGGCATTCCAAGTGCCGCTCCTGTTGATGGGGGTCAAAGGGACGGAGGTAGCTAGTTTGGATTATTTACCTCCGTCCCCTCTGTCAGCTCTCCTGCGCCAGCGTCCGCGCCACCAGCTCGCGCAACACGGTCTCCAGCGTCACTGTACCCTTGCGCTGTTCGGTGGCGCCCCCTTCGAAGGTGATCCAGCCTTCGTTGAAGCCATCCAGCATCTGCATGCGCGGCAGCGGGTGCTGCATGCCCTGGGCACGGAACAAGGTTTCCCATTGGTCGCGCGGCACCGCCTTGGCGCGGACGGGTCGGGCCAGGTGTCGGGTGAAGGCTGCAGCGATATCGTCAGGGGAAACCAGCGCCGGACCTTCCAGTTCGACCACGCGACGGCCTTGCCAGTGTTGCTGCAAAAGCTCGGCGGCCACCGCACCGATATCGGCGGTCGCCACCATCGGCACCGCGCGGTCGGTCGGCTGCAGGAAGCTCGGCATCTCGCCGACGTCGCGCGCCGGCCGCACGTCCCATTGGCTGTTTTCCATGAACCAGCACGCTCGCAGGAAGGCGATCGGCAAGCCGAGCGTGCTCAGCGCCTGTTCCATCAGTCCCAGCTGGTTGAGCAGGTTCGGTTGCGTCGCCTGCGCGCCGATGGTCGACAGGCAGACCACTCGCTGCGGCTGGGCGGCTTCCAGTGCTTCGCGCACGGCCTCGATCACCCGGCGTGCTTCGGGAAACCCGGGCGTGGGGTCGAACGTCGGCGGCAACAGCACGAATACCGCCTCGGCTCCGTCAAACGCCCGGCGCAGCGCGGCGGCGTCGTCCATGTGCGCAAGCGCCACTTCGCAGCCCCGGTCTGCCCAGCGCTGGCCCTTGCTGGCATCGCGTACGACGGCGCGCACCGGCAGGCCAGCCACGCGCAGTGCCTGCCCGACAACGCCACCCACCTGACCGGTGATTCCCGTAATCGTGTACATGATGATTCTCCTCGCATGATCGCGGCGGTCGCCGCACGAGGAACATTGTCGAGAGCGGCCATGCATTACGCGATAACATGAAAGTCATTTGATAAATGACATGAAGGCATGAATCATGGGCTTCGACGAACGCATGTTGAACGGCATGAGCGTACTCAGTGCCATCGTGGACGGCGGCAGCTTCGCCGCCGCGGCCGAGGCGCTGGACATGTCGCCGCCCGGTGTCAGTCGCGCGATCGCGCGGCTGGAGGCGCGACTGGGCGTGCGACTGTTCGACCGCACCACGCGCTCGGTCTCGCTTACCGATGACGGTCGCCGCCTGCACGAGCGCATCGTGCCACTGCTGGCCGGACTGGAGGAGGCCGCAGGCGATGTGGCCGAAGGCGCCACCGCCGTGCGCGGTCGTCTGCGCGTCAGCGTCGACCCCTACTTCTCGCGATTGATGCTCGGTCCGCAACTGGGCGCGTTCCTTGCGGCGCATCCGCAGCTGCAACTGGAACTGATTACACGCGACCGCCTCGGCGATCTCGTGGCCGACGGATTCCACATGGCTGTGCGCTTCCACGAACCGGTCGCCTCGTCGCTGGTAGCGCGTCGTCTGCTGGAGACGCGCATCCTCACCGTCGCCTCACCCGTCTACCTGCGCAAACACGGCACGCCGGCCACGCCGAAGGAGCTGGAGAACAGCAAGCACGTGTGCATCCATTACCGCGACCCGCTGACCGGTCGTCCGTTCGACTGGGAATTCCACCGCGGCCGCCGCATCACCACCGTGGCCACTCACGGCCAGCTTACCGTCAATGATGTCGGCACCCAGCACAGCGTCTGCCTCGCCGGCCACGGCATCGCTCAGGTCATGGCGCTTGGCGTGGAGCCGCTGCTGCGCAGCGGCAAGCTGGTGCAGATCCTGGAAGACTGGTCCGACGAGCGTTTTCCGCTCTATGCGCTTTACCACTCACGACATCATCTGCCGGCGAAGTGCCGGGCCTTTCTGGATTTTGTGGTGGGCCTGGTGAAATGAATTCCAAATATTGCAATGTCCACTTCGGGTTGTGTCGTCGTGAACACGCAACGGCTGGCGGCAGGTCTGGCTGGCGTATCGCCTGATGAGGCCTGACAATTTGATCAAGCCGAAGCGGCTTCGCGGCATGTCCGATTCCGCTGCCAAGCCACACACAGGTACGGCATGAACGACCGAAAATCACGTTAAGGCAAAGACCGAAGCGTTGATCTCGGCCGGAAGGATGCAGCCCGCCGGGCTTCGCGAAATCGACCGTGCCAGGCAGGATGGGCGCTGGGAAGCCGCCTGTTCCTCTGCAAGCACATCGACGGTGCCTGACGATTTGCAGCAATCTCTCGACAAAAATCCGAAGGCCAGGCAGTTCTTTGCGACCCTCGACAGCCAGAATCGGTACGCCATTCTTTTCCGGATCCAGCATGTGAAACGCGCTGAAACGCGCGCAAGGAAGATTTCCCAATTCATCGACATGCTGAGTCGCGGCGAAAAAATTCATCCGTAGCGCAGGCGGGCCCAACAAGGCCCGCCCGCCAGCAGGTCATCGTTGAAGTTGTCGTCACCGATCACGCCGTTGACCAGTTGCGTGGCGGTGCCGGCGTAGTGCGGGGCGGGCGCAGTGAGGTACGTAACCGGCTTGCCCGACGTCTTGTTGTCGACCGATCAAAAGGGGACCGAAGGCGGGCATCCGGGCGAGATGAGTGCCGGGCTGCAAGATGGCGATGCTCAGCCTTTGATGCAAGCGGCCGGCTCTTCGGGCCGTCCCGGCGGAATGGCCTCTTTCAGGAATTCAAGGAAGGTCGAGACGCGCGAACCCAGCAAACGGCGCGAAGGATGGCGAGTCGGTGCGACATCCTCTGCGATCGGATATCTACACGATGCCCTTTGCCCGATGGTCGAACATGCGCCATTGACCGTCGACACCCTCGATGGTGATCCGTGCATCGCTACCCTGTTGCTGCACCTTCAGAGCCGCGTTGATTGCGTATCGAAGCGCATCGAGGCGGCTTGTGAATTCTGAATGACCATCGTTGCTCGACCCCACGCACCATTCGCCATGATGCAACGGTGCATAGGGGATATCGAAGATGATCATAATTGTTCATGCGCGACCGAATCGGCGGGAGTCTGCCTCCATCACGGTGATCGCACCGTAAAAGTTGGCGATGGATCGTAGCCAACTTTTGGAGGGCCACCTTGGCTGGCTGGAGATCACTGTGGGCGGATTCCACTACGAAGTGCACCACGGGTGAAGGAGGCTGCGCCGCTCTACCACGCGGGGCGTTGCACTTCAGAATTGAACTCGCCATGGATCATCACGGCAACGGCACTGATCATCAATTAGCGTGATGCGTTAATGAACGGGTGCCCTTGCCAGCCTAGTGGAAAGCCAAGAAAGCCATCGAATCGTCGTGACGCTGGTGCAAAGAGCCAGAGATGGCGCTGTTGTGCAGCAATTGGCCGAGTTCATCGTCTCGGCCTGGCAGACGATTGAAGCTTCCCTTTCGCCCATTATCGGACAGCGCAGCGTCGCTACGCTCTACAAGCGCAGTTTCTATCTCGCCAGCCGGCAGCATCCGTGGTTGATGGATGTGCATGAAGGCATGCACGCAACCATGAATCTTGCTGCATTGAAAGCTGCCCTTCTTGAGCAAAGTGGCGCCGAGATCGCTGCCGGGGCGGGGTCGGCACTGCAGATGTTTTACGAGGTGCTTGCCAACTTGATTGGGGCATCGCTCACCGAACGACTACTGCGACCCGTATGGGCGGATCTGTTACCCGCTCCTGCGCAGGACAACTCAAGATGAACAAGAGCGTGACCATCAATCGCCTGGCCACCGGCGTGCCCGGTCTGGACGACATGCTCGGAGGAGGCCTCCCGGAATTCTCGTTCAACCTGATCGCGGGGCCACCGGGTTGCGGCAAGACTACCCTTGCGCACCAGATGATGTTCGCTCTGGCCACGCCGCAACGTCCGGCAATCTATTTCACGGTGCTCGGCGAGCCGCCGTTGAAGATGTTGCGCTACCAGCAGCAATTCGAGTTTTTCGACGACAAGTCGATCAATCGGGTGGTTCGCTTCATCAGCCTTACCGACGACATGATGGCAGGAGGCCTCAAGCAGGTGCTGCGCCGGATCCTGCACGAAGTCGAGAGCGAAAGCCCGGCGCTGGTGTTCGTGGACTCCTTCCGGTCGGTGATGCTGGCGAGCGCAGCCGAGGGCAAGGCTTACCTCAATCTCCAGCATTTCGTGCAGCAGCTTGGCATGCTGATGACAAGCTGGCAGGCCACGACATTCCTCATCGGAGAATACTTCAACGAGGCTGATGCCAACCCGGTGTTTACCGTTGCGGACGGTTTGATCTGGTTGAGTCAGAGCGTGCAACGCAACTCCATGGTGCGCAAGCTGGAGATCAAGAAAATGCGTGGCCAGCCCACCTTGCCCGGATTGCACACCTTTCGTATCGACGCTGCCGGCTTGCGTGTGTTCGCACCCGCCAGAGTCTTGATTGCGACGCCTTCCGTCTCAGCCGCAACAGACTCCAGTGAAAGGCTTCGGATGGGCGTGCATCGTCTGGACGACATGCTGGGTGGCGGCTTGCCACGCGGTTACTCCATGCTCGTGGCTGGCCCGTCAGGGTCGGGCAAGAGCATTCTTGCGGCAGCTTTTCTTGCGGAGGGCGCACGCTGTGGAGAAACCGGCGTCATCGCGGCTTTCGAGCAGGTTCCCAACCGTTCTCATACCCCGATCCTCGCTGAGTTGATCCACAGGGGGCGCGTCGGCCTGGTGAACAACCGGGCACCTGACTTGTCGATCGACGAGATCATGCTTCTGCTGGTATCGGAGATCCGTCGTCTCAAGGCGACTCGCGTGGTGATCGATTCTTTGTCAGGTTTTGAGCTCGCTTTGGCTCCGACCTTTCGTCCGGACTTTCGCGAAAACCTGTCGCGCATGATCGCCGCTCTCGCGGCGGAGGGCGTCACGGTGCTGATGACCTCCGAGTTGGAGGATCGCTACACGGATCTGCGCTTCAGCCCGTACGGCACGGCGTTCATGACAGACGCCATCATCGTGCAGCGTTACATCGAGGTCGACAGTCGGCTACTGCGCATGATGGCAGTGGTCAAGGTGCGGGGGAGCGCTCACTCGGACGAGTTGCGTCTGTTCAGTATCAACGACGACGGCATCCAGATCAGCGACATGCTCACTGATCAAGAGGGATTGCTGGGGGGCAGGCCTACGAAGAAAGGTGCTGGAGATCCAGCACCCCTCGCTGCCGAGCATCCTCATGCTTGATCCCGCCAGGTCAGGCTTTCTTCCATGAGCAGCGGTCCGATCGATGATGCCGAAGCCGTAGCGCTCGCGGCACGCGAACTTGCGCACCTGCAATTGCAGGCCGAGCAGGTACGAACGGTATTGAGCGGCTTGCAACAGAATCTGATTGAAGTAGAGAGCAGCCTGGATAGTAGCCAAGCGGCGCAGCTCCTTGAAGCCAACGAACATTTGATGCAGGCGGCTCTTCTTGCTCAAAGTCATGCCGATAACGTCAAACAGGCACTGGAGCAAGTATCACGTGCCGCCGAACTCGATGCGTTGACCAAACTCCCGAATCGCCCTCTGCTATTCGATCGCCTGGCCCAGGCCATCGCCATGGCGAAGCGTACGGGCCGTCGGGTGGCGATTCTCTTCATCGATCTGGACAAGTTCAAGCAGATCAACGATACGCTCGGCCATACAATCGGCGATGAAGTACTTCAACTGGCGGCACACTGTCTTTGTTCTTCCGTTCGTGACGCAGATACGGTAAGCCGCCATGGGGGTGATGAATTTCTGATTCTGCTCCCTGAGTTGTCCGAAGCATCCGATGCGGCCCTCATCGCCGACAAGGTCATTACGGCCCTCGCCATGCCCAGCCGACTTGGTCATCACGTGCTGCGCCTGGCGGCGAGTATCGGCATCAGTATCTACCCCGATGACGGAGTGGACGCCGATACGCTGGTCCACCACGCGGACATCGCGATGTATCGAGCGAAAATGCGCAGCACGGGCAGCGTTGAATTTTATGGCAGTCAAGCTGCGGATGAGCCCCTTTCCGGGCCGACAGCGCTGACATCGCTGAAGCAACCCTTGGTTCGTTACGAGGAAGCCTTGCTTGAGCACGAGCGTCGACAGGCGCATCTGTGCGAGGCAAACGAGCAGCTGCTCATGGCGGTGCTGAATGCACAGGATCTGCAAGCAGCGGCAGAGCAAGCGCAACGCAAGCAAACAGAGTTTCTGGCGTTGATAGCGCACGAGCTGCGCACGCCGCTTACGCCTATTCGCATAGCAACAAGCCTGATGGTGGAAGTTGGAGCGGAGGAGTTGCCCAGAATGCAGGCGATCATCGAGCGCCAAGTGACGCACATCACGCGACTCGTGACCGATTTGCTCGATATATCCCGCATCAATACCGGAAAACTGCGGATCGAGTGTCGAAGGATTGACATCGTCGCCATTCTCGATGCAGCCATCGAGGGATGTCGGCCAGCGATGGATTTGCGTTTGCAGCATTTCCGATTGCAGCTACCCACCGTTGCCGTTGAGGTGCAAGGCGACCCCGTTCGGCTCACGCAAGTCATGTGCAATCTGCTCACCAATGCATCGAAGTACACGCAGGAGGGAGGGCAGATCAGGCTACGGCTTGTGACGACTGACACCACCGCCGTGATGACTTTGACCGATAACGGCATCGGCATCAGTGCCACCGCAATGCCCGGGATATTCAACCCTTTTGTGCAGGATGCGCATGCCATCGGGTTCAACGGGACGGGTCTGGGTATCGGGCTGACCGTGGCTCGCGAACTGGTTGAAGCGCATGGCGGGACGATCGAGGCCACAAGCGACGGGAAGGGATGTGGCAGTCAATTCGTGGTGACGTTACCTTTGGCCTCAGCCTCCTTGCCATCTTGAGATACAAGGGCTGCTGCCGCGACGCCGTGGAGTCGGCCTATCGTCAATGCCCGCTTTTGGCCGAAGGTGGACGTCTCGGTGAGATGCGTGCCGGGGTACGAGATGACGATACTCAGCCTCTGATGTAAGCGGCCAGCTCTTCGGGCTGTCCCAGCGGAAAGGCCTCTTTCAGGAATTCCAGGAAGGCCGAGACGCGCGAACTCAGCAGGCGGCGCGAGGGATAGAGCGTCCAGATCTCGATCGGCGGGCCCTTGCCATCGCCCCAGCTCACAAGCGCCCCTGCGTGCAGGTCGCTGGCCACCAGTGAGAGCGGAAGCATGGCTGCACCGATCCCGGTGCGCACGGCATCGCGAATCATGATGAGTGAAGCCAGTCGCAGGATCGGGTCAATGGATACACGGACATCGCCCTCTTCGGTACGCAGGTCCCAGCCTGACTGATTGCCGGATACGCGCACCACCGCCGGCGCCGGTGCTTCGGCCACCGGCCTTGGCAAATCAGGACGGGCTACCGCCACCAGGCGATCGCGAAGCAGGATGCGCCCGACCAGATTTTCGTTGGGATCGGGATTGACCCGGATCACCAGGTCATACCCTTCTTCGACCATGTCCACACCCCGGTCTTCGGTCGTGATTTCCAGGCGCACTTCCGGATAGCGCAGCGCGAACTCGGCCGACAGTTTGCCCAGGGCGGTCTGGGAGAACAGCAACGGCGCGCTGACACGCAGCCTGCCGCGGGGCGTGGTGCCGCCCGAAGCGATCGCGGTAGCCGCTTCGGCCACCTCGGTGAGCAGGCTCTCGGTGCGCTCGAACAAGGCTCGGCCCTCCTGGGTCAACTTCAGGGCGTGGGAGCCGCGCTCGAACAGACGCACCCCCAGGCTGGCCTCCAGGTCCGCTACCCGCCGTGACAACGTGGCCTTGGGCCGGTCAGCCGCCCTGGCCGCCCGGCCAAAGCCGCCATGGCGAGCCACCAGGTTGAAGTCAGCCAAAGCCAGCAAGTCCATGTGTTCCACCAGCGAGACGGATGGTCCAAGTATATGGGCTATCGGCTCAACAGCGAATCACCAACCATAGGGCCTCCCAACCAACCCGGAGCAGTCCCATGACCATTCTCGTAACTGGCGCCACCGGCAATGTCGGCCGGCACGTCATCAAGCAACTCACCCAGCGTGGCGCCAAGGTGCGCGCCCTGGTCCGCGATCCAGCCGCCGCCAACCTGCCCGATGGGGTGGAGGTCGTGCGGGGCGACCTGCTCGATGTCGATGCCTTGCGCAATGCCTTCCAGGGCATCTCCACGCTTTTTCTCCTCAACGCGGTGGTGGCCGACGAGTTCACCCAGGCGCTGATCACCCTCAACGTGGCGCGCGAGGCTGGGGTCAAGCGGGTCGTCTACCTCTCGGTCATCCACAGCGACCGCTATGTGAATGTGCCGCACTTCGCCGGCAAGTTTGGTGTGGAGCGCATGATCGAGCAGATGGGTTTCAACGCCACCATCCTGCGCCCGGCGTACTTCATGAACAACGACGTGACGATCAAGGACGTGGTGCTGGGGCACGGCGTGTATCCCATGCCCATCGGCAGCAAGGGGCTTGCCATGATCGATGCGCGCGACATCGGCGAGATCGCGGCCATCGAGCTGCTCAACCGCGACCAGGCACCGGACGGCAGCGCGCTGACCCGCATGAACCTGGTCGGCCCGGACACGCTGACTGGCACCGAAGTGGCAGCCATCTGGACCGAGGCCCTCAACCGCCCGATTGCCTACGGCGGCGACGACACGGCCGGCTTCGAGCAGAACCTGCGCCAGTTCATGCCTGCGTGGATGGCCTACGACATGCGCCAGATGGCCGAACGCTTTCTCACCGACGGCATGGTTCCCGAGACCGGCGACGTCGACAAACTGAGTCGGCTGCTGGGTCGTCCGTTGCGCTCCTATCGCGACTTCGCCGCAGAAATCGCGGCTG
The DNA here is from genome assembly GCF_050026815.1 of Rhodanobacter ginsengiterrae. Taxonomy (NCBI): domain Bacteria; kingdom Pseudomonadati; phylum Pseudomonadota; class Gammaproteobacteria; order Lysobacterales; family Rhodanobacteraceae; genus Rhodanobacter; species Rhodanobacter ginsengiterrae. The sequence continues at coordinate 741,657 of NZ_JALBWO010000057.1, read as the reverse complement.
CCGTCTGACGCGAGCTCAATTTCATCCTGCTCAAGGACCCCATCATGATTTACTCAACCGCCACGCTGCCGGTGAATGCTCCCGGCCAAACCAGGCTGACCCGCGCCCAGGTATGGGAAGGATTGGTTCAAAAGGCCCGTGACGCGAAACTCTTCTTCCCGCCCGATGAGTGCACTCGCTGCGATATCGTCGAAGAGAGCGACTCGCACTGGCTGCGCGAGGCGACCATCCTGGGCGACGACGTTACCGAGATCATCACCTTCGCCGCAGCAACGAAGATCACCTTCTTCCAGGTGACGAGCCCGCGCGAGGGCGCGATCATCAACGAACTCTTCGAGGACGAGAACGGCGAGCTGCAACTGCGCTTCTATGGCTATCTGGGTCTGCGTGGCAAGGCAGCCCATGGCCCCGAGGAACAGGCAGCGCAAGCGTGGATGGACAGCGACCAGGGGTTCAAGGCGGCAATCCAGTCGACGCTGAAGCGCATCCGTGAGCTGTTCGATGAAGACCAAGGGGGTCGGGTTCAATGACCCGCGTCCGATTCTGCCCGCCAGTCCACGCTGAATCCTTCGCCAGATCCAGCGGAGGGAAGACACCTTGGGGGGTGTCTACGAGGCCGGCAGGAGTCCACTTGCGGGAATCAGACCATCACCCGAGCCAGGCTCCCAGCCAGACAGCTGCAGTCATCAAGGCCAGGCCCGGCACGATGCGCGTGGCGTAGTGGACGCCGCCGGCCTTGAAGGCAACCACCGCTTTCATCAGGGTGTTGGTAGTCAGGCCAATCAAAATCGGTCCAACGGCTTGGGCGCTCGAAATCTTGCCGGCGGCCATCAGCGAAGCGGCTGATGCGGCGGTTGCATGCGCATCGGCCAAGCCGGTCAGTGCGGCGCCCAACAACATGCCTTGCGCCCCCAGCCATGCGTTCAATCCCGCGGACACCAGCAGGATCAGACTGACAAGCACGGCAAATACCGCCGCTGCCTTCAGATTGACAGCACGGCCCACATCTTCAACCGGACTTCCCGTGTTGCTGACAGGGTCTCTGCGAAAAAAGAACACCAGCCCATACAGGCAGGCGGCCACACCGCCAAACGACAAGGGCAGCACCAGCGCGGTCAGCAACGATGTCTGTATCAGCCCGATGACCACCGTCATCTGAATGATGGTGGCGATGGATGACAGCACCGCACCTGCCACGGCTCCGCTCATGAGAGATGGCTGGCGTGATGCGCGTTCACCCATGGAATAAATGGTGGCAGTGCTTGAAACGAAGCCTGCTGCAAACCCGGCCAGCGGCAGGCCGTAACGCGGCCCCAGGGCGCGCATGGCCACGTAGCCAAGCGCACTGATCGCCATCACCGCCACGATCAAGCGGGCAATGGCACGGGGATTGAGTGCATCGAATGGCCCCATGAATCGGTCGGGAGCCAGCGGCAACACGATCAAGGCCATCGCCGAGAACAAAATGATGTCGTTCAACTCCTGTGCCCGGAGCACGCTGCGAACGAAGTGGTGCAAGCGATCGCGCGATGCCAACAGCAAGGCCAGGACCGCACCCACGCCTGCAGCCAGCATCGAATCGCGGATCGCCAACCCGCCCAACAGGCAGGTCAGCAGCAGCGCGGACTCTGTGGTCAAGCCAGGGTCATGATGCCGGGTGCGCTGGTACGCAACCAGCGCGCCCGCGCCTACGATCAACGCCGTCACGGCCAATACCAGGCCGCCGCCCAGGATGACACTCACCGAGCCGAGCAAAGCGCACACAACAAAGGTACGAATGCCCGCAGCACCTCTTGTCGGGCCGGCTTGCTTGCGGCGTTCGCGGTCGGCTCCGACGAGCAGACCAATGCCGAGTGCGACACACAGGCCGAGCAGCGGGGTTTGATCTGCCAGGCTTAAAATTTCTTCGCTCCTGAAAAGTTGACCACTTGCCGGGATGTCCGCTTGGCCGGCACAAGTTCACCTGAGAGCAGCGCCAGCATGGCTCATTAAACTCTTCCTCACCACCAGCGGCCACTGCTATTCAATGAAGAGGGATCAACGCCGAATTGCCGGCATTTTGTGGCCAGGTTCTACTCCGCTGACGCGGACGCTTACAGGAAGTCCGTGGGTCGAAGGAGCTTCTTCTCGAATGGCCGTCCCGGCGCAAAGCCGGCATCGACTCGCTTTGGCGCCTGCCTCGCCTGTCATGCCACTCCCCTGACGCCCACGACCAGCACTCACGAGCGAAACTCAGCCGCGAGTTTCACTGCACCAGAATTTCGTCGGTGAACAAATGCGCCGGCTTCCCCGCGCCCTCGTGGCCGGGTGGAAGCATGCCGTAGTTCTGCGCGGTGACGCGCAGGTAGCGGGCGGTCACCGGCACGGTGGTGTCGAAGCGCACGGTGCGGATCATCGCGCGCAGGTCCATCGGGTCCACCGCGATCGGCGTGGACTGCAGCGTGCGCCAGGTCTTGCCGTCGTCCGAAACGGCGAAGGTGACCAATTTGGGCAGCAGCGCCCAGGAACCGCTCTGCTGCAGGAAGCGCATCTGGATGCTGTGGAACGGCGTGACGGGCTTCAGGTCGATGGTGGCGTCGAGGTCGTTGCCGCGCCAGCCCGCCCACAGGCCGTCGTTGAAGTTGTCGTCGCCGATCACGCCGTCGACCAGTTGCGTGGCGGCGCCGGCGTAGTGCGGGTCGGGCGCGGTGAGGTACGTGAGCGGCTTGCCCAGCGCCTTGTTGTCCACCGCCTGGAACGTCTGGCTGGGCAGGTACGGCACGCCATGGCGGAACGGCGCCACCTTGAGCGTCGCCGGCGCGTAGCGGTCCAGCACGTCGCCGAAGGTGGGCGACTGTGCGGTCGGTTCGCTGCCGTCCACGGTGTAGTGCAGCGCGATGTCGTCGAAACCGCGCGCGGCGCGCACGCGCCAGCGGTGTTGCAGCGGGTTGTAGCCGAGCTTGTAATCGACCAGGTCGCGGTCTTCCGGGCCGTAGGCGATGTGCTGCGCGTCCAGCCACGGGTAGTGCGCGCGCAGCCGCCGCTGGAAGTCGGCGTAGTCGTGGACGTCGGGGTTCCACAGGCGTTCGGCCAGCGCGATCACGCGCGGATAGAGCATCGCCTCCAGGTTGCGCGGGGTGACGTATTCGCTCCATAGCGGCGCCTCGGCGCCGAGCACCTGGTCCTGGTGTCCCGCGAAGGCCGGCGAGGCAAACGGATTGATGCGGTAGATGTCCTGCGTGGTGAGTTCTTCGATCGGCGTGTCCAGATAGAACGGCCCGGCGATGATCAGCCGGTTGCCGTTGGCCAGCGCCTTGGCCGCCTCGGCATCGCCGCGCCACATTTCCACCACCGCGTTGCGGTCGGCGCCGCCTTCGAGGATCTCGTCCCAGCCGACCAGGGTCTTGCCGCGCGCTTCGAGGTCGCGCTGGATGCGCTGGATGAACCAGCTCTGCAGCGCGTCGACGTCGGCCAGCTTTTCGTCGTGCATGCGCTGCTGCGACGACGTACTTTGCGCCCATTGCTGCTTGGGTACCTCGTCGCCACCGATGTGGATGTAGGGCGCGGGGAACAACTCGGCCACTTCATCGAGCACGTCATGCAGGAAGGCAAACGTCGCCTCGTCGCCCGCGCAGTAGATGTCGGTGAACACGCCCCAGGTGGCCGGCACCACGATCGGCTGCTCCGGGCACGACAGCGACGGGTAGGCCGCGACCGCCGCCGAGGCATGTCCCGGCATCTCGATCTCCGGCACGATCATCACGTTGCGCTGGCGCGCGTACTCGACCACGTCGCGGATGTCCTGCCGGGTGTAGAAGCCACCGCTGCGGCTGCCATCGGCCTCGGTGCGCCACGCGCCGACGCTGGTGAGCTTCGGGTATTTGCGGATGGCGATGCGCCAGCCCTGGTCGTCGGTCAGATGCCAATGCAGCACGTTGAGCTTGTAGCGCGAGAGCAGGTCGATCTGCTGCTTGACCAGCGCCACCGGAATGAAGTGCCGCGCCGCATCCAGCATCACGCCGCGCCAGGCGTAGCGCGGTGCGTCGTCGATGCGCACGGCGGCGATGGCCAGCGTGGCGTGATGCCCCGGTGGCAGCAGTTGCCGCAGCGTCTGCACGCCCCAGAACAGCCCGCGATCGTCGGCCGCCGCGATCTCGAGCCGTTGCGGCGTGACAGTCAGCCCGTAGGCCTCCTCGCCTTGCACGGAAGGATCGATGCGCAGTTCGATGCGCGGCTGTTTGGTGGCCGCGCCGATCCGCAGCGCGATCCCGCTGTCCGCGCGGATGCCATCGCGCAGGAAGGCGGCGATCTCCCGGGCGCGTCGATCGACCGGCGCGACGATGCGCACGTTCCGGTCCAGCGCGAAGCTGCCGCGGCCGACCTCGATCCGGCTCGGCTGCGGGATGATCGCCGCTTGCGCGTGCGCTTGTTGAGCGGCCGACCAGCATGCAAGAAGCATCAGGGCAGCAAGACGTCTGGGCATGGCCGATGTTCCTGGAAGAGCTGGCTTGTTGGCAGGTCCGAACGATGCTCATGCGCGGCGTCGAATAATTCAAGCAATCAGGTTGCGGCGGTCGAATCATGCAGCTGCGCCCGGCGGCGGAGTCTTCAGGTCGCGCGAACCTGAAGGCGTGCGACTCGCGCCAACCGGCAGTCCAGGCCGCCGAGGGAACCGCGCTCGATGATTCGGTTGCACCAAATCGAAGCATTGGCCAATATGGTGCAATGAACGAGGCCGATTGCCCAACTTGGGCGGCACAGATGACGACCGGGCTGGCCCGGCTCGACGCGCAGCTGCACCTGCAATGGATCAATCCGGCGCTGGCCGAGTGCCTCGCGCTGGGGCCGCGCAGCGCCGCCGGCCAGCCGCTGGCGCGCTGGCTGGATGAAACCGCGCTGGCGCAGGCCGCACGCGCGCTGGCCGAACAGCGGCCACTGCAATGGCGCGAAATGCCGCTGGCCGGTGCGGCGGGGCGCGAACTGCTTGCCGATATCGCGCTGCAGCCGATCGACGACGGCTTGCTGCTGGAAGTGCATGTGCTGGCCGAACCGATGCCCACCGCCTCGCCGCTGTCGGCGACCTTGCGCGGCTTCGCCCATGAGGTGAAGAATCCGCTGGCCGGGCTGCGCGGTGCCGCGCAGTTGCTGCAACGGCGGGTCGACAACGACGACCTGCGCGCGCTGGCACGGCTGATCATCGACGAGGCGGACCGCCTCGCCACGCTGGCCAACCGCCTGCTGCACCACGATGGCGCGGCGCAGCCGGGGCCGGTCAACATCCATCAACTGCTGGAACGGCTGGCCGACCTGCTGCAGGCCGAGCCGGCGCCGCCGCGCCTGCAGCATGACTACGACCCCAGCGTGCCGGACCTGCACGGCGACGCCGATCGCCTGCAGCAGCTGCTGCTGAATCTGGCCCGCAACGCGGTGGAAGCCGGCGCGCGCACGCTGACCATGCGCACGCGGGTCGAGCACGGCGTGCGCGTGGGCGAGCGCATGCAGCGGATGGCCTTGCGCGTCGACATGATCGACGACGGCGCCGGCGTGCCGCCCGCGCTGCGCGACACGCTGTTCCAGCCGCTGGTGTCCGGCCGCGCCGACGGCACCGGGCTGGGCCTGGCGCTGTCGCGCGAAATCGCCCAGGAACACGGCGGCGAACTGCGCTACAGCAGCCGTGCGGGGCAGACCGTGTTCTCGCTGTACCTGCCGCTGGAGCGCGCCCGTGGCTGATGCCCGTCAATGCGCCGTGCTCCCTCCCCTGCACAGCAGGGGAGGGTTGGGGTGGGGTCAGCTCGTGATCTTCCTCGCCACCCGGCGCCACCCCCTCCCAGCCTCCCCCTGCCCGCAGGGGGAGGAGCAGAGCGAAGCACGCGCCGCACTTCCTCGCGCCGTGCTCCCTCCCCTGCGCAGCAGGGGAGGGCTGGGGTGGGGTCAGCTCGTGATCTTCCTCGCCACCCGGCGCCACCCCCTCCCAGCCTCCCCCTGCCTGCAGGGGGAGGAGCCGAGCGAAGCACGCCCCCATGTCCCCGGTTCCACGCGGGGAGCCAATGAGACCGACGCATGAAGAATGAAGACATCTGGCTGCTCGATGATGATCGCGGTGTGCGTTTCGTGCTGGCGGAGGCGCTGCGCGATGCCGGACATGTGGTGCGCGAGTTTGGCGATGTGGCGACGGCGCGCGAGGCCTTGCAGTCGGCGCGCCCCGCCTTGCTGCTCACGGATGTGCGCATGCCGGGCGAAGACGGGCTGGCCCTGCTCGGCGAACTGCAGGCGCAGGCCATCGGGCCGGTGATCGTGATGAGTGCCTATACCGACGTGGCGACGACGGCCGCGGCCTATCGACTGGGTGCGGTCGACTACCTGGCCAAGCCGTTCGACCTCGATCATGCGGTGGCCTCGGTGCAGCGCGCGCTGGCCAGCGCGGCCGCGCCGACGCCGGCCGCTTCCAGCGTACCCGCGGCGAACCACGCCCTGCTGGGCGAAAGTGCGCCGATGCGCGAGGTGTTCCGGCTGATTGGCCGGGTCGCCGCCAGCGATCTCAACGTGCTGGTCACCGGCGAGACCGGCACCGGCAAGGAACTGGTGGCGCGCGCGCTGCACGAGGAAAGCGCGCGACGTGACAAGGCCTTCGTGGCACTCAACACCGCGGCGATCCCCAGCGAATTGCTGGAAAGCGAATTGTTCGGCCACGAGGCTGGCGCGTTCACCGGCGCCACCCGCCGCGTCAGCGGCCGTTTCGAGCAGGCCGAGGGCGGCACCTTGTTCCTCGACGAGATCGGCGACATGCCGCTGATCCTGCAGACGCGCCTGCTGCGCGTGCTGGCCGGCGGCGAGTTCTATCGCGTCGGCGGGCGCGAACTGATCCGCTGCAATGTGCGCATCGTTGCTGCCACCCATCAGGACCTGACCGCGCGCGTCGCCGCCGGCCTGTTCCGCGCCGACCTGATGCACCGGCTGGACGTGGTGCGCATCGAGCTGCCGCCGCTGCGCACCCGGCGCAGCGACATCGCCGTACTGGCGCAGCACTTTCTCGCCGTCACCGCGCAGGAGCTGAAGCTGCCGCCGAAGCGGTTCTCCAGGGCCGCGCTGAAGCTGGTGGTCCAGCGCGACTACCCGGGCAACGTGCGCGAGCTGGAAAACCTGTGCCGCCGGCTGGCCGTGATTGCTCCGGGCAGCGAGATCCTGCCCGCCGATCTCGGCGGTGCGACGGCCGCTGCGCACGGCGGCGAATGGACCGACGCGCTGCGCGAGTGGGCGGTGCAGGCGCTGGCCGACGGCGAGGTGGACATCCACGCGCGGGCCCGCGACGCGCTCGACCAGACTCTGCTGCAGGCGGCGCTGGCCGGCAGCGACGGCCATCGCCAGAACGCGGCGCAGGCACTGGGCGTGGGCCGCAATACGCTGACCCGGAAACTTGGCACCTCACGCACGCGGCGCGGCCCCGCCTAGGCGCTCGCTGGCGAGCTGCTAGGCGCTTGGCGTGCCAAGGGTGATGTGCAGATGGTGCGTCCTGCCGTCGTCGCACAGCGCGATCGCGGCGCCGGCTTCCAGCGTTTGGCCGTCCATTTGCACCTGGACCACGCCGCCACAGACATGGTGCGGATTCTGCACGCTGATCTCGTAGCGAGTGACGTGCTCGCCGCGATGGCGATAGACGATCTCGAAGCCGTCCCACGCCCTGGGCATGCATGGCTCGATGCGCAAGCGGTCGCCCTGCAGGCGGAAGCCGAGCACCGCTTCCAGTCCCGCGCGATAAAGCCATGCCGCCGAGCCGGTGTACCAGGTCCAGCCGCCGCGGCCGATATGGGGCTCGACCGAATAGACGTCCGCGCAGACCACGTACGGTTCCACTTTGTAGCGGGCGATCGCCGCGGCGCTGTCGGCGTGGCCGAGCGGATTGAGCAGGCGGAACTGCTCGCCGGCGCGGTCGCCGTCGCCCAGCCCCGCCCAGGCGAACACCGACCAGGTCGCGCCATGCGTGTACTGGCCGCCGTTTTCGCGCACGCCCGGCGGATAGCCCTTGATGTAGCCGGGATCTTCCTTGCCGTCCTGGTCGAACGGCGGGGTGAACAGGCGGGCCAGTTGATGCGCATGATCGACCAGCAGACGATCGACCGAGGCCATCGCCTGGGCGGCGTGAGTGCGGTTGTCGCGACCGGCCATCACGCTCCACGACTGCGCGATGGTGTCGATCCGGCACTGCGCGCTCTGCGCCGAACCCAGCGGTGCGCCATCGTCGTAGTAGCCGCGCCGGTACCACTGGCCGTCCCAGGCCTGCTCCAGTGCCGTGTGCAGGGCGTCGGCGTAGTCGCGCCAGCGCTGCGCGCGCGCGCCCTCGCCGCGCTGTTCGGCCACCGGCGCGAAGCGATCGATGCTGGCAAGCAGGAACCAGCCCAGCCAGCTGCTTTCGCCGCGGCCAGCCGCGCCGACCGCGTTCATGCCGTCATTCCAGTCGCCGGTGCCGATCAGCGGCAGGCCGTGCGCGCCGCGGGTGAGGCTGGAGTCGATCGCCAGCGCGCAGTGTTCGTAGACGCTCGCGGTGTGCTTCGACAGCGTGGGCTGGAAGAACGCGTCGGTGGCGTCGTCGGGAATGGCCTGGCCTTCGAGGAAGGGCAGCGCGTGATCGAGCACCGCGCGGTCGCCGCTGACCTCGACGTAATGCATCGCCACGTAGACCAGCCACACGCGGTCGTCGCGGATTTTCGTGCGGATGCCCTGGCCGTTCGGCGGCAGCCACCAGTGCTGCACGTCGCCTTCGGCGAACTGGCGCCCGGCAGCGCGCAGCAGGTGTTCGCGGGCCAGGTCCGGTCGCGTCACGCACAGTGCCATCACGTCCTGCAACTGGTCGCGGAAACCATATGCGCCGCTGGCCTGGTAGTAGGCCGTGCGTGCCCACAGCCGGCAACCGGTGATCTGATACAACGCCCAGTCGTTGAGCAGCAGGTCCATCGCGCGGTCCGGTGTCTGCACCTGCACGGTGTCGAGCAGGTCGTTCCACAGCGTGGCGACGCCCGCCAGTACCTCGTCGACGTCGCTGCCGCGATAGGTCGTCACCAGCGCCTGCGCCGCTGCCTCGTCGGCGCCTTCGCCGAGCAGAAAGAGCAATTCCAGGCAGCCGCCCGGCGCCAGTTCGACCTGGGTCTGCAGTGCGCCGCATGGGTTCAGGCCAGCACCGAGCCGGCCATCCAGCGGCGTGTCGTGCTGCAGGGCGGCAGGCGCGGCCACGCTGCCAAGCAGGCCAAGAAAATGCGCGCGGTCGCCACTGAGCGACTGCTGCTGCCCGGCCATATCGAAGAACGCCACCCGCTCGCCGAAATCGGCGCGCCAGCGATTGCGTGCAAACAGCGCGCCGGTGGTTTCATCGCGCGAGGTCACCACGTACGGCGCCGGCGTGCTGCCGTTAGAGCCCAGCGCCCATTCGACATAGCCGGTGATCGACAGCCGCCGCGTATGCGCCGAGCGGTTGCACAGGCGCAGGCGCGACAGCTTGATCGGGTCCTGCGTCGGCACGCACTGGGTCAGTTCCAGCGCGATGCCGTGCGCGTCGTGGCGAAAGCGCGTCCAGCCCTTGCCGTGGGTGGTGCTGCCATGGGCGCCGTCGACGCGAATCGGCAGCGCGGTGGCGCTCCACAGCCGGCCATCGTCCAGGTCGCGCAGGTAGATCACCTCGTGCGGCATGTCGCTGACCGGATCGTTCGGCCATGGCGTCAGCGGATTCTGCTGGCTGTTGCCCGACCAGGTGTAGCCGCCGCCCTCGGCCGTGACCAGGCAGCCGAACGCCGCATTGGCCAGCACGTTGGTCCAGGGCGCGGGCGTGGGCAGCGCGGCATCCAGGTCGATGCGGTAGCTGCGGCCCTGATCGATGAAGCCGCCGTGGCCGTTGGCGAATTCGAGTGGAGCGGTATCGTCGGGCAGCTCGAACGAGGCCGTGCTGACGCGGACCGGCGTGGGCGGCGACCGCCGCTCCGGCGCGGTCGGCGACGCTGCCGTCTCCTCACCGGCCACGTCGTTCAGCACCAGCCGCGCCACGGTGAGCAGGCCGTTGCGCAGGTCGTCGGCGACCTGATCATCGCGCAGGCAGAACAGCTCGGCCCTGGCCGCATCGGCGTCCTGCTGCAGCTGCTTCTGCTGCGCATCCACGCGCTGCGACAGGGCGGCACGCACGGCACCGGTGTCGTCGCCCAGCCCGTCGAGCAGCACCACATCGATCGCCAGCTGCTGGGCGCGCCACCAGCGTTGTGCCAGCAGCAGTTCATCGCACAGCGCGAGATCATGCTGACCGCGCACGAACAGCAGGGCGATCGCCCGGTCGCCGGAAATGCCGGCGCCCCACAGGGTGGGCGGGCCACCGACGCCACGGGCGCGCTGGGCGGCGCTGGCACGCTGGCTGGCGTCGCTGCAGAGCAGCGCGTGCTGCCAGCGCGCAAGGCGCTCGCTCTGCGCGTCGCCGATGCCGAAGCGTTTGCGCTCGGCGTCAGCATGTTGCTTCGCCGCGGCGAACAGCTGCGTCGCCGCCGATGGATCTTCCAACTGCGCGCCCAGTGCCAGCGCGCCATCGCGCGTCTCCGCCAGCTGCGTCCACAGCAAGAGTTCGATGCTTTCGCCCGCGGCCAGGGTGAACTCGTGGCGCAGGCTGAATACCGGATCGAGCACGCAGCCGGTGCTGCCCGACAGCGCGGCGCCCGGCTGCATCGCGGCCGCGTCGCGCAGCGTGCGGCAGCGGCCGAGAAAACGCGCGCGATCGGTTTCATGCGTGGTCTGCGTGGCCGACGTGCCGGCGACCTGCAGCGCCTGCGCCGCCCACACCTGGGCCTGGCTGTCGCTGCGTCGGCGCCGGGTCGCCAGCAGCAGCCGCCGTCCGGCGTCCCACTCGGTCTGCACGAACATCTTGGAGAAGGCCGGGTGCGCGTTGTCGTCGCCGACCGCGCCCAGCACCAGTTCGGCGTAACTGGTCAGCGACAGGGTGCGGCTGCGCGCGCCGTGATTGCGCAGGGTCAGCCGGCGCAACTCGATGTCGGCTGCCGGGGCCACGGCAATCTCCAACGCGCCGTGCAGATCGCCGTGACGACGCGTGAACGTGATGCTTCCGGCGGCCTGTTCAATCGCGTCATCGGCTGCCGCGATGCCGAGCGGCTGCGGCGTGGCACCCCACACTTCGCCCGTGGCCTCGTCGCGCAGCAACAAGAAGCTGCCCCACGGATCGCTCACCGGATCCTCGCGCCAGCGCGTCACGGCCAATCCGCGCCAGTGCACGAAGCCGGCGCCGCAGCCGTCGAGCATGCTGCTCAGTTTGCCGTTGGAGAGGATCGGCAGCGGCATGGCGCGTGCATCGGCGGGTGACGAAACGGCGGGACGGGAAGACATGATGCGGGCGAACTCCTTGGTCGGTCGTCGCAACCCTTGCGTGTCGCGATCGCTTTCCAGCGTAAGGCGGCGACGGGGAAACATTGCGTGAAATCGCCGCGCTTGCACGTTGCCGATGCAATTGCCCGATCAGAATGACGGGCGGACCTGGTGATGCATCCGCCGGCACCAATGGCGAATGCGGTTGTCCCAGAGCTTGTCCGAGGGCGTGATCGTTGCACCGGTGTAACTTGTCCGTCCGCCTGCCCTTCGCCTGACCGGGATCCCGCTGGATGCTGACAACGCCCATTTGCACCCTTGCCGACGACGCCCTGCTCGAGCACCTGCAGCGTGCCGCCTTCGGCTACTTCGTCGAGACCATGAATCCGCAGAACGGGCTGGTGCCGGACACCTCGCGCGCGAACTCGCCGGTGAGCATTGCGGTGGTGGGCTTCGCGCTGTCGGCGTATCCGGTCGCGGTCGAGCACGGCTGGATGGAGCGCGCCGAGGCGGTGCGGCGTTGTCTGCTGGCGCTGCGCTTCTTCCATGCCAGCGACCAGAGTGGCAGCCCGACGGCGACCGGCTACCGGGGTTTCTACTATCACTTCCTCGACATCCATGCCGGAACGCGGGTGTGGCAATCGGAGTTGTCGATGATCGACAGCGCCCTGCTGATCGCCGGCATGCTCACCGCGGCCAGCTACTTCCAGGCCGACAACGCCGCCGAAACCGAGCTTCGCGCGCTCACCGACGCGCTGTATCGGCGCGTCGACTGGCGCTGGGCGCAGGACGACGCCGGCACCATCCGGCAGGGCTGGAAACCGGAGTGCGGTTACCTGCACTACGGCTGGGAAGGCTACAGCGAGGCGATCGTGCTGTACGCGCTGGCGCTGGGTTCGCCGACCCATCCGATCGCGCCGGATTGCTATGCCGGATGGGAGGCCACCTACCAGTGGGAGAATCTGTACGGCCAGGACTTCCTCTACGCCGGTCCGCTGTTCGTGCACCAGTTCTCGCACGCCTGGGTCGACCTGCGCGGCATCCGCGATGCGTTCATGCGCGAGAAATGTTCGGACTATTTCGAGAACACCCGCCGTGCGGTCCACGTGCAACGCCGGTATACCCAGCTCAACCCGCACGAATTCGCCGGTTACGACCGCAACGGCTGGGGCTTGTCGGCTTGCGACGGTCCCACCGACGAGAGGATGGGCGAGGCCAATGAAAGTCGACGGCTGTTCGGCTACGCGGCGCGCGGTGTTCCCTACGGACCGGACGACGGCACCTTGTCGCCGCCGGCGGTGCTGGCCTGCGTGCCGTTTGCGCCGGAACTGGCCCTGGCCGCCTTGCGCAACATGCTGCTGCGCTATCCGGAAATACTCACGAACGATCGACTGGCTGCCAGCTTCAATGCCAGCGTGTGCGACGCGGAAGGTCGGCCGTGGGTATCGCCGGGTCATTACGGACTGGACCAGGGCATTGTCTTCATGATGATCGAGAACCATCGCCGCGGCAGCATCTGGCAATGGCTGCGTGGCTGCGCGCCGCTGGTCGACGGCTTGCGCAAGGCGGGCTTCAGCGGCGGCTGGCTGGATGCGCCTGCAGCGGAGGCGGCCCGATGAGCAGGAAATTCGACGCCAGTATCTGCCCGCCGGTGGATGCGCATGAGCGCAAGCGGCTGGAGGCCGTGCGCCCCGATGCGTGGAACAATCCCGAGCCGCGCGGACCCTATCAGCTGCTGATCATCGGCGCCGGACCGGCCGGGCTGGCCGCCGCCAGCGAGGCCGCGGCGCTCGGCGTCAGCGTGGCGCTGATCGAACGCCACGAGATCGGCGGCACCTGTTTCAACACCGGCTGCGTGCCATCCAAGGCCTTGCTGCGCACCGCGGCGGTGTACGCGGAAATGCGCGACGCGGCACGCTACGGCGCGCAGGTTCCGGCCGACATCCAGGTGGACTTTGCCGCGGCAATGACCCGCCTGCGGCGCATCCGCAGCCATCTCACCAACACCACCTCGGTGCGGCTGCTGGCTGCCAGCGGCGTGGACGTGTTCTTCGGCAACGCGAAATTCGAAGGCGCCGATCGGCTGAGCGTGAACGGACAACCGCTGCAGTTCGAGAAGGCCCTGATCGCCACCGGCGCGCGACCCGACATTCCCGACATTCCGGGGTTGCGGAAGGCGGGCTTCCTCACCAACACCACCATTTTCGAACTGGAAGAACTGCCGGCGCGACTGCTGGTGATCGGTGGCGGTCCGCTCGGCTGCGAACTGGCGCAGGCCTTCCAGCGACTGGGTGCGAAAGTCACCATCGTGCAGAATCGCCCGCTGTTCCTCGAACACGAGGAACGCGACGCGGCGCAAACCCTTTCCGACGCGTTCGCCCGCGATGGCCTCGAGGTGCGCCTCAATACCACCGCCAGCGAGGTTCGCGTGGACGGCGACGAGAAAGTGGTCGACCTGGTCAGCGATGACTACCACAGCACGATTCGCGTCGACGCGATCCTGACCGGCGTCGGGCGGCGGCCGAACGTGCAGGGGCTGGCGCTGGAAAAGGCCGGCGTGGCTTATGACGAGACCACCGGCATCCAGGTCGACGACCAGCTGCGCACCGCCAATCCGCGGATCTATGCGGCCGGTGATGTCTGCCTGGAGGCCCGCTACACCGACACCGCGGAAGAGTCGGCGCGCATCGTGGTGCGCAATGCCCTGCTCGGCGGCCGCGAACAGCTGAGCAAGCTGGTGATTCCGTGGTGCACCTATACCGATCCGGAAATCGCCCACGTCGGCCTGTACGTGCGCGAGGCCAATGCGCAAGGCGTTCCGGTGAAGACCTTCACCGTGCCGATGCACCAGGTGGATCGCGCGATCACCGACAGCGAGCAGGGCGGCTTCGTGAAAATCCATGTGCGTGACGGCACCGATCGCATCCTCGGCGCCACCATCGTCGCGCGCGATGCCGGCGACATGATCAGCCAGGTCACCCTGGCGATGGTGGCGGGCGTGGGCATGCGCACGCTGGCGAAGGTGATTCACGCCTACCCGACCAAGACTTCCGCGATCCGGCTTGCCGCGCAGGCCTACAACCAGACCCGCGTGAGCGCACGCGTGCTGGCCCGGTTGAAACGCTGGCTGGCGCGGCCGCACTGATCCCGGTCACGTCGACTTTTCGTTTCGGAGCCTAGACTGCTTTCCATTTCTCCACTGACACAAGGACTCTCCCATGCAATTGGGCATGATCGGCCTCGGCAAGATGGGCGCCAACATGGCGCAGCGACTCATCCAGGGCGGCCACCAGGTCACCGGCTTCGATCCCAGCGCCGAGGCGCGCAAGAATCTGGAAGACCACGGCGGCGGTTCGGCCGAGTCGCTCAAGGCCCTGGTGCAGGCGCTGCCCGCGCCGCGTGCGCTATGGCTGATGGTGCCCTCGGGCAAGATCACCGACGACACCGTCGATGCCTTGCTGGCGCTGCTGGACAAGGGCGACACGATGATCGACGGCGGCAATTCCAACTACAAGGATTCGCTGGGCCACGCGGCGAAGTGCGCGAAGCAGGGCGTCAACTACGTCGACTGCGGCACCAGCGGCGGCGTGTGGGGGCTGGCCGAGGGCTACAGCATGATGATCGGCGGCGACGAGAAGGTCGTCGACGGCCTGAAGCCGATCTTCGAAACCCTGGCACCGGGCAAGGACAAGGGCTGGGGCCGCGTCGGCCCGGTCGGCTCGGGCCACTTCACCAAGATGGTCCACAACGGCATCGAATACGGCCTGATGCAGGCCTATGCCGAAGGCTTCTCGATCCTCAAGCACAAGCAGGAATTCGGCCTGGACCTGGCGCAGATCGGCGAGATCTGGCGCTACGGCAGCGTGGTGCGCTCGTGGTTGCTGGAGCTGGCTACCGACGCGCTGGGCAAGAACCCGAGCATGGACGGCGTCGCCCCCTACGTGGTCGATTCCGGCGAAGGCCGCTGGACGGTCAACGCGGCGCTGGAATTGAATGTATCCGCGCCGGTGATCACGCTGTCGCTGATGGAGCGCTTCCGCTCGCGCGACGATGACTCGTTCACCGACAAGCTGCTGGCCTCGCTGCGCAACGAGTTCGGCGGCCACGCGATCAAGAAGGAATAACCGCCTCGCTCCCTCCCCTGCGTGCAGGGGAGGGTCGGGGTGGGGGCACCTCATCGCTCAAGCCAGATCAAAAGCGCACCCCCTCCCAACCTCCCCCTGCTGCGCAGGGGGAGGAGCCAAGCGCGTACTGCTCCCTCCCCTGCTTGCAGGGGAGGGCTGGGGTGGGGTCGCTCTTGACCTTCGCCCCAGGAATCCAGCGACGTGCCGCTTGGGCAATATCCACGGTTGCCGCTTTCGTCTGCCCGCGGCCGTCACCACCTTCTCCGGGGTGGCCAGAGCAACGTCCGCCGACCCGCGGGCCATCGTGGCCCGCACACTTCGCAAGAGCCCGAGCCGGACCTGCTCGGCAGCGCCTGCCGCTGCGCCGATCCGGCCTGGATGACTTGTGACCCACGGCGGCAAGACGCGCCGACCCTCCCTGCTAGACTCGCCCGACCGACCCGGGCCTGCGCTCACGCCATGCCGGGTCGTCTGGGGTGTTTGACAGTCTTGTCGAGGGTGGGACCACATGGCCGTGCCGTTGTCATGGAAACTGGGCGGTGCTGTCGCGGCGGTGATCGTCGCGGCGTTGGCGTGGCATGGACTGTCGCTGTACATGGCGGCCCGTCATGCTGACGAGCTGACCCTGGATGTCGCCCGCGATGCGGAACGGGAGGCGCAGCAGGCGCGCGCCCAGGCGCAGCAGCGCAGTGCCGAGTTGGCGGCCACCTTGCAACGGCAGCGCGAAGACCTGGCCAACACCTATCGGCAGGTCAGCGAGGATGCCGCGCAGTACCACGCCGAGCAGCTCCGGCGGGAGGAGCGCGAGCGGCAGGAGGCGCTGCGGATCAAGGCCACCTATCGGCTGGGCGCAAACCAGCAGTGCGCCGACGGCGTGGTCATCAATCGCAGCGGATCGAGCTTCACCCAGGCGATCGGCAGCAAGGGCGCACCGATCAAGTGCAGCGGCGACACGGCAGAAGAGCCGCTACGCTGAGCTTCCCGGCGGCATCAGCTCGCCTTGCGCCGGTGCGTAGCTCAGGCGTCCATCCACGATCTGCGCCGGCGAGGTGTACGGATGTGCGGTCGCATGGCTGGCATCGATGATGTGGATCACCTCGATGCCGCGCAGCTTGAGCACGTCGGAAACGAGCGAGCGGTGGCAGCGCCACCACACGGCTTCCGCGCACATCATCGCGGTGCGTTTGCTGGCGGCCAGCTCAAGCAATTGGGCCAGACCCTCGGCGAACTCGGCGCTGGCGGTGTAGTCGGCGTAGCCCTGGAACGAGGCATTGCGCCATGCCGTATTCGGTGAGCCCGGCTGCACCTTGCGCCGGCCACCCAGCTTGGGAATCCATTGATAGGCAATGTCGTGCGCGGGCATTGAGGTGGCCATCGCCTCACTGGCGAAGTGCGGATAGCGACGCGAACCGGGGAAGCGCCGCACGTCGGCGATCGCCTCGATCCGGTACTCGCCCAGCAGTTCCAGGAACGCTTCCAGCGAGCGGGTGGAGTGACCCATGGTCCAGACGGTGGCGGGATCGGCAGGCATGGCTCAGTCGATCTTGTGCAGCGCCGAACCCTTGTGCAGCGCGATGTGCTCGGTCTTGTCGCTCTTGATCCCGTACTGCGGGTCGTCCTTGCTGCAGCGGTGCGTGTGACCCTTGTAGTCGGTGTCGCGCGTGTGCACCTTGGTGATCTTGCCGCTGACGTGACCGGCCTCGGAATTCCAGCGCACGTGGTCGCCGACCTTGAATGCATGACTCATCACGATGGTCCCGAAGTAGGGTGGCCGTGATTGCAGCACGCGCTCCGTGCATGGCGCGTGGCGGCGGTTTCGCCAGCCCGGCGTGGATCACATGGAAGCGCGCCTCACCCGGTGCCCACGTTCCTGCCGAAGATCGCGAAGAACAACACGTGCATCGCGGCGATCGAGCCGAACCACGGCGCCATGTCATCCCCGCTCCAGATCCTGCACAGCGCCAGCGGGTGAACCAGCAGCAAGAGCCACCAGCACAGCCGACCCAGCTGGCCGATCGGGCCGGGGTGCGCCGCGCGAAAGTTGACCAGTCCGAACCCGCCGGGAAAGACGGCCCAGAAGCCGCCTAACACCAGAAGAAGTGAGAAGACCAACCGCTGCAACACCCACATGCGCGACTCCTTTCGTTGGCAGGGCTTCGGGATGGACGCCGGTGGCAGTGGGCCTATACCAGTCGCAACAGCTTGCGCAGCGCCGGCAGATTGCGCCGGCTGATCTCCGGCGCCAGTTCCGTGCCGTCCAGGCGGGCCAGCACGCGTCCGTCGGCGAGGGTCTTCAGGCCGAGCAGTCGCGTGGGTGGCACCAGGCAGTTGCGGTGCAGGCGGATCAGCTGGTCGGGGTAGGCTTCTTCCAGCTGGCGCAGCGACTCCTCGATCAGCAGCTCGCCGCGGCGATGGTGCACCACCACGTACTTCTCGTCGGCGAGCAGGCAGGTCACCTCGTCCAGCGCGATGCGCACCTGCTCGCCGCGCAGGCGGCCGTGCAGCCAGGCAACCGGTTCGCGCGGCGCATCCGCCAGGCGCCGCTGCGCGCGCTGCAAGGCGTCGCGCAGGCGTTCCAGCCGCACCGGCTTCAACAGGTAATCGGCGGCACCCAGCTCGAACGCCTTCAGTGCATGCGCCTCGTAGGCGGTGCAGAAAATCACCTGCGGGCGCGCGCGCCCGGCCAGGCGCTGGGCCAGGCTCACCCCGTCCATGCCGGGCATGTTGATGTCCAGCAGCAGCACGTCCGGTTGCAGCTCGCCGATGGCGGCCAGCGCCGCCTCGCCATCGGCGACGTTGCCGACGATTTGCACGTCATGGCACTCGCCGAGCAGGCCAGCCAGGCGTGCCCGCGCCAGCGGTTCGTCGTCGACGATCAGCACGCGCGTCACGCGGCATCACCCGGCAGTTGCAGCAGCACCACGAAGCGCCCGTCCTGCGGTCCGGCGGTCACCCGCGCCTTGGGCCCGTAGCGCCAGCCCACGCGGCGCCGGACATTGTCCAGCCCATGACCGTTGCCGGCCACCGCCGGTGTCGGCGGCAGCGGATTGATGACTTCTATGCGCACGCCCCGGCCGTCGCATGCGCCGCGCAGAATCACCTCGCCGCCTTCGCGCAGCGGCTGGATGCCGTGGCGCACCGCGTTCTCCACCAGCGGCTGCAGCAACAGGCGCGGCAGCGGGAAGTCCTCGGGCAGGTCGTGCAGCTCGCGGGTTATCTGCAATCGATCGCCAAGGCGCAACTGCTCGATCGCCAGGTAGCGCTCGACCAGCGCCAGCTCCTCGCCCAGCGTGCCGTCGGCGCTGTCGTGCTGGCCGAGCGCGGCGCGGAACAGTTCGCACAGGTCCTCCACCGTGCGTTCGGCCGCAGCCGGATCGACGCGGATCAGCGCGGCCACGGTGTTCATGCTGTTGAACAGGAAGTGCGGGCGAATGCGCGCCTGCAATGCCTCGACCTGGGCCCGGGTCACCGCGGCCAGCCGCGTCTGCCACTGCGCCAGCACGTAGAAGTAACGCAGCATCGCCGCGCCCAGCAGCGCGGCGACCACCAGGTTGTCGCGGCTGAAGGCGAAGCGGCTGCTCTTGATCAGTTCCATCCGCAGGGCGCCGTCGAACCAGTGCGCCACCAGGCTGGCCAGCAGCACGATCAGCAGGATCAGCAGCCACACGGCGACGTAGGGAAAATGGCCGGGCAGACGCTGCAGCCAGGGGCGCAACTTGCACAGCAGCACGCCGACCACCAGCGCCAGCCAGGTCACGAACAGCATGCCGACGCTGTAGGCCGACCAGTCGCGCGGGTTGTCGCCGGCCAGCCACATCACGGTCACGGTCAGCGCGCCCACCACGAACAGCGCGAACAGCGCCGGCAACCGGCAGAAATCCGGCAGCGGGCTTTGTTCGATGCGGCCGCGCAGGCCGCGCGGGAAGCTGGATTCGCGCATGCGGCCAAGTATGCCGCAGTGCGCGCGTGCTCAGGCCAGTCGCTGGCCCAGCCAGTGACGCAGGTCGCCGATCTCCTCGGCGCAGACCGCGTGGGCCATCGGATAGGTGTGCCACTCCAGCGGATAACCCAGCGCCTGCAGCGCATCGCGTGAATCCAGTCCGCGCTGCAGCAGCACCACCGGATCGGCCGTGCCATGCCCCCAGAAGATCGGCGTGGCGGCATTCGCCGCATGCCGCTCGGCCGCCACGGTGGCGGAGATCGGCAGATAGGCGGACAGCGCCACGATGCCGGCCAGCTTCTCCGCGTGGCGAACGCCGGCGGACAGCGCGATGGCGCCGCCCTGCGAGAACCCGGCCAGGAAGATCCGCTCGCTGGGCACGCCGCGGGCCTGCTCGCGCGCGATCAACGCTTCGATCGAGGCGATCGAGCTGCGGATGCCGGCCTCGTCCTGGCGCGACTGCAGATCGAAGCCGACGATGTCGTACCACGCGCGCATCGACATGCCGTTGTTGATCGTCACCGGCCGCACCGGCGCATGCGGGAACACGAACCGCAGCGCCGGCCACGCCGGATCGACCAGCTCCGGCACGATCGGCGCGAAGTCGTTGCCATCGGCACCCAGGCCGTGCAGCCAGAGGATGCTGTGGGTCGGGTTGGCGGCGGTTTCGTGTTCGATCGCGGGGAGGGTCATGGCATGGGTCGACAGCGAGACGGATTGCCATCGTAGCAGTCGCAGTCATCCGCCTGGATTCGCAGGTGCCCGCCCGCGGGCGATGCTTTTCACGGAGTTCGGGATGCGGCGGTCTTCGCGCAAATCTAAAGATGCATGACTATCGGATTGATCACGCTCGGTTGCAGCACGCTGGAAAGTCCCGGCCGCCAGCTCCGGTCCGCCTCTGCACCCACGTCGAAACCCGTCTTCTGCAGGAAATTCCGGTCCGCCTCACTGGTCCTGCCGAGAGGACTGTCGTTGCCAGGGCCCTGTCTGGCGGTGCCGCAATAGCCGTTGCTGGCAAATCGCCTTCCGCTTCTTTCGGGAAAAGCAGCGCCCACCTGATTCAGATTGAAATTGACAGTCATGCGAAACTTGGCCGCCACTGGTATGCCATCCACCTGCTCGGGGATATACGGGTCCAGCAAAAGGCTTTCCTTGGCCGCCTGGACAAGAAGCTTGCCCGAGCGCCCTCCCACCGACGTGTGCGAATCGGTGATGGCCAGTTTTCCATCAGCGTGCAGCTCGCCGATGAGCACGACACTGCCTTCCGCGCGATCACGTACTGCATCTTGAGGGTAACGGGCAGCGAATTTATTGTCCCACCTCGGCCCCTGACTGACGTATCCGATGGTCAGCGTGTATTTGCCGCCGGCATCGGCTAGCGCGTCGAACTTTACCTGGATGAAGGTGTGCGCCGGCAGTGACTTGCCGTCCCGCTGCGGTGGCACAAAGCGCCAGTGCTTGAGCGCAAGATCGAGCACCGCAGCAATCGGTTTGGCGATGCCGGCATCGGCTTGCGTCCGTGTCACTTCACCCTGCGCATTGACGTCCGCGCCAACCACGAAAGTCTCCTTGCGGGTGTCGTCGGCCCATGCCGGCAACGTGCAGAGCAGAAGCAAAACCAACAGCCAGCGGATGCTTTTCATGGTTGATCTTTCCCCTTGACGTTCGTGCGATGTGCGCGAGCCGGCATGATGCCGCAGCTGCGCATTACCCGCCATTCTGTCGCACCTCCCGCCAGCGTGTTCGAGTCTCCATCACCCTGACTTATGGCACAGCGTACTTCGCGGGCCAGCCGTGCACGGTTATGCTGGCTTTTTGCCCTGGGGAAAATCCATGCGCCGATTGCTGCCTGCTGCCCTCGTGGCGCTGACCCTTGCACCGATGGCGTTCGCGGCGCTGCCGGCGGCCGCGCCGCTGGACCTGGAAACGGTGATGGCCAACCCCGACTGGATCGGTCAGGCGGTGGAATCGCCTTACTGGAGCGTGGATGGGCGCCACCTGTACTACGCGCTGAAGCGCGACGGCAGCCAGGTGCGCGATTTGTACCGGGTCGACCCGGTCGGCGGGCCGGCCGTGAAACTCGACCCGGCCGCGATGGCGCAAGCCGACGGTCCGGCCGTGTTCGACCGCGCGCACCAGCATGCCGCCTTCATCCTGCACGGCGACGTGTTCGTCGTCGAGCTGGCCAGCGGCCGGCGCCAGCAGATCACCCGCACGCCGCAGGACGAGTCCGCGCCGCGCTTTTCCGCCGATGGCCGCGCGCTGCAGTTCCGCGACGGCAACGACTGGTACAGCCACGACCTGGCCAGCGGCGTCACCGCGCCGGTGGCGGTGCTCAAGTTCGTCGACGATCCGCAGGCGAGGCAGCCCGATGCACTGGGCGCGCGCCAGCTGGAACTGTTCAAGACCTTGCGCCAGCTCAAGGCCGACAAGCAGGCGCAGCACGAACAGGAGCAGGCGCTGGATGCCGCCGATGCCGGGCGCGCACCCCAGCCGTTCTTCCTCGGCGACAAGATCACCGCGGTCGACAGCGAGCTGTCGCCGGATGGCCGCTGGCTGCTGCTGGTCACGGCGCCGAAGGGCTACGAGGCCGGCAAGGCACCGCAACTCACTCACTACATCACCGACTCCGGCTATCCCGAACAGCAGGAAGCCCGTGTCTATGTGGGCCGCAGCGATCCGGCGCCGCAGTCGCTGCTGCTGCTCGACCTGCAGCATCACCAGCCATACCCGTTGCAGACCGACAGCCTGCCAGGCGTCAAGGACGATCCGCTGAAGACCATCCGCGCGCAAACCGTCGCCGTGCTGGAGAAGGCCGGCAAGCAGGACGAGGCGAAGGCACTGAAGGCGCCCGACGTGCGGGCGGTGCGCATCGTCGGCAGCGACGATGACGGCGGTGGCGGCGGGATCGCATGGAGCGACGACGGCAGCCATCTCGCGATCCAGTTGCGCGCAATCGACAACAAGGATCGCTGGATCGCCAGCGTCGACTTCGCCAGGCACGCGCTGGTCAGCCAGCAGCGGCTCACCGACAACGCCTGGATCAACTGGAACTTCAACGATTTCGGCTGGCTGAAGGACGGCCGCACGCTGTGGTATCTGAGCGAGCAGACCGGCTACTCGCAGCTCTACAGCAAACCGCTCGACGGCAAGGCGAAGGCGCTGACCAGCGGCACGTTCGAAGTCAGCCACCCGCAGCTCAGTGCGGACGGCCAGTGGTTCTACCTGCGCACCAACCAGGTGGCGCCGTACAGCTATGACGTCTATCGCGTGCCGTCCACCGGCGGCGAACTGGCCCGCATCACCAACTATCAGGGCATGGACGACTTCGTGCTGTCGCCCGACGGCAGCCAGCTGGCCGTGCTGCATTCCTCGCCGTACGTGTTGTCGCAACTGGCCGTCCAGCCGTCCGCCGGCGGCACGCCGCGCGAGCTGACCAGCACCATGAAGCCCGCGTTCACCGCGCATGACTGGATCGCGCCGAAGGTGGTCGAGGTGCCGTCCAACCATGGCGCCGGCAAAATCTACGCGAAGTATTACGGTCCGGCCAATGAAGACGCCGCATCGAAGCCGGCGGTGATCTTCGTGCACGGCGCCGGCTACCTGCAGAACGTCACGCTGACGTGGTCGAACTACTTCCGCGAGCAGATGTTCCACAACCTGCTGGTGCAGCAGGGCTACGTGGTGCTGGACATGGATTACCGCGCGTCGGAGGGCTACGGCCGCGCGTGGCGCACCGCGATCTACCGCCAGATGGGCCATCCGGAACTGGAAGACCTGCTCGACGGCAAGGCGTGGCTGGTGCGCAACCACCACGTCGATCCGCAACGCGTGGGCATCTACGGCGGCAGCTACGGCGGCTTCATGACCGAGATGGCGCTGCTGCGTGCGCCGGGCGAATTCGCCGCCGGCGCTGCGCTGCGCCCGGTCAGCGACTGGACGCTGTACAACCACGAGTACACCGCCAACATCCTCAACGACCCGCAGCTCGATCCGCAGGCGTTCAAGACCAGCTCGCCGATCGAGTACGCCGACAACCTGCGTGATCCGCTGCTGATCCAGCACGGCCTGATCGACGACAACGTGCTGACCGAGGATTCGATCCGCATGTACCAGCGGCTGATCGAGCTGCACAAGAAGAATTTCTGGATCTCGCTGTACCCGATGGAGCGCCACGGCTTCGTCCATGCCGACTCGTGGCATGACGAATACCGCCGCATCGACGAGTTGTTCGAGACGTATGTGAAGCCGGTGAAGAGCGTTCCAGCCGGGCCATGACCGGACACGCTGCGCGGCAGGTCGCCGGGATTCCGATGTCGGCGGCCTTGCGGCATGATGGCTGCGGGTGACCACGCCAACGAAGCAAACCAGGGGAAGACATGAAGAAGTCGGGTTTTGCCGCGATCGCGGCAGCGCTGCTGCTGGCGTGCACGGGTTGTACCGTGGTCTCGCCGGATGCCGGCCAGCAGGCCGTGCTGATCGACAAGCCGATCCTGTTCGGCCATGGCGGCGTGCGCGACCAGCCGGTGACCACCGGGCTGACCTATACCTGGTTTTCCACCAGCCGCATCTACGTCAACATGTTTCCGCAGCAGTACGACGGCAACTTCAGCGACCTGATGTCCAGCGACGGCGTGCCGCTCGATTTCCACGCGATCATCCGCCTGCAGGTGGTCGACCCGGTGGCGTTGGTGAAGAATTTCGGCCAGGACTGGTACAAGAACAACGTCGAGCAGGAGTTCTTCAACCGGGTGCGCTCGGCGGTCAAGAAACACGGCATGAACGAGACGGCGATCCAGACCACCGCCATCGACGCGATCGACAGCGAAGTCAGCCGTGAGATGACCGCCTACCTCAACGACAACAAGTTGCCGATCCGGCTGATCAAGATCACCGTGGGCAAGGCCAACCCGCCCGATGCGGTGCGCAACCAGCGGGTGGAGACGGCGCAGCAGGAACAGCGCGTGCTGACCGAGCAGAAGCGCGATCTTGCCGAACAGTCGCGCAAGGCCGCCGAGCAGAGCCGTGCCGAGGCGGACAACGCCTATCGCCTGGCGATGAATCTCAGCCCGGCGCAGTTCGTCGAGATGGAACGCATCAAGATGCAGGCCGAAGTGTGCGCGGTGAAGGAGGCGAAGTGCACCTTCATCATCGGCGGCCAGGTCGATCCGGTGGTCAACGTCAGGTAGGCGAAACCTGCTGCCGACGTGTCGTCATCGCGATGCGCGCCTGCCACCACGAAACGGACTTCACAGCCATGAACCTTGCCCTGTTCGATTTCGACGGGACGATCACCACCCGCGAGATGTTTTCCGACTTCATGCAATTCGCGGTGACGCCGCGGCGGCTGGCCGCCGGCAGGATACTGCTGGCGCCGGTGGTGATCGGCTACAAGCTGGGCCTGGTGTCTTCCAATGCGATCCGCTCGCGGGTGGTGCGCTTCGGCTTTCGCGACGAGCCGCTGGCGCGGCTGCATCAGATGGGCGAACGGTTTGCCCGCGAGGTGCTGCCCGGTGTGCTGCGCGCGCAGGCGCTGGAGCGCATCGCCTGGCACAAGGCGCAGGGTGATCGGGTCGTGGTGGTCTCCGGCGCGCTCGACGTGTATCTGCAGCACTGGTGCCGCCAACACCAACTGGAGCTGATCTGCTCGGAGCTGGAGGTGGTCGCCGGCCGCTTCAGCGGACGCTACCGCGGCCATCAATGCGTGGGCGCGGAGAAGCCGCGGCGGGTGCTGGAGAAGTACGATCCGGCCGCCTTTGCCTGCGTGTACGCCTACGGTGACACCCACGAAGACCTTGACCTGCTGGGCATCGCCGACCGAAAGTATTTCCAGTGGCGGGAAGTGGCCTGAGCGCGCGGCGCCGGCTCGTTGATGAACATCCGGGAGGGGATCATGCGCAAACTGTTGATGACGTCCATGCTGGCGTGCCTGCTGCTGGCCGCGTGCAGCAAGCCGCTGCCGCCGGAAAAGGCTGCCTATGCGGGCTACTGGCGCGGCCACGCGATGGCGCTGTTGATCACGGTCGGCGGCAATGTCGAGTACACCCGCGAGGAAGGCGGCAAGCGGACGTCCATCAACGGGCCGCTGCAGAACTTCGACGGCGACAACTTCACGGTCGGCATCGGCCCGCTGAAAACCACCTTCGTGGTATCCGCACCACCGCACCAGGACCAGGGTGCCTGGCACATGACGGTCGATGGCGTGGACTTGACCCGGGATCGGTAGCGGGTTTTCCGGCGCGCGTCCTGCAGCGCACCGCGCGGAGCGCGCGGTGCCTGCGATCGGGTCGTCAGCCCAGCGAACCTGGCTCAGTGCAGCGAGGCCAGCTTCACGCCTTTCACTTTCAAGGCCCGGGCCACGTCGTACATCGCCTGGTTGAGGATGCGATGGGTGTTCTCGTCGGCGCCATGGCCGAACTTCGCGTCGATGTCCTGCATCACCTGCACGTGGATGTCGTGCGACAGCGCCTTGTCGAACAGATAGCCGGACCACCAGCTGCCGTCGGGAGTGGTGCCCGCCGTCACCAGTGTGCCGGCCAGCTTGGCGCCCCGCAGATCCGCCGGTGCCGCCGGCAGTTTGACGCCCGCCTCGGTGGCGCGCTTCAGGCCGTCATTGACCGCGAAGGTCATGCCGGCGATGAAGTTGTCGGTGGCAGTCTTGCCGTACTGCTTGGTGAGCTTGGCCACTTCGGCGTTGACGGTGTCCTGGCCCAGCATGGACACCAGTGCCGTGGCAAAGTTGAAGTGATCGGCGCCGCCACCGGCCGCGACCAGGGCGGCGGTGACGTTCAGCGCGGGCGCGCCGCTGTAGGTGACGCCGCCAAACCAGTTCATCGCCGACGCGTTCATCGCGTGTGTCGATGCGGCCGGTGCCGGTTGCGCCTGCGCGACGGTGATGCCGCCCAGGGTGAGCGCGACGGCGAGCGCGAAAATGGTCTTGTTCATGGGTGGTGACTCCTTCGAAGGGCAGCGTGAGCGAGCGGATGCCCGCTGTAGACGTACCGGTGCGCATGGGATGCAGCGCGCCTGCGCGAGGTTCCGACGGACCCTCAGGCGCTGCGTGAGCGTCGCGCCGACGGGCTTGGGTGAGCGCTGACCACGCCTTGGCTGCGCGCGCGGCACCGGCCCGGTGAATTCGCCGGGGAAGCACAGCGGCAGGAGCGCCGTCGCACGCGGGCCGGCTGCGCCGGGAACCTTCGGCGCTGCAGTTGCATCGGATCAGGAGTAGAAGGAGAACACCATGTCAGCCCATGCCCATGTTGCAGCCATCGACTACGCCGCGCTCGACGACGGCGCGCTGGTGGCGCTGGTCCGCGCCGGCCATCGCGAAGCGTTCCGCCACATCATGCAGCGCTGCAACCAGCGCCTGTTCCGGGTGGCGCGCGCCGTGCTCGGCGAAGACGCCGAGGCGGAAGACGTACTGCAGGAATCCTATATGCGCGCCTACAACAAGCTGGATTCGTTCCGCGGCGACGCCACCCTGGCGACCTGGCTCACCAGCATCGTGCTGAACGAGGCACGCGGGCGGCTGCGCAAGCGCCACGCCATGGTCGGCCTGGAGCAGGTCGATGCGGCCAGCGACGACAGCCACCAGGTGCTGCGCTTCCCCTCGAAATTCGGCAGCGAAGACCCGGCGGTTTCCGCCGCGCGGGCGCAGATCCGTCACCTGCTTGAGCACGCCATCGATGAACTGCCGCCGGCGTTCCGCACGGTCTACATGCTGCGTGACGTGGAGGAGTGTTCGGTCGAGGAAACCGCCAGCCTGCTGGCGATCAAGCCGGAAACGGTGAAGACCCGGCTGCACCGCGCGCGACGTTTGCTGCGTGCCGCGCTGCGCGACAGCCTGTCCGACACCATGAGCGAAGCGTTCCCGTTCATGGGCCAGCGCTGCGCCCGGGTCACCGCCGCGGTGATGGCGCGGCTGGACGCCGAATCGGCCTGATCCCATCGCGCGCGGATCAGCGCGCCGGCGGCGACTGGATCCGCTGCAGCCGCTCGGCCAGCGTGGCCCGCGACAGCTCGCCCATGTGGATGTCGCGCAGGCGACCTGCGGCATCGAGAAACAGGGTGGTCGGGTAGCCGCGCACGTTGTAATGGTTCGACAGCTGCAGGTTGCCGTCGATCAGCACGTTGTCCAGCGTGAGCTGCTGCACCCGCATGAAATGCGTCACCACCGCAGCCGATTCGCCCTGGTCGGCGAACACGAAGCGCCACTGCGGCATGCTGCGTTGCGCCTCGGCCAGCACCGGCATCTCGCGCCGGCAGGGGCCGCACCAGCTGGCCCACAGGTTGATCACCGTGGGCTGGCCGCGAAATCCCTCGATGGCCACCTCGTGCCCGGCCAGGTCCGCCAGCGCCAGCGGCGGCAAGGCGGGGTGGGCCTGGCTGGTGAGCCGCCAGGCCAGCAAACCCGCGAATGCCGAGGCGGCCAGGCCGACCGCCACCCCTGCACTCAGTGGTCGCCGCAGTGCCGGGCGGCGCCAGGCGATCAGCAGCGTCGCCACGACCACGCCGAGCGTACCGGCGAGCGGGTCGAAACCGCGATCGCGGATATTCAGGATGGTGGCCGGCTGCTCCGCATACTGCGCCCACCAGCCGACTACATACGCGGCCCGCGCTGCCAGCAAGCCGAGGCCGAGCACCAGGAACAGCGGGTTGCCGGCATCGGCGTAACCGCGCCGATGCAGGAAGCCGGCGGTGGCCGTGGCGGCGATCACGCCGAACAGCAGCGCCAGCAGGCCGGACGACAGGGCCAGCGGTCCGATGTTCAAGGGACCCGTCCTTGCCGACGAGGCGCGCGGCGCGCGCGCCGAAGAGGAGCAATACCGTTCTGGCCGCACGCGGCGGCTGCAGCCATCGCGCGATTCAACCCAGCGCCGCCGCTTCGCGTGCCAGCAACTCGATGCCGGCCCAGTCGCCGTTGGCCAGCTTGTCGGCGGGCGTGAGCCATGAGCCACCGACGCACAACACGTTCGGCAAGGCGAGGAAGTCCGCGGCATTGACCAGGCTGATGCCGCCGGTGGGGCAGAAGCGGATCTGTGGCAGCGGGCTGGCCCAGGCACCGAGCAGCTTGTGGCCGCCAGCGGGCACCGCGGGAAAGAATTTCAGGTGGTGATAGCCGCGCTCCAGCAAGGCCATCGCCTCGCTGGCGGTGGCCACGCCGGGCAGCAGCGGCAGTTCGCTGTCGTCGGCGGCGTCGAGCAGGCGCGGCGACGTGCCGGGCGACACCGCGAAACGGGCGCCGGCCTGCTGCGCGGCCTGCAGATCCCGTGCGGTCAGCGCGGTGCCGCAGCCGACCACGGCGCCTTCCACTTCGGCGGCAATCGCGCGGATCGCATCGAGTGCCGCTGGTGTGCGCAAGGTGATTTCGATGACCGGGGTGCCGCCGGCCACCAGCGCGCGCGCCATCGGCACCGCGGCCCGCGCGTCGTCGATGATCACCACCGGTATCACCGGCGTCAGGCGCATCAGGGCGCCGACTTGCTGCTGCTTGTGTTCGATGTGACTGGTCACGTCATGCTCCGATTCTTGGCTCCTCCCCCTGCCGGCAGGGGGAGGTTGGGAGGGGGTTGCTCAGGGTTGCGGGGAAGATCAAGGGCGGACCCCACCCCGGCCCTCCCCTGCAAGCAGGGGAGGGAGCAGAGCTATAGCACGCCGGCGCCGAGGTCGGCGTTGGCGGCAGCCTGGCGGAACAGGCTGAACAGTTCGCGGCCCATGCCGCTGTGTTCGCGCGACAGGTCGGCGACATGCGGCAGGCGGGCGTCCAGTTCGTGCGCTTCCATCAGGACGTCCAGACGGCCGTTCGCGGCATCCAGCCGGATCATGTCGCCGTTGCGGATCTTGGCGATGTTGCCGCCGGCCACCGCTTCGGGGGTGACGTGGATCGCCGCCGGCACGCGGCCGGAGGCGCCGGACATGCGGCCGTCGGTGAGCAGGGCGATGCGATGGCCGCGATCCTGCAGCAGCGCCAGCGTGGGGGTGAGCTTGTGCAGCTCGGGCATGCCGTTCGCGCGCGGGCCCTGGAAGCGCACCACCGCCACGAAGTCGCGATTGAGCTCGCCGCGCTTGAACGCGCCGGCCACTTCGTCCTGGTCGTCGAACACGATCGCCGGTGCCTCGATCAGCAGGCGATCGTCCGGTACCGACGACACCTTGATCACCGCGCGGCCGAGGTTGCCCTCGAGCATGCGCAGGCCGCCGTCGGCGCGGAACGGTTCGTCGATGCCGCGCAGCACGCCGCGGTTGCCGCTCTGCCTGGACACGGGCGTCCAGTGCAGCGCACCGCTGTCGTCGAGTTGCGGGATCTGCGCGTAGCCGTCCAGGCCGGTGCCGAAGATCGTCTGCACGTCGCCATGCAGCAGGCCGGCACCGAGCAGCTGGTCGATCAGGAAGGCCATGCCGCCGGCGTCATGGAACTGGTTCACGTCGGCATAGCCGTTGGGATAGACGCGCGCCAGCAGCGGGATCACGCCGGACAGCGCGTCGAAATCGTCCCAGCGCAGCGCGATGCCGGCGGCGTGCGCGATCGCCACCAGGTGCAGCAGGTGGTTGGTCGAGCCGCCGGTGGCGTGCAGGCCGATCACGCCGTTGATGATCGCGCGCTCGTCGACGATGTGGCCGAGCGGCAGGAACGCCTCTTCCAGCGCGCTCTGCGCGGCAATCCGGCGCACCACCTCGGCGGTGAGCGCGTCGCGCAGCGGCGTGTCCGGCGTGGTGAAGCTGGCGCCGGGCAGGTGCAGGCCCATGATCTCCATCAGCATCTGGTTGGAGTTGGCGGTGCCGTAGAAGGTGCAGGTGCCGGCGGCGTGGTACGACGCGGCCTCGGCTTCCAGCAGCTCGGCCTTGCTCGCCTTGCCGTCGGCAAACGCCTGGCGCACCTTGGACTTTTCCTCATTCGGAATGCCGCTGGGCATCGGCCCGCTTGGCACGAATGCGCCGGGCAGATGGCCGAAGCTGAGCGCGCCGATCAGCAGGCCCGGCACGATCTTGTCGCAGATGCCCAGGTACAGCGCGCCGTCGAACATGTCGTGCGACAGCGCCACCGCGGTGGCCATCGCCACCAGGTCGCGTGAGAACAGCGACAGCTGCATGCCGGGCTGGCCCTGGGTGATGCCGTCGCACATCGCCGGCACGCCGCCGGCGACCTGCGCGGTGAAGCCGGCGTCGCGCGCCACCTGGCGGATCAATGCGGGATAGCGCTCGTACGGCTGGTGCGCCGAGAGCATGTCGTTGTAGGCGGTGACGATGGCGAGGTTGGCGCGCCGGCCGCTGCGCAGCGCGGCCTTGTCTTCCGTGCCGCAGGCGGCGAAGCCGTGCGCCAGGTTGCCGCAGGACAGGTGCTCGCGCTGCGGACCGCTGCGGTCGATCGCGTCGATCCGCGCGAGATAGGCCGCACGCGTCTCGCGACTGCGCTCGCGCAGGCGTTCGGTGACTTCGGCGACGACGGGATGCAACGTGGTCATGATTCAAATCCGGAAGTGAGTGGAGAGGAGTGAGAAGTGCGAGAAGGCGCAAGTGATCGGTGCATTTCTCTCACTTCTCACTCCTCGTCTCTCACTTCGCGCTTTCACGGGCACCAGTACACCGCCACCGGCACCCGCTGCTGGGTCAGCACCGCGCGCACCGGATAGTCCCGCGCCGCGCCGAGGCCGAGCCGCGCATCGGCGAGCAGGTCGCGCTTCTTCTCGCCGGTGACC
This sequence comes from Rhodanobacter ginsengiterrae, assembly GCF_050026815.1. Taxonomy (NCBI): domain Bacteria; kingdom Pseudomonadati; phylum Pseudomonadota; class Gammaproteobacteria; order Lysobacterales; family Rhodanobacteraceae; genus Rhodanobacter; species Rhodanobacter ginsengiterrae. Next base: position 710,575 of record NZ_JALBWO010000057.1, on the reverse strand, counting down.
AGCAGGTACAGCGCACGGGTCTGCAGCAGGACTGGCAAGGTGAGCGTGATGCGTGGTTCGCCCGCCCCCCCGGCATGCATCGGCAACACGCGCGCGTGGCCGTCCAGGTCGAGCGCCTCGGCCAGATGGTCGCCGCCGGGGAAGAACGACGCGGTGTGGCCGTCGTCGCCCATGCCCAGCACCACCGCGTCGAACGGCAGCGGCAAGGCGGCGATGCGCGCATCGGCGGTGGCCAGCCCGGCTTCGGGGGACGCGTCGCCGGTGTACAGCGGAACGAATTGCGCCGCAGCGGCGTCATGCTGCAGCAGCAACGACTTCACCAGGCGTGCGTTGGAACGCTCGTCGCTGTCGGGCACCCAGCGTTCGTCGACCAGGGTGACCTGCACCCGCGACCAGTCCAGCCGTTCGCGCGACAGCCGCGCAAACAGCTCCTTCGGCGTGCTGCCGCCGGACACCGCCAGCAGCGCATGGCCGCGTTCGGCCAGTGCGGTGCGCAGGCGCTCGGCGATGCGCTCGGCCAGCGCGCTGGCCTGGATCCGGCAGTCGGTGAAGCTGTGGGTGGTGACGTTCAGGGATGGGGTCATGACGGATGGTGGCGCGCTCGGGAAGTCAGCGACTGCCGGCGCGCATCGCGTTGGGGAGGAAGGTGAAGTCTGCCGCGCGCGTGGGCAGGGCGGAGTGAAGCCGCGCCCGGGGCCGCGGGAAAACGCGGCAGGCGGGCGCGGACTCATTCACCGTCTTCGTTCCAGGTGCGGCCGTCGCGCTCGATCAGCGCCACCGCGGCACTCGGACCCCAGCTGCCGGCGGTGTACGGCCGCGGCGGCTCGCCGCTGTCGGCCCAGGCGGCGAGGATCGGGCCGGCCCAATGCCAGGCGGCCTCCACCTCGTCGCGGCGCATGAACAAGGTGGGATTGCCGCGCACCACGTCAAGCAGCAGGCGCTCGTAGGCATCGGGCTGCGACACGCCAAAAGCCTCGGCGAAGCTCATGTCCAGCGGCACATGACGCAGGCGCAGGCCGCCCGGGCCCGGATGCTTGATGGTCAGCCACAGCTTCACGCCTTCGTCCGGCTGCAGGCGCAGCACCAGCCGGTTCTGCGCCAGCGTGCCGGCGTCGCTGCCGAAGATCGAATGCGGCACCGGCTTGAAGGTGACCGCGATTTCCGAGACCCGGCTGGGCAGCCGCTTGCCGGTGCGCAGGTAGAACGGTACGCCGGCCCAGCGCCAGTTGGCGATCTCCGCCTTCAGCGCCACGAAGGTCTCGGTGTTCGACTTGTTGTTGCCCAGTTCCTCCGGATAGCCCGGCACGCTGGCGCCATCGGCCACGCCGGCGCGGTACTGGCCGCGCACGGTGAGCTGGGACGCGTTGCTGTCGTCGATGGGCTTGAGCGAATGCAGCACCTTCAGTTTCTCGTCGCGCACCGCATCGGGCGCCAGCGACGAGGGCGGCTCCATCGCCACCATGCACAGCAGTTGCAGCATGTGGTTCTGCACCATGTCGCGCAGCGCGCCGGCACGGTCGTAATAGGAGCCGCGATGGCCCACGCCGAGGGTTTCGGCCACGGTGATCTGCACGTGGTCGATGTGCGCGGAATTCCACAGCGGCTCGAACAGCGCGTTGCCGAAGCGCAGCACCAGCAGGTTCTGCACGGTCTCCTTGCCGAGGTAGTGGTCGATGCGGAAGGTCTGCGATTCGCTGAACACCTTGCCGACCGCGTCGTTGATCTGGTTCGCACTGGCCAGGTCGCGGCCGATCGGCTTCTCCAGCACCACCCGCGAGGCGCCTTCGTTGAGCTTGTAATGGCCCAGCCGGTTGCAGATGTCGACGAACAATTCCGGCGAGGTCGACAGGTAGAACACCCGGATGTGTTCCGGTGCGCTGCCGATGAAGTGGGCGAAGTCGTCCCAGCCCTCGTCCTTGCGCGCGTCCAGCGGGCGATAGAACACCTGCTGCAGGAACACGTCGAGCCGGCGCGCATCGCAGATGCCGACCAGCGCCTCGCGCAACTGGGCGCGATAGGCATCGTCGTCGAGGGTCTCGCGGGCCACGCCGACGATGCGGCTGCTGGCGGGAATCTGGCCATCGAGGAAGCGGTGGAACATCGCCGGCAGCAGTTTGCGCACGGCCAGATCGCCGGTGCCGCCGAAGATCACCAGGTCGAAGGGATCGACCGATTGGGTAGAAGCAGTCACGCAGTCACCTCGACACGATGCCGGATGGCGGGCAGGCCGGATGGCACGATTTGCCCGGATGAGCGTTGATAGTACCAGTGAAATACCAGAACGACTACCGGGCTGCATACGAATTCATTCCTGCCGGCAATCGCCCGTGAATGCGTTGTCTGAGGCGGTTCCGGCCGGGCCGGGAAAAGAATGGGGTTGCGGTTAGTGGTTTGCCATTGGTATGGTTGCGGTTATGGAAACTGCCTTGGTCAATGAATACCGCCGGATCTGCCAGGATCCGACTACGCACCAGCCGCTGGCCTATCTGCGCCTGCGCCGGGCGATCCGCAACATCGTCGAGCACCGCGATATCGAGCCGGGCCAGGCGTTGCCCAGCGAGCGCGATCTGTCGCAGGTGCTGAAGCTGTCGCGGGTGACCGTGCGCAAGGCGATCGCCGGCCTGGTCGAAGACGGCCTGCTGACCCAGCGGCATGGCGCCGGCACCTTCATCGCCGAGCGCATCGTCAAGCCGATGTCGCGGCTGACCAGTTTCACCGAGGACCTGCGCGATCGCGGCCTGCGCCCGCGCTCGGAGTTCTTCGAGCGCGGCATCGGCGAGGTCACCCCGGAAGAGGCGATGGCGATGAACCTGTCGCCCGGGTCGCTGGTGGTGCGACTGCATCGCGTGCGCTATGGCCAGGACGAGCCGCTGGCGATCGAGCGCAGCGTGGTGCCGGCCAGCGTGCTGCCCGACCCGATGCTGGTGCACGACTCGCTGTACGAGGCGCTGGAAAAACTCGATGCGCGCCCGCGCCGCGCGCTGCAGCGCTTGCGCGCGGTGTCGCTGAATGCGCAACAGGCGCGGCTGCTGCACGTCAACGTGGGCAGCGCCGGACTGAGCATCGAACGACGCAGCTTTCTCGACGACGGCCGCGTGGTCGAGTTCACCTGTTCCTGGTACCGCGGCGACATCTACGACTTCGTCGCCGAACTGCAGACCGACTGAAGGATGCCCATGGACGCCCGCGACACCTTGATGTTCCAGGAAGCGCACGAATCGGCCGAGGTGGTCGCGCGCCAGTTCGCCGCCAACGAGGCGGTGGTGTCCGCGCTGGGGCTGGCGCTGCGCGCCGATCCACCGCGCTTCATCGTGACTTGCGCGCGCGGCAGTTCGGATCACGCCGCGGCCTATGCCAAGTACGTGTTCGAAACCCGGCTTGGCATCGCCACGGCATCGGCGTCGCCATCGGTGACTTCGGTGTATGCGGCCGAGCAGCAATGGCAGGGCGCGTTGTTCATCGCCATCTCGCAGTCGGGCAAGAGCCCCGACCTGCTGCGCAACGCCGAGGCGGCGAAACGGGCCGGCGCACGGGTGGTGGCGCTGGTGAATGTCGAGGATTCGCCGCTGGCGCGGCTGGCCGACACGGTGATTCCGTTGCATGCCGGCCCCGAGCGCAGCGTGGCGGCGACCAAGAGTTACCTCGCCGCGCTGGCGGCGGTGCTGCATCTGTGCGCGCGCTGGCTGGGTGACGCCGAACTCGGGGCGGCGCTCGGCGTCTTGCCGCAGGCGCTGCGGGACAACTGGAATGCCGACTGGTCGGCGCTGAGCGACGGTCTGGTCGATGCCCACAACCTGTTTGTGGTGGGCCGCGGCTACGGCCTGGGCATCGCGCTGGAAGCGGCGTTGAAATTCAAGGAAACCTGCGGCCTGCACGCCGAGGCGTTCAGTGCGGCCGAGGTGAAGCATGGCCCGATGGCCCTGGTCGGCCCCGATTTCCCGGTGCTGTGCTTCGCCCAGGACGACGACACGCTGGACAGCACGCTGGCCGTCGCGCGCGACTTCCGCGGCCGCGGCGCGCAGGTGTTCGTCGCCGCACCCGGCCTGCACGGCGCGGGGACGTTGCCGGTGGCGGCGGGACTGCCCGCCCTGGTCACCCCGCTGCTGATCATCCAGAGCTTCTATCGCGCCGCCAGCGAGCTGTCATTGCGCCGCGGCTTCAATCCCGACGTGCCGCCGCATCTCAACAAGGTGACCGAAACGGTATAGGAGTGAGGGAAGAGGGTGAGGGGTGAGAGCGAGCCGAACCTTCTGTCCCGCCCCGACGCCGCCTTCTCTCACTTCTCACTCCTCTCCACTCACTTCTCGCCCATGATCATCGCCCTCACCAACGCCCGCGTACTCACCCCCGACGGTTGGCGCAACGATGTCGCCGTGCTGCTCGATGGCGAGCGCATCGTGGATCTGCTGCCGCCGACCGATCCGCGCGCGCGCGCCGCGGAGCAACACGATTTGCGCGGCGCCATGCTGCTGCCCGGCTTCATCGACGTGCAGGTCAATGGCGGCGGTGGCGTGCTGTTCAATGAAGCGCCCACGGTGGCGACCTTGCGCCGGATCGGCACGGCGCATCGACGCTTCGGCACCACCGGCTTCCTGCCGACGCTGATCAGCGACGACCCCGCCGTGATGGCCGAGGCGTTGCGGGCGGTCGAGCAGGCGCTGGCCGAAGGCGTGCCCGGCGTGCTGGGCATCCATCTGGAAGGTCCGTACCTGGCGCCGGCACGCAAGGGCGTGCACGACGCGAAGTATTTCCACGCGCCGGGCAGCGACGAACTGGCGCTGCTGTGCGCACCACGCCGCGGTGTGCGCCTGATCACGCTGGCCCCGGACCAGGTGCCGCTGGCCAGCATCGGCGCGCTGGTCGATGCGGGGCTGATCGTCTGCGCCGGCCATACCGCAGCCGACTACGCGACCACCCGCGCCGCGCTGGATGCCGGCGTGCGTGGCTTCACCCACCTGTTCAATGCGATGACCCCGTTCGGCAGCCGCGAACCCGGCGTGGTCGGCGCCGCGCTGGAGGACGCCGGCAGCTGGTGCGGCATCATCGTCGACGGCCACCACGTGCATCCGGCCAGCCTGCGCGTGGCGATCGCCGCGAAGCCGCGCGGCCAGATGCTGCTGGTCACCGATGCGATGCCGCCAGTGGGTTCGGACCACCCGGACTATGTGCTCAACGGCGAGACCATCACCGTCAGGGACGGCATCTGCCAGACCGCCCAAGGCGTGCTGGCCGGCTCGGCATTGGACATGGCTGGCGCGGTACGGAATGCCGTGCAGATGCTGGGCCTGCCGCTGGACGAAGCAGTACGCATGGCGAGCACCTATCCGGCCGCATTTCTCGGTCTGGGCGAAAGCCACGGGCGCATCGCCGCGGGTTATCGCGCCGACCTGGTCGTGCTGGATGACGACTACGCCGTTGCGCGAAGCTGGATTGGCGGCGTGGCTGACCGCGCGGGCTGAGCGAAGACCGCGCCGTCGCTTGCGCCGTTACGTGCCGCTATCATCGCGCGATGAATCCCCAGAATCTTTCCGCCGCGGAAAGCCGCCTATGGCGTCGCTCCAGGCAATACCTGGAAACCGAACAGCTGATCGCGGCGCAGGCCGCGCTCGAGGCACTGGTCCAGCGCCTGCCGCGCGAGCCTTTCTTCCGCATGGAACTGGCCCAGGTGATGCTCCGGCGGGAGCAGCCGCGAGCCGCCACGGCGCACTGGTTGCAGGTCGCCGAGACACGCCTGCCGGATGATCCCTGGCTGGTGCTCCAACTGGCACAGCAGCTGTGTCACGTCGGTGAAGTACTTGCTGCGCGTGCCTGCCTTGACCACCTCGCGCAGTTGGGCGATGCACCAGCCGAGCTGTGGGCCGAACAGGCGCAACTGCGCTCGGCGCTCGGTGAATTCGCCGAGTGCAGGGCGGCGCTCAAGCGGGCGCTGGCCGCGGGCAGTGAGGCGCCGGATGATCTCTACCTGCATGCCATGATGTTCCAGTTCGGCGGCGAGGTGTCCAGTGCCGGGCAGGTGCTTGAGGAATGTCTTCGCCGCTGGCCGTTCTTTGGCGGCGCTGCGATGGCCCTGGCCAATTTGCGCAAGCAGACGCCGGCCAGCAACCATCTCGACTTCCTGCACGGACAGCTTCGCCGGTTTCCGACAGACAACGCCACGCCATCGGACAATCTCGTCCGGGCTGAATTCGAGGCGGCGGTTTTCAAGGAGCTCGATGATCTCGGTCGCCATGACCAGGCATGGGCTGCGCTGTCCAGGAGCAATGCCCTGATGCGTGCCCTCAACCCGTACGATGCGTCGATCGAGACCGCTGTCACGGATGCCTTGATCAGGCACGCAGGCGATGCGCCCGCCCGTGCGGCGCCGCAGTTCACGGGTCCCACGCCGATCTTCGTGGTTGGCATGCCACGATCCGGCACCACCTTGCTCGATCGCATGCTTTCCAATCATCCGGAGGTGATTTCCGCCGGTGAAATCAACGACTTCATGCGCCAGTTCCACTGGGCTGCCGACGTGCCCGCGGGCGGCATGCTGAAGGCGATCGAACAAAGTGCGCAGATCGACTACGCCGAACTGGGCGCGCGCTATCTCAAACAGACGCAGTGGCGGGCGCAGGGGCACAGGTATTACATCGACAAGCTGCCGGCCAACATCCAGATGGTCGCCTTCATCCGCCGCGCCCTGCCGCATGCGGTGATCCTGCACATGGTGCGCGACCCGATGGAGGTGTGCTTTTCAAACTATCGAGCCATGTTCGGCAAGGTTTCCGCATACAGCTACGACCTGCAGGCGCTGGCCCATTACCACGGCCAGTACGCGCGCCTGGCCAGCCATTGGCGCGAACACCTGCCCGAAGCGTTGCTCGACGTCTCCTATGCGGAACTGGTGCGTACGCCCGAAGCCAGCTTGCGTCGGGTGCTGCAACACTGCGGCCTGGAGTTCGAGGCGGCGTGCCTGCGTCCGGAGGGCAACGTGGCGCCGGTGGCAACGCCGAGCAATATCCAGGTTCGCGAGCCGATCCACACGCGCAGCCTGGGGCAGTGGCGGAACTACGAAGAGCAGCTGACACCGTTGCTAAGGATGCTCGAAAAGCCATTGCGCCAGCAGGCGACCGTGGCCCCGACGGGACTCCGGACGGACTGATTCGTGGCAGGTGGGGAGGTCGTACCCGCCCAGGCGGCCGGCATGATTTTCAGCAGCGCTTTCCGTGCCTTGGGTGACGACTTGCTGGCGGCTGGTCCATTGACGTGGCGCGCGGTTGCGGAGGTCGTTGGCCTCGTGCCCATGCTGGAGCCCGCCGCCGCGGAATGGCATCGCTGCGCGCCAGGCACGATCATCCTGTGCCGGTGGTGATCTCGCCGATGGACGCACGCAGTTGTTCCAGCTGTTTTGCATAGGGACGCCATTGATCCAGGCCACGCGTGTGGATCGATTCCCGCACCTGGGCGCTGCTCGGGGTGGCGACCGGAGCGGGGTTGAGTTCGGGATGCAGGCAGCCTTCCTCGAGCGCGAGCCCGCAGTGTGCGAGTACTTCGCGCAAGGTGGCTTCGGGCTCGCGCACCAGTTCCGCATAGGAGACGTCGAGCATCGCTCCGGGCAGTCGTTCGTGCCAATGGCTGGCCAGGCGCGCGTACTGGCCGTGGTAATGGGCCAGCGCCTGCAGGTCGTAGCTGTAGGACGAAACATTGCCGAACATCGCCTTGAAGTTCGAGAAGCAGGTGTCGACCGGGTCGCGCACCATGTGCAGGATCGGAGCGTGCGGCAAGGCGCGGCGGATGAAGGCGACCATCTGGATGTTGGCCGGCAGTTTGTCGATGTAGTAGGCGCGACCCTGCGCGCGCCACTGGGTCTGTTTGAGATAGCGCGCACCCAGTTCGGCGTAGTCGAGCTCCGCGCTGCGCCGGATAACTGCCAGCAGCCCATCGGTCCGGGCCGGGGTTACGTCGGCCTGCCAGTGCAGCTGGCGCCAGAAGTCGATCAGCTCGCCGGCTGAAAGAACTCCGGAGTGAGCGGACAGCATCCGGTCGAGCAGGGTGGTGCCGGAGCGCGGCATGCCGACGATGAAGATGGGAACAGGGCCGTCGGACCCGGAGCGGGATCGGGTGGCGGCAGTTCGGTTGTTCGGCCACGGCATGTCGATCAGCGCATCAGTAACGGCGGCTTCGCCCGTCGCGTCGTACGGGTTGAGCTCGTGCATGAGCGCATTGCACCGCGCCAGGGCAGGCCATGCCTCCTCGTGACGCTTGAGGTCGTCCAGTATCTTGAATTGCGCGTACTCGAATTCAGCGCGCACAAACATGGCATCCGGCTTCTCGCCGTGCGGCGGGAGCCGCTGCAGTTGTTCCTGCACGAAAGCCAATTGATTGGCTTCGGGTTTCTGCTTGCGCAGGTTGACCAGCACCATCGCGGCATCACCGAAATGCGGCCAGCGCCGGAGGCAGCCCTCCAGCACCGCGCAGGCCTTGTCGAGGTCACCGTCAAACTGCAGCAGCATCGCGTACAGGTGGTGCTCGCCCGGTGTATCGATACCTGCTGCCATGGCTCGCTCCATCAATGCCCTGGCCGGCGCGATCTCGCCGAGCATGAAGCGCAGGTGGGCCTGACCGACCAGCAGTTCCGGTGGTAGCGCGGGCGCCTGGGAGAGCAGATCGAGACAGCTGCGCGCCGCCAGCGTCTCGCCAACGGCGACGAGACGTTGCGCCACGCTGATGATGAACGGCGCATCCCGCGGGAGTCGATGCGCTACGCGAAGCAGCAGTGCCGTCGATGCTCGAAGTTGGCCTCGCTGGAACAGCACGTCAGCCAGCTCAAGCAACACGGTAACGTCATCGGGAAGGTGACGTGCAAGCGCCTCCAGGGCGACTTGCGCAGCCTCCCATTGCCGGTTGTTGATGCATTGCCTGACGTGCTGGCGCGCGCGGTTTTCTGCGTCGGAAGGATTCTGGGTGGTCATTTTCGGATAGTAACTTCACGGGTGCCCCGCCGTGGAGCCGCACCTCGCCTGGAACGAACGCACGACGTGCCGTCATTCCGGGAAGGGCTCGACAGCGGGATATAAAAAAGCCACCGACCGGAGGGTCGGTGGCTTGGTTCGGCCAGTTTCAGCCGCTGTCAGCGATCAGTAGTCGTACTGGACCGACAGGCGCACCGTGCGCGGCGGCTGCCAGAAGATGCCGTCGCCGTAGCTGTTGTTGACGAACACGGTATTGACACCGTCGTAGGCGCTTTCGCCAGCTGCGTCGGTCTGCACGGGCCTCTGCTGGTCCAGCGCATTGATCACATCCAGGTTGAAGCCCAGCTTGTGGTCGGCAAACGCCGGTGCATAGTGGACGCCGAGATTGACCTGCTCCGTCCACGGGGTATGGCCAGCCTTGCCTGGCGGCTGAAGAACGCCGTGGCACCAGTGGTAGTTGCCGCTGCCGCCATTGTTGTAGCCGGTCGGGTCGCCCACACCATCGGTGCCGTAGTAACCCAGGCATTCCTTCGGCGTGCCGGACTGCGCCAGCAGCGTGCCGGAGACCAGCCATTCCGGCGTGATCTGGTAGGCGCCACGGAAGCGGATCGCATGCTTGCGCACATTGGACAGATCACCGTCCTGGCCCTGCATCAACTGCCAGCTATCCCAGTCTTCGGTCTTGGAGACATCGCCCTGGCCGAAGTCCGAACGCACCTGACCTTCGGTGTTGCCGAAGCCACGGCTGAAGGTGTAATCCACGCGACCCATCCACTTGCCGTCGAACGGATGCTCCAGATACAGGTTCAGCGAGCCGATCTTGCGGCGGACGCCATGGATGTAACCCCAATCCTTCTGGGTCATCGGCACGATCACGCTGCTGCTGCCGTCGTCGGACTTCACCAGCATGGTGTTGGTCAGGCCCGGGTTGATCAGGCGGCAATAGGAGGCTCCGTACAGCGAGTTGCCGTAGAGGCTCGGGTCCAGACCCATGCTGGTCATCTTGGCGGCGATCTGGCCCGGCTGGCACTCGTCATCGATCGCCGTCTTCAGGTCGCGCCACATCGCCTTGGCGCCGTAGGTCCAGTTGTCGTTGAGCTTCTTGTCGAAGCCCGCGATGAACTCATCCACGTACTCCGGCTTCAGGTTGCGCGCGGTGACCTGCTGCGGATCCTTGGGCAGGCCGAACTCGCCGTCGGGCGAGGTGGCCGGGGCAAGCGCGGTCAGCCCGGTCGGTACGCCATTCGCGTCAATGCCGGTGTAGCTGAACGGCTGGGTGAGGTAGGTGGAGCGGTTCGCCGCACGCTCGGCGGCGTTGTCCGGCAGCGCAAGGTAGTAGCGGCCTACGTTGCCGTAGATCTTGAACGAGGAATCGCCATTCACGTCCCAGCTGGCGCCGATACGCGGCTCCCACTGGTTTTTCTCGTCGACGAACGCCTTGCCCACGTCGTTGTAGTTGGTGAAATGGTCGTTGCGGATACCGATGTTCAGCAGCACGTTGGAACTGACCTGCCAGTCGTCCTGCAGGTAGTAGGCCTTCTGCGTCATGGTCATGCTGGTGGCCCAGCCGACCGTGCGCTTCTGCACGTAGGTGGGGAAGTAGCGCCAGTAGTAGTTCACCGCCGGGTTGAACGGGTTCTGCTGATCCGGGCCCTGATGACTGGCCTTGTAGCTCATGTTGTCAATACCGACGGCGAAGTCGTGGTCGCCCAGGCGGTAGTCGAAGTCGGCACGCAGGCCGTGCGTGGCATTGCTCGCCTGCGGCGAGGTCCAGGTGGTGTTGCCCTGGGCATTGACGATGCCGTTCGGGCCGGTGCCCGGCGGCAGGTAAGCCGGATTCTCGTTGTACGGCCGCGAGATGAAGGGCAACGGGCTCTTGTTGCCGTAAACAACCGGGTCCTGGAAATGGGCCTTGCCGTACAGGACGCTCAAGGTAGCCGCGTCGGTGATGTAGCTGGTGAAGTGGCCCAGGTAGAACTGCGCGTTGTCCTTGGTCACATCGTTGTTGTTGCTGAACGCACCCGACTTCAGCGTGCTGTTGTCAAACAGGTAGGTCTTGCCGGCACCGTTGGCCTGGCGCTGGTTCAGCGCGGTCAGCTCGAGGATGTTGCTGTCGGTGATGTTCCAGTCCAGCTTGCCGTAGAACTTGGTGTTCTTGTCGCGCAGGTACTGGACCTTCTGGCTGGCGGCCGATTCCACATTGGTGATCTGGTCCCTGGTGGTTTCGGCTGCCAGGAAGATGAACAACTTGTCCCTGATCAGCGGACCGCCGACATAGGCGGAGTACGTGGTCTCCCACCGCTTGTTGTCGTTGCGGTACTGGTTCAGCGTACCCGGCTTGCTTGGGTCTTCCAGCTGGTAATGCGTGTAGCCATCCGGGCTGGCCGGATTGACAACGTCGGCGGGAATCGCCGGGTTGCCATAACGATTGTTGACCGGCGTGCCTTCGAGGAACCGCGGCTGCCATACCACCTGGCCACCGAAGTGCCATTCATTGGTGCCGCGCTTGCCGAGCTGGTTGATCACGCCACCGTCGGAACGACCGTACTTGGCGCTGTAGCCGCCGGTGAGGGTTTCCTGCTGGTCGATGGCGCCGTAGGGCAGCGCGAAGCCGCCCAGGTTCTTGTACGGCTCGCCGGTGTTGTAGCCGTTCACGTAGTAAGCATTCTCCGATACGCTCGAACCGCCAAAGGCGACCGCGTTGCCGAAGAAGCCACTGCCCTTGACCGTACCCGGGGCGAGCAGCGCAATGGACTCCGCGTTGCGGCCGATCGGCAGTTTCTGCAGGTCGGCCGCGGTGATGACCGTGCTGGAGCTGACGCTGGAAACGTCGATGGCGGGCAGCGCGTTGGCCGAAACAGTCACCGCGGTCAGCGAGGTGGTTTCGGCATTGAAGGTCACGTTCGTGCCGGCTCCGGGCGCCAGGGAGACCTTCCGCGAGTCGACGACCGTGCCGTCTTTCTTCAGCGAGACCGTGTAGGTACCCACTGGCACGTTGCTGATCTGGAAACGACCCGCGCTGTCAACCGCTACTTCGCGGGTCAAGCCGGACGTGTTGGTGGCAACGACGGTTTCGCCGGCCGCTGCCGGCGCCTGGCCAAAGATCGAGCCCGTGGTGGACTGGGCCATGGCGACGCCGCCAAGACTCATGCTCAAAGCCAGGGCAAGCGCGGTGCGGCGCCAGTGCGGATTGCGGTTTTTATTGTGATTGCTCATTGGTAATGAATCTCCCCGGTATAGAAGGCCCGAAAGCCGAGTGGCGTAAATCGATCAAGTAGTTGAGCAGCAAGCTGGTGGCGCGCTGGTCGAAGGCAGACTGGCGACCACCGAATGTTCCAGTCGGTCAGGCAGATAGCCGATGCGGCAGCCCTGTATCCGTGACGTCCAGCAACCTTCTGTTCCGAACATAAATCCAGTCAAACGCTGGCGTCAACAAAATGTTCAATAAATATTATCAACTAGTAAAAAATTGCGATGCCCTGGCGAGTTATTCGCAAGATATTTCGATTATTGTTAATGCCCAACAACTTCTCGCGAAAATGCCCCGTGGCATTTCAGATAATGGCGAAACCCGCCGGGCCGGGCGGCGAAGAGGCCCGCTGGCGGCTTGCTTGATTGCGCCGAACGGGCGTCGACGCTAGAGTTGCGCGGTTCAGGTGCCCCGAAGGCTTTGCGCTGCAGGGGTGAAACGGGAAGCCGGTGCGTGGTGTGCGAACACACTGCAAGGCCGGCGCTGCCCCCGCAACGGTAAGCGAGATCCACGAACGGCGAATGCCACTGTGCACGGCACGGGAAGGCGTCGTTCGGGGCATGCGATCCACGCATGCCACTCGCCAGCCCGGAGACCGGCCCGAACGATTCCTGGTGGCTCGCGGTGGGCGAGGCCGAACCACGTGTCGGTCGATTCCGCCTGCCCGTCGTTCCGTCTTCCCCGTGCGCGCTCCCAGTCCATTGAACGATGGCTGTGCGCGAGGGTGCATGGCCTTGAGGAACGAACGGACATGAAGAAGAACTTGCTGGCAGCAGCGCTGCTCGCCGCCACCCTGACCGCGCATGCGGCCGACCAACACGATGCAGTCAATCCGGGCGCGGTGATCGTCACCGCCACGCGCACGGCGATCACCGTGGACGATGCGCTGTCGTCGGTCAGCGTGATCACCCGCGCCGACATCGAGCGGCTGCAGCCGCTGTCGCTGGCGGACCTGCTGACCGGCTTGCCGGGCGTGAGCTTCGCCAACAGCGGCGGCTACGGACAGCAGACCTCGCTGTTCCTGCGTGGCACCAACTCCTCGCACACCCTGGTGTTGATCGACGGCGTGCGGATCGGTTCGGTGGGCAATGGCCTGGCGGCGTTCGAGCAGCTGCCGGTGGAACAGATCGAGCGGATCGAGATCGTGCGCGGGCCACGTTCCAGCCTGTACGGCGCCGACGCGATCGGCGGCGTGATCCAGATCTTCACCCGCCGCAGCTCGCACGATGGAGCGCTGCTGCCGTCTTTCAGCGTGACCACCGGCAGCCACAACCTGCTGCGCGGCCAGTTCGGCCTGTCCGGCGGCAATGGTCACGCCTGGTACAACCTCGCGGTGGGCGCCCAGCACACCCGCGGCATCAATGCCTGCCGCGAGGGCGCCGGCACGGTGTTTGCCGGCTGCTACGCCAACGAGCCGGACAACGATCCGTACCGCAACGAAAACCTGGTGGCCAACGGCGGCTACCGCTGGGACAACGGCGCCGAACTCAGCGGCAGCTGGCTGCGCAGCCTGGGCGAGATCCACTTCGACGGCAGCTACCAGAACCGCAGCCGCACGGTGCAGCAGACCGCCGGCTCCGCCTTCAGCCTCAACCCGACGGCAGCATGGAAGACCACGCTGAGCGTGGGCCAGAACCTCGACCGCTACGACAACTACGAGAACCAGAGCTTCGTCGGCTACATCTATTCGCGTCGCAACCAGGCCGCGTGGCAGAACGACGTCAGCCTGGCCGACAACCAGCTGCTGACCCTCGGCGTGGACTGGCAGGGCGAGAAGATCGACAGCGACACCGGCTTCCTTGCCAGCCGTCGCAACGACACCGGCGGCTACGCGCAGTATCAGGGCACGTTCGGCCGTCACGAAGTGCAGTTGTCGGCGCGGCGCGACCACAACAGCCAGTACGGCAATCACGACACCGGCGCGGCCGCGTGGGGCTATCACTTCGATGGCGGCCTGAAACTGTCGGCCAGCTACGGCAGCGCCTTCCACGCGCCAACCTTCAATGATTTGTACTACCCGTATGGCAGCGGCAATCCGGACCTGAAGCCGGAGAAATCGCGCAGCGCCGAGCTCGGCCTGAGCCAGCAGCTGACCACGTGGAACTGGGCGCTCAACGCCTACCAGACGCGCATTGACCAGCTGATCGCGCTGGACAGCAACTACTTCCCGATGAACATCAGCAAGGCGCGCATTCGCGGCGTGGAAGGCCAGCTCGGCGTGAACCTCGGCGGGTGGCAGCTGCAGGGTTATGCCACCTGGCTGCAGCCGCGCAACGACGATGGTGGGGTGAACGGCGGCAACGTGCTGCCGCGCCGGCCCGAACACACCGCACGGGTGGATCTGGATCGCCGCTTCGGCGAGTTCGGCATCGGCGCCACCGTCAACGGCGCCGGGCGCGGCTACGACGATGCGGCCAATGCGCATCCGCTGGGCGGTTACGCCACTACCGACTTGCGCGCGAGCTGGCACTTTGCAGCTGACTGGCAGGTGGAGGCGCGGCTGGCCAACGTGTTCGATCGCCACTATGAAACCGTGTGGTATTTCAACCAGCCCGGCCGCAGCGGGTTCCTGACGTTGCGTTACAGCCCGGACAATCGCTGAACCTGACCGTCTCGCAGGGCGGGCACGGCCCGCCGGCTGCTGGCGGTAACCAAAAGCGGCGGGCCGTGCCCCCTGCGAGGTGCGAGGTCAGGCAGGTTGGGGCTTCGCTACGCTCACCCCAACCTGCCTGACTGCGCCATATCCGAGACGCGCGTCGGAGCACCTGCCATCGGGCACGACAGGGACTTCAGGCACGTACGCCGGGCAGGGCAAGCTGGCATAAGGTCGGCATGAACGGAACTCTCGACACGGCCTTCCCGCTTCCGCGCCTGCCTGTGCGATGGACTCTGCCGGTATGCTTGCGTGTCCGGGAGGCCTCTTGAATATTTTCGCACCGCTGGTTCGCCGCCCTGTCGGCACCTCATTGCTTGCCATCGGCCTGATGTTGTGCGGGCTGTGGGCTTATCTGCTGCTCGGCGTGGCGGCGTTTCCGTCGATCGAGTTTCCTGGCGTGGCGGTGTTCGCGCAGATGCCGGGTGCCAACGCGCAGACCATGGCCAGCACCGTGCTGGCACCACTGGAGCGTCACCTCGGGCGGATCCCCGGGGTCAACATGATGTTCTCCAGCGCCAGCGAGGGTGGCGTGCAGATCCAGGTCATCTTCGACATGGATCGCAGTGCCGACAAAGCCGCGCGCGATGTGCAGGCGGCGATCAACGCCGCCGCCCCCGACCTGCCGACCGGCCTGCCCAGCCCGCCGGGCTACATCAAGTTCGACACCTCGCAGATCCCGGTGCTGCTGGTCTCGCTGACGTCCACCAGCCTGCCGCCGGATCAGCTTTACGACCTCACCGACACCTTGCTCAAGCCGGCGGTGGCGCAGATCAACGGGGTGGCCCAGGTGACCGTATCCGGCGGTGCGCCGCATGCGGTGCGGATCGTGCTGAATACCGGCGCGCTGAGCAGCAGGGGGATTACCGCGAACGACGTGGCCAATGCGCTGCGCGCAGCCAACGTCACCTCGCCACAAGGCACGCTGAGCAATGGCGCCACCCGGATGACGGTGACCGCCAACGACGCGCTGCACAGCGCGGGGGATTTCGCCTCGCTGGTGATCGCCAGCCGCAACGGCGTGCCGGTGCGTTTGTCCGACGTGGCCACGGTCAGCAGCGGACAGCAGGACAAGTACGCGGCGGCGTGGTTCAACGGCACCCGTGCGGTGACCATGCAGATCAGCAAGCGCTCGGACGCGAACGCGGTGGCCACGGTCGAGGCGATCCGCGCCGCGCTGCCGGGCTTCACCCACCTGATGCCGGCCGACGTGGAGATCCATCCGATCTTCGACCTGACCCCGACCACCGTCTCCGCGCTGCACGAGGTGGAAGTGGCGCTGCTGATGAGCATCGTGATGGTGGCGCTGGTGATGCTGGTATTCCTGCGCCGGTTGCGGCCGACCGTGATCGCGATGTTCAGCGTGCCGCTGTCGCTGGCCGGCGCGTTCGTGCTGATGTGGATGCTCGGCTTTACCCTCAACATCTTCTCGCTGGTGGCGCTGGTGCTGTGCGTGGGTTTCGTGGTGGACGACGCGATCGTGGTGATCGAGAACATCGTGCGCCACATGGAAAAGGGCATGCGGCCGCTGCCGGCGGCACTGACCGGCGTGCGCGAGATCGGCTTCACGGTGATCTCGATCACGCTGTCGCTGATCGCGGTGTTCGGGCCGATGGTGTTCGGCAACAACATGTTCACCATGCTGATGCGCGAGTTCTCGGTGACCCTGATCGCCACCATCGTGATCTCCGCGCTGGTTTCGCTCACGCTGACCCCGGCGCTGTGCGGCGCCTGGCTGGCGCACGAACCGGAAGGTTCGCGCAGGCCGGGCCGGCTGGAGCGCATCGCCGAGCGCTTCGACAACGGCATGCTGCGCATCTACGAGCGCGCGCTGGACTGGGCGATGCACCATCGCCGGGTCATGCGCTGGCAGCCGATCATCCTGCTGGTGCTCACCATCGGCATGGCCGTGGCGGTGGTGATGACCGCCGGCGGCGGACTGATGCCGAAAGAGGATACCGGCCTGCTGCAGGCGCGGATCCGGGCAGACGCGAACATCTCGCCCGCGCTGCTGGCCATGCGCACGCAGGCGATGGCCGCGGTGATGCAGGCCGATCCGGCCGTGCTCGACGTCTCCACCATTCTCGGCGGCGGCAAGAACAATGGTTCGGTCGGCAACAGCTCGACCCTTTTCGTCGACCTCAAGCCGCTCGGCGACGGCCCCGGCGACCGCCACGATTCGGCGCAGCAGGTGGTCGACCGGCTCAGCAAGTACTACGCGACCGTCACCGACCTCGACGTGTCGCTGACCGCGGTGCAGTTCATCCAGGGCGGCGGCCCCGGTGGTGGCGGTGGCGGGCAGTACGCGTTCCAGCTCAGCAGCAACGACGGCATTCCGCTGCAGGGGCCCACGCTGAAACTGGCCCAGGTCATGCGTGGCATGAAACAGTTCAGGGACGTCAGCACCAGCTTCGACAGCATCGGCAAGCAGCAGATGCTCAAGGTCGATCGCGACGCCGCCGCGCGACTGCACGTCAACATGGGCCAGATCGATTCGGCGCTGTACGACGCGTTCGGCCAGAACCAGGTGTCGACGATCTATTCGGACATCAATCAGTACCGGGTGGTGCTGGTCGCCGACAATGCCGATTCGCTGAGCCCGGCCACCTTGCTCAATACCTATGTGCGCAACACCCAGGGTCAGATGGTGCCGCTGTCCGCGCTGGCGAAGATCGAGCCGACCATCGCACCGGTCAGCATCAGCCACTTCAACCAGATCGAATCGGCGTCGATCAACTACAACCTGATCAAGGGCGTCACCCAGGCCGAGGGGCTGAAGCTGGTCGATCAGGCGATGTTCGCCGCGCAGCTGCCGACCGGCGTGCAGAAGAAGTACAGCGGCGACAACAAGAACCTGGTCGATGCGTTGAACAACGCGTTGATCATGCTGCTGGCGGTGATCCTGGTGATGTACGTCGTGCTGGGCATTCTTTACGAAAGCCTGATCCATCCGCTGACCATCCTTTCGACCCTGCCGGCTGCCGGCATGGGCGCGTTCCTGGCGATGCTGCTCACGCATACCCAGCTGACCTTGATGTCGGTGATCGCGGTGCTGATGCTGATCGGCATCGTGAAGAAGAACGCGATCCTGATGGTCGACTTCGCCCTAGTCGCCGAACGCGACCGCGGACTGTCCGCACCGGAGGCGATCCGCGAAGCCGCGCTGGTGCGCTTCCGTCCGATCACGATGACCACCCTGGTGGCGATGGGCGCGGCGCTGCCGCTGGCGATCGGTTTCGGTACCGGCTCGGAAATGCGCCAGCCGCTCGGCATCGCGATCCTCGGCGGCCTGCTGGTGTCGCAGTTGCTGACCTTGCTGAGCACACCGGCGATCTACCTGTGGCAGCACGACCACCGCGAGCGCAAGGCGGCACGGCGCAAGCTGCGCGCAGAGATCCAGCGCCAGCGCCTGTTGCAGCAGCAGATGCCGGCGCTGCCAAAATAGCCGCGCGACCGACCCCTGCCTTCCGGCAGGGTGTGGACTTCAGGCACATTCGCCACCGCCTGCAAGCGGGCATAAAGCCCGCATGAACGGAACTCTCGCCTTGCCCCTCTCCACCTTGTGCCATCGCCACCTGCCGGTGTGGGCGCGATGAATGTCTTTGCGCCGTTGATCCGCCGCCCGGTCGGCACCTCGCTGCTGGCGATCGGCCTGATGCTGGCCGGCGTGTGGGCCTACCTGCTGCTCGGCGTGGCGGCGTTGCCATCGCTGGATTTCCCCGGCGTCTACGTGGTGGCGCAACAGCCCGGCGCCAGTGCGCAGACCATGGCCAACACCGTGCTGGCACCGCTGGAGCGCCACCTGGGGCGGATTCCCGGCATCGACGAGATGTACGGCAACGCCAACGAGGGATCCGCTTCGGTAATGGTGCGTTTCACCATGGATCGCACCGCCGACAGCGCCGCGCGCGATGTGCAGGCGGCGATCAACGCGGCCGCCGTCGATCTGCCCACCGGCATGCCGGCGCCGCCGCAGTACTTCAAGTTCGACACCTCGCAGATCCCGATCCTGTTCATCACGCTGACCTCCGACGGCATGCCGCAGGACCGGCTGTTCGACCTGGCCGATACCTTGCTGAAACCGGCGGTGGCGCAGATCGACGGCGTCGCCCAGGTGCAGGTGTTCGGCGGTACCCCACATGCGGTGCGGATCGAGCTGGACACGTCCGCGCTGGCAGCGAAGAAGCTCACCGCGAATGACG
The DNA here is from genome assembly GCF_050026815.1 of Rhodanobacter ginsengiterrae. Lineage (NCBI taxonomy): Bacteria > Pseudomonadati > Pseudomonadota > Gammaproteobacteria > Lysobacterales > Rhodanobacteraceae > Rhodanobacter > Rhodanobacter ginsengiterrae. Next base: position 691,519 of record NZ_JALBWO010000057.1, on the reverse strand, counting down.
TGGCCAATGCGCTGCGCGCGGCCAACGTCACTTCGCCGCAAGGCATCCTCAGTGACGGCCGCACGCAGATGACGGTCAGCGCCACCGACGGCCTGCAGACGGCGGCCGAGTTCGCCCACCTGCTGATCTCGGTGAAGAACGGCACGCCGGTGCGGCTGTCCGACGTGGCGAAGGTCTACAGCGGCCAGCAGGACGAGTACCAGGCGGCCTGGTTCAACGACCAGCACACCGTCGGCCTGCAGATCAGCAAGCGGCCGGAAGCGAACGCGGTGGCCACGGTCGAGGCGATCCGCGCGCGACTGCCCCAGCTGCGTGCCTCGCTGCCGTCGAACATCAGCATGGCGCCGGTGTTCGACCTCACCCAGACCACCAAGTCGGCGCTGCACGAAGTGCAGGTGGCGCTGCTGATCTCGATCGCCATGGTGGTAATGGTGATGCTGGTGTTCCTGCGCCGGCTGCGCCCGACCCTGATCGCCACGCTGAGCGTGCCGCTGTCGCTGGCCGGCGCGTTCGTGGTGATGTGGACGCTGGGCTACACGCTCAACACCTTGTCGCTGGTGGCGCTGGTGCTGTGCATCGGCTTCGTGGTCGACGACGCGATCGTGGTGATCGAGAACATCGTGCGCCACATGGAACGCGGCGAGCCGCCGATGCAGGCGGCGCTCAAGGGCGTCGGCGAAATCGGCTTCACGGTGATCTCGATCACCCTGTCGCTGGTGGCGGTGTTCGCACCGCTGTTGTTCGGCAACAACATGCTGGTGATGCTGCTGCGTGAGTTCTCGGTCACGCTGACCGCCGCGGTGGTGATTTCGGCGCTGGTCTCGCTGACGCTGACCCCGGCGCTGTGCGCCTGGATGCTGGAACACGAGCCGGCCACGCGCAAGCCGCCCGGGCGGATCGAACGGGCGGTGGAAAACTTCGATCGCCGGCTGCTGCAGGCCTACGAGCGCGCACTGGACTGGGCGATGCACCATCGCCGCATCATGCGCTGGCAACCGCTGACCCTGCTGTTCCTCACCTTCGCGCTCGGCTTCGCCGTGGCCAAGACCGCCGGCGGCACCTTCATGCCGGACGAGGACACCGGCCAGCTGCAGGTCGACATCCGCGCCGATGCCAACATCTCGCCAGCGCAGATGACCGAGCGCACGCTGGCGGTGGCGAAGATCATGCAGGCCGAACCCACCGTGCTCGACCAGCTGACCATGCTGGGCGGCAACAACAGCGGCGGCGCGGTCGGCAACAGCGCACAGATGTTCGTCGACCTGAAGCCGCGCGGCAGCGGTGCGGGCGAGCGGCACGAAGGCATCAAGCAGGTGGTCGAGCGGCTGTCGAAACAGTACGACAAGCTCGCCGGCGTGAAGGTCTCGGTCAGCGCCGCGCAGTTCCTCGGCGGCGGCGGCAGCGGCGACGGCGGTGGCCAGTACGAGTTCCAGCTGATCAGCAACAACGGCGAGGATCTGCAACCGTGGGTGCTGAAGCTGGTGCGCCAGATGCGCACGGTCAAGGAATTCCGCGACGTCGGCAGCAACTTCGACCAGGTCGGCAAGCAGCAGTTGCTGAAGATCGACCGCGAGGCGGCGGCGCGCCTGCACGTCGGCGTCGGCACCATCGACTCGGCGCTGTACAACTCGTTCGGCCAGCGCCAGGTGTCGCAGATCTATTCCGACATCAACCAGTACGCGGTGGTGCTCAGCACGGGCGCCGCGCAGAACGTGAGCCCCGAGTCGCTGCTCAACATCCGCGTGCGCAACGAGCAGGGTCAGATGATTCCGTTGTCCGCACTGGCCACCATTGCGCCGAACATCGCGCCGTTGCGCGTGCGCCATCACAACCAGCTGGAAGCCTCCACCATCAGCTACAACCTGGCCAAGGATGTGCCGCAGGATCGCGGCGTGAAGCTGGTCGAGCAGGCGGCGTTCGCGGTCGGTCTGCCCAACGGCATGAAGGTCGAATACACCGGCGCCAACGAGCGCCTGCAGAAGTTCAAGTCCAACGGCATGGTGCTGCTGCTCGGCTCGATCCTGGCGATGTACATCGTGCTGGGCATTCTCTATGAAAGCCTGGGCCACCCGCTGACCATCCTGTCGACCCTGCCGGCCGCCGGTGCCGGCGCGTTCCTGGCCATGCTGGTGACGCAGACGCAGATCTCGATGATGGCGATCATCGCGATCCTGATGCTGATCGGCATCGTCAAGAAAAACGCGATCCTGATGGTCGACTTCGCCCTCGTCGCCGAACGCGAACGCGGCCTGTCCGCCCCCGCGGCGATCCGCGAAGCCGCGCTGGTGCGCTTCCGCCCGATCACCATGACCACCCTGGTGGCGATGGGCGCCGCGCTGCCGCTGGCGATCGGTTTCGGCATCGGTTCGGAAATGCGCCAGCCGCTGGGCATCGCCATCGTCGGCGGACTGCTGGTGTCGCAGCTGCTGACCTTGTTGAGTACGCCGGCGATCTATCTGTTCAACCATGATCGCCTGGGTCGGCACGCGAGAGGATTGATGCCGGGGCGGCTGCAGTGGCTGGCGATCGGCAGCATCGTGCTGGGCGCTGTCCAGGTGCTGGTTGGGGTGCTCGCCCTGTTGATCCCGGGTGTGGCAGCGAAGATGGGGGACAAGGCCCCGATCGCCTCGATCGTGTTGCTGGTGCTTGGCGTGACCTTGCTCATGCTGGGGGTTGCCGTGCTGCGACACAGGCGCCGCGCGCGCTTCGCCCTGTTCGGCGTATTCGCCGTGATCCTGGGCCTGCCCGTACTGGGCCAGCTTGCGATGCTGGCGATGGCGCCGCCGGGGGCGCCCGGCGGCAACCCGATCGGGATCATCCTTCCTGCCGCGATGCTGACTGCGGTGGGCTGGGGCGTGTTCAGCAAACGCACCAAGGCCTATTTCAGCGAGTCGACCTCAGGCTTCCTGGCCCGACGCATTGGGCGCCTGCGACTGGCCCGGAGCCGGCACTGATTCTCTCGGCGGCAGGACTGCAAGTGAGTCGCAGTCGAGCGCCGTTCCGCACGCACATCCGCAATCAGGAGGAAGAGGATCGGCGGTTGGAGCAGTTGCAGCTGCTGAGATAGGTCGGCCACCGCACGGTGGCCACAACAGAGGGGCCGCGTCAGCGACTCCGTCCAAGCCGCTTCGAGCGGCTCTCACATAACTAAAGTCCCCGGCTTTGTCGGGGGATACTTGCCTTAAGCCCTATTCCTTGCACCGACCAGCCTTGGCCGTCCGCGCGGGCGGCACGTGGCGGGGCGTCCCAGGGTGGTTTCCACCATGCGTTGGACGCGCTCATCGCCGAATGCACGCTCCTGGCTGGCATACGTGCGGAGGTGTTGCAGGTCTTCCGGCGCGATGCCTGCGTCAATTAAAGGTGACGTGGCTAATTGAATTCGTTCGTCGCCTAGCAAAACGAGCCACCTGCCGGGCTTAATTAGCCACCTCCGCTTTATTCAGCGGCAAGCTTCGCGCGAGAGACGGCGAACGTGGTGCCGATCCTGATCGTCGGAAGATGGCGCCTCGATTCACGCCCCGCTGGGTCACGTGCAACGGAATGCCGGGCAGCCCGAGTCGCGGCAGGCGGGGCATTCGGGAATCTCAATCAACGAACCGGCTGCCGGCGTGAGGTTGTAGGCTAAGCCGGTCTGCCGGCGATGGTGTCGGTCATGAGTAGGTGGGGCCGTGTTTAATTACCTCCGTCCCCTTAAATTGTGCATGTGGACGCTTGACCAGCGATAGTCCTGCGGACGGGTGGTCATGGCGGCACGAAGGGGGTATCAACCAGACAGGATTTGAATCGGCATTGCCAAAGCATGCCGCAGCGCGCATGGCGGTAGTTGAACGCCTGGACGTAGTTCTGGCCGACGGCGCGCATGGCGCGGGACAAGGCGCTGGGTTGTGGCGAGGTGAGCAGCAGGTGGAAATCAACGCGAAGGCATGCACGTGGACAGCATGCTTGCGGCAGGCTTCGTGCAAGAGACGGCGAAAGTGGTGCCGGTCCTGATCGTCCAGAAAGATGGCGCCTCGATTCAAGCCCCGCTGGGTCACCTGCAACGGAGTTCCGGGCAGTTCGAGCCACGGCAGGCGGGGCATTCTGCAATCTCAATCAAAGAACCGGCTGCCAGCGTGAGGTTGTAGGCTTGGACGGTCTGCCTGTGATGGCGCCGATCATGAGTAGGTGGGGCCGTGTTTAATTACCTCCGTCCCCTTAAATTCTGGACGCTCCGCCAGATAAGTCATATTCGGTAATTGTTTTGCCGGAGCAGTTGCCCATACTTAACTATGAGGCTAGGTCCTACGGAATAAGGCCAGTAAAATGAAGGATGTGAGTTCCATTACGTTTGAAACAAATTTGTATCTTCGTCCCACCTCCCAAGGCGGGCGCGAAAAACCCGTGGTTGCCTATCAGGCATATTCATATCGTCCGCATATCATCTTGGGTGGAGGAATAAGTATCTGCGGGATTTCCTTGATTGAAGATAGTGCTCTTATGCCGGGTTGCTCCGGTAAAGCAAAGATAATGATCGTCCAGCCCGAGCGCATCCCAATGTTCAATATTGGCGAGAAATTTCTTATTCTCGAGTTCGATAGAATCGTTGGTGAAGGTGTTGTGGGGTGAGCGTTGCGTGAGCTTCTTCGTCCGAAAAAGGGGACGGGGTCTGAGGTTTCCCCACGTTTTCATGCTGCCACAGGCATTTGATCGAGCAGTGCCGGAGATGGCTTTCGTATCTGCTCCATGAGCTCTTCGAGCCTGGCGTTTGACCATCGTCGCAGCAGCGCCTCACGGCCCAGCCGCATGATCGAGTACAGCCGTCGCTTGGATCGAAACGGCGCCAGCCATTGATCTATCCCTGCGGTTTCGCAAGCCATGCCGACCAGCCAGCTGGCGAAGGCTGCCATCGTGTGGAGCAACAGCAACACTTCGATGCGCTTGTCCTTGCGGGTCAGGCTGTCTTCAAAGGCATGACCGTAGCGGTGGGATTTGAGATCCCGGAAAGACAGTTCGATCTGCATGCGTCGCGCATACAGCGCGACTATCTGTCGGGCACTCAAGTGACTCAGTGCCGGTGAAGCGACGAGGAGCCATGGCTCCCGCTCACGCGCCGCGTTCTGCTTACTCTTCTTGGTGCGCGAGGGCACACCCTGACGATTGCGTTGTTTGCGTCCCTTCGGTGGCTTGGCATGCACGGGGAAACCTCAGGGACGGAGGCCTCCGTCCCCTTTTAGACGTCACATCTGCAGGCCCGATCACCTCGACCGATTGTCACATTCCCCCTGCAGCATGGCGGCAGTCGATTCGAGGACACCGCCATGCTGAGTATCGAGCAGTCTCTGGTCGAGCGCCTGCCCTGGCTTGCGCAGTACCCCGCCATCCGGCGCCCGGTGTCGGGCATGCTCGGGCGGCTGGCGGACGAGGACGGCTTCAACCGCGTGTTGCAGCGGGTCGGCAGCGCGGAGGGGTTTGATTTCGTCGAGCGCGTGCTTGACGTGCTGGGCACCAGCTATCACCTCAACCTGCGCGAGCGCGAACACATTCCGCTGGACGGCCCGCTGCTGGTGGTGGCGAATCATCCGCTGGGCATGCAGGACGCGCTGGCGCTGCTGCAGCTGATCGGTTCGGTGCGGCCGGACGTGCGCATCCTCGGCAATGACTGGCTGGCGACGGTGCCGCAGCTCGGCAAGCTGCTGCTGCCGGTGGACGTGTTCGGCAAGGGTGGTGCGTCGCGGTTGCGTGGTATCTACCGCGCACTCGACGAGGGCCAGGCGCTGATCGTGTTTCCCGCCGGCGAGGTCTCGCGGATGCGCGCCGATGGCGTGCGCGACGGACGCTGGTCGGACGGCTTCGCGCGCTTGTCGCTGCGGCGCCAGGTGCCGGTGCTGCCGGTGCATGTCGCCGCGCGCAATTCGACGATGTTCTATGGCGTGTCGATGCTGGCCAAGCCGCTGAGCACGGCAATGCTGCCGCGCGAGGCGGTGGCGCGCGGCAGCCGGCGCATCGGCTTCAGCATCGGTGCGCTGGTCGCCGCGAGCGAGCTTCAGCAACGCAGCGGCGGTTCGCCGGCGCAGGCGGCCAAGCTGATGCGGCGGCATGTGTATCGGGTGGGTCGGCATCGCGGGCTGATCTTCGGTGGCCAGGCGCCGCTGGCGCATCCGGAGCCGGCCGGGCAGGTGGCCGCCGAGCTGGCGCAGGCCGAGATGCTGGCCGAGCTCAATGATGGCAAGCAGGTGTTGTTGCTGCAGGGCGCGGCCAACAGCGTGGTGCTGCGCGAGATCGGCCGCCTGCGCGAGCTGACCTTCCGCAAGGTCGGCGAGGGCGTCGGTGCACGCCGCGATCTGGACGCCTTCGATCCGCACTACGAGCACCTGGTGCTGTGGGATCCCAGGCTGCTGCGCATCGCCGGCGCCTATCGTCTTGGCCACGGCCAGCGGTTGCTGGCCGAGCGCGGCCTGGAGGGTCTGTATACCTCCAGCCTGTTCCACTATTCGCCGGCGCTGGAGTCGCGGCTGGCGCAGGGGCTGGAGCTGGGGCGCAGCTTCATTGCGCCGGCGTACTGGCGCTCGCGCGCACTGGACCAGCTGTGGCAGGGCATCGGCCTGTACCTGCAGCGCCATCCCGAACTGCGCCACCTGTTCGGCCCGGTGAGCATGTCGGTGAGCCTGCCGCGCGAGGCGCGCGAGTGGATTGCGGCCGCGCACCAGCACTATTTCGGCGCACCAGGGCTGGCGGCGGCCAGGCAGCCGTTCGTGATTTCCGCCGAAGTGACCCGCGGCGTGCGGCAGGCCGTGGCAGGCCTGGATGCACCCGCTGGCCTGGGCAAGCTGAAACATCACCTGGATGCGCTGGGCGTCAGCCTGCCGGTGCTGTATCGCCAGTATGTCGACCTGGTCGAACCGTCGGGGGTGCAGTTCCTCGACTTCGGCGAGGACCCCGGCTTCTCCGGCTGCGTCGATGGGCTGGTGATGCTGGATCTGGCGGCGCTCAAGCCGGCCAAGCGGGCACGTTATCTGGGCAAGGCGGCCTGAGCCGGGCGCGCTCGGCCCCGCACAATCCGCGCGCCGCTATTTCCGCAGCGCAGCCTCGATGACATCGGCGGCGCGTGCAGCGCCGTTCTCATCGCGCATCGCCAGTGCGACCCGGGCTGCGTTGTTCACGTAGTCCGGGTCGTGCAACAGCGGCTGCAGCCGCTGGGCAGCGCGATCGGCCCGGTAGCGTCTGGCCGGGAGGATTTCGGCCACGCCCAGCCGCTGCAGTCGCGCGGCATTGTCGGGCTGGTCGAAGCCGTGCGGCACCACCAGTGTCGGTCGGCCACTGCGCAGCGCTTCGCTGCTGGTGCCGATGCCGCCGTGATGGACGATGACGGCGGCACGCGGGAACAGCTCGGCGTGCGCGGCGTAGTCGGTGCAGTGGATGGTCGCGGGAAGATCGCGCGGCAGGCGCGCGCGCATTTCCGCCGAACCGGTCAGCAGTACGGCGCGCTGGCCGAGTTGTTGCGCCGCCCTGGCGCTTTCGCGCAGAAAGCTGGCGTTGGCGTGCACGGCGGCCGAGCCAAGGGTGAACACGATCGGCGCGGGGCCGTCATCGAGAAAGGCCTGCAAGGCAGGATCGCGGACGACGACCTGCGGGTAGCGTGCGGCACCGGTGAGGGTGACGTTGGCCGGCCAGTCCGGCTGCGGCCGGCCGAACAGCGGCGAGAACAGCGCCAGCACGCCACGCGGTGCGTGCTGGCCGCGATGGAACGGATCGCCCAGCGGCGATTGCGGCGGCAGGCCCAGTTCACGCCGCAGCGCACGCACCGGCGCGGTCCATGGATGGCTGATGCGCGTGGCGATGCGCGACAACCAGCGGCCGCGTTGCGGCGAGCTGCGCAGGAAACGGTCGAGCGCGCGCATGCCGGAGGCGGGCGGGTCGCTGGCGGAAAGAAATCCTGCCGGTGCCAGTACCGCCGACAACCAGGGCAGCCGGCCGGCGGCCTCAGCCTGTTCGCCGATGATCTGCGCCGCGAAGGCGAGCGTGCTGGTGACCAGCAGATCGGCGTCCGCACACAACGGCAGCAGCTTGTCGTAGCTGGCGCGCACGTCGAGCGCCGCCACGTCATGCACGACGAAGCGTGGTCCGCGCCAGGGATGAAAGGCCTGCGCCACGAAGGCCTCGCGATCTTCCGGCTCGGTCATGCCGCTGGCGTTGGCAAAGCCAAGTCCGGCTTGTTCCACCGGAAGCTGGTGCACCGCATGGGTGGCGATGGTGACGCGGTGGCCACGTCGCCGCAGTTCCTGTCCGACGGCGAGGAACGGGAACAGGTCGCCGAGCGAACCCACGGTAGCGAAGACGATGCGGGCGTTATGCACGGTTCTGGGCATGACTTCCATGCAGGTTCGGGGGCGTGGCAATCCATCCTGCCACTGTCCCGGAAAAAAGGCCGCACCCTGTCAGGTGCGGCCGTTCCGGTCGAAACGGTTGCCGCCGCTTACGGGCGACGCTTCTTGTCGGCTTCACGCTGTTCGTCGGTCGCCTTGCCCACGGCATGCTGCAGCTTGCCGGCGTTCTTCTCGACATTCCCCGCGACCTGCTTGCCGACATTGCCGGTGACCTTGCCCACGGTTTCCTTGATGGCGCCCTTCACTTCGTGTTTGGTGCCTTCGGTACGATTCTTGTCCACGTGTGTTCTCCAGATGCTCGACTGCGTGATCGCAGACGACACCTGTTCTAGCGGTCCACGAGTGGCCAGGTCGTGACGCCGACGTGGGTGCCACGTTGACATCTTGGCGTTCAGCAGCGCCGGCTGCGCAGCGAGTCGATGGTAGGCGGTGAGGCGCAGACCGGGTTGCGTCTTTCGCGAGCCGCGCAGCGGCCGATACGGCTAGTCCCGGGAGATGTACGTGGCGTCATGGCGAGGCCGCGTCCGCCTGTTCATCCCAGGCGATCGCCGCCAGCTGTTGCAGATGAGTCCGAATGTCGGCGGGCCAGTGCTCGATCAGTGTGTGGAAGTTCTCGCGCTCGCCCCGATAGAACGCCCGCGAGGCTTCTTCGTAGCCGGGTGCGTCGCCGGCCATCACGCGCATGAAGCGGTCGACCGAATCGACCGCCTGGCGTGCGCGTTCCTTCACCCCACCCTGGCGGATGGACTGCTCGACCAGCCGCCGCAACACTGCCGAGGCGCCGCCCGGTTGCTGGGCCAGCCAGTCCCAGTGGCGCGGCAGCAGGGTGACTTCGCGCGGCACCACGCCCAGCTTCGGGCGGCCGGGTCCGCGACTGGCCGGCTCGGTCGCGGCGTCGGGCGCAAGACGCGCCAGCACGTCGTCGACGCTGCCGCGGAAGTCGATTTCCAGCGGACGACTCGAATGCTCGTCGAGGATCAGCAAGGGTCCCGCCACGCCGTCATCGAGCGCCTGTTTGGCGGCGCGCGCGACGTCGGCAACCGCGCCGCTGGCAAGACGCTTTTGGCCATCGAAGGCGATGCATGAGGTGGTGGGGAGCGGTGACATGGTTTTACCCGGGTGATTAGTGCGCGAATAATACCCGGATCAAAACATCAGTCAATATTGCCCGGGTAAAAACTTCCGGGCAGCGGCGTTCCGCCAGTGGTGCCCGGCTTGCTATGGTTGATCCTTTCCACCCGAAAGGACTACGGATGACCAAGCGTCTGCGTTCGGCCACCTTGATGGTTTCAATCAGCCTGTTCGCCGCCATGGCGATGTCGCCTCCCGCCAGGGCGGAGCAACTCGCGATCCCGCCGATCCCGTACCACCAGCGGACCCTGCCGAACGGCTTGCAGGTGATCAGCGTGGAGGATCACGCCAGCCCCAATGTGGCGGTGCAGATGTGGTACCACGTCGGCTCCAAGGATGACCCGCAGGGCCGCTCGGGTTTCGCCCATCTGTTCGAGCACCTGATGTTCAAGAGCACCAGGCACATGCACGCCGAGCAGTTCGACCGGCTGACCGAGGACGTGGGCGGCAACAACAACGCCTCCACCGGCGACGACGTCACCAACTATTTCGAGGTGGTGCCCAGCAACCACCTGCAGACCCTGTTGTGGGCCGAGGCCGAACGGCTGTCCAACCTCAACGTGGACGAGGCGAACTTCAAGTCCGAGCGCGCCGTGGTGGAGGAGGAATACCGCCAGAGCGTGCTGGCCAATCCGTACGGCAAGCTGTTCAACGCGATCGATCCGAAGTCGTACACCGTGCATCCGTACCAGCGCCCGACCATCGGCAGCATCGAGGATCTTGAGGCGGCGTCGCTGCAGAACGTGATCGCGTTCCACAACACCTTCTATCGTCCGGACAACGCCACCCTGATCGTCGCCGGCGATTTCGATCCGAAGCAGCTCGATGCCTGGGTCGACCAGTACTTCGGCTGGATGCCGAAACCGGCCACGCCGGTGCCGCAGGTCACCGCGCAGGAGCCGGTGCGCAAGAAGGACCTGCACTACACGCTCACCAGCGACACCGCGCCGCTGCCCGCCGTGGCGATCACCTGGCTGATCCCGCCGGCGTCCGACAGTGCCGACAGCATTCCGCTGAAGGTTGCGGCCGCGCTGCTGTCGCAGGGCGATTCCTCGCGCTTGTACCAGTCGCTGGTGTATCGCCATCAGGTGGCGCAGGAAGCCGGCGCCGACGCCGATGGTCGGGTCGGCCCGGGTCTGTTCACCGCCTACGCGATCCTCGCCAGTGGCCACCAGCCGGCCGAGGCGGCGAAGCTGCTGCATGAGGAAATCATCTGGCTGGCGACCCAGCCGATCCCCGCCGCCGAACTGGACAAGGTCAAGACCCAGCTGCTTACCGCCGAACTGAAGCAGCGCCAGACCGCGCAGGGGCTGGCCTTCGCACTGGGGCAGGCCAGCCTGATCGACGGCAATCCGGAACGCGTCAACACCGACCTGGCGGCCTTGCAGCAGGTCACCGAGCAGGACGTGCATCGGGTGTTGCAGAAATACCTCACCGGCGCGCACAGCGTCACCATCGACTACCTGCCGCAGGCTGCCGCCGCGCCGGTCGCCGCCAAGGGAGCAGCGAAATGAGCCGTTCGACGAAGATCTTGCATTTGGCCGTCTTTACGGCTGCGCTCATGGCTGCCGGTAGCACGCTGGCCACCGACTTCCCGGCCACGCCGCCGGCACCGGGCCCGGCGCCGAAACTGACCGTACCGACGCCGTCGTCGCAGATGCTGGCCAACGGCCTGCGCGTGATCAGCGTGCGTCGCGCCGGGCTGCCGCTGGTCACCGCCCAGCTGGTGGTGCGCAGTGGTGGCGAGATGGATCCGCCGCCACTGGCCGGACTGGCCAACCTCACCGCCAACCTGCTGACCAAGGGCGCCGCCGGCAAGACCGCGCCGCAGATCGCCGCCGCGGCCGAGGCGCTGGGCGGTTCGCTCGGCGCCAGCGCCGGCTGGGACGAGAGCGCGGTAGGCATCACCGTGACCACGCCGAAACTGCCGCAGGCGCTGGGCCTGCTGGCCGAGGTGGTGCGCCAGCCGGACTTCAGCGAAGCCGAACTGAAGCGCTCGCAGACGCAGGCGCTGGACGACCTGCACCTGATGCTGAGCCAGCCGACCACGCTGGCGTCGTTTGCCGCCAGTCGCGGCGTGTTCGGCGACGGTGCCTACGGCCACTCGCGCAGCGGCACGCCGCACTCGATTCCGCGCATCACGCGCAGCGATGTGCAGCGCTTGCACGCCGCGCTGTTCCGCCCGGACAACGCGATCCTGGTGCTGACCGGCGACATCACCCCGGCCCAGGCCCGGCAGCTGGCACAGGCCAGCTTCGGCGACTGGAAGAAGCCGGCGACAGCACTGCCGACGCCGCCGGTAGGCTTGCGTGCGAGCCAGCTTCCGCCGGTGCTGCTGATCGACCAGCACGGCGCCGGTCAGGCCGGCGTGGTGGCCGCGTATCCGGCACCGTCGCGCGCCGACCGGGCCTACTACGTCGGCACAGTGGCCAACGCGGTGCTCGGTGGCTCGTATTCGGCACGACTGAACGAGGAGATCCGCATCAAGCGCGGCCTGTCCTACGGCGCCAGCAGCCGGTTGGCGCCGCTGCGCACGGCTGGCATGTGGCTGGCCTCGGCGCAGACCAAGAACCCGTCCGCGCCGCAGGTGGTCGAACTGATGCTGGGCGAGTTCAAGCGACTCGGCGGTACGCGGGTTTCCGCCGAGGAGCTGGCCGCGCGCAAGGCCACCCTGATCGGCGGCTACGGCCGCAGCCTGGAAACCACCGCCGGGCTGGCCGAGCAGGTGGGCGAGCTGGCGGTGTATGGCGTTCCCCTGGACGAGATCGGCAAATACATCGCCCAGGTACAGGCGGTGACGCCGAAGCAGATCGAGAAGTACGCCGACAAATACCTCGGCGCGGATGCCGGCACCGTGGTGGTGGTGGGCGATGCCTCGAAATTCGCCGCCGACATCCGCCGTGCGCATCCGCAGGCCGTGCTGCTGCCCTCGACTGCACTGGACCTGGACAGCGCGAGCCTGCAACCGGGGGCCGCAAAAAAATAGCCGTCTCGACCCGGCATTCACCCGACCCCGGCCATCGTGCCGGGGTTTTTTGTGGCCGGCCGAAACACCGTGTTCGCGAAATGCACCCAAAAGAGTGAAGTCGGGGCGCAACGGTGTAGATAAACTTGCTGGTACATTAATTCACGATCGACCTCATTCCTCGCGAGAGCGCCATGTCCCTTCCTGTTCTCCTCCGTTGCATCGCGGCGCTCGGCCTGGTCGCCGTTGCCGTGCCCGCCAGCGCCGCCACCCGGGTCGAAGTCCAGGCCGGGCGCAGCTACATGGACAGCTACGGCAGCAACGCGGCCTTCGTGGAGGCGGTGTTCGCGCCACGGGCGCTTGCTCAGACGCGTTACAGCTGGTCGCCCGACGTGTCACTGGGCTGGATCGACGGGCGTGACCTGAGCCGCTACGACTACAACCGCTATCCCACCCGTCAGTCGGTGGCCTTGCTGGCGGCCGGTGTGCGGGTGCATCGGGGCGCTGCCGGCGACTGGTATCAGCCGCTGTTCGTGAGCTTCCAGCTTGCGGCCACCAACCACGCGACCCAGGCGCTGTCCGGCCACTACCAGTTTGTCAGCACCCTGGGCTGGCAGGCGAAGCATTTCAGCGTGGCGATCCGGCATGTCTCGAACGGCGGCCTGAACGGCCCGAACCGCGGCGAGACGATGGCGGTGGTTGGTCTCGCTTTCGAACCTTGAGCGCTTGCGAAAACGGCCCCGTCAGGGCCGTTTTCGTGCAATCGGATGGAGCGGTCAGTGGCCGCCGGCGGCCGGACCGGCCTTGGCGCTGAACGGCGGCTTGGCCAGCCAGATCACGAAGACCAGGCCGATGAAGATCCAGCCCAGCGCGTGGAACACCTCGTTGAACGAGATCTGGTAACCCTGCTGGGTGATCATGTTGTTGATCAGGCTGCCGGCGGTTTGCGTATCGCCGTGGCCAAGCTGGGTCATCGCCGCCTGGGTGGTGGGGTCGTACGCGGTGATGTGTTCGGCCAGTTGCTCGTGGTGGCTTACCGCGCGGCGTTCCCACAGCAAGGTGGTGATCGAGGCGGAAAAACTGCCGCCCAGCGTGCGCAGGAAGGTGGCCAGTCCCGAACCGGCGGCGATCTCGTTCTGCTGCAGATCGGACAGCAGGATGGTCAGGATCGGCATGAAGAACAACGCCACGCCCAGGCCCTGCCACAGCTGCACCATCGCCACGTGGTAGAAGTCGATGCCGATGAAGAAATCCGAGCGCATGAAGCAGGTCATGCCCATCACCACGAACGCCACCGACGCCAGCAGGCGCAGGTCGACCTTGGTGGCGTACTTGCCCACGAAGAAGGTCAGCAGCACCGGAATGATGCCCAGCGGCGCGGTGGCGTAACCGGCCCAGGTCGAGGTGTAGCCGAGGTTGCGCTGCAACCACAGCGGCACCAGCAGGCCGATCGAGAAGAACGCGGCGTAGGCCAGGATCAGCGCGATCGTGCCGGCGGTGAAGTTGCGGTGGCGGAACAGCTTGAGATCGACGATCGGATCCTTGTCGGTCAGCTCCCAGATCAGGAAGATCGCGATGTTGACCGCCGAGATGATGCTGGTGACGATGATGAAGGTGGAATTGAACCAGTCCTCGTCGTTGCCCTTGTCCAGCACGATCTGCAACGCCCCCACGCCGATGATCAGGGTGATCAGGCCGACGTAGTCGATCTTCGGCCGTTCGGTCTTCTCCACTTTCCCGCGCAGCTGATTGGCCACCACCATGCTGGCGAAGATGCCGATCGGCACGTTGATGAAGAAGATCCACGGCCACGAATAATTGTCGGTGATCAGGCCGCCGAGGATCGGGCCGGCGATCGGCGCCACCACCGTCACCATCGCCAGCAGCGCCAGCGCCATGCCGCGCTTGGCCGGCGGGTAGATGCCGATCAGCAGGCTCTGCGTGATCGGGTACATCGGTCCGGCCACCGCGCCCTGCAGCGCGCGGAACAGGATCAGCATGCCCATGCTCTGCGACACGCCGCACATGAACGAGGTCAGCGCGAACAGCAGCGTGCAGGCGGTGAACAGCTTCACCTCGCCGAAGCGGCGGGTGAGGAAGCCGGTCAGCGGCAGCGAGATCGCCATGCTCACCGCGAACGAGGTGATCACCCAGGTGCTCTGGTTGTTGCTGACGCCGAGGTTGCCGGCGATGGTCGGCAGCGACACGTTGGCGATCGTGGTGTCCAGCACCTGCATGAAGGTAGCCAGCGACAGACCGATCGTGCTCAGTGCCAGGTTGGGTGGGCGGAATTGGGTGGTCATCGGTGTCGATCAGTGATGGGGGATCTGCTCCTCCCCCTGCAAGGCAGGGGGAGGTCGGGAGGGGGTAAAGCTTTTGATCTTCAATCAAGATCAAGAGCAACCCCACCCCAGCCCTCCCCTGCAAGCAGGGGAGGGGGCCTCATTTGTTGCCGGCCATGTTGGCGTGGATGATCTGCGCGATCGCCGCATCGGCGGCGACCAGTTGCCGCTTGTAGACGTCCGTGCTGAAGGCGGCTTCGGTCGGCGACTGCTGCGCCAGGGTGGGGCCGTTCTGGTCGTGCAGGCTCACGTCCACCGTCACCGACATGCCCAGCCGCAGCGGGTGCTTGTCGAGGGTGGTCGGATCATCGAACACCACGCGCACCGGGATGCGCTGCACGATCTTGATCCAGTTGCCGGTGGCGTTCTGCGCCGGCAGCAGCGAGAACGCGCTGCCGGTGCCGACGCCGAGGCTCTGCACCTTGCCCTTGTACTTCACCGAGCTGCCGTAGACGTCCGACTCGATCTCCACCGGCTGGCCGATGCGCATTTTGGTCAGCTGGGTTTCCTTGAAGTTCGCGTCCACCCACACGCCATGCAGCGGAACCACCGCCATCAGTGCGGCGCCCGGCATCACGCGCTGGCCGACCTGCACCGAGCGTTTGGCCACATAGCCGTCCACCGGTGCGACCAGGCTGGCACGGGCATCGTCGAGGTAGGCGGCGCGCAGCTTCGCGGCAGCCACCTGCACATCGGGGTGCGAGGCAACCACGGTGTCGTCGACCAGCACCTTGCTGGTCTGGTACTGCTGCTGCGCGGTGATCAGCGCGCTTTCCGCGGTGGTCAGCGCGTCGCTGGCATGGGCCAGTTCCTCGGTCGAGATTGCCCCGGACTTGGCCAGCGCCACACGCCGGTGGTAATCGGCGCGCGCCTTGTCGACGGCGGTCTTGCGCTGGGCCACGTCGGCCTGTGCGCCGTTGACGCTGGAATACAGGCCGCGCACCTTGCGCACGGTGTTGGCCAGGTTGGCCTTCGCCTCGGCCAGCGCCACGTCGGCATCGCTGGGATCGAGCTGCACCAGCACGTCGCCGGCGTGCACCAGGTCGCCGTCGTCGGCGCCGATGCTGACCACGGTGCCGGGCACCTGCGGGGTGATCTGCACCACGTTGCCGTTGACGTAGGCGTCGTCGGTGCCTTCGTACCAGCGGCCATCAAGGAAATACCACAGTGCCCAGGCGACGATGCCGAGCAGCACCACCACGCCGAGCAGGCGCAGCATCAGGCCGCGCGAGGTCTTCTTCGGTGGCGGGACGACCGGGGTGGTTTCGGTCGCGGTGGGAGTCTGGCTGGACATGGGGCTGCCTCAGGAATGTGAAGGGGTGGAAGACGGGGATGCTGCTGGCGCATCGGCTTGCGGCTGGAAGCCGCCGCCGAGCGCCTGGATCAACTGCACCGACAGGTCGACCTGCTGCGCCTGCAGCGCGGCCATGCCGGTGTTGGCGACGAGCAGTTGCTGGCGCACGACAAGCGCCTCCAGATAACTGCCGATGCCGGCCTGGTAGCGCTGCAGCGCCAGGTCCCAGGCTTGCTGCGCGGCCGTCTGCGCACGTTGCTGTGCGGCCAGCTGATCGCGCAGCGATTGCAGCGCGGACAGATCGTCGGCAACCTGGTTGAGCGCGCCGACCAGAGCCTGGTTGTACTGCGCCACCGCGATGTCGTACTGCGCGTCCTTGCCGGACAGGTTCGCGCGCAACTTGCCGCCGTCGAAGATCGGCAGGCTGAGCGATGGCCCGAACTGGTAGAACCGTCCCGCCAGGCTGAGCGGGTTGCCGCCGCCCATGCTGATCACGCCGGCCATCGCGCCGATGCTGATGTTCGGCATGAATTCGGTCTTTGCCACCTTGATGTCCTTGCTCGCCGCCTCGACGCGCCAGCGCGCGGCGACCAGGTCGGCGCGATGGCCGAGCAGGTCCAGCGGGAGGTTCGACGGCACCGCCAGCTCGGCCGGCTTCAGCAACCGCGGCCGGGCGATCTGCAGCCCGCGATCCGGGCCCTTGCCCAGCAGCACCGACAACGACGAGCGCGCGGCATCGACCGCGCGTGCCGCCCGTGCCGTGTCCTGCTCGGCGGTGGCCACCTCGGTGTCGCCCTGTTTCAGCGCGATCTGGTTATCGACGCCGGCGGCGACGCGCTGGCGGGTCAGTTCGCGCGACTGGTTGGCGCGCTTCAGTTCGCCGGCCGCCAGATCCTGCTGGGTGAACGCGTAGCCAAGCTGCGCATAGGCCCGGGCGATGTTGCCGGAAAGCTCGATGCGTGCGGCGCGGGCATCGACCTCGGCGGCGCGCGCCTGGCCCACCGCCGCTTCCCACGCCGCGCGCTTGCCGCCCCACAGATCCAGATCCCACTTGAAGCTGGCATAGCCGTACTTGGCCAGCGCGAAATGCGCCTTGTCGCCGAGCAGCGCGGCCGGCGGCCGGGCGCCGGCGGCCGCGGCGCCACCGTTCACGCTGGGCTTGCGCGCGGCTTCGGCAACACCGGCTTCGGCCTGCGCGGCGCGGGCGCGCGCGTCGGCGACGCCCAGGCCGGGGTTGTCCTTGAGCGCTTCGGCGATCAGCGCGTCGAGCTGCGGATCGCCCAGCCCGGTCCACCAGTCCGTGTCCGGCCAGGCGGCGGCGGAGAAGGTGGCCAGGCTGCGGTCGGCCTTCAACGAGGAGGGATCGATCGGCGTGCCGTCCGGGTGCAGGCCGCCGCTGCTGGCGCAGCCGGCCAAGGCCAGAGTCAGTGCGGTAGCCGCCGCAAGTAGGTGCAGACGCATGGGTTGAAGTCCGGGGAAGAGGCGGGGATGGGGTGGAAAAACGGGCCGATCAGTTCTTGTCGCGAAGCGCGCTCAACACGCGTCCGAGGTAGTCGTGCAGCCGGGCCTGCTCGGTCGGTGTCATCGAGCGCTGGGCCGCCTTCAGCACCCGCTGGCTGCACACCGATGCGGTATCGCGCCAGACCTGGTTGCCGTCATTGGTCAGTTCGATGCGCAGCGCGCGGCGGTCCTGCGCATGCGGCGTACGGCGAAGCAGGCCCTTGCGCTCCAGCTGATCCAGCTGGCGCGTCATCGCGCCGCCATCCAGTTCCACCGCGCGGGCCAGCTCGGTGGCCGACACCGCGCCCAGCTGGTGGGCCTTTTTCAGGATCAGGAACTGGGTGAAGCTCAGGTCCAGGTTCTGGCTGGCGAGTTCGGCTTCGATCGCGCGGACCATCTCGGCACGCACCATGCTGAGCAGCATGCCCAGGCTGGGCAGGTCGGCTTCGGCGGGCAGGTCGGGGGCAGGCTGGGCGGTAGCGGGGATCCGATTCATGACGGGCATTCTATTGCCCGAGTGATAATTGTCAAGGCAAATATGTTGCTGTTTATGTTTGGCGTGGCAAAATCAACGTGGCGCGCTTCCCGGGTCGAAACGCAACGCTTCCAGCTCGTCGGCCAGCCAGGTGCGCAAGGCCGGGTCGCGCAGCTTGAACAGTTCGAACACCCCCAGCGCCTGCAGTGCAGGCAGCTGTGCCAGCAGCCTCGGTTCCAGCGCACGGCGGGCGGCTTCCGGCGTGGCCGGGTCCAGCATCCGGTGCGCGCAGGCCACAAAGGTCTCAAGCGGAGAATCAGCCGCCACGTGCTGGCTGGACAGCAGTTCGATCGAAGACATGGATTACCTCGAAGTTCGGTGGGTGGCGTTGCGCGGCACGATGGCAGCGCGGATGCATGATTCCGGCTCCGCATGACGGGCGGTGGCAGGGCGGTTCGCCGTGGGGCGTGGGTGCCGCAAGCAGTGGCAGCGGCGGAATCCGGGGTCACTCACTGGACGTCGAACAGCGTAGGCGCAGATCGACACAAGCTGTTAACGTTATTTAGTCAATTTCTATCGAGAACCGGCCATGAGGTCGAGTCAGGACTCCTTGTTCGAGCTGATCGAGCGCGCCGACGGCCCCGCGCTGATCGCCTACTGGCTGGGTGAGGAGGTGGCCAGCGAATACGGTGAAGAAAGCCACTTCCACGACTGGCACCAGCATGTGCGCGGGCAGTTCTTCTGCATCGAAAGCGGTCTGATCCAGGTGCATACGCGACACGGCTCGTGGCTGTTGCCGCCGCATCGCGCCGGCTGGATGCCGCCGGGTGAACCGCATACCGTCACCATCAGTGGGCCGATGAGCGGCTGGGGCCTGTTCATCACGCCGGCCGTCGACCATGGCCTGCCCGAACACCCCTGCGTGATCGGCGTTACCGAGCTCACCCGCGCCCTGGTCCGGCGGGCCAGTTCATGGGCATGGCACGACGAGCTGAGCGACGAGCAGGAGCGGGTGATGGCGGTGCTGCTGGACGAGATGCGCCGCGCTCCGCATGAAGCGCTGTACCTGCCGATGCCGGTCGACCGGCGGCTGTCGCGGATTGCCCACGCGGTGCTCGAACAGCCGCATGACAATCGCGGGCTGGAGGCATGGGCGGCCTGGGCCGGGCTGTCGGCACGCAGCCTCAGCCGGCTGTTCCGCGCCGAAACCGACTTGAGCTTTGCGCAGTGGCGGCAGCAGGCGCGATTGACCCGTGCGCTGGAGCGGCTGGCCGAAGGCATGCCGGTGGCGGCAGTGGCCGATGCGCTGGGCTATGTCAGCGTCAGCGCCTTCGTGGCCATGTTCCGGCGCAATTTTGGCCAGCCGCCGGCGCGCTACTTTGCCCAGCGACCGGCACCGATCTGAGGGGACGACCCGATCGGTGCAGGCGCCGCGTATAAGCACGGCTTATCCTCACGATCGCAAATGCGCCCTTGGCTTGTCCAGTGGCGTGGACATAGCATGCAGGTACGCCATTCCGCGTTGCTGCCTGCGAGGAAAGTCATGAACCGTCCGCTGTTGTCCGCGCTGTTTGTGCTGATGCTGGTTCCGCTCGCCGCCACCGCCACCGACGATTTCTGGCAGACTCCGACGATCCACGGCGCCGGCAAGATCCATCCGATGCCGCAGGCGGCCTATCAGCCGGATCGCCAGGCCACCTACAAAGTCGTCTTCAGCCTCGGCAAGGCGGGCGCCAAGCCCACCGACGTGAGCCCGTCGCTGGATCACGTGGCGCGCGCGGTGAACCTGTACGTCAACGCCGGGGTGCCGCTGTCGCACCTGAAATTCGTGGCGATTGCCGCCGGTCCGGCCACGCCGATCGTCCTGAACGACGAGCAGTATCGGAAGAAGTACGGCGTGGCCAATCCGAACCTGCCGCTGATTGTGCAACTGCGCAAGGCGGGCGTGGACATCGCGGTGTGCGCGCAGGCCGTGGCCGAACATGACTTCCAGTACGACTGGGTCGATCCGCAGGTCACGGTCGCATTGTCCGGGCTGACCACGGTCATCGACCTGCAGCAGCAGGGTTATGCGCTGAGCCCGCAGTAAGCACCAGGAGAGTCATCATGCGTCATGCCCTGCCACGACTGTTGCTCGCCGCCGCCTGCTGCGCCATCAGCTTTGTCGCCGGCGCGGCGACCCGGCCCGACTATCTGCCGCCATGGAATCCGCCGCCGGCGGGCTTGCAGTTCAGCGTGCCGCCGTTCGACGCGATCGCCGACCTGCATGGCGATATCGTCGATCCGCAACTGGTGGTGTTCTTCGCCGGCAACCAGTTCATGGTGGTGCATGACCTGATGGATGCGTTCAAGCAGGCGCATCCGGCGTACCAACGCGTCTTCGTCGAAACGCTGCCGCCGGGCATCCTGGCCAAGCAGATCGAGAGCGGTTCGCTGGTGATGGGCAATCTGCGCATCACACTCAAGCCGGACGTCTATACGGCCGGCAAGGGCTCCGTCGCCGAGAAGCAGAAGCAGCACGGCTGGTTCGCCGACACCTGCGACTACGCGCGCAATCCGCTGGCGATCCTGGTTGCCAGGGGCAATCCGAAACACATCACGGGGCTGGCCGACCTCGGTCGTGGCGATGTGCGGGTGAGCATGCCGAACCCGGCCTGGGAAGGCATCGCCAGACAGATCGAGGCCAGCTATCGCAAAGTCGGCGGTGAGGCGCTCGACCACACCATCATGCAGACCAAGGTCGCCGACGGCAGCACCTTCCTCACCCGCATCCATCACCGGCAGTCGCCGCTGCGGGTGCTGCAGGGCGAGTCCGATGCAGCGCCGGTATGGTCGACCGAGGCGTATTTCCAGCAGCAGATCCTGCATCACCCGGTCGAGACCGTGGCGATCCCGGACGCACAGAATGCCGTGGCGACCTATACCGTTGCACGCATGAAGAACGCGCCGCACGCGCAGGCCGCGAAAGACTTCATGGCCTTCATGCAGAGTCCGGCCGCCGCGGCGATCTACCGCAAGTACGGTTTCCTTCCCGCCCACTGAGGTTTTGGCGATGCGCAAGCCCCACCTGCGTCGATGGATCTCCGCGCTGTGCTTGGCGTGCCTTGCGCTGCCCTCGGCCGCGGCGCCGGCGGTGGATGCTGGCGCGATCGCGCAATCCGGCAACGGCAAGGGCGCGGTGCCGTGCATGGCTTGTCACGGAGTTGACGGCGCGGGCCAGGCCGCGGCCGGCTATCCGCGACTGGCCGGACTCAACGCCGCCTATCTGCGCAAGCAACTCGACGACTTCGCCAGTGGCGCGCGCGGCAATCCGCTGATGCAACCGATCGCCACCGCGCTCAGTGACGATGAGCGTCAGGCGATGGCGAGCTATTACAGCCAGTTGCCGTTGCCGCCGGCGCTGGCTGCGCCGACCAGCGCCATGCCGGCCGCCGACAGCGTCGGTGCGTTGCTGGCCACGCGCGGCGACTGGAGCCGCAATGTACCCGGCTGCGTGCAATGCCACGGTCCGGGCGGTGTTGGTGTGGGTGCGGGTTTTCCGCCGCTGGCCGGGCAACCCGCGGCGTATGTCGCCTCGCAACTGAAGGCCTGGCAGGCCGGCACGCGGCACAACGATCCGTTGCAACTGATGCAGCATCTTTCCAGCGCGCTCACCGCGCAGGATATCCAGGCGGTGGCGGCATGGTTCGCCGCGCAACCGCTGCCTGCGATGGAGGCCACGCCATGAAGCATCTGCCCGCGTCGCTCGCCATCGCGTTCGCGCTGGCCGTGGCTGGCTGTTCGCAAAAGCCGGCGGAAGCCAGCGCGCCTGCGCCTGCTGCCGCCGTTTCGGCGCTCACGCCGACGACGCTCGCGAAGCCATCGCAAGCCACCTTCCATCCGCCGGCCGAATCGGCGATTCCCGCCGGACCGCTGGGTGATGTGATCCGCCAGGGCCGCGCCATCTTCACCGACACCCCCAATCACGCGAAGGCGTATGTCGGCAACGGCCTGAGCTGCAGCAACTGCCATCTGGATGCCGGGCGCCGGGCCAACTCGGCGCCGTTGTGGGGTGCCTACGGCGTCTATCCGCAATACCGCAAGAAGAACGGCAAGGTGAATACCTTCGGCGAGCGCCTGCAGGGCTGCTTCCGCTTCAGCATGAACGGCAAGGCGCCGCCGCTGGACAGCACCGAAATGGTGGCGCTGGAAACCTATGCATGGTGGATGGCCAAAGGCGCGCCCGTGGGCGGGAAGCTGCCCGGCGCGGGCTATCCGAAAGACGGCTTCAAGCCGCCGCAGCCACCCGACTACGCGCGCGGCGAGACGGTATTCAAGAAGAATTGCGCGCTGTGCCACGGCGACGACGGCCAGGGCCAGCAGGTCGCCGGCCGCAATGTGTTTCCGCCCTTGTGGGGGCCGCAGTCGTTCAACTGGGGTGCCGGCATGCACCAGCTCGACAATGCCGCCGCCTTCATCAAGGCCAACATGCCGTTCAGTCGCGGCGACACCTTGAGCGACCAGGACGCGTGGGACGTGGCGATGTTCATGAACGCCCATGAGCGCCCGCAGGACCCGCGCTACGACGGCAATCTGGCGCAGACGCGCAAGAAGTATCACGACACGCCGCTGTCGCTGTACGGCACCACCGTCAACGGCCATCTGCTGGGCGCCACGCCAGCCAATCACTGAGTGCGGCGCTGGCAGGCCACGCCAGTGCGTGGCCTGCCGCTCGCTCCCGGACCGTGCCTACACGGGCTCGCCCGGGGGATGGCGCCGGCCACCGTCGTGGGCCAGCCAGGTGTAGTACAGCAGCGGAATCACCAGCAGGGTCAGCACGGTGGATACCAGCACGCCAAACACCAGCGACACCGCCAGGCCCTGGAAGATCGGATCGCCGAGGATGAAGAACGCGCCGAGCATCGCCGCCAACGCGGTGAGGATGATCGGCTTGGCGCGCACGGCGCCGGCCTCGACCACCGCATCTTCCAGGCTCAACCCGGCGGCGAGTGAGTGGTTGATGAAATCCACCAGCAGGATCGAGTTGCGCACGATGATGCCGGCCAGTGCGATCATGCCGATCATCGAGGTGGCGGTGAACGGCGCGCCGAACAGCCAGTGGCCGGGCATCACGCCGATCACGGTAAGCGGAATCGGCGCCATGATGATCAGTGGCACCAGGTAGCTCTTGAACTGCCCGACCACCAGCAGATAGATCAGCAGCAGGCCCATCGAATAGGCGATGCCCATGTCGCGGAACGTCTCGTAGGTAATCTCCCACTCGCCGCTCCAGCGCACCGAGAAGCTGCTGTCGCTGGTCGGCGCTCCGGTGAATTCCTGGGTCAGTTGATGGCCGGCGATGCGCGTGTCGCTGATCTTGCTGACCAGCCCGAACATGCCGTAGACGGGGCTGTCCTCGCGGCCGGCGTCGTCGCCGGTGACAAAGGTGTAGGGCAGCAGGTCCTTGTGATAGACCGCATCCGCCCACGGCTTCTCGACCACCTTGACCACTTCGGAGATCGGCACCAGCTGCCCTGCGTGCGAGCGCACGCGCAGATCCAGCACCGAGCCGACCGAGCCCAG
This sequence comes from Rhodanobacter ginsengiterrae, assembly GCF_050026815.1. Classification (NCBI taxonomy): domain Bacteria; kingdom Pseudomonadati; phylum Pseudomonadota; class Gammaproteobacteria; order Lysobacterales; family Rhodanobacteraceae; genus Rhodanobacter; species Rhodanobacter ginsengiterrae. The sequence goes on along the minus strand of NZ_JALBWO010000057.1, from coordinate 667,887 downwards.
CGCTGCCTGCGGCAGGCGCAGCAGGATCGGCACCGCGTATTTGGCCTGTTCATCCGCGACATGGCTGGCCGGATCGCCGCCCATGGCGGCACGCAGGGCATCGACGATTTCCGCCTGACTGATGCCCAGCGCGGCCGCGCGGGCGCGGTCGATCTCGATCAGTTGGCGGGTGGCCTGCGGGTTCTCCACGCTGAGGTTGACGTCGACAATGCCCGGCGTCTGCTTGAACACCTGCTCAAGCGCCAGCGCGACCTTGCGCTGGTTGGCGTAGTCCGGGCCGTAGATCTCCGCCACGATCGGCGCCATCACCGGCGGCCCGGGCGGCACTTCGGCCACCACCAGGTGCGCGTGGAAACGCTGCGCCACCGCGGCCAGTGCCGGGCGCACGGCCAGCGCGATCTGGTGGCTCTGGCGTTTGCGCTCGCCCTTGTCGACCAGGTTGACCTGGATGTCGCCCTGATACGGCTGGTTGCGCAGGTAGTACTGGCGCACCAGCCCGTTGAAATTCATCGGTGCCGAGGTGCCTGCGTAAAGCTGGTAGTTCTTGACCTCGGGTACGCCGTTCAATACCTGACTCATGTCCACCAGGGCCCGCTGGGTCTGCTGCAGGGTTGCCCCCTCGGGCATGTTCAGCACCACCTGGAACTCGGACTTGTTGTCGAACGGCAGCATTTTCAGGATCACCAGCTTGACCCCGGCCAGCCCCGCGGCCAGCAGTACCAGCATGCCCATGCCGAGGAACAGCCGGCGGCGGTTGCGCGCCGCTTTCGGGGTGCCGAGGAACGGGTGCATCACGCGGATGAACAGGCGTTGCAGGAAGCTGTCGATCCGCGACTTTTCGACCACGTGCGCCGCTGGCATATCGCCGGCGTCAGGCGCTTCGTGGCGCAGCAGTCGTCGCGCCAGCCACGGCGCCACGATGAAGGCCACCGCCAGCGAGATCAGCATGCCGATCGAGGCGTTGATCGGGATCGGCCGCATGTACGGGCCCATCAGCCCGCCGACGAAGGCCATCGGCAGCAGCGCGGCGATCACCGTGAAGGTGGCCAGGATGGTCGGCCCACCCACCTCATCCACCGCCGCCGGAATGGACTCGAGCAGGCGCTTGCCGCCCAGTGCCATGTGTCGGTGGATGTTCTCCACCACCACGATCGCATCGTCGACCAGGATGCCGATCGAGAAGATCAGCGCGAACAGCGACACGCGGTTGATGGTGAAGCCGATCGCCCATGAGGCAAACAGGGTCAACGACAGCGTCACCACCACCGCCGTACCGACCACGATGGCTTCGCGCCAGCCCAGCGCAAACAGCACCAGCAAGACCACCGCCAGGGCGGCCAGCGCCAGATGGAGCAGCAGTTCATCCGCCTTGTCGTTGGCCGTCTGTCCGTAGTCGCGAGTCACCGTGGCGTGCACGCCGTCGGGAATGTCGATGCCGCGCAAGGCGTCCAGTCGGTCGCGGATGCTGCTGGCAATGGTGTGGGCATTGCTGCCACTTTTCTTGGCGATCGCCAGGGTGACTGCGGGGGTCAGTCCGGTGAGCGGTCCGGCCGTACCGGGGGGACTGCCGAACGAGGCCAGCCGCGTTGCGTAATTGGTGCCGGCATCGACATGCGCCACGTCGGCCAGATAGACCGGATGGCCGCCGGCCACGCCGATCACCAGCTGCGCCACCTCGCCGGCGTTCATCAGCAAGCTGCCGGCCTTCACCGGTTGCTCGCGGTTGCCCTGGACTTCACTGCCCACGTCGGCCGCCACGTTGGCCGCCTTCAGGCTGTTGGCCAGATCGCCAACACCCAGGTTGTAGGTCGCCAGCCTGGCGGGATCGATCTCGACCATCACCGCGCGATCCGGCGCGCCGAGGGTATAGACATCACGCGTGCCGGGCACGCGCTTCAGATCGGTCTCCAGCGTGTGGGCAACCTTGGCCAGCTGTTCGGGACCGATCTCCGCTCGGTCCGACCACAGCGTGACGGCCATCATCGGCACGTCATCAATGCCGTAGGGCTTCACCAGCGGCTGGCCCACGCCCAGTCCGGGCGGCACCCAGTCGCCGTTGGAATAGATCTTGTTGTACAGGTTCACCAGCGCCTGCTGGCGCGGCACGCCCACGTCGAACTCCACCGTGACCACCGCCATGCCGGCGCGGCTCATCGAATAGACATGCTTGACGCCCTTGATCTCGGACAGCTTCTGCTCCAGCGGAAAACTGACCAGGTTCTCGACGCTGTGCACGCTGGCGCCGGGGTACGGGACCAGCACATTGGCCATGGTCACTTCGATCTGCGGGTCTTCCTCCTTTGGCGTGATGATCGCCGCGGCGAGACCGAGCAGCAGTCCGGCCACCGCCAGCAGCGGGGTGATCTGCGAGGTCTGGAACGCGCGCGCGATACGCCCGGAAATGCCCAACCGCACTGGCTCACTCATGACCGGATGCACCGCTGGCACGTTGCTTGATCAACCACGTCACCGCCGCTTGCGGGTCGCTGGCCACCCGTTCGCCGTCATCCAGCCCGGCCAGCACTTCGACCTGGTTGCCGTCGTGCTCGCCGATGCGCAGCTGGCGCAGCGCGACCTGGTTGGCGTTCACCACATACACGCCAACCAGCTCGCCGCGCTGGATCACCGCCGATGCCGGCACCAGCAGGCGCTTCGCCATGCCGGTGGCAAACGCCACCTTCACCGTCATGCCCGGATACAGGCCGCCGGTGTCTGGCGGCAGCGGCAGGCGCACGTTGAACGCATGGGTTTGCGGATCGGCGTAAGGAAACACCTCGACCGCGCTGGCAGGAATGCGCCGGTCGCCACTCAGTATCGCGGCAGCATGGAACTGGCGGATCGCCTCGACCGTGCTTTGCGGCACCGTCACGTTGACGCGCAGGTCGTCCAGCGCCTGCAACTGGATCAACGGCTGCGGTGAAGGCGGCCCGGCTTGCACGGCCTCGCCCACATGCACGAAGCGGCGCGTGATGATGCCGGCGAACGGCGCCCGCAACACGGTGTAATCCAGTTGCTGGCCGACATTCGCCGATTGCGCGCGCGCCGCATCCAGCGCGGCCCGGGCGCCATCGCGCGCGGCGCGCTGCTGGTCCATCTGCGCGGTGGACACATAACCCTTGGCGTACACCGCGGCGATGCGCTCGTAGGAAGCCTGCGCGTCCCTGTACGCAGCCTGCGCCGAAGCGATCTGCGCTTGCGCGGCCTGGCGGGCGGATTGCTGCTCCACATCGCTGAAGCGCACCAGCACATCGCCCTTGGCAACCCTGTCGTTGACGTCATGCGGCAGCTCGCGCACGCGCGCGTTGGTCTGCGCGGTGATCGTCACCTGGTTCACCGCCTCGACCACGCCGTCCCAGACCTGCTCGCGTGGTGCATTCTCCGCATGCACCACGATGGTCGCCAGCGGCGGAGCCTTCGACGAGGCATCGCCGGGGGGCGACTTCCCGCTGCATCCGGCCAGCAAGCCGAAGCCGACGAGCGCGGCCATGGAAAGGCGTGAGCGGAACATCATGCGGCCTCGTCGATCATCTGCATCGTCGCGCGCTCGACCTCGTGCGCGATCGTTGCCAATGGCGGATCCTGCGAGAGCATGCCGAGCATCGGTACCGGCTTGATCATGCCGATGCGCGTGCTGCCATTCTCGGTGTACACCGAGATGCGACACGGCAGCGCCATGTTCATGCGCATGTCGATGGCCAGCACGCTGGCGGCCTGAGCCGGGCTGCATATCTCGAACACCTTGCACTGCTCGGCAAATGGCAGACCCTTGCCGCGCAGCGTCGCGCCAAGATCGTGCACGTGCAGTACGCCGAACTGGTGGCGCCTGACCGCGGCGTCGAGGTCGCCGGCGGCCTGCTCGAAGGATTTTCCCGATTCGACGATGTAATACATGGTGACCTCACTGGGTGATGCAAGCGTGCTCATGGTCCGAACGCGCAACCGGGCTTCAGGCCCAGCTTGCGCAGAATCTTGGCCAGCGGGCAGAAGCCGGTGAAGGCGGACTGGAACAAGTTCAGTCCCACGAACGCCGTCAGCCACAACCAGCCCGGCGACACGAAGTGCGCCAGGGCCAGGCTGAGCAGGATGACTGCGCCGGCAAAAGCCAGTACTGCTCGTTCAATCGTCATGATGTTCTCCGCTGGGGGATGGAATTCGGGTAGGGGGCTCGGCGCGCCGTATTCGGCAACCTGCGCCGTGCGACGTATCGCGAGGCGCGTCAATCCGGCTTGACCTCGGGCTTCAGGCGATCGATGCCGAACGCCTTCATGATGATCTTCTCGTAGATCGGGTCAGCCTGGCCCTTGCGCATCTTGCGCAGGAAATACTTTTCGTAGGCGACCTTGGCCAGATGCACCCACTTGCCTGTCGTCGCCTTGGTCACGTTGCGCGGCGGAATCTGTGGCAACGCGAGGAAGGCAAAGCCGCGGTCGCCCATGTCGGCCAGGCACATTGCATTCCAGGTGGCGCGTGCACGCACCGGCAGGCCGGCGATCGCGTCGCGCAGGTTGTGCGCGATGGCGGTGACCATCGACTCGATCATCAGTCCGGTTTTTGGTGCGCCGGTCGGCACCGGGGTGACCTCGACCGGCGGGATCGCCACGCAGACACCGGCGGCGAAGACGTTGGGGTATTTCGGGTTGCGTTGATGCTCGTCGATCAGCACGAAGCCGCCCGGGTTCACCAGCCCGTCAATGCCCTGCACGGCGTCCACGCCGGCGAAAGACGGCAGCAACATCGCATAGGCAAAGGGCAGGGTGTGCTGTTGGTGCACGGCGCCCTGGTCGTCCAGTTGCTCGACATGCATCTGGCCGGCCTCGACCGAGCTCACGCGGGCATTGGTGATCCACTTGATATGCCGCTGGCGCAGTTCGGACTCGAGCATCCCCTTGGAATCGCCGATGCCGCCCAGACCCATGTGGCCGACATAGGGTTCCGAGCTGACATACGTCATCGGCACGCGGTCACGCAGCTTGCGTTTGCGCAAGTCGGTATCCACGATCATCGCGAACTCGTAGGCCGGACCGAAGCAGCTGGCACCCTGTGCTGCGCCAATCACGATCGGTCCCGGGTTCTTCAGGAATGCCTGGTAGGCCAGCCAGGCCTGGTGCGCGTGCGGACCGGTGCAGATCGACTGCGTGAACCCTGCCGGCCCGGAGCCAGGCACCCGTTCGAACGCCAGCCGCGGTCCGGTGCAGATCACCAGGTAGTCATAGTCCAGCTTGCGTCCGTCGCCCAGCTCGATCTGATTGTCTGCCGGCAGCACCTTCTTCGCCGTCGCGTCGACGAACTGGATGTGGCGTCGCGCCAGCGGCGCGGCCACGTCGACCCGGATATCGTCCTGCCCGCGCCAGCCCACGGCCACCCAGGGATTGGACGGGGTGAAGTTGAACTGCGGTCCCTCGCCGATCACGGTGATCGCATGCGCGTCGCCGACGGTATCGCGGATCTCGTAGGCGGCCGACATGCCGCCCAGTCCCGCACCAAGAACGATGATCTTTGCCATGGCTCGACACTCCTCAGGGGGTACTTCACGATGGAGCTCTGCGCGACGCGGGGACCTGATCGAAATCAACCTTTCTGAAAAGCATGTTGTTCTAAATTAGAAGTAGCTTATTTAGATGGACGTGGTAAAGTCAAGCCCACGCTTTCCAGGGGCCAAGCACGCCCGGGGATCCAGTCCATGCCGTTACCCGCCAACGCCGACCTGACCGCCATGCGAGCTTGCGCGGAAGACGCCTCGCGCCTGCTCAAGACGCTGGGCAATCCACAGCGGCTGCGCGTGCTCTGCCTGCTTGCCGACCGGGAAATGTCGGTGGGGCAGATCAACGAGCAACTGCCGGATCTCGGTCAATCGGCGCTTTCACAACATCTGGCCAAGCTGCGCGAAGAAGGCGTGGTACGCACGCGACGTGAGTCGCAGACCATCTGGTATGCGCTGGAACCCGGTCCGGCCGAACAGATCATTGCTTCGCTCTACAGCATCTACTGCGCCGTCGACGAAAATCCCCGGGCGCGGAAATCACGGCCCGCGGCAACGAAAGCCAAGGCCTGAACACATGCATTCCCGGGAGGCTCCCATGCCACGTCCTGCAGTAACGGCGTTCTTCCACGAGCCAAGCAACACCTTCAGCTATGTGGTCAGCGATCCGCTGACGAGCAAGGCCGCGGTGATCGATGCCGTGCTGGACTACGACGCGGCGTCCGGCTGCACCAGTCGCGCAGCGGCCGACGCGCTGGTCGATTTCGTGCGCGCGCAAGCGCTGGTGGTGGAATGGGTGATCGACACCCACGCCCATGCCGATCATCTGTCGGCATCGCCGTACATCAAGGCGCAACTCGGCGGAACGCTGGCCATCGGTGAGCACATTCGCGAAGTGCAGAAAACCTTCGGCAAGCTGTTCAATGCCGGCCACGACTTCGCCACCGACGGCAGCCAGTTCGATCACCTGTTTGTCGACGGCGAGCCGTACATGCTGGGCAGCATCCCGGCCGTCGCGATGCACACTCCCGGCCACACGCCGGCATGCATGACCCACCTGATCGGCGATGCCGCCTTCGTCGGCGACACCTTGTTCATGCCCGACTACGGTACCGCGCGCTGCGATTTCCCCGGTGGCGACGCGGCCACGCTGTACCGCTCGATCCGCCGGATCTTCGCGTTGCCGGATGCCACGCGCGTGTTCCTGTGCCATGACTACAAGGCGCCGGGCCGAGATGCGTTCGCCTGCGAAACGACCGTGGCCGCGGAGCGCGACAATAATCTGCATGTTCACCACGGCATCAGTGAGGCCGAGTTCGTCGCCATGCGCACGGCACGCGACGCCACCTTGAACGTACCGCGGTTGCTGTTGCCCGCGGTACAGGTGAACATGCGCGCGGGCCAGTTGCCGCCAGCCGAAGACAACGGCGTTCGCTATCTGAAAATTCCGCTGGATGTGCTCTGACTGTCCGCGGCACCTTGTTCTCCAGAGGAATCCCCATGCAAATCCACCCACTTGTCGATCAGCTGAGCGTCGCGCCCCAGATCGAGGCGGCCGACATGCCTGCGCTGGCCGCCCGCGGCTTTCGCAGCATCATCAGCAACCGTCCCGACAACGAAGAACCGGGCCAGCCGGCCAACCGGGACCTGGAACAGGCGGCACAGCAGGCCGGGCTGGCCTGGCGGCATATCCCGGTGACGTCCGGGCAATTCACCGACGAGCAGGTGCACGGTTTTGCCCGGGCGCTGCAAGAGCTTCCCGGGCCGGTGCTGGCGTTCTGCCGTAGCGGCACCCGCTGCAGCGCGCTGTGGGCGTTGCAGGCCGAGGGATCGGTCGATGCGATCCTGGGTACCACCCGTGCCGCCGGTTATGACCTGTCGATGCTGCGACCGTTGCTGGAACGCAACCAGCGCGCCTGATCGGCGCGACGTCGAGCCCGAGTCCGCCGCATGCACCTCGCCGAACACCGCCACCATCGGGGTTACCCATGCCACATCTGCTGACCATGCAGGCCCTGCTCGCCATCGTGTGCGGCTCGGCGGTGGGCTTCTCGCTGGCGCTGATCGGCGGCGGCGGCTCGATCCTCGCCGTGCCGCTGCTGCTGTACGTGGTCGGCGTGCACGACCCGCACCTGGCGATCGGCACCAGCGCGCTGGCGGTGTCGTTCAATGCGTTCGCCAACCTGGTGCCGCACGCGCGCGCTGGCCATGTGCGCTGGAAGGTGGCGTTCACCTTTGCCGCCACCGGCGTGCTCGGTGCCTTCATCGGTTCCAGCATCGGCAAGGCGATCAACGGCCAGCACCTGCTGGTGCTGTTCGCGCTGCTGATGCTGATGGTCGCCGGCTTCATGTTGCGCGGCCGTCGCGGCGGCGCCGATCGCTATCCGCTGCCCGGCATGTATCCGCGGCTGGGCGCGGTGGGTCTGGGCACCGGCAGCCTGGCTGGCTTCTTCGGCATCGGCGGCGGTTTCCTGATCGTGCCCGGGCTGATGTTCGCCAGCGGCATGGAGATCATCCATGCGATCGGCACCTCGCTGTTCGCGGTGGGCGCGTTCGGGCTTACCGCGGCGATCAATTACGCGATGTCCGGCCTGATCGACTGGCCGGTGGCGGCCGAGTTCATCGGCGGCGGCATCGTCGGCGGCTGGCTCGGTGCGCTGGGCGCCAGGCGGCTGGCGAAGACGCGCGGGGCGCTCAACATCATCTTCGCGCTGGCGATCATCGCGGTGGCGATCCTGATGCTGGTGAAAAGCCTGCACAGCTGAGTCATCCGCGCTGCGCCAATGCAGGCTCGCTGCGGCACAATGCCCGCTTCGCGTGATCGGAGTGCCCGATGATCTTCGTGTTGTTGAGCGTGCTGTGCAGCGTGCTGGTGTCGGTGCTGCTGAAACTGGCGCGCCGGTTCCAGCTCGATGTGGGCCAGGCCATCGCCTGGAATTACCTGGTGGCCAGCGCGCTCACCGCGCTGCTGCTGCAGCCCGCGCCGGCCAGCCTGCGTGGTGCGGGCGTGCCGTGGCTGGCGCTGGCCGCGCTCGGCATCCTGTTGCCGACCATCTTCCTCGCCCTTGCCGCCGCGGTCCGCCACGCCGGCATCGTGCGCAGCGACGCGGCGCAGCGGCTGTCGTTGCTGCTGTCGCTGCTGGCCGCGTTCGTGCTGTTCGGCGAGCAGCTTTCCGCGTTCAAGCTGGCCGGCATCGCGCTCGGTCTGCTCGCCCTGCTGTGCATGGTCTGGCGCAGCGAGCGTTCGCCGACGCAAGAGGGCGCTGGCAGTTGGCTGTATCCGCTGCTGGTGTTCGCCGGCTTTGGTGCGATCGACATTCTGTTCAAACGCGTCGCGCAGGCAGGCGTGCCACTGGGCACATCACTGCAGGCGATGTTTGCGCTGGCGCTGCTGGTCGCGTTCGCCATGCAGCTATGGCGACGCATGCGCGGCGACACTCGTTTCACCGCGCGCGGCGCCGTGGCCGGGCTGCTGCTGGGTCTGTTCAACTTCGGCAACATCCTGTTCTACCTGCACGGCCACCGCGCCTTGCCCGAACATCCTGCGCTGGTCTTCGCCAGCATGAATATTGGTGTGGTGGCCTTGGGCGCGGTGGTGGGGTTGCTGGTGTTTCGCGAGCGGCTGAGTCGGCTCAACGTCGCCGGCGTGGCGCTGGCGGCGGTTGCGATTGGTGTTCTTGCGCGCGGTTGAGTCTATCCCGCTGGATTGAGGTTGCAGGCCAAGTTGATCAGGTGAATCTCCCGCCGCTCGGTGGATGGCTTAGCGCGAGACGATGTGGCAAAGCCAGACCTGACCCTCAGGTTATTTCACGAACTAAACAGCTGAAAGAGCCTTGATCAAGGACAGTGCCTTAGCCTTGGTCAGGTCACCATTGATTTCAGGATTGGCCAGTTCGAACAGCACATCATTGATGCCCACGTCTCTTGGTGCATCGGCATTGACGCGCTCATTCATCTCAAGTGCTTCCATCAAATCAACAACACTTTCAGCAGGAATATGATCCTCAAGATAACGGCGCAGCAATGCAATAAGTGCAACCCGACTCAATTTCAAATGCTGATCGACATCAAGCAACATTTCACGCAAGTCTGAGAGATCTTCTTGCCCTGAGATGACTACAAATCGCGCGTTACTGGTCATGGGGAATGATCGTGTTGTTGATCTTGTCTTTAATGTGAACAACAGACCCATTTGGCGCAAATGTCGTTTTGAGATAGCTCGACGTCTGTCCAGCGCTATCTACTGTCTTCTGATAGACCGCCGATGAGCCGGGAACCCTTCCTGGAACAGTCGCAGAGAAAACGACACCGCCTCCCAGGCTGTCAACATCTACCCCAAGGTTCCCGCTTGGGAGGCTCTTCTCGAAGCGAGCCAAATTTGAAGACTGGCCTGTTGTTAAGGAAAACTCCCCATCCATCATTGTGGACAGCGGAGACATCGGCGCGTTGACGCCGTTGGCTGCCGCAACCCCTTCAGCAAGCAATGACCCACTAGCAACCACTGCAGGCCCATTCGCCATCAATCCAGCGGCAAGACTCCCGGCAGCAAGCGAGTCATAGGCGACAGCGACGGCTGTTTTCACCACAAACCCCGCTGCCGGAGAAGCCGCCGCCGTCGCCAAGGTCCCCAACACAAGTTGGGCTTGCGCCGCGTTTTGTTGATTGAGCTGCTGAACTTGCTGAGGACTTTGTTGAGCCATGATGGCTTGGCCTGTCCACCATCCCGCATCCATCGTGCTTTGTCGCCCGTCCGGATCAATGTTGGCAATGGGATTATTGTTGACGTACGCATAGCGATTGAAGCTAAAAACATTGCCCGGCGTCGGCTCCATCGGATCCACGCTGAGCATGCGCCCCATCGGGTCGTAATACCGCGCCTGCATGTAAACGAGCCCAGTCTCTGGGTCGTTCACGTGCCCTGTATACCCCATCCCATCCGGCGAGCCGCTCATGCCCACCACCGGCACCCCGTACGGGGTGTACTCGTAGGTGGCGATGATGTTTCCTTGCGCGTCGGTCTTGGCCAGCACCGTACCCTGTGGGTCGGTGTAGTAGTAGTGGTGCGTGCCGGCGTGGGCGGCTCCCCAAAGCAACAGGCCCAGTGCGATGATCGCTAGCTTCGTTGCTTTTGTCATTAATCGTCATCCATAAGAATGATCACCCCGAACTTCGGATACGACACTTTTCGTCCTTCGTCGATGTTTGGAGATGGAGGTACTTGGGTCTCGCTCTTCGGTCTCGCCAGACGCGCGATCTGGTGCCGACTTCCTTACCTCAGTAATAAGTCCATGAAAGTACTAGTTCGCGACGGACTCGAATCTCCCCGAGCTCTCAGGCAGTGGGCTTGCGCCGATTGCTGCCGTTGCGCCCCGCCTGTGCGACTTGTCGCGGCGCCGTCGACCCACGCACCACCAACTCCGGGCTGAAGCCTTCGTTCGCATGCTGCGCCGGTTCGCCGTTGGCTTCGCGCTGCAGGTCGCCGATCAACCGTTGCGCCGCATGCCGCGCGATTTCCTCGGTGGCCTGGCGAGCGGTGGTCAGCGCCGGCCAGGACTGCTTGGAGAACGGGCTGTCCTCGAAGCCGGCGATGGAGAGTTCGTAGGGCACGTTGATGCCATCCGAATGGGCGGCGGCCAGCACGCCGGCGGCGATTTCGTCGTTGGAGCCGAAGATCGCGCTGGGGCGATCCTTCAGTGCCAGCAGCTTGCGTGCGCCGCGGAAGCCGTCGTCGAAGGTGTAGTCGCCGGGCACGATCAGCTTGCGGTCGAGCGCGATGCCGTAGTCCTTCAGCGCATCCTCGTAGCCCTGGTAGCGCTCGCCGCTGGAGCGGTGCTCGCGCCCGCCCCACAAAAAGCCGATGCGCTGGTGGCCGAGCTGGATCAGGTGTTCGGTGATCGCGTACGCCGCGTCGCGGTCGTCGACGTAGACGCAGGGGAAGCCGTCCTGCGGATCCTTGCGTGCCGAGATGATGCGGATGAACGGGATCTTTGCCTCGACCAGGCTGCGGATCAACTCCGGCTGTTCGGACATCGGCGGCGCCAGCACCAGTCCGGCCAGCCGCGAGCGCTGCACCAGGGTGCGCAATTCGTCGGCGAGTTTCGGCGAGGCCGAATCGCAGGGATGGATCTGCAGGCCGAAGCCGCTGGTACGGCACACCGACAGCACGCCGCGCTGCAGGTTGATGATGTAGTGCGCGTTCGGGTTGTCGTAGACCAGCCCGATCGCATAGGCGCGCGTGCTGCGCAGGCTGCGTGCCGAAGGGTCGGGCTGGTAGCCGAGGGCGTCGATCTCGCGCTGCACCTTCTCGCGCGTGCGCGCATGCACGGAAGGCTCGTTGTTGATCACCCGGGAGACGGTCTTCAGCGAGACGCCGGCCCGTTCCGCGACATCCTTGATGGTGGCACTGCGCACCGTTGAACCTCATGCATCGTGATGGGTGACGCCGCATGCCGAGCAGCCGACGCGGGGCGCCGCAGCCAGGCGCGGCGGCGTACGCATCCTAGCATTTTGCGGCTGTGCGCCGGCTCCGCTCGCCGGTTCAGCCGTGTCCCGAAGCGGCGACTGCCTGGCCGATCCGGTGCCCGGCCATGCCGTAATAGAGGATGTACAGGTAGCACGGCACCATCACGCACAGGAAGGCCAGCTGGAAGTCGATCGCCTGCTTCAGGTGCACGAACACCTGCGGAATCAGTGCGCCGCCGACGATGCCCATGATCAGCAGCGCGGACGCCGCTTCGGTGTGCCGGCCCAGGCCCTTGATCGCCAGCGGGAAGATCGCCGGCCACATCATCGCGTTGGCGAAGCCCAGCGCGGCGACGAAGCCCACCGACAGATAGCCCTGCGTGACATACGCGCCGATGGCGAACAGCACGCCCAGCGTGGCCGACACCGCCAGGTAGCGCTGCTGCGAGATGAAGCGCGGGATCACCAGCAGGCCGACGACATAACCGGCCAGCATGCCGAGCATGGTATACGAGGTGAAATGCTTGGTCGCGTCCAGCGGCAGGCCGAAGCCCTGGCCGTAGATGCCGATCGCATCGCCGGCCATCACCTCCACGCCGACGTACAGGAAAAGGCAGAGCACGCCCAGCCACAGGTGCGGGAAGCTGAAGATGCTGCGGCCGGAATGGCCGATCGCCTGTTCATCGTTGGCGCCGGCCGGCTTGATCTCCGGCAGCGACGAACGCACCACCCAGATCGCCAGCAGCACCAGCAGTGCCGCCATCGCCATGTACGGCCAGTACACGCGCGCGGCGAAACTGTTGAGCAGCGCGTCGCGCGCCGCGGCGGTGGGCGCGGCCTTCACCTGCTGGTCCAGCGTGTCGATGCCGCTCAGCACCAGCGCGCCGAACACCACCGGCGCCAGCGCGCCAGCGACCTTGTTGCAGATGCCCATGAAGGCGATCCGCTGTGCCGCGCTGTCGATCGGGCCGAGGATGCTGATGTAGGGATTGGAGGCGGTCTGCAGCAGCGACAGGCCGGCACCGATCACGAACAGTCCGACCAGCGCGCCGTGATAGATGCGGATGTTGATGAACTCGCCGAACAGCACCGCACCGATCGCCATCACGAACAACCCGAGCCCCATGCCCTTCTTCATGCCGGTGCGGCGCAACACCATCGACGAGGGCAATGCCAGGCAGAAGTAGGACAGGTAGAACGCCACCGGAATCAGGAAGGCGCTGACGTCGTCGAGGTTGAAGGCCAGCTTGACGAAGATCGTCAGCGGCCCATTGAGCCAGGTGACGAAGCCGAAGATGAAGAACAGCACACCGATGATCAGCATCGGGCCGAAATAGTTGCCTTGGGTCGGTGCCGCCGTCTGCGTTGTGGCCATGTGCTTCCCCCGAAGTCGCCGCGCCCGCCGGTCGGACGACCGGGCAGACGGAATGTCTCTTTATTTGCCGAAAAGTGCAACGTTGTCAATTCTTGCCCGGCGAAGAATCGCCAGTCGCTCCGGTGGCGTGGACTTCCGGACGGCTGAATCCGGCGCCCGTGTGGCGCCGCGTCATGCCGGGCCTTGCGTCTGATGATGGACAAATTCCACTGGATAAAGGCTCGCATGCCATCAGTTCGAGCATGCCTCAAGAATGTCGCGGCAGCTTTGTTGCGACGCCACAACGGACGTTCGACGATTTGCCACAAGTCCTGTTGACAACGTTGTCATTTTGACGACAGACTCCGCCTCAATCGGGCCAGACACGGGCCAGGTATGGGAGAGGGCAGTGGGGGAACGCGCCAACCAGCGCCACGCATCTGCGGCAACGACCAGCTCGCTGGTCGATGGCTCGTCGGCGGGCGGCGTGGGCAATCCTCGTCCATCCGCGGCGCAGCCGTTCCTGGCCGCCGATGTCGGCGGCACGCATGCGCGCATCGGCCTGGTGGTCGAGGCGGCCGGCGGGCAGTCGGTGCAGGTATTGCACTACCACCGCTACAGCTGCGCCGACTGGTCCGGCCTGCCGGCCATGCTCAAGGACTTCGTCGCCCGGCTGGCCGACTCACCGCATGCCGGCGTGAGCCACCAGCTGCGCGATTGCGCGGTGGCCTGTGCCGGCTACGTGCTGGACGATGCCATCGTCAACGAGAACCTGCCATGGCCGGTGTCGATCGGCGAGATCCGCGACGCGCTGGGCATTCGCGAACTGGCGGTGATCAACGATTTCGAGGCGGTGGCCTATGCCACCCAGTTCATCGGCGTCGACGACACCCGACCGATCATCGAGAGCAGCCGACCGGCCTCGCGCGGTCCGGTGCTGGTGATGGGGCCGGGTACCGGTCTGGGTTCGGCGGTACTGCTGCCGGGCCTGCCGCGGGCACAGGTGCTGGCCACCGAGGCGGGCCAGATCTCGCTGGCGCCGGGCACCGAGCGCGAGATCGAGATCCTGCGCCTGTTCCGGCGCCAGCAGTCGCATGTGTCCTTCGAGGACGCCTTGTCCGGTCCCGGCCTGTTCAAGCTTTACGGCGCGCTGTGCGAATTGCGCGACAGCCCGCAGCGCCAGCTCACCCCGGCCGAGATCACCGCCGCCGCGCTGGCCGGCAACGATGCCGCCGCGGTGGAAACGCTGGAGGTCTTCTGCGGACTGCTGGGCAGCTTCGTCGGCGACCTGGTGCTGCTGTACGGCGCCCGCGCGGTGTATCTGGCCGGCGGCATCCTGCCGCAGATCCAGCCGTTCCTGCTGGCCAGCACGTTTGCCGAGCGCTACTTCAACAAGGGCGTGATGCGCGCCTGGCTGCAACAGGTTCCGGTTCGACTGATCGAGCACGGCCAGCTTGGTGTCATTGGCGCCGCCGGCTGGTTTCTGGGTGAGCACAAGGGAGATTGAACGACATTCCGCCCGCCATCCGGCGACACGGCGCCAAGCCATCACAAACCAACGTCCGCGACCGTCATCAACCGGTCTTGATTCAAGCCAACCTCTGAGGGGAGGAGATCATGAATTACCGCAAGACATTGCTAGCCGCCAGCATCATCACCAGTCTGTGCGTATCCGGCATGGCGTTCGCGCAAGACACCACGTCATCGACCGACAGCACCACCAACGCGACCCGGCAGAAGCAGAAGGACGCCACCCAGCTGGGCACCGTCACCGTGGTCGGCATCCGCGACAGTGAGGCGGAGTCGCTGAACCTCAAGAAGGCCGCGGCGTCGCACGTGGAAATCGTCACCGCCGAGGATATCGGCAAGCTGCCGGCGAAGAACGTGGCCGACACGCTGCAGCGCCTGCCCGGCGTCAACATCAGCTCGTCCAGCGCGGCCGAAGGCGGCTTCGACGAGAACGACCGCGTCAGCCTGCGCGGCACCAACCCCAGCCTGACCCAGACCCTGGTCAATGGCCACAGTGTGGGCACCGGCGACTGGTTCGTGCTGAGCCAGGTGCAGACCGTGGGCCGCAGCGTCAGCTACAGCCTGCTGCCGGCGGAAATCGTCAGCCAGGTGGTGGTGCACAAGACCTCCGAAGCGAAGATCGTCGAAGGTGGCGCGGCCGGCTCGGTCGACATCATCTCGCGCAAGCCGCTGGAGTTCGCCAAGAGCATCACCGCCGAGGCTTCGATCGGCGGCGTGTACGCCGACCTGCCGGGCAACACCAAGCCGCAGTTCAGCGGCCTGTTCAACTGGAAGAACAGCGACAATACCTTCGGTGTGCTGGTGCAGGGTTTCTACGAGAAGCGCAGCCTGCAGCGCAACGGCCAGGAAGTGGTTGGCGGCTACAACCAGATCACCGCCGCCTCCGCGCCCAATACTGTCGCGGCGCATCCGGAACTGGCCGGCCTGTACTACCCGAACGAGATCGGCGCGGTGCTGTTCACCCAGACGCGCGAGCGCAAGGGCGGCGTGGTCGATCTGCAGTTCAAGCCCACCGACAACCTCACGCTCGACCTCAACGGCTTCTATTCCAAGCTCAAGGCCGACAACTACAACCGCAACTACATGATGTGGGCCAGCAGTGCACTGGGCGGCGCCAACGGTGGCGTGCTGAATCCCGGCTCGGTCAACAACAACGTGATCACCAGTGGCACGATCACCGGCGGCACGAACGCCTACGGCGTGTACGACCAGATTTCGCGCCCGGGCGCGGCTTCCGAATCGAAGTTCCTCACCCTCGACGCCAACTGGCAGGTCACCGATCACCTGACCCTGAAGGGCCAGGTGGGCAGCACTCGCGGCACCGGCACCAGCCCGACCCAGGACGTGATCGAAATGGGCACCGCCGGCGGCGCCGGCGCCAGCTGGGGCATGAATGGCATCGGCAGTCCGATCAACTGGAGCCTGGGCGGCGACAACGCCTCGCCGTCCGGCATCCTGCCCGGCTCGGGCTGGATCTTCGGTGGCCAGGGCATCAAGGTGACCGACAAGGAAAAGTGGGGCCAGCTTGACGGCGAATTCGCCTTCGATGACGGCGCGTTCTCGTCGCTGGAATTCGGCGTGCGGTACGCCAACCACACCCGCGAGAATCCGTTCGAAGTCGCGCAGGGGCCGAACTGGGCGACCGACTGGACCAACCCGGCGCTGTATCCGACCTCGCACCAGAACTACCCCGGTGATTTCGGCAGCTCGGTCGGCGGCAGCTTCCCGACCAACATCTGGTACTACACCCCGGCCCAGCTGGCCCAGATCGACGCGCAGTTCGCCAACCGCGATCCGGTCGGCCGCTTCTACTTCAACGACATCTACAAGGTGAAGGAGAAGGACAGCGCCGCGTACCTGCAGCTGAACTTCGAGACCGGCGCGGTCGCCGGCAACTTCGGCGTGCGCTACGTGCAGACCAAGGAAAACATCGGCTACAGCAGCACGGCGCCCGATGCCGACGCGAACACCGTCGAAGGTCCGATCACCGGCTCCGCCTTCGGCGCCTACTACTGGAACACCTACAAGAAGACGCACAGCAAGTTCCTGCCCAGCGCGAACCTGCGTTACAGCATCACCGATGACCTGCTGCTGCGTCTGGCGGCCTCGCAGACGATGACCCGACCGGACTATTCGGCGCTGGCCGGCTACGTCTCCGCCGACGATCTCACCCACACCGGCAGCGGCGGCAACCCGAAGCTCAATCCGCTGATCTCCAGCAACTTCGATGCCTCGCTGGAATGGTATTTCGCGCAGCGCGGCCTGCTCTCCGCCGGCGTCTATGCGATGAACCTGAAGGACTACATCAACTTCGGCAACGAGACACGCACCTTCAAGGACATGCAGGCCTCCCAGGCTGCCGGCCACGATGTGTTCAACGACTACCTGATCAGCGTGCCGCGCAATGTCAACGGCCAGGTGCGTGGTGTGGAGCTGAACTACATCCAGCCGATCGGCGAGCACTTCGGCGTGCAGGGCAACTACACCTACGCCGACGGCCATGCCACCGGCGACAAGCCGCTGCAGGGCACCTCGAAGAACACCTACAACGTGTCCGGCTACTTCGAAAACAATCTGTTGAATGCCCGCGTCAGCTACACCTACCGTTCGGAGTTCTACGCCGGTGTCAGCCGCACCGATACGTTCTTCCAGCAGGGCATCGGCAACCTGTCGGCGTCGCTGGGCGTGAAGCTGACCGACTGGATGTCACTGTCGCTGGACGCGATGAACCTCAACAACCCGAAGCTGAAGTACTACACCAAGGGCGATGCCTACGGAAAACAGCCGTACGCGTTCTACGTGAATGGCCGCCAGTATTATCTGAACCTCCGCTTCAAGCTCTGATCCGCGCCAGCAACGCGAGCCATGGATGGCGCCGCAACCTCCCCGAACGGGCCCGGGTAATACTTTCCGGGCCCGTTTTTTTGAGGCTCTGCTTCCTTCCCCATGGCATCCTGCATGGACACCCCGGAGACCGCCGATGACCCTTCCGATCACGCGCCGCCCGGCCGTTCTTCTTCGCTGCGTGCTGCTCGCGGCGATCTGCCTGTTCGGTGAACCCTTGCTCGCCGCAACGGCACCGCTTCCGTTGATCCCCCAGCCGGCGAAACTCGAGCTGGCCGAGGGACACTTTTCCGTCAGCGCGGCCACCCCGATCGTGGTCGCCGACGATACGCCGGCCAGCCTGCGCACCGCGCACTGGCTGGCCGAACTGACCGCCCGCACGCGCGGCCTGAAGCTGGCGGTGCAGCGGCGCGCGGCCAGTGCCGGGGCCATCGTGCTGCGGCTCGATCCTGCCTTTTCGCCAGCCAGCGACGAGGCCTATGCGCTGGCGGTGACGGCGCAGGGCATCGTGCTCAGCGCGCGCACCGATGCCGGCCTGTTCCGCGGCGCCGCCACGCTGTACCAGCTGCTCACGCCCGATGCGGCGCAAGGCGCCGTGCAGATACCTGCGTTGCACATCGCCGACCAGCCGCGCTTCGGCTGGCGCGGGTTGATGCTCGACTCGGCGCGCCACTTCCAGAGCGTGGCCGAGGTGAAGCGCCTGCTCGAGCAGATGGCCCAGCACAAGCTCAACGTGCTGCATTGGCATCTCACCGACGACCAGGGCTGGCGCATCGAGATCAAGCGCTACCCCGAACTCACCCGCATCGGCGCGTGGCGCACGCCGCCGGATGCCGGTCACGATGGCGAGCCGCGGAAGTACGGCGGCTTCTACACGCAGGCGCAGATCCGCGAGGTGGTCGCGTACGCGGCGGCACGCTTCATCACCGTGGTGCCGGAGCTCGACATGCCCGGCCACGCGCAGGCGGCGGTGGCCGCGTATCCGCAGCTTGGCGTCAGCGGACAGCGGCCGGCGGTGTCGACCGACTGGGGCGTCAATCCATATCTGTACAACGTCGACGATGCCACCTTCGCGTTCATCGACCACGTGCTCGATGAAGTGATGGCGCTGTTTCCCTCGACGTACATCCACGTTGGCGGCGACGAGGCGATCAAGGACCAGTGGCAGGCCTCGCCCGCGGTGCAGGCGAAGATGCATGCGCTGGGCATCGCCAGCGAGGACACCCTGCAGGGCTGGTTCATCGACCGCATCGGCCAGTACCTCGACCGGCACGGCCGCAAGCTGATCGGCTGGGACGAGATCCTCGAAGGCGACCACCTGCCCGCCGACGCCACGGTGATGTCCTGGCGCGGCACCGACGGCGCGATCAAGGCTGCCATGCTCGGTCACGACGTGGTGCTGTCGCCGTCGCCGGCCCTCTACTTCGACCACGTGCAGGGCGACCTGGCCGACGAATACGCCGGCCGCCTCGGCGTGGAATCGCTGCAGAACGTATATGCCTTCCAGGTGGTGCCAGGCGTGTTGAACGCCAGCCAGGCCGCGCATGTGCTCGGCGTGCAGGCCAACCTCTGGACCGAGCACATGCCCGCTTTCGCCCACGTCGAACACGCCGCGTTCCCGCGGCTGGATGCGCTGAGCGAAGTGGCCTGGTCGCCGGCGGCCAGCCTCAACTGGCCGGGCTTCCTCGCCCGTTTGCCGACGCAGTTCGAGCGCTACCGCGCACAACAGGTCAACGTGGCCGACAGCGCCTTCGCGGTGGACATCGGCACCGACCGCAACCTGGCGCTGGCCACGGGCAAGGCGACGGTGACGCTGGCCAGCCAGGTGGGCATGGGCGCCATCCACTACACCGTGGACGGCAGCACGCCCACGCCCGCCTCGCCGCGTTACGACGCGCCGTTCAACGTGGCGCTGCCGGTCACCGTGCGCGCCGCCAGCTTCGCCGCCGACGGCGGTGCGCTGGCCGCGCCGCGTCAACGCGTGCTGGATCGCGCCAGCCTGCTCCGCCTCGATGGCAATGCAATGCCGAACTGTCCCGGCAGCGACTTCCGCCTGCGCCTCCAGCCGATGCCCGACGCGAACTCGCTGACGCCGGTGTACAGCATCAACCTGTTCGACAGTTGCCAGCTGTATCCGGCCACGTTGCTGGACGGACTGACCGCGATCCGGGTCGAGGCCGTGCGGCTGGAACGCAACTACGCGCTGGCGCACGAACGGAAGCTGGTGGTCGCGCGCCCGCACAACACGCCATACGGCGAACTGGTGGTGCATCTGGATGGCTGCAGCGGACCGGTGCTGGCCAGCATGCCATTGCCCGATCCGGCTCACAGTGCTCGGCGCTTCACCCTGGACGCGACCTTGCCCGCGCAGCAGGGCGAGCACGCGCTGTGCCTGATCTATGCCGCCCCGGTCGACGGTCCGCTGTACGCCATCGGCAGCGCGGCGCTGCGGCCATGAGTCCCGAACGGCACGCGGGTTCCACGGCTCCCCCGCCCGCGCCATCGGCAGAAGCGGTGCCGCCGGACTCCCTCCCCTGTTTGCCCGCAAGGGACTTCCTTCGGTCGCCGGGGAGGGGTTCGCTCTTGATCTTCCCCGCGACCCCGCGCCACCCCCTCACCTGAAGGACTCCCTTCGGTCGCCAGCCTCCCCCTGCGCGCAGGGGGAGGAGCAGTGCTGCTCTACTCCCTGCCCTGTGCAGCAGGGGAGGGCCGGGGAGGAGTTCGCTCTTGGTCTTCCTGGCGATCCCCCCGACCCAAGGGTTCGGTCAGCGAGGAAGGATGGCGCAGCAAGGCCGTGCGGGCCGCCTGCAGCTCTGCCGGCGGCAATTCGATCAGCGCGACCATCCTGCCGCCGACCAGGGCGGCGATCGGCATGCCGTCGCGGTACAGCACGCGCGAACCGGCCAGCGCCGGGACCTTGTCGCCGACCAGCACGGTGCCGACCAGGTTCAACGGATCGCTGCCGCTGAGGCAGACCAGTTCGCCATCATCCGCGCGCTGACGGATCGCGCGCAGCGGGGCGATCGCCTCGGGCAGGGCGAACTGCTCGCCGACCAGGCCTTCGACGAAGCGGCCGCCGCGGATTTCGCCGCGCGCCTCCAGCCGGTGGTACACGCGCAGCAGCTCGCGCCATGACGGCAGCCACGGCGCCTCGCGTTCGAGCAGCTTCCAGAACACCACGCCGTAGCGACGCAGCAGGCTGCGGGCGATGTGTTCGATCGCCTCGGGTTCGGGCTTGCCGTTGCCCGTTGCCGCGCCGCGCGCCAGCGCCCAGCGCCCCGCGTCCTCGATGCGGGCGAACGAGTGCCGGCGCGCCCGCCGGTGCCGTCCACTGTCGCGCTTCGCCGCGGGCAGCAACAGCGCCCGCAGGCCGGCGAAACTGTCGGCGCTGACCCGGCCGGCGGCGACCAGTTCGCCCAGCGCATCCTCCAGTTCGGTGCGCAGCAGGTGGGCGATATCCAGCAGCTCGTCGAAGAACAGGGCGCCGTGTTCGCGCAGTGCATCGGCGACGGCCTGTGCGCGCGATGACAGCAGGATCTCCTGCGGATCGTCACTGGCAGCTGCGGACGTCCAGACGGCCATCTCGCGTCGCGGCAGCAGCACGATCGGCGTGCTGCGCACCGGGCCACCGCCGCCACCGCTGCCGGTGCGCAGGCGCGCCCAGCCGATCCGTCCGGCACGACACAATTCGTCCAGCCAGTGGATCGAATAGTCGTCGATGCGCGCGGGCAGCAGTTCGGTCTCCCACGCGCCGGCCGCGGCCTCGTAGCCTTCCAGCTGCGCCAGTGTGGCCACCAGTGCGTCCGGCCCGCTGAGCTTCGTGGCCGTCGACACATGCTGCCAGTCGCACAGGTAGCGCATCAGCGCACGCCGGCTGACCGGTTCGATCTCGCGGCGCAGGCGGCCGATGGTGTAGCGGTGGATGCGCGCCAGCAGATGCCGCTCGCACCATTCGATGTCGCCGGCATCGGCGGTGAAGCGGCCCTGCATCACATAGCCTTCGGACTGCAGCCGCAGCAGTGCGTGGTCGATCTGCGCCGCATCCACCGCCAGCGCCGGCGCCAGCGCCGCCACCGTGACCGGACCGAGTCCGCCGAGGCGGTGGCGCACCAGTTCCAGCAAGGCGTCCTCGCGCGTCCATACCTGTGCAGCGTATTCGGCGGGCGCGGCGATCGGCGGTTGCATGGGGGCGGTGGGATGCAGCGCCTGCCACAGCGGCAGGTTCTCCGCGGACGTCCACACCGTTGTAGGAGCGCACCCTGTGCGCGATGCTTCTTCGCCGGATGAAGAGGAGCAATCGCGCACAGGGTGCGCTCCTACAGAAAGGCGTGTCGCGCGCCTTGCCTGGGCCAGTGCCTGCAAACGTTCCGGCCAGCCCATGTTGGCGTCGGCTTCCGCGGCGCTGACGAAACCAAGCAAGGTCAGCGCCTCGTGCATCTCGTCGGCGTCGCGCACCTGCGGCCACGCCTCCTCGCGCACCGCGGCGATCGCCTCGGGGTCGAGCCGGCCCAGATCGTCGGCGCTGTCGGCGCCGTTCCAGCGGCGGCTCTGCACGGCCTGGGTGCGGCGCTCCTCCAGCGGCGCGTCGTCGAGGAAGGCATACGGAGCGGCATTCAGCACCTCGGCGGCGAGCGGGCTGGGGCCGGTGAGGTCGCGCGCCACGATGGCGATGGCGCCGCTCTCGATCGAACGCAGGATCGCCAGCAGGCCGTCCACGTCCATCGCCTCGCGCAGGCAGTCGTGCATGGTCTGCCGGACCAGCGGGTGATCCGGCACCTCGCGCTCGCCCACGATGTTTTCCAGGCAGGCGACCTGGTCGGGGAACACCGCGGCGAGCAGGTCCTCGCTCTTCATCCGCTGCAATGGTGGCGGCGTCTTCTTGCCGCCGGTGAAGCGCGGCAGCGCCAGCGCGGTCACCGCATTCCAGCGCCAGCGTGCGGGGAACAGCGGCGCATCGAGCAGCGCCTGAATCAGCACATGCTCGGCGGTATTCGAGTGCAGGTAGTGCGCGACTTCCTCCAGTGGAAAGCTGTGGCTGGTCGACAGCGACAGCACGATCGCGTCCTCGGTCGCCGCCGCCTGCAATTCGAAGTTGAACTGGCGGCAGAAGCGCTTGCGCAGCGCCAGCCCCCAGGCGCGGTTGATCCGGCTGCCCCACGGCGTGTGGATCACCAGCTGGGTGCCGCCGGATTCGTCGAAGAAGCGTTCCAGCACCAGCGTGTGCTGGCTCGGCAGTACGCCCAGCGCGGCCTTGGCGCGGGCCAGGTAATCGGCCAGCTGCTGCGCGGCGGCGTCGCCCAGGCCCAGCTCGTCGTGCAGCCACGCCACGGCGGCCGGCACGCCGCCGGCATCGAGCTGCGCGGCAATCTCCTCGCGCAGGCGCGACACGCCGAGCGACAGCTCGTTGCTGCGCCCCGGCGCCTCGCCCAGCCAGAACGGGATACTCGGCGGCGCGCCGCGCGCATCCTCCACCCGCAGGCGGTCGCGCTCGACGCGCTGGATGCGGTAGCTGGTGTTGCCGAGCTGGAAGATGTCGCCGGCCATGCTCTCGACCGCGAAATCCTCGTTCACCGTGCCCACGATGATCGCCTGCGGCTCCAGCACCACCTTGTAGTCGGCGGTGTCGGGGATGGTGCCGCCACTGGTGAGTGCGGTGAGCCGCGCGCTGCGCCGCGGCCGCAGCTGGTGGTTCACCGCGTCGCGATGGATATACGCCGCGCGCGGGCCCTGGCGGGTGGTGAAGCCCTCGGCCAGCATGCGCACCACCGCGTCGAAATCAGCTCGGGTCAGATCGCGGTACGGGTACGCGCGGCGCACCAGCGCGTACAGCGCATCTTCGTCCCATTCGGCGCAGGCGACTTCGGCCACGATCTGTTGCGCCAGCACGTCGAGTGGCTGCGGCGGCATGATCAGCGCGTCCAGCTCGCCGCGGCGCACGCAGTCGAGCAGGGCGGTGCATTCGATCAGGTCGTCGCGGGTCGCCGGGAACAGCCGCGCCTTCGGCGTGCCGTCGATGCTGTGGCCGGAGCGGCCGGCGCGCTGCAGGAACGCGGCGATCGAGCGCGGCGAGCCGAGCTGGCAGACCAGGTCGACTTCGCCGATGTCGATGCCCAGCTCCAGCGACGCGGTGGCCACCAGCACCGACAGCTCGCCGCGCTTGAGCCGCTGCTCGGCATCCAGCCGCTGCTCCTTGGCCAGGCTGCCGTGATGCGCCGCCACCACCTCCTTGCCCAGCCGTTCGGACAGATGCCGCGCGGCACGCTCGGCCATCCGCCGCGTGTTGACGAACACCAGGGTGGTGCGGTGCGCCTGCACCAGTTGGGCGAGGCGGTTGTAGACGAGTTCCCAGCTGTCGTTCGACATCACCGCTTCCAGCGGCACCGGCGGCACCTCGATGGCGAGGTCGCGCACTCGGGTGTGGCCCACGTCGATGATGGTCGCCTTGCTCCCTCCCCTGCTTGCCCACAAGGGACTTCCTTCGGTCGCAGGGGAGGGCTGGGGTGGGGTGCTCTTCGCTTCATCAAGATCAAAAGCTTTACCCCCTCCCAACCTGCACTCGGGCCATCCATGGCCCTCGCCCTTCGGGCGGCTTGCGCCGTGCAAATCGGCAGTCCTGCCGATTTGTCCCCTGCGAGCAGGGGAAGGAGCAAGAGCGGTGAGCGAGGCGTTTTCCCCAGCGCCAACCAGAAACTCGGCGACCATCTCGATGGGCTTCTGCGTCGCCGACAGCCCGATCCGCAGCAACCGCCGCTGGCACAGCGACTGCAGCCGCTCCAGCGACAGCGCCAGATGCGAGCCGCGCTTGCTGCCGGCGATGGCGTGGATCTCGTCGACGATCACCGTGCGCGTATCGGCCAGCATCGCGCGGCCGGAGGCGGAGCCGAGCAGCACGTACAGTGATTCGGGCGTGGTCACCAGGATGTGCGGCGGCTGCTTGCGCAGCAGGTTGCGTTCGGCCTGCGGCGTGTCGCCGGTGCGCACCGCCGTGCGGATCGCCACGTCGGGCAGGCCGAGCCTTTCCAGCTCGGCGCGGATGCCTTCCAGCGGCGCTTCGAGATTGAGGTGGATGTCGTTCGACAGCGCCTTCAGCGGCGACACGTAGACCACCGTGGTGGCGTCGGCCAGCACGCCGCCATGGGCGACGCCCTCGCACACCAGCGCGTCGATCGCGGCGAGGAACGCGGTCAGCGTCTTGCCCGAACCGGTCGGTGCGGCGACCAGGGTGTGGTTGCCGGCGCGGATCGACGGCCACGCGGCCGCCTGCGCCGCGGTGGGTGCGGGAAAGCTGCGGCGAAACCACGCGGCGACGGCCGGATGGAAATCGTCGAGGGGGCAGGGGGCGAGGCGCATCGGCAGGGATCCGCGCGGCGGTCGGGAGATACTCACCGAGCATATATGGGGTCGTGATCGGCTGGCACCACTGCAGCGGAAGTCCCGCCGCCATGACTTCGGCCGCTGGCGGCCATGCCGGCGCCGGTGCAGCAGCGGACCTGGCATGGCAGTATTCAGTTTCGGTCGTCACAGCCCAGGGGCCCGAG
Organism: Rhodanobacter ginsengiterrae; assembly: GCF_050026815.1. Classification (NCBI taxonomy): domain Bacteria; kingdom Pseudomonadati; phylum Pseudomonadota; class Gammaproteobacteria; order Lysobacterales; family Rhodanobacteraceae; genus Rhodanobacter; species Rhodanobacter ginsengiterrae. The sequence goes on along the minus strand of NZ_JALBWO010000057.1, from coordinate 642,680 downwards.
GGGGGAATCCGGTGGCGGCGTTCATGCGAAGGACACTCATGCACGTAATGGATATGCCGCGGCGCAAGCCCGGCTTCATGCGCACGGCTTGCGGCCGGCTCGCGCTCCTCGTCCTGGTCAGCCTGTGTGCCGCGACCGCCAGCCATGCCGCCAGCCTTGATCCGGCCGTGCTGCCGAAGATCCAGGCGGCCACCTTCGAAGTGGTGGCGGCCAAGCCGGTCAAGGATCCGCTCAGCTACGAAAAGCCGCTGCCGCTGGAATTGCTGCCGTTCCAGGAGCGCAACGACAAGTACTACTCGATCGGCACCGCCTTCGCGCTGGGCAACCACCGCTACGTGACCGCGGCGCACGTGCTGCAGATCGGCATCGACAGCCTGTGGGGCGAGCCCGCCCTGCGTGATGCCAGCGGCCATGTCTACGCGATCGACAAGGTCGAGAAGTTTTCGTTGCAGCAGGACTTCGTGGTGTTCACGCTGGCCGAACAGCCGGCTTCGGCGGCCGCTCTGGAGGTCAATCCGAAGCCGGCGTTGAACGAGGTGGTGTATGCCGTCGGCAACGCACTCGGCACCGGCGTGGTGATCCGCGACGGCCTCTACACCTCGGACACCCCGGAGGAGCAGGATGGTCGCTGGAAGTGGATGCGCTTCTCGGCAGCAGCCTCGCCCGGCAACAGTGGTGGCCCGCTGCTCGACACCAACGGCAAGCTGATCGGCATCGTGCTGATGAAGTCGGCCAACGAGAATCTGAACTACGCGCTGCCGATCCACGAAATACTCGACGCGCCCGACCGCAAGGCCAGCATGGATTCCCGCGGCGCCTACCAGCTCGATCTGTTCGACGCCCGCCAGAACGGCACGTTCAAGGCGCAGTTCGCGTTGCCGCTGAGCCTTGCCGCGTTCTATCGCGAATATCAGAAGCACCTCAACGCCTTCAGCGACGAGCAGATCAAGGCACTGCTGGCCAGGGAATCGCCCAACCTGTTCCCCCAGGGCCAGGGCTCCGCCAAGTTGCTGTACCAGCAGACGCAGTTGACCGGCTTTCCCCAACTGATCATGCGCGGAAGCACCGGCGAGTGGGCGCTCAATGGCAACCGGTCGCGACATCTGCCGCTGGATGGCAACGGCTATCTGGATGTGGGCGGCGTGGGCCGCAACGGCCTGGCGCACCTGCGCCGTCCCGATGGCGTGGACGTTGCCAGCTTCTATGGCGACGCGAAGCTGCGCATGGACCTGATGGCCAAGACCGGCATGTTCCAGCGCACGGTGGGCAGCGAGAACGTCAAGATCACCTCGTTCGGGAAGCCCAGCTTCCAGACCGAGCACATGGACCGCTGGCAGCGGCCGTGGCATGTCGAGATCTGGCCGATGCCGTATGCCAACGCGCTGATGATGATCTATTCCCTGCCGGTGCCCGACGGTACCGTGATGCTGACCCGCTTCGTGCCGGCATCCGGCAAATACGACGCCAGACTCGACATGGATGAGTTGAGCAATTTCGTCTACACCAGCTACGAGGGCACCCTGGCCCAGTGGAAGCAATTCGTCGCCAGACCTGCGCTGTTGCCGGCGGCATTCAAGAACATCCACCTCGACTTCGACTACGACCACCGCTTCAGCTATGCCTCGCAGCGGGTGGCCTTCTCGTACACGCCCGAGCTGCAGGTCATCAAGCCGGACAACCTGCTGTATCTCGGCTTCCGCTTCCTGCTGGACAAGCAAAAGCCCGCCTGGGATGTCGGCGCGGTGCTGGTGTGGAAGACGCCGGCGTCCGACGACAAGAACAATGTGGTGGTGCAGCGTTTCGTGGCGCCGCCGGTCGGCCTGGACGAGGACCTGACCAGCCAGTGGCAGAAAATTTCGCAGCGACGCTACCCCTACAACGCCGTGGCACGCCAGGAAGATGGTCTGATGAAGATCAATGGCGTGGTCGCCGCTGCTGCCGACGACGGCCATGCCTCGGTGTTGTACAGCCCGTTCTACGGGGTGGAGGGCAGTCATTCGCAGGACGAGATGAAGCAAAAGCTCGATCTGCTGACCAGGGACCTGCGGGTCAGCGAGCCTTGATGGACATTCCCCGTCGCGTGCTCCCGTGATCAAAAGCGATCATTGAAATGGCAGAGAGGCTTCAAGTGCAGCGATCCCCGCAACCGACGCCGCCAGACCGCGTCGAAATCGAACCGCAAGAGCCATGGTTGGGCATGGCCGACGGCCAGCGCGTGTTTCTGCGCGACTGGCCGCTGGCGCAGGCGCGTGGCGCGGTGCTGATCGTGCACGGGCTGGGCGAACACAGCGGGCGCTACCAGCGTCTCGCCGCATGGTTCAACCAGCGCGGCCATGCCGTGCGCAGTTACGACCAGCGCGGCCACGGCCGGACGCCGGGCCGTCGCGGCAGGCTGCGGCATGCCGACGACCTGCTGGAGGACCTGGCCACGGTCTACCACGACTACGCCGACAGCCAGCCGCACGCGCCCTTGTTGCTCGGTCACAGCATGGGCGGCCTGGTCGCCGCGCGCGCGGTACTGGATGGCCGGGTCACGCCGCCGGCACTGGTGTTGTCGTCGCCGGCGCTGCGCAGTTGGGAGTCGCCGCGGATGATCGCGCTGGCGCGGCTGCTCAGCCGACTCGCGCCCAACCTGCCGCTGCGCAACGGGCTGGACGCGAGCAAGCTCTCGCACGAGGCCGGCGTGGTCACCGATTACCGCGCCGACCCCCTGCGCCACGGCTGGATCACCCCGCGGCTGGCCGACTTCATCTTCCATGCCGGTGCGGCGTGCATCCGCGATGCGGCCAGCCTGGCGGTGCCGACCCTGCTGCTGGTCGCCGACAGCGACGCGCTGGTCGATCCGTCCGGCAGTCGCGCGTTCGCCCGCAAGGCCGCCAAAGGTGGCCAGCTGACCACACGCTACTTTTCCACGCTGTACCACGAATTGTTCAACGAGGCCGAGCCCGGTCGCAGCCAGGTGCTGATGCAACTGGGCGACTGGCTGGGCCGGCAGGATCTCGCCCCGGCCCGCTGACCGGCATCCTGCGCACGAAAATAGTCGGCCGGCCCGCAGCCTGCCTCCGCATCGCCATGAATGGCGGCGATACTCCTGCGCAAACCTACAGGGAGAAGGTTGCATGTCACCTCGATCCAGCCAGCATCGTTCGCGCCAGCTTGCCTGGCGCGCTTTTGCCTGCCTCTCGCTCGGCCTGCTGGCTGCCTGCCATCGCGGCCACGATGACGGCAAGCCGCCATTGCAGGGAGCGCCCGCCAAGGCATCCAGCGCGCCGGCGGGCGAGCACGCCAGGGCCGGCTTCGCGCTGGTCTCGGCCAGTTCCCGCACCGCCGACTCGCGCACCGCGATCACCCTGCGCTTCAACGCCGCGCTGGCCTCGGCGCAGGCGTTCGACACGCTGATCGCGGTAACCGGCCCCAACGGCGAAGCGATCAGCGGCAGCTGGAGCCTGGACGACGACGGCAAGACGCTGGGCTTTCCGTTCGTGCAGGCCAACACGCGCTACGTGGTGCAGCTGAAGTCCGGCCTGCTCGCCGCCGATGGCCGCACCCTCGGCCACGAGGTGAAGCACGAGGTGTATTCCGGCAACCTGCCGGCGGCGGTCGGCTTCGCCTCGCACGGCAGCGTGCTGCCGGCGCGCGGCACGCGCGGCCTGCCGCTGGTGTCGATGAACGTGCACGATGCCGACGTGGAGTTCTTCCGCGTGCATGACGATGCCCTGTCCGACCTGTTCTGCGCCTACCCGCGCAACGGACATCGCGACAGCTACGAGCTCGACCACGAGGTCAGCTACTACAACAAGTGTGGCAAGGGTGACGATCAGCGCAGCCGCCTGCCGATCACCGACATCGCCGACTCGGTCTACGCCAACCATTACAGCCTCGGTGGCGAAGCGAACGAGCGCACGGTGACCTACCTGCCGGTGCAGAACATCAAGGAGCTGGCGCAGCCGGGTGTGTACATGGCCGTGGTCAAGGCCGGCGGCACCTTCAAGGACGGCTACGACACCGCCACCTTCTTCGTCAGCGATCTCGGCCTGCACCTGCGCGTCTACCGCGACAACGTGCTGCTGCACGTCGCCTCGCTGCGCGACGGCACGCCGGTCAACGCGGTCGACATCGAGGTGCGCGATGCGGATGGTCACGGCAAACTCAAGGCCAGCACCGACGCCGACGGCAACGCGCTGATCGCGTACAAGGTCAAGCCGTCCGACGTGCTGGTGGCGCGGCACGGCAAGGATGTCTCGGTGCTGCCGTTCAACCGGCCGGCGCTGGATGTGTCGAACTTCGACATCAGCGGTCGCCGGCAGGCGCCGTTCGAGGTGTATGCATGGTCCGGCCGCGACCTGTACCGGCCGGGCGAAACCCTGCGCGCCTCGGCGTTGTTGCGCGACTACGACGGCAAGCCGATGAAGCCGCAGTCGCTGTTCGTGCGGGTGAAGCAGCCTGATGGCCGCACCCTGGTGGAGACCCGGCTGGAACCGCAGCAACTGAACTACTTCGAGCTGAGCCAGGCAATTCCGGCCGACGCGCCGACCGGCCTGTGGCAGCTGGAATTCCGCCTCGATCCCGCCAGCAAGGAGACCGTGCAGGCGTTCCCGTTCCATGTCGAGGAATTCCTGCCCGAGCGGCTGAAGGTCGAGCTGTCCAGTGCGCAGAGGCAGCTGGCGCCGAATGAACCGTTGCAGCTGAAGGTCGCTTCCAGCTACCTGTATGGCGCGCCTGCCGACGGCAACCGCTTCACCGCGAAACTGCTGGTGGCGCCGGACGTGCATCCGCTGGCCACGATGAAGGACACCTTCTTCGGCAACCCGCTGGTCGAGCTGCCGAAGAGCGCCGATGACGTGGTCGATGCCAAGCTCGATGCGCAAGGCGTGCTGGAGCAGGAGGTGCCGCTGCCCGATGACGTGAAGCCGGTCGCGCCGCTGGCGGTGACCTTGTCCGGCAGCGTCTACGAAAGTGGCGGGCGCGCGGTGACGCGGCTGCTCAAGCGCACTTACTGGCCGGCCGACACGCTGGTCGGCGTGCGTCCCTTGTTCGATCCGAAGCAGGGCGCCGAGAGCGAAAGCCCGGTCGGCTTCGAGATCGTGCGCGCGAATGCGAACGGCGAGCTGGTAGCCGGCGCGCACCTGAAGGTGCGCCTGCAGCGCGAACTGCGCGACTTCTACTGGTTGTATGAACAGAACGGCGGCTGGCAGTCCAACGCCAACCAGCGTCTGCAACTGATCGACGAGCAGGACGTCGATGTCGCCGCCGGCAAGTCGGCGCACGTGGAGTTCCCGGTGCAATGGGGCAGCTATCGCGTCGAGGTGTACGACCCGGCCACGAAACTCACCACGGTGTTTCCGTTCTTCGCCGGCTACAGCTGGGACGACGAGAACCTCGGCAAGGAGGCGCGCCCGGACAAGGTCAAGCTGCAGCTGGACAAGGCGCGCTACCGTGCCGGCGACACCATGAAGGTCACGGTAACGCCGCCGCACGACGGCCCCGGCGTGCTGCTGGTGGAATCGGACCATCTGCTCTACACGAAGAATATCGATGCCAGGGCCGGCAGCAGCTTCGAGATTCCGGTGACGAAGGACTGGGAACGCCACGACGTCTACGTGTCGGCGCTGGTGTTCCGCGGTGGCGAAGCGGCCGAGCACACCACGCCGGCGCGCGCGATGGGCGTCGAGTACGTGGCGATGGATCGCAGCGACCGGCGCATCCCGCTCAAGCTCGACGCACCCGCGCTGATGCGTCCGGGCAATCCGCTCAGTGTCAGTGTGGAGGCGACCGGGCTGGCCGGGCAGAAGGCCTATGTCACGCTGTCGGCGGTCGACCAGGGTGTGCTCAACATCACCGACTATCCGGTGCCCGACGCGTGGGCCTGGATGTTCGCCAAGCGCGCGCTCGGCGTCGATGCCTACGACTTGTACAGCCGCCTCATCGAGGCGATGGATGGCGAGCAGGCCAAGTTGCGCTACGGCGGCGACATGAGTGCGGCCGCCTTGCCCAAGGCGACCCGGCTCAACCCGAAGGTGCAGATCGTCGACCTGTTCAGCGGCCCGGTCGCGTTCGATGGGCAGGGCAAGGCCACGCTGCATGTCGACGTACCCGACTTCAACGGCAGCCTGCGGCTGGCCGCGCTGGCGTACAGCGACAGCCGCTACGGCAATGCCGACGGCAACGTCACCGTGCGTGCGCCGCTGGTGGTCGAGCCGAGCACGCCGCGGGTGATGGCGGCCGGTGACAAGGCGATGATCAGCCTGGACCTGAAGAACCTCTCCGGCAAGGACGGCACGGCCAGAGTCAGCGTCAAGGGCGGCGGCCCGATCAGCATCGACAAGGCGAGCCAGAGCGTGGCGCTGAAGGACGGTGCCGGCACCACGCTGCACCTGCCAGTCACCGCGCAGGCCGGTGCCGCGGTGGCCACGGTGGATATCCACGCCGAACTCAACGACTACCAGGTCGATCGCCACTTCGAGTTCGCCGTGCGTCCGGCCTGGCCGGAAACGGTGAGCACCACGCCGATGGCGCTGGAAGCGGGCAGCAGCGAGCGCCTTGGCGCAACGGCGCTGACCGGCCTGCTGCCGGCCACCGTGCGTGCGCGCATCACCTTGAGCACCTTGCCGCCACTGCCGTACGCCGCGGCGCTGCGCGACATCCTGCGCTATCCGTATGGCTGCATCGAACAGACCACCAGCAAGGGCTACGCCGCGCTGATCCTGGACGGCCAGACGGCCGCGGCACTGGGTGCGCCGGTGATGAGCGACGAGGTACGCAAGTCGGCCGTCGAGGGTGCGCTGTCGCGGATCGCCTCGTTCCAGGCCAGCAACGGCCACTTCAGCTTCTGGGGCGGCAGCAGCCCGATCGTCACCTTCACCACGCCGTACGTGGTCGACTTCATGCTGGACGCGCGCGACGCCGGCTTCGCCGTGCCGCAGGACGTGCTGCAGAAATCGTTGCAGCGGCTCAACGATGACCTGCTCGCCGGCGGCCATCCCTACTACGACTACGAGCAACACGACCACCTGCGGCTGGCCGACGAGGCTTACTCCGGCTTCGTGCTGGCACGCGTCAACCGTGCACCGCTGGGCACGCTGCGCGCGATCTTCGACAACGAGCGGCAGAAGCTGGTGGCGCCGTTGCCGCTGGTGCACCTGGGCATAGCGTTGAAGCTGATGGGCGACAACGAGCGTGCGCAGAAGGCTGTCGACGAGGCGTTCGCGTGGAGCAAGGAGCGCCCTTGGTACGTCGGCGACTACGGCTCGGACCTGCGTGATCTGGCGCTGATGGTCGCACTCACCCACCACTACGGCATGAGCAAGCCCGCCTACGACGCCAAGCTGGTCGACTGGGCGCGCAACGCCACCGCCAACGTGCGAGTGCGCCAGCAGCAGGACAAGGACTACCGCTGGTCGTGGTCGTACCTGAGCACCCAGGAGCAGGCGGCGATCGCCCGCGTGGCACGCGCGTTCGATGCGAAAAGCCAGGCGCCGCTGGCGGTGTCGCTCAACGTCGGTGGCAAGGTCGAGCAGGCGCCCGCGCAGCGCGTGTGGAGCCGCGAGCTGAGCGTGGCCGAACTCGACGCCGGCGTCACCGTGCAGCCAACCAGCGACGCGGCGATCTTCGCCACGCTCGATGTGGCCGGCATTCCGCAGAAGGCGCCGGCCGCGGACGACAGCCAGATCGACGTGCGCCGCAGTTACTTCACCACCGACGGCAAGCCATGGCGCGGCGACACGCTGAAGGAGGGCAACACCCTGATCGTCGAGCTCGACATCGAGGCGCGCATGGACATCCCCGATGCGCTGGTCACCGACCTGCTGCCCGGCGGGCTTGAAGTGGAGAACCTCAACCTCGGCGGCGCGCAGGCGTGGTCGGGCGTGGTGATCGACGGCATCGATCTGGACCAGCACGCCGCGGCGGCCGACATCCGGCACGAGGAATACCGCGACGACCGCTACGCCGCCGCGCTGAACCTGCGCCGCGGCGACAAGGCGCGCGTGTTCTACCTGGTGCATGCGGTGACGCCGGGCAGCTATGTCGTGCCGCCACCGCTGGTCGAGGACATGTATCGCCCGGCCGTGCGCGGCATCGGCAAGGTTGCACCGGCGAAGATCACCGTGGTCGAGCCGTAGCCGCTCTTGCTCCTCCCCCTGCTTGCAGGGGGAGGTTGGGAGGGGGTAAAGCTTTTGACTTTCGCTTCGGCGTGCCGAAGAGCGACCCCACCCCAACCCTCCCCTGCGTTGCAGGGGAGGGAGCAAGGCGCATCATGACCGCGACCACCTCCACTGCGCCGCCCACCATCACGCGTCGTTCCCGTGCCTGGCGATGGCTGCGCGGCATCCTCATCGCAAGCACTTTCCTGCTGCTCACGGCAGTCATCCTCGACCGCCTGTTCCCACTGCAGCTGCCGGCACCCGACAGCGGCAGCACGGTGGTGCTGGCGCGCGATGGCACGCCGCTGCGCGCGTTCGCCGACAACGATGGCGTGTGGCGTTATCCGACCACCGCCAAGCAGGTGTCGCCGCTGTACCTGCAGGCGCTGCTGACCTACGAGGATCGCTGGTTCTATCGCCATCCCGGGGTGAATCCATACGCACTGCTGCGCGGCCTGGCCGGCGGCATCATGCATGGCCGTGTCGTTTCGGGCGGATCCACGCTGACCATGCAGGTGGCGCGGATCATCCATCCGATCCCGCACACGTTCGGCGGCAAGCTGGTGCAGATCCTTCGCGCGCTGCAGCTGGAGGCGCATCTGAGCAAGGCGCAGATCCTCGACCTGTACCTCAACCACGCGCCGTTCGGCGGGCCGATCGAGGGCGTGGAGGCGGCGTCATGGGCGTATCTCGGCAAGCCGGCGACGCGGCTGTCGCATGCGGAGGCGGCGCTGCTGGCGGTACTGCCGCAATCGCCCAGCCGGCTGCGCCCGGACCGCCGCGCCGCGGCCGCCCGCGTGGCTCGCGACAAGGTGCTCGGGCGCATGCGCGACCTCGGCGTGTGGAGTGCTGCGCAGGTGCGCGATGCGGCGATCGAGCCGGTGGCGGCGCGTTCGTTGCGCGCGCCGTTGTCCGCCGCGCTGCTGGCCGAACGGCTGCACCAGCAACAGCCGCAGGCACGGCGGATCACCAGCACCATCGACGTGAACCTGCAACGCGCCGCCGAGGATCGCGTCGGCGCGTATCTGTCACGGCTGCCGCCACAGACCTCGGCCGCCTTGCTGGTGGTCGACAACGCCACGCTGGAAGCACGCATCTATGTCGGCACCAGCGACTTCGCCAACCCGCAGCGGCACGGCTACATCGACATGGTGCGCGCACCGCGTTCGCCCGGCTCCACGCTGAAACCCTTCCTGTACGGGCTGGCGCTGGATGACGGGCTGATCAACTCGGCCAGCCTGCTGGTCGACGCGCCGCAGGACTTCGGCGGCTACAAGCCGGGCAATTTCGACGAGGCGTTCTCGGGGCCGGTCAGCGCGGCCGAGGCGTTGCAGCGCTCGCTCAACGTGCCGGCGGTGGACGTGCTCGACCGGGTGGGACCGAGCCGCTTCGTGGCGCGGCTGGCCAACGGCGGCGTCGACCTCGGCCTGCCCGCCGGCGCGCAGCCGAACCTGTCGATCATCCTGGGCGGTGCGTCGACCCGGCTGGAGGCGCTGGTCGGCGCGTATACCGCGTTCGCCAATGGCGGCATCGCCGGCACGCCGCGCTACACCAGCGCGCAACCGGCGCGGCCGCGGCGACTGCTGTCGCCCGGCGCAGCGTGGATCGTCCGCGACATCCTCGCGCACAATCCGGCCGACGTCGAAGGCGCGCCGCTGGCCGGCGCCATCAACCGCCACGCCAGCGTGGCGTGGAAGACCGGCACCAGCTACGGCTATCGCGATGCGTGGTCGATCGGCGTCACCGACCGCTGGACCATCGGTGTATGGATTGGCCGTCCGGACGGCACGCCGTCGCCGGGCCAGTACGGTGCGGTCACCGCGTTGCCGCTGCTGTTCCAGATCGCCGACATGCTGCCCTCGCGCGGCGGTCGTGTTGTCGCGCAACCGGCCAGCGTCAGCCAGCGCGAGATCTGCTGGCCGCTGGGCGGCGCGCTGGACGCGACCGATCCGGCGCTGTGCCGCCAGCACCGCACGGCCTGGCTGCTCGACCACGCGCTGCCGCCGACCTTTGCCGAGCGCGGCCTCGGTGCCTGGTCGGCCGGCCTGCTCGACTTGCGCCTGAACGACAACGGCCAGCGGCTCAGCGCGACGTGCCATGCGCGGCACGAGCGCACGCTCCAGTTGGCGCGCTGGCCCGCGCTGGCCACGCCCTGGCTGAGCCGCGACGATCGCGAGCGTTCCGCCTTGCCGCCGCTGGCACCCGGCTGCGCCGCCGATTCGCTCGACAGCGCCAATCCGATCCGCATCAGCGGGCTGGTCGATGGTGTCACCCTGCGCCGTGCACCGAACAGCGAGCAGTCGCTGCGCGTGACGCTGCATGCGCTGGGTACGCAAACCACCGTGCAATGGCTGCTCGACGGTCGCCTGCAGGGCAGCAGCGAAGCCGACGCTGCAATCGCAATCAGCCTGCCGCAAGCCGGCAATTACCGGATCACCGCGCTGGCCCGCGATGGTGCGTTTGCCACCCTCGCGGTGCGGGTGGTGGGTCCGCCGTCGTGAGGTCGCCGGACCGGTCGGCCCTGCCGGACCACGCCCGCCAGCAAGTATCGATCAGAAGCGGAAGCGCACGAATAGCGACGGACCATCCAGCTTCATGTCTAGGTTGGCGTTGTAGTCGTGCTTGCGCTGGTGCAGCACCACGCGGCTGTAGCCGTATTCGGCACCGAAGCCCACGTTCTGCCACGGGAAATATTCCACGCCCAGCGCGGCATTGACGATGTGGCCGTTGAGCCTGCCGCCATTCTTCTTCACGCCGGCGGCATCGAGGTACATGCGCCACTGGTCGTTGAACGCATGCCTCCAGCCCAGCTGCAGCATCGGTGCCCAGGCGCTGTCGGTGGTGCTGGACGAGGCCTGTCCCACCGAATTGCCGTTGACGCTGGCTTCGCCGCTGATGCCGGCGTGCACGCGATACCAGGCGCCACCCAGGCCGACGCCGAACACGTCGTTGCCGTGGCCCAGCCACCAGCGGTAGGCGGCGCTGCCGAAGTCGAAGTTGAGCTTGCCGCGCACCGACGCGGCCGCGTTGTAGTCGTTGCCGTTGTAGCTGATGCCGCGCGACAGGCTTCGGCTGTTCTCGCGGTTGACGCTGTAGTAGTCCAGCGAAAAGCCCTGGCTGTCACCGAGCAGGAAGTCGATGCGTGCGCGCGGCACGCGCTTGTGGTCCTTGAAGCCCAGATCCTTTTCGAGGCTGAAGTCGCCGCCGTACCGGTTGCTCTTGTCGCTGGCGCCGATCGTGGTGTCGGCGTGGGCGTCGTAGCCGCCCAGCCAGATGCTGATCCGGTCCAGCGCCGGCGACTGCTGCGCCAATGCGCTGCTGCTGGCCGCGGCCAGCGCAAGAAGGATGGCTGCGCGACCGGTGTTGCGCCGGCGGAATGCGCTTGCAAAAGACATCAGTGAACTCTCCATGCCGAGGGGTGGCGTGCGCGCCGAAGGCGGGCGCTGCGGGGGAAGCCTCGCGCATGGTAGGAAACCCGGTTGTCTAGACAGCGTGCAGGCGACTGCTTCGTCGCGTGCGTGTCGGCGCGCCGGCGTGGATCGTCATCCGGTTCATCACGACGGATCGCTGCCGGCCGGCGCATCCGTCGCGAGCGGCAGGTTGCATGGATCACCTCGTCGCGGCGGCATCCTGTTGTGGCACCTTGCGCACCTTCGCCATCGGATAGCCCAGCGCCTTCACCCGGGCGAGCAGCGCATCGTAGTCGGCCTGCGCAATCGTCGGCGTGCGCGCCATCACCCACATGTAGTCGCGCGCATCGCGGGCCACGATCACCTGGCTGTAATCGTCCTTCAGATACGCCACGATGTACTGCGCCTTCAGCGGCCAGAACACCTGCACGCCCCACACCGCGTTGCCGGTGCCTTGCTTGACGATGCCGGTGGAATGGATGTCCTTCTGCTGGCCATCGAAGCTGCCGTCGCGGAAATGGAACGAGGTGGCCACGTCGCCATTGGGCTTGAGCGTGTAGATCTCGAGCGCGTTGTAGGCGGTTTTCTCGAACCGGGTGGGGATGGTGGCGATCACGTACCAGTTGCCCATGAAGCGGGGCAGGTCGACGTGGGCCACCGGCTTGATCGGCGGCAGCTCGCTGGCGCAGGCATTGGCGCTCAGCAGCACGGCGCAGGCCATCAGCAGGGTCCTGGAAAATTTCATGGTCACTCCGGGCGAAGGTGGGGAAAGCGGGTGGTGGATTCAGGGGCGCACGAAGCGGTAGTGCGCGACCAGCCACTCCTGGCCGTCGGCGTAGCCGAACAGTTCGGCGCAGGACATCCAGAACATGCGCCAGCGCTGGAACCACAACGTTGCGGCCTTCGCGCCATACGCCGGGACCAGTACCTGCATCACCTGCTCGCGACGGGCATCCTGGTTGGCCAGCCAGTGGTTGGCGGTGCGCTGGTAATGCTTGCCGTCGACCAGCCAGCGCTGCTCGATGTTCAGCGCCGACTGGAACCACAGCAGCGTGTCCGAGGCCGGCATCAGGCCGCCGGTGAAGAAGTGCCGGCCCATCCAGTTGTCGTCGCCGGCGGTCTCGAACGGGTACATCGCGGTCTTGTGCGCGAAGATGTGCACGAACAGCTTGCCGCCCGGCCGCAGCCAGCTGGCGATGCGCTGCAGCAGGATCTCGTAGTTGCGCATGTGCTCGAACATCTCGATCGACACGCAACGGTCGAACTGCGCCGCGTCCAGTTCCAGCGCATTGACGTCGCAGGTGAGCACGCGCACGTTGAACAGTCCGCGCCGGCGGCACTGCGCCTCGATGTGTTCGCGCTGCGGCCTGGAGTTGGACACCGCGGTGATCCGCGCGTCGGGATAGCGCTCGGCCATCCACAAGGTCAGCGAGCCCCAGCCGCAACCCAGTTCCAGGATCGACTGGCCGTCGGCCAGTTCGGCGCGCTCGCCGTATAGCCGCAGCATCGCCTCCTCGGCCTGCTCCAGCGACTCGTCGCCGCGCGGGTAGTAGCAGCCGGAGTATTTCAGGCGTTTGCCCAGGCACAGTTCGAAGAATGCCGGCGGCAGCTCGTAATGCTGCGCGTTGGCGGCATCGGTATGGATCGCCACCGGGCTGTGCCGCAGCATCGCGATGCGCTCGGCATAACGCGCGGCCTGGGCGTCGAGGCCGCCGGCCTGTTCCTCGCGCAGGCGTTGCGCGCACAGCCGGCGAATGCCCTGGCGCAGCAGCGCATCGGGAAGGTGGCCGCGTTCGGCCATGCCCAGCAGACCCGGCGCCGGGCGCTCGCTGGCCAGCTCGTGGGAAGCAACGGTGTTCATCGTTCGGTCCTCTTCGGAAACCATGGAATCAGCATCGGCGTGCTGCGCTGGTAGTCGCGGTAGTCGTCGCCGCGGTTGCGCAAGGCCTGCGCCTCGGTGTACGGCACGCCGCTGATCCAGCGCAGGAACACGTACATCACCAGCGGGCCGGACCAGGCCAGCCAGGCGAGCGGCGAACCGACGGCAAGGCAGACATAGGCAAACCAGTGCAGCCACTCGAAGAAATAGTTCGGGTGGCGCGAGTAACGCCACAGACCTTCGCGACAGGTGCGGCCCTTGTTGGCCGGGCTGTGGCGGAAACCGGCCAGCTGCGCATCGGCGATCGCCTCGCCGATCACGCTGAACAGCCAGATCGCGGCCGCCGCCAGCAGCCACCATCCGGACAGGTGCGGGTTGCGCGCCACCGCCACGAACGGCAGCGCGAACAGCACGATCAGCACGGCCTGGAACTGGAAGAAGGCGAAGAACTTCCACTGGCTGCCGTGCCAGTGAGCGCGCAGGTTCTGGTAGCGGCCATCCTCCGGCTCGCCGCACACCCGTCGCCACAAATGGACGGCCAGACGCGCACCCCATGTACCACCGAGCAGCGCCAGCGCCAGGCGAGTCCACGGCGTGCCGCTGCCGGTGAGCGCCAGCAGCACGGCGCTGCCGCCCACCCCCGCCGCCCACAGCGCGTCGACGATGCCGGCGTTGCTGCGCTTGCGCTGCCACTGCCAGCCCAACGTCATCATCGCCGTCGCCAGCAGCCAGACCAGCAACAACTGGCAGAAGACGCTCATGTGGAAACCCCTCGCGTCGGCTGGTTCGCCGCGCCCGTGTGCAGCGTGGTCGCGCCGCGGCGAGCCAGCCAGGCCAGCGCCGGTGTCGCCAGCGCCCAACCGATGGCCAGCGCCAGCAGGGTGCGCCACGTCGGCTCGGCGAAAGTCACCACGTGCCAGCCGCGCGCCGCGCCGAGATAGGCCAGCGGGCCGCCGAGCAGTCCCAGCAGCGCCGCCAACCACAAGCGGCTCTGCAGATAGCGCAGCGATTGGGTGAAGGTCAGCGCAAAGGTCACCCACAACGCCAGGATCCATGCCGGCGCCAACGCCAGCCCGGGCCAGCCGCTGGCGTAGCTGGCCAGGCCGCCGCGGATCAGTGCGCCGTCCAGCAGGAAGCCGAACACCAGCCCCGCCGCCATCAGGCTGAGGTCGACGCGGTAGTTGCGCGCGCCGGCCAGCTGCGCCAGCGCATAGACCAGCATGCCAAGCACGCCCGGCCACGCCAGCCCGTGGCCGGCACCGATCACCGCGGCGAACCAGACCGCCTGGTAGCCGAGCAGGCTGAGCCAGAAACTCATGCGGGCAGCTCCACGTGGCGGCTGATCTGCGGCAGCAGGGCGGCGTGACGATTGCCGGGCTTGGCCAGCAGCAGCTGCGCCACGCCGATCGAGCGCTCGCGGAAGCCGCCCTCGCAGTACGCCAGGTAGAACTCCCACAGGCGGATGAAACGCTCGTCGAAACCCTGCGCGCGCACCTGCGCCAGCTTTGCCATGAAGCGTTCGCGCCAGGCCTGCAAGGTCAAGGCGTACGAACTGCCGAAGTCCTCCAGCTGGGTCAGCGCCAGATCGCTGGTGCGGGTCTTCGCCGCCAGCAGGGCGTTGATCGACGGGATGAAGCTGCCGGGGAACACATGGCGCTTGATGAAGTCGACCGACTTCAGCGCCTGCGCGTAGCGATGGTCCTCGATGGTGATCGCCTGCAGCAGGGCCAGTCCGTCGGGTTTCAGCAGGGCGCCAAGTTTTTCGAAATAGACGTCCAGATACGGCGCGCCGATCGCCTCCACCATCTCGATCGAGACCAGCTTGTCGTACTGGCCATCGAGGTCGCGATAGTCCTGCAGCAGCAGTTCGACGTGCGCGCCCATGCCGGCCGCGGCCGCCCGCTCGCTGGCCAGCGCATGCTGCTCGCGCGAGATCGTGGTGGTGGTGACATGGCAGCCATACTGCTGCGCGGCATACAGCGCGAAGCCGCCCCAGCCGGTGCCGATCTCGATCACCCGGTCGGTGGGCTGCAGGTCGAGCTTGCGGCAGATCCGCTCCAGCTTGCGGGTGGATGCCTGTTCCAGCGTGTCGCTCGGCTCGGTCCAGATCGCCGAGGAATACATCAGGTCGCTCGACAGGAACAGGCTGAAGAAATCGTTGCCAAGGTCGTAGTGCGCGGCGATGTTGCGCCGGCTGCCGTCGCGGGTATTGCGGCGCAGCGCATGCCAGCCGCGCATCGCCATGCCGCCGAGCCGGGCCAGTCCGCTTTCCATGCCGTCGAGCAGGTCGCGGTTGCGCAGCAGCAGCTGGAACAGGCCGACCAGGTTGTCGCAACGCCACTGGCCGTCCATGTACGACTCGCCGGCACCGACGCTGCCGTTGCGCGCCACCGCGCGATAGAAGTCCGGGTCCAATACCTGCAGGTGGATCTGCAGCTCGGGATGCGCACTGGCTGGGTCGCCCAGCTCGACCGTACCGCCGGCATCCTGCAGCACCAGCCGGCCATGGCGCAGGCCGCGCAGCTGGCCGAGCAACTGCTGGCGCAGGAATCGGTCGACGGTACCGAGCGAGGCTTGCTGGCCGGTGATGGTGGTGGCGATGTGGTTCATGTCATGCCTCGGGGATGTCGTCATTCGGGTTGTCAATCGCGATGGCGCGACGGCAGCGAAGGGTGGTCGTGCACCGGGTTGCGCTTCAGCCACAGGCGCAGCGCCTGCCAGTGGATCGCGCCGACCACCTGGGCGGTCATCAGCGGGTAGCGCCACAGCACGCGTGCCAGCGATCCGCCGGTCAGCGCGCGGCGCCGCAGATCCAGCGTGGCGTCGAAGGTGCGCACGCCGTCGTGGAGCACATTCATGTGCACCCGCAGGTCATCGCCGGGCAGGGTGAAGCGCCAGTCGTAGGCGCAATCCATCGGCATGAAGGGCGAGACGTGGAAGGTCTTGGCAAACGCCCAGTGCAGCGCGCGGCCGTGGATCTGCGCGCCCTCGATCGGCAGCACGTAGGCATGGCGTTCCCGCCATGGCGTGTTGGTGATCTCGGCCACGATCGCGACCAGGGTCCGGCCGTCTTCGGCGTAGCAGTAGTAGAAGCTGACCGGATTGAACACCAGGCCGAAGTAGCGCAGGTGAGTGAGCAGGCGCACCGGCCCGACCGGCCGCTGGCCGGTGGCCTGCTCGACGCGACGGCGCACGGCTTCGGCCAGGGACAGGTCGGCCGGCCCGAGGTAGTCGCTGCGGCGGAACTGCGCCACGTTGCCGTGCTTGGTCGACCACAGCCAGCGTCCGGCGAAAACCTGCTCGACTTCGTCCAGGTCCAGGTACAACTGCGCCATGCGGTAGTCGAACGCGTGCGGATGCGGCGCGTGCCGACGATGGCGCACCACGCCCTCATACACCGCGCTGTTCAGCAGCAAGGTCGAGCTGGCCGGCTTCACCGTCATGCGACCGGCTCCGCTTCGCGCGGCGCCGTGGCCGGCAACGGCTCGGTACCCAGCGGCCAATGTACGCCGAGCGCCGCCGCCACTTCCACCGCGCTGCGCATGCCATCCTCATGGAAGCCCCAGCCCCAGTAGGCGCCGGCAAACCAGGTGCGGCGCCAGCCCTGGATTTCCGCCTTGCGCGCCTGCGCCCGCACCGACGCCTCGGTGTAGACCGGATGGTGATAGCGCATGCGCGCCAGCACCTTGGCCGGATCGATCGCCTCGCTGCGATTGAGGGTGACCACGAAGGGCTCCGGCGAGTCGATGCCCTGCAGCAGGTTCATGCAATAGCTGACCGTGCAGGCGGCGTCCGGATCGCGCGGCAGCCAGGCGTTCCACGCCGCCCACGCCTTGCGCCGCCGCGGCAGCACGCGGGCGTCGGTGTGCAGCACGGTGTCGTTGGCCTGGTAGCTCATCGCGCCGAGAATGGATTGCTCGCGCTCGTTGGCGTCGGCGAGCAGGGCCAGCGCCTGGTCGCTGTGGCAGGCCAGCACGATCTGCTCGAAGCGCTCGCTGCCGGCGGCGCTGTCCACCTCGACCCCGTCGTGGTGGCGACGAATGGCGAACACCGGGCAGGTCAGCCGTTCGTGCACCGGCCAGTGCGCGCGCAGCGCCGCCACATAGGTCGACGAACCGCCCTGCACCACCCGCCACTGCGGCCGGTCGCCGAGCTGCAGCATCTGGTGGTTGGCCATGAACTGCACCAGGTAGCGCGCCGGGAACTTGAGGATCTGCGTGGCCGGCGACGACCACAGCGCCGACGCCATCGGAATCAGGTGTTCGTCACGGAACGCCGCGCCGTAACCGTGCTGCTGCAGGTAGTCGCCCAGCGTGGTCATGTCGTCGCGCTGCAGCAGCAGCGCCGGCGCCTCGC
Organism: Rhodanobacter ginsengiterrae; assembly: GCF_050026815.1. Taxonomy (NCBI): domain Bacteria; kingdom Pseudomonadati; phylum Pseudomonadota; class Gammaproteobacteria; order Lysobacterales; family Rhodanobacteraceae; genus Rhodanobacter; species Rhodanobacter ginsengiterrae. Next base: position 624,894 of record NZ_JALBWO010000057.1, on the reverse strand, counting down.
GGTAGAAGCGGGCGAGGTCGCGCACCATGCCCAGGAAGCGCGGCGACAACAGGTTGCGGCGCTGGCAGAACAGCGTATCCAGCGTGGCCGCGTTGTACTCCAGCCCGCTCGCTTCGCTGTGCACGGAGAAGCTCATCGTGGTCGGCTGCGAGGCCACGCCCAACTGCGCGAACATCCGCGTCAGCAGCGGGTAGTGCGCCGGGTTGTGCACGATGAAGCCGCTGTCGATGCGATAGCGCCGGCCGGCCTGTTCCACCGCATGCGTATGCGTGTGCCCGCCGAGATAGTCGTTCGCCTCGAACAGGGTCACGTCATGCTTGCGCGACAGCAGCCACGCCGAGGCCAGCCCCGCAATGCCCGATCCGACCACGGCGATGCGCATGACCTAGCTCCTCGCCCTGGCCAGCACCCAGGCCGGTACCGGCTTCAGCCCGCGCACCAGGCCCAGCATCGACATCAGCTTCAGGCCGTACCAGGTCAGGTCCACTTCCCACCACCGGAAACCCTGGCGGCTGGAGCCGGGAAAGAAGTGATGGTTGTTGTGCCAGCCTTCGCCGAACGTGAGCAGGGCCAGCCACAGGTTGTTGCGGCTGTCGTCCTTCGTCTCGAAACGGCGCTTGCCGAAGCGGTGCGCCAGCGAGTTGATCGTCACCGTGGCGTGGAACAGCACGATGGTGGAGACGAAAAAGCCCCACACCAGCATCTGCCCGCCGCTGGTACCCAGCTGCGGCGCCACGTCACGCAGCAGGGCGCCCAGGCCGTACATCGTCACGGCGAGCAGCAGCGGGATCGCGATGTCGTAGCGGTCCAGCCAGCGCAGTTCCGGATACTTCGCCAGGTCCGGCACCCGCGACAGGTCGGTGCGGAAATGGCGGGGGGTCAGGAACCAGCCGACGTGGCTCCACAGGAAGCCATGCACGCCCGGCGAATGCGGGTCGCGCACGGTGTCGGCGTGGCGGTGGTGGTGGCGATGATGCGCGGCCCACCACAGCGGGCCGCGCTGCACGCAGGAGGCACCGATGGTGGCGAACACGAATTGCACCGCACGCGAGGTGTGGAACGTGCGATGCGCGAAGTAGCGGTGATAGAAGCCGGTGATCGCGAACATGCGCAGCGCGTACAGCGCCGCCGCCACGATCAGCGCGATCGGCGATACGCCGACCCAGATCACCCCCAGGCAGGCCAGGTGCATGGCGATGAACGGCGCGGCGCGCAACCAGTCGATCCGGTCCTCGCGGCTCTCGTCGAGCTCGACCGTCGCGCTGGTATCGAACCAGCGGCGCACGGTACGACCCAGCCAGGACGGCTTCGGCATGGCGCGATCGGCCGCGGCGTCGGTCGCTGCCTCGATCGGCGCAGGCGGCGCCATCACGCTCGGTTGGGGGGTGGCCATGAAAGCATACCTGTCTGCGGGTCAGACACAGATACGGTAGAAGCCGTGCAGTGGATGCATCGGTCGGTGAGCGGGCGCGCTTAAGCTCGCGTGGCCCCGGCCCGTGCGAACAAGGGGATCCGGCAGGCCGCGCACGCCGTAACAGACCACGAATATCGGGAGAATCACATGTCAGGCATGAAACAGGTCATCGGACTGGCTGGCTGGCTGCTGCTCAGCTCTGCCGCTGCCGCCATCGGCGCGGTGGCATCGATGCAGGCGGCCAGCTTCTACCAGCAGCTGGCGCAACCGTCGTGGGCGCCGCCCGCGGCGGTGTTCGGCCCGGTGTGGTCGGTGTTGTACGCCCTGATGGGCCTCGCGGCGTGGCTGGTCTGGCGCGAAGGCGGCTGGCGCCGGCAGCGTGGCGTGCTCACGCTGTTCACTGCCCAATTGGCAGTCAATGCGCTGTGGAGCTGGCTGTTCTTCGGCTGGCATCGCGGCGCGCCGGCGTTTGTCGACATCGTGCTGCTGTGGCTGCTGATCGTGGCCACCGTGATCGGCTTCTGGCGCGTGCGGCCACTGGCGGGCGCACTGCTGCTGCCATACCTGTGCTGGGTCAGCTTCGCCGCGGCATTGAACTTCGCCGTGTGGCAGCTGAATCCGGGGGTGCTGGGCTGATTTCAGGCGCTTCGTTGCCGCCGCTGCGCACCTGTGCGTGGCTGATCAACCCGAAGATCAGGCTGCCACCGACCACGTTGCCGGCCAGCGTGGGCAGGCCGAAGTGCAGTACAGCTTCGGCGAGGGAGATCTCGCCGGCGAACACCATGTACATCGCCTCGGCCGAGCCCACGATGATGTGGGTGAAGCCGCCGATCGCAATCAGGTAGGTGCAGATCACGATGATCGCCAGGCGCGAGCGCTCGCTCGCGGCCAGCATCCACACCATCATCGCGATGATCCAGCCGGCCAGGATGCCCTTGCTGAACATGGCGAATGGCGTGTTCTGCATCAACTCGCGGCCAATCTCGACAAAGGCGCGCTGGGTGGCTGCGTCGAACTGCTGCAGATGCAGCAGCCCGAAGGCAAACAGCGAGACGCCCAGCAGATTGCCCAGCAGCACCAGCGACCACAGCCGCAACAGGCGCAGCAGATTGCGCCAGCCCGGCTTGGTCATGAACGGCAACACCGCGGTCAGCGTGTTTTCGGTGAACAGCTGTTGCCGCGCCAGGATCACCGCCAGGAAGCCGAACGTGTAGCCCAGTGCGTCGATCAGGTGGCCGCCACCCACGCCGGCAAGATGCCGCTGCAACACGCCGCGCGCCAGCAGCGAGAAGCCCATGGTCAAGCCGGCCGCCAGCGACGACCACGCCAGCGCGGCAAAACCGCGGCTCAGCTCTTCCTCGCCGCTGTGCCGGATGACTTCATGCAGCACGGCCGCACGTGGCGGCGACTTTTCCTTCACTTCGCGATGTTCTTCACGCGACAGCGAAAAGCCGCTGCCCGAGCCCTCTTTCAGCGACTCCTCGACCTCCGCCTTGTCGGCGGCAGCGGGCGATCCCGTTTCGGCGTTGTGCCCGGCTTTGTCGAGTTCTTCCATCATCCGGCACCTTGCTGAGTGGACGCCTCCCATCGCAGTGAACGTCGGTCGATCCGGCGCCGAAATGGGAGCGAGGCCGTTATCGCATGTGGGGGTGTGGTGGCTTGATGAAGGCCGCCTTCTCGTGCAGAACACGCCAGGCAATGATCGAGTTGGCTGCACGACGGGTCGAGCTGCCGCGCTTGCAAGAGGCCAGGCCGCACCGCGCAGATGAGGATCAGGGTGGATTGGCACCAACCAAGGCCTCAGCCAGAAGCCGCCGAATTCAGTCCTTCCGGCGGCTCTCCAGCGCGCTGGATACTTGCTCCAGCAGTGCGCGAAGGCGCTTGACGTTGGCCGAGCCCACTGCCTCGGCGAGCCAGTCTTCGAATTCCTGGCTGAGCGCGATCAGCGTGGTCATTGCCGCCATGCCGCGCCGGGTCAGCTGAACCAGCTTGGCGCGGCCGTCGGCCGGGTCGGCGGCTACTTTCAGATACCCACACTCGCGCAGATTCTCCACCAGATACGCCATGCTCTGCTTGGTCATGCCCGCGCGTTCGGCTAGCGTGGTCATGCGCGTACCGCCGGGGTCGAGGTGGCGGAACACCGCGCTGTGCGCGGTACGCAAGTCATGGAAACCGTGGGCTGGCAGCGCACCGTAAACGGCATCCTGCAATTCGTTGTAAGGCAGCCTCAGCAGGCTGCCGAGCGTGCGCTGGCGCTCGGGATAGGTGTCGGACATGTCGGCAGCTTGACATATAGTCAGAATGACTGTCCAATATAGTCAGGTAATCTGACTATAGGCAAAGAGGCATGAACGCAATGCACCACCCATCCGCCGTCGATCAGGGTCTGCGCGCCCACAATCTGTCGGTTGTCGACCGCCACATGCGCAATGAAGCGATCGATCCAGACAGCGTGATGTCGCTGTATACCGACGACGCGGTGCTGGAGATTCCGGCACGCGGGTTGCGCTTCGACACGTTGGCGGCCATCCGCGACAACTATGTGCGGATGTTCGCCTCGATGTCCGAGGTGGCAATCCATCCGATGGATCGCTTTGCCACCGACGACCGGGTGGTGGACGAATGCATGGTGACACTGCGCATCGTCGGCGACGGTGTCACCGGCGCGCCGCTGCCGATCGGCACACGCGCAGAACTCCGGCTGCTGCATGTCTTTCACATGCGCGATGGGCGGATTGCCCGTGAGGAAGTATTCGAAGCGTGGCGCCGGCTGGAGGGTTGAGCCGGAATCTGGCGCAGGGAAGCCGGTGGGCCCGCAGGCCGTCGAACGCCGGCGAGTGGCAAGTGCATGTCTGCCACGTGACCGGAAGGCAGGCAAGCCCATGACGCCGGCTCGGCCGCCCGGTGGCGACCGGCGAAGTTCCTGCGCGCAATCAGCGCTTGCTTGCCTCGCGTGGTGCGAACGGACTGGCCCCGTCCGACTCGACCGCGGCGATCACCGCGGCGGTGTGCTGTCCCAGCACGGGCGCCGCGAACGGCACCGGGCCCGGTGTGCGGCCGAAACGGATCGACTGCGCCACGCCGCGGTAACGACCCACCACCGGGTGTTCGAACGCATCGATGATGCCCTGCGCCTGCACCTGCGGGTGGTCGAACATGTCCTCGATCTGGCGGGCGGCGGCACAGGGCACGTCGTCACCGAACAGCGACTCCCATTCCAGCGCGCCGCGGGCGGCGAGTGCCTCGTGCAGCGGCGGCAGGATCTCGGCGAAGTGCTGCGCGCGCTTGCGCACGCTGTCGTAGCGCGGGTCATCGGCCAGCGCGTCGAGACCGGTCTTGCGGCACAGCGCTTTCCAGAACCGTGGCGTGTTGGCCGAGATGTAGATCCAGCCATCGCGCGTGGGATGAATGCCGGTGACGCCGCCCGAACGCATGTCGCGCCCGATGTCGAGCGACTCGCCCTCGGCCCAGATCATCCGTGCCGACTGCATGGTCAGCGCGCTGCGCAACAGCGAGACGCCGACGAACTGGCCCAGCCCGCTGCGCTCGCGCTCGTACAGTGCCGACGATACGCCGGCGGCCAGCAGCGCCGCGGCGTAGTAGTCGACCACCGAACCGTAGATGATCTCCGGCGGTCCGCCGCGTTTGCCCTGCAGCGTGCACATGCCGGTCATCGTCTGCAGCACCTGGTCGTAGCCGGCCTTGTCCTTCAGCGGACCGCTGTCGCCGTAACCGGTGATGGCGCAGTAGACCAGCCGCGGATTGATCAGGTTCAGCTGTTCGTGGCCGATCTGCAGCCGCTCCGGCACGTCCGGGCGGAAGTTGTGCACCAGCACGTCGGCCTGGCGTACCAGCCGGAGCAGGGCGGCATGGTCGTCGGCGCGCTTGAGATCGAGCACGATGCCGCGCTTGCTGCGATTGACGCCGAGAAAGGCGCGGCTTTCGCTGGGCAGCGTCGACGGATACTGACGCAGGTTGTCGCCGCCGGGCGGCTCGATCTTGATCACGTCGGCGCCCTGGTCGGCCAGCAGCGAGCAGGCGTAGGGCCCGGCAATATAGGCACTCAGGTCGAGCACGCGCACGCCGGCCAGCGGACCCTGGCGGACGGCTGGCGACTCAGCGGGGGAGGTTTCCATGTGCGGCGCATCCATGGGGAAGGTCAGGTAGGTTGCGGAGTCACTCTGCACCATGCCTCCGGCAGGAAACAGCCGAGAGGACTATGTTCTGGCGCCACAAATTCTTGTGTGACGTCGACGCACCGGCGCGAAGCAGGGATCATCGTCATCCGTGCTGCGCCGGAGCCAGCGGCAGCCAGCTGAGCCGCCAGCTGCCGTGGTGCCGCCCGCCGGCGCAGAAGTACGGGGTGAACGTCAGCGGTGCGCGATAGCCCGGATCGAGCGAGATGCGCGGCATCCCGCCGGCCGCTCCCGCCTGCAGCGTCAGCCAGCGTGCCGGCTCGGCTTCGGGCAGACGCACGGTTTCCTCGACCTTGAAGCCGTCGATCAGTCCGGTGGCATACACCAATGGACCGCAGGTGATCGCGGCGTACTCGAAATGCAGCACTTCCTGCTGTACCGCCTCGCCGTCCGGAGTGCGCGATTCCTGCACGTTGCGGTTGATCGCCCGATGCAACTGCGGCTGCATCGGAAAGCGCGCGAGCACTTCGTCGCCATCGTGCCATTCGCGTTCGATGGCCGCGTACTGCCCCGGCACCGCCGCGATGTCGGCGTCCGCACCGTTGATCATGACCGCCGCACCGGCGGCCCACGACGGGATGCGCAATTTCAGCGCAAAACGCATGGGAGTGTCGATGGCGATGCGCAGCCGGACATCGTCGGGATACGGATAGGTCGTGTGCTGCTCGATGCGCAACTCACCGCCGCCGTCCAGTGCGAATCTCACCGCGCCGGCACCATAGAGGTTGACGCTGACCGCGCCGTCGGCGCCGCGCGTATAGGCGATCGCGGGCAGCTCCTCCAGCGCCATCGCGCCGCTGGACTTGCAGCAGCGCCAGTAGGTGGTGTGCACGCGTTTGCCGTTGGGGAACACGTAGTAGCACCAGTCCTCGCCGTCGGGCGCCTGCGCGCCGAGCAGGTCGTTGTTGGCGGAGCGCTCGATCTCCTCGGCGTAACGCGCTTCGCCGCTGATCGCCAGCAGTTCGCGGTTCAACTGGATCCACGCCAGGGTCGAGCAGGTCTCGACATAGCCGTACGGGCTGAACACGCCCGCCGGGTTGAACACCTCGCGCGAGCGATGCGCCACGCCGCCCCACGGCCCACCGCCCAGGGTGAGGTGATGCTCGCGAATGCTGCGCCATGCGTGCTCCGCCCCGTGTCGATAGTCGGCGTTGCCGGTGGCGCGGTGCAGCTTGGCCAGGCCCACCAGGTTCCACGCCAGCTGATAGGCCTTGCCGGTGGCGATGGCGGACACATCCACGCCGGCCAGCGCGCGCGTGAGCAGGGCCAGGTCGCGCTGGCCATCGGCCTGCTGCAGCACGCGTTGCGCCAGTTCGAGGTAGCGCGGCTCGGCGGTGGCGAAGTACAGCTCGACGGCCGGGTCCATCAATACCGTTGCCGACAGGCCGTGGTGGTTGCCCAGCTCGGTGATGTCGATGCCGCCCTCGGTGAGCGTGCGCAGGCACAGGTCGCCGATCCTTCGCGCGGCGTCGAGATGGCGCGGCGCGGGGAAGTGCCTGTGCACTTCAAGCAGGCCGAGGATCAGGTAGGCGTGCGTCCAGATGTCCCAGGTGCGCACGCTCGGCGCGCCATCCCAGCTGGCCGGCTTGGGTGGTTGCGGGCGCATGAAGCGGTGATCCGGCGCATAGGTGCCGAGGTAGCCGTCGTCCTCCTGGATCGAGACCAGATAGTCGGCCACCCGCAGCACGCGCGTGCGCAGGTCTTCGTCGTCGCTGCGCGCGGACGCCTTCGCGGCGGCGACCAGCCACTTGCCGGCATGCTCGCCGTACCAGTCGCCCTCGCGGTTCCCGTTGCGCCGTTCGGGCGCGAACAGCGCGATGGCCGGACTGTGCTCGTCGACGATGAAATGGCTGAGCCGGCCGCGCAGGTTGGCGTCCAGCGCGTCGCCGAGCAGGCCGCGCAGTTGCACTCGCGGGGGTGATCCGCCGCTCATGCCGCGTCCATCGCGCAGCGGAAGCCGATAGTGCCTGCGCGATCCTTGCACGGCGCCATCAGCAGGTATTTTCCATGCTGGTCGAGCCGGTACGCCTGCGGGAAATACCAGTGCGAGGTCTGTGGCTGGTAGCTGCTGCCGCCGCGCAGGATCGCGGCGCGGGTGTGCTCGTCGACGTATTCGTCGGTCCATTGCCAGACGTTGCCGACCAGGTCGAGTACGCCGAACGGACTGGCCGCGGCCGGATGCGCGTCGACATCGTCCGGCGCCTTCAGCACGCGGCCACGGTTGACCGCGGGCAGCATCGCCTCGTCCCACCGATTGCCCCACGGATACAGGCGGCCATCGCTGCCCTGCGCGGCGTACTGCCATTCCCATTCGCGCGGCAGCCGCTTGCCGGCCCAGACCGCGTAGGCGCGCGCGTCCTCGATCGACACCCAGGTCACCGGCTTGTTGTCCCAGCCCGGCAACGGCGCGCCGTCACGCCAGTGGCGCAGGAAGTTGTGGGCGTCGCGCGGCTGCCAGCCGCTGGCGTCGAGGAATTCGCGGAACTGCGCGTTGGTCACCGGCGTGCGGTCGATGAAGAACGCCGGCATCTGCAGTCGGTGCCGATGGCCGCGTCGGGCGCTGGCTTCCCACGGGTATTGCACGTCATTGCCTTCCCAGGTCTGGCCTTCGATCTCGACGCCGGCGACCACGAAGTCGAAGCTGCCGGCGGGAATGGCGAGCATGCCTGCAGGAGCGCTGGGTGCCGGCGGTACCGCCTCGATCGGCAGCAGCTGTTGCGGCAGCGAATGCCATTGGTTAGACAGCGACTGCAGCGGTATGGTAGCGCGCTCGCGCATGCCATCGAGGAAGGTGTCGAGTCCGTCGATGCGGACGTCGGGCGCCAGCGCCAGCAACGCGCCGAAACCGCGGCCTTCCAGCGCGAAATCAAACACCGCTCGATCGCCATCGATGCGCGGCTGATGTGTGACGCCGTGCCAGATGTCGTAGTAACGCGTGCCGTGCGCGTGCGGCAGCGAAATTTGCTCGCCGGCCAACGGGTATTCGTTTCGGTTGACCACGGTCCACAGCGTATGACCGTCCGCGGGGAAGCGGCTGGCGAACACGCCGGCCTGCAACGTGCGCTCGTACGGTCGCCAATCCACGCTCACCATCGCCGCCGCGAACTGGCGCTCGATCAAAGCGATGCGGCGCAGCGTTTCCGCGTCGCGCGGGGTGAGCTGGTTCCAGATGCCCCAGACGTTTTCCCAGGCGTTGTAGCCGATGCCGTTGAAGAAGATGTATTGCAGGTCGTGGTTGCGCTCGCGGCCCCAGCGGTTCTCGTAATTGATCATGTGGCGCGGTTCCAGCCACTTCCACTTGGCCACCGGCGGGATCACCTCGTTCGGCGCCTTCTTGCCCCAGCTCTGCACGTTCCAGATCAGCTGCTCTTCGGAACTGATGGTGGACTCCGGCTGCAGCACCACCGGACAGCCCAGCGCGTCGCAGGCGTCGAAGAACGCGCGCGGCACGCCGTTGTAGGTGTCGCCGTTGATGCCGTCGGCGCCGACCGCCTTGACCAGTTCGGCGATCGCCTGCCAGTCGTTCTGTTCCGCTTCGCGCGTGCCGTGGTCCCACGGCATGGTGGGCAGGAACACGCGCACGCCGCGGTGGTGGAAATCATCCACCGCACCCTTCAGGCCGGCGAGGCCGCCGGGCAGGTCGTGCGCCAGATCGGTCTTGTTGCGGTCGTCGATGCCGATGTTCGGATAGACGAACCAGATCAATACGCTGTCGATGCCGCCGTAGCGTGCCTCGAGATCGTCGAGGTAGCGATCGACGGTGTAGCGGCCGGCGACGGGATCGAAGAAATAGCGATCCTCCACCATCATCTGCGCATGCACGAAGTTGCGCTGCGCCCATTGCAGCTCGGGGCGACGGTAGTTCGCATCGTCGTAGCCGATGCGGACGAGGTGTTCGCGGCGCCAGTCGGTCAGCTCGGCGATCCAGTCATCGAGCGTGCCGTCGACGTCCATCTTCCAGTGGCCGATCTCGGCGAACGGCCAACCCGGCGCCTTGCCGGGCACGGGCAGGTAGCGGCCGGTGGTGACGTGCGAGAACTTGTATTCGTGGCGCACCGGCGGGGTGGCCGGTGTCTCGGGTGAATCGGGGTCGATGCTCATCAGTGACTCGGGACAGCGGAGTGGGGCGCTAGCGCGACAATGCCTGGTAAACCAGATCGTAGAAGTTCCGGCTGATCCGCGGCAGGTCCTTGCCGCCATCGTCGCGCGGCAAATGCTGCAGCATCAGGATGGCCAGCAGGTGTTCGTGCGGATCGATGCTGTAGTAGGTGGAGGCGGCGCCGCTCCAGCCGAACTGGCCCGGCGAACCGAGCTGGCCGCGCCGGGCCGGATCGAGCACCACGTAGCCGCCGATGCCGAAGCCTTCGGCGGCACTGAACTGGTTGACCGGCGGATCGAGCATGGTGAGGTGGTTGCGCAGCATCAGCTCGACGGTCTTGCGGCCAAGCAGGACGTGGCCGTCCAGCGTGCCGCCGTCCAGCAGCATCTGCGCGAAGCGTGCATAGTCGCCCGCGGTCGAGTACAGCCCGCCGGCACCGCTGTCGTAGGCATTGAGCGGTTCGCCGGGGTGTTGCGCGCTGGGACCTTCGGCGATGCGCAGATGGCCGTCCGTACCCATCGTGGTGAGGTCGACCACGCGCGAGCGCTGCGCGGCCGGCACGCCGAAGCCGGTGTCGCGCATCTGCAGGGGATCGAAAATGCGTTGCTGCAAAAAGCGCTCGAACGATTCCCCCGAGACCACTTCCACCACGCGCGCGATCAGTTCCAGCGAGGCGCCGTCGTAGCCAAAGCGGGTGCCCGGATCGGCAGCCAGCGGCACGCGGCTCATGCGCGCGGCGAAATCGCGCAGGTCGCGCGCGCCGTGGGGATCGATGCGTTCCATCAGGCGCACCGCCAACGCGTCGCCTTGCACGCCGGCCGGATAGCCCGCGGTATGGGTGAGCAGCGCATGCAGGGTGACCGGCTTGTCGGCGGGCCGCAGGCGCGGCGCGTCGAGGCTGCCACCGACCAGCACCTGCTGTGCGTCGAAGCCGGGCAGGTAGCGCGACAGCGGTTCGTCCAGGCTCAGCTTGCCTTCCTCGACCAGCATCATCAGCGCGACCGAGGTCACCGTCTTGGTCATCGAGTAGATGCGAAAGATCGCATCGCGGCGCAGAGGATCCTTGCGCGCGAGATCGCGATAGCCATAGGCCTGCCAGTCCACGATGTGGCCGTTGCGGGCCACCAGCGCAACGCCGCCGAGGTAGCCGTCGGCGGCGGTGGCCTGGCCCAGGTAGTCGTGCAGCCGCTGCAGGCGCGCGGATGACATGCCCTGCGCTTCGGGCGGTGTCGCCGGCAGTGGCGTGGCTGCGGCTGCGGCTCGCGGCGATGCCGCGCACAGCAACGCCGCTCCCAGCAGCCAGCTGGCGTTCCTGCGAACGGGGTTGCCGCGCATGTGAATCATCGGAGGTCCTCACTGCGGTCGCGGCGCCCCGGGAGGGAGAGGCGCCGCGACCGGTATACCGTCACGCCGGGGATCAGAACGTGATCGTATACGTCAGCGAGGTCATGCGACCACGGCCGGCCCAGTAGTTCTGGTAGCCGGCAAGTTGCGACCAGCTGAGCACGTACTGCTTGTCGAGCAGATTCTCGACGCCGAGCGACAGCTTGCCGTAGCGTGCCAGGTCATAGTTCACGCCCAGGTCGAACAAGGTGTAGCCGTGGGTCTGTTCGTTGTAGCTGTAGGCCCTGCCGTCGTACGCGCGGGTGTCGCTGCCGGTGAGGTGGCGGCCGAACAGCGAGGTGAAGCCCAGCGTGGCATCCGCGTTGGGCAGGAACTTCCAGGTCAGCGCGGCGGCGAACTTGTCGGGGTTGATGTCGAGCACGCCCATCGGCTTGTTCAGGCCGCCGGCGCCGAACCGGCCGGCCGGGTCGGCCGACCAGAACGCGGTCTTGCCGGTGATGTGCGAATACAGCCCGGTGACCTTCCACTGCGGGTCGAAGCGGAACTCGCCGGTGACCTCGGTACCCTCGATCCGCACCGGCGCACGCGACAGCACGAAATCATTGGTGTCCGGATTGATCGCCAGTGAAGCGCCGAATGGCGATTTGGAAATGTAGTGGGTGGCGCCGAAGGAGGCGCGATCGCCACGCCAGTTGAAGCCGATTTCATTGTTCTTGTAGATGATTGCCGCAAGATCGCTGATGCGGTCGACCGACTGTCCGGGCACGTTGATGTTGCGCAGCGGGATGCCGATGTTGGGCAGGGTGAAGCCTTCGCTGTACGCCGCGTAGACCGACCATTCGTTGCCGATGCGCCAGATCGCGCCGAGGTTCTTCAGGTTCTCGGTGTACTTCACGCCGCCGCCCTGCACAAACACGCGGTTGTTGTAGTAGGTCGAGGTGTAGCTGTCGACGGTGAGCTTGTCGTCCTCGCGGCGGTAGCCGCCACTGAGGGTCAACGGGCCGATGTCCCACGACAGCTGGGCATAGGGCGCGGTGCTCTTGTAGTTCATCGGCGGCACCCACAGCCGATTGGTCAAGGCCAGTCGCTGCTGGGCCTGGTCCCTGCCGAAGTCGATGCCGGTATGCAGTTCCAGGCCGGTCACGTTGAACAGGTCCGAACGCGTCCAGGAAGTACGGATGCCCTTCTTGTGCGAGTCGATCTCGGACTGTTCCCACAGCGTGCCCAGCGGGGCGAACAGCGGGTCCTGCTTGGCCGGGTCGAGCTCGGGCAGGTAACGCATGGCCTGGTCGGCCTTGTACACGTTGATGTCCAGCGAACCGCCGAAGAAGTCGCTGTGGCTGTATTCGAGGTTGTACTGCTTGAAGTCGTTGAACGCGTCCTTGGAGCCGTAGATGTGCCCCTTCTCCGAGGTGTTGGTGCGTGGCACGTCGCACGGCGGATCGTCGTCCGGGCCGCGGCAGCCGAGCACCTGGACGTAGTTGCCCTTGCCCTCGATCTTGAAGCGGCTGTAGGTTGCCTGCAGCCGCTGGGTGCCGCCTTCGCCGAAGTTGACGCCACCCTTGAGGAACAGGTTGCGCGAGGTGGAATCGGCCAGCGAGCCGCTGGTGTTCATGCCGATGCGGCGACCGTTGCCGTCGTAGGAGATGCCGCGGTCGATGTACGAAGCGGCCATCAGCAGGTCGTAGGCGTCCTGCTTGCGCGCGAAGCTCACGCCGGTCTTCCAGCCTGCGCTGCCGCCGTAGCCCTGGGTCTGGTAGCGCGTGGTGATCGTGGTCTCGTTGCCTTCCCTGGTCGGCACCTTGGAGATGTAGTTGATGATGCCGCCGGCGGCACCGATGCCCTCGGAGGCGGACGGCCCGTTGATCACCTCGATGCGACCGACGATGCCCATGTCGGTGAAGGTGCCGTTGCGGGTACCTTCGCGCAGCGGCGAGCCCTGCGGAATGCCGTCGAACAGGCGCAGCGGAATGCGTCCACGCAGCGTCTCGCCGGTGTTGCTCATCGCCTGCGAGGATTCGGCGTAGCCCGGCACCGTGCGCGCCAGCACCGCGGTGGCGTCTTCGGTGACCAGCAAGGTGTGCTGGATCTCCGCCTTGGAAATCACGGTGATCGCGCCGGGGATCTCGTCGACCGACTTCGGGCTGCGGGTACCGGTGACGATGACGCGATTGAGGTCGACGACTTTGTCGTTCTTCTTCTTCGCGTCCTGTTTGCCGGCATCCGCTGTGGCATTGCCGGCAGCCGTGGTGTCCTGCGCGGCGGCGCCGGCCGACAGGGCGGAGAACAACAGGATGCTGCTGATCGCTGCGGCGAGTGGCTTGATCATGGCGTGTCTCATCGTGGTGTTGGTGGGCACGGCCATCCGGGGGATGGCAGTGCAAGGCGCTGGAAGTCGATCCTCGGTGTGCGTCGCTGGCAACGCCCTCCCCGGCGTCCCGACAGCTTTGTGCTGGATTTCCGGCGAGCCTATGCGGTTCGCCGCTCACGAGGAACCAGCGCGCCCTATGTTCAGAGGCTAGTTTTTGTTGCTTACGAGAGCAGCAAATGTTTGCCGCGGCGCAACACGGGCGTCATCTTCGTGGCGCCGAAGCGGTTCAGCGCGGACGCGCCTGCATCGCCTGGCGGCTTTCCTGCAGGAACACGGTGACCAGTCGCACGCGCACGCTGGAGCGCGACCACACGATCCCGATGCGCCGCGGCACCGAGGGCGCGGGCAGCGGGATGCGCGCCAGCTGTACGCCCTCCGGCCACGGATGCGCCCAGTCCGGCACCAGCGAAACGCCGAGGCCGCGGTCGACCATCACGGCGATCGCATTGAGTGCGTTCAATTCGAAGCGTTCGCGCGGCACGATGCCGTTGGCGCGCAGGTATTCGTCGGCCTGGCGACCACCCCATTGATTGCGGTCGTAGCGGATCAGCGGCTGCGTCGCCAGCAGCTCGTGCGGATCGCGCTCGGCCATGCTCTTCGGTGCCAGCACGATCAGCGGCTCCTCGCGCAGCAGCAGCCATTCGCAGGTCTTGGGCAAGGCGAACGGCGCCTGCAGCACCACCGCCGCGTCGAGGTCGCCGGCCTCCACCGCGCGGTAGAGTTCGGCCGAGTAGCCCGGCTTGATGAACACATTGATCTGCGGAAACGCATCTACCATGCGGGCCAGCACGTCGGGCAGGATGCCGGCCAGGGCGGTCGGGCAGGCGCCCAGGCGCAGCTCGCCCGACACCCCGTTCTCGTTCGCCACGCTGCGCAGGTCGGCGACGTTGCGCAACAGGTCGCGCGAGCGCTGCAGGATGCGCGAGCCTTCCTCGGTAACGCTCACCGTGCGACCGACGCGAGCGATCAGGGTGGCACCGATCTCGCGCTCCAGCGTGCGGATCTGCTGCGCCACCGCAGCCGGCGTGATGTTCAGCACGCGCGCGGCGGCGGCCATCGAGCCCTGGTCGACGATGGTGATGAAGGTATGCAGGAACTGGGTGTCCACGGTGCCTCGCGACGTTGTTCGACAGGCTTGAGCGGGTGAGTCATCGAAGATAGTCGCACGGACGGTGGCATCAATGGCGTGGCGACAGCCCGCGGGTCAGGCCTTGTCTTCGGCGAAGATGGTCAGGCCCTTCAGCGAACGCGCGCTCGGCGGGAAGAACAGGCTGGCGACATAGCCGATCACGATGCACAGCATGATCGAGATCGCCAGGTAGAAGTACGGATGCACCAGTTTGAACCACCACACCAGCAGGGTCAGGCAGATGCTGCTGCCGATGCCGATGGCCACGCCCGGGGCATTCGCGCGGCGGGTGAACATGCCCAGCGTATAGGCGCCGGCAAAGCCGCCGCCGAGCAGGCCGGCCAGTTCGATCGAGACGTCGAACAGCGAGTGGATGTCGAGTCGCGAGAGCAGCAGGGCCAGCCCGATCGCGATCAGCCCGACCGCGACACCGGCGATTTCCGCGAACAGCACGCTGCGCTTGGGCGTCGGGTTTCTCGCCAGCTTTTCATAGAAGTCCACCGATGCCAGCGTGGAGACGCTGTTGATGATGCTGGACAGGGTCGACATGGCGGCGGCGAAGATGGCCGCGATGATCAGACCGGTCACGCCCATCGGCAGTTCGGCTGCAATGAACAGCGGAAAGGTGGCATCGATCGGCAAGGTCGGATTCATCCGCTCGGGATGCGCCTTGTAGAACACGAACAAGGCCGTGCCGATCAGGTAGAAGACGAAGCCGCCCGGTATCATCATCGCCGCGAAGGTCCACACCGAGCGACCCGCTTCCTTGTCCGAGCGCGTGGACAGGATCCGCTGCATCAGTACCTGATCCTTGGGAAAGGTCAGCACCACATCGAACAGCACCAGGAAAATGAAGCCCCACACGGTGGCCTTGGTCAGGTCGAAGCTGAAATCCAGCAGATGCATCTTGTGCTCGGCCATCGCTTCATGGATGAACCCGGGCACGCCGCCGTGGACGTGGAAGACGATGAAGCCGATCGCGAACAGGGCACCGCCGAACATCACGAACACCTGCACGAAATCGGTCCAGATCACCGCCTTCATGCCGCCCAGCGTGGTGTACAGGATGGTGAAGCCACCCATGATCAGCACGCTCCAGGTGACGTCGATGCCGGTGATGGTGGCGATCGCCAGCGCGGGCAGGAACAGGATCACGCTCATCCGGCTGCCGATCTGCATCACGATGCACAGTGCGCTGGCCAGCATGCGGATGGCCGGGTGGAAGCGCGTCTCCAGATAGGAGAACACCGACATCAGGTCGAGCCGGCGCAGCAGCGGCACGACCCACACCGCCACGAACATCAGGCCGGTGACGGCGATCAGGTTGTTGGTGAGATATTGCCAGTTGGTCTCGAAGGCCTTGGCCGGTATCGCGATGAAGCTGATCGAGCTGGTGTTGGTGGCGTACAGGCTGATGCCGGCGGCCCAGAACGGAATGCTGCGTCCGCCGACGAAGAAGTTCGCGGTGGAGTTGCGTTTCTCGCGCAAGTAGAAATACAGGCCGATGCCGATCATGCCGACCAGGTAGACGAAGAGCACGATCCAGTCCAGCCAGCGCAGCAGCAACTTGCTGGACTGGACGCTGGCATGGCCGACGTCGATGCGCGTGGCGCCGGTCGCACGTTGCGCCCAGAGCAGGCCGTCCGGCCAGGCACCCACGGCGATCACGTCGGCGGGCGCGGCGCCAGGCAGGCTGGCCCAGGCGCCGGTGATGGTCTGAAACGTCATCAATCGGAACGGCGCACTGGCTTGCCCGCGGTCGCGCAGCAGGTACACCGCATTGGCCTGGCCCAGCGCGTGGCCAGAGCCTGGCAGAAGTCGACCTGGCACCTGGCTGCGCTCATGCCAGCCCGCGTCCGAAGTCCAGCGCCACAGCTGCTCCGCGTCGCCCGAGGCGCCAGGTACGGTGATGAGCACCGACGAGGCGAGCGCCACCACGGAACTGGGTGCGCCGTCGCCCGGCCAACCCGCGAGCCTTTCCCAGCGTGTTGCGGCCGGATTGGTTGTCAGCCGCAACAATTGACTCTTGCCGTCGAGGCCGACGCCGGCGATCCACAAGCTGTCGTTCGACCACGCGCCGCGTGCATCGCGAAGCGGCGCGGGCAAGGGCGGCAGGGCGTGCCACTGAAGCTGCTGGTCGCTGGCATGCAATCGGGCAACACCGGTGACGTCGTCGGCATGCTGCGCCGAGGTCAACAGCCATGCCTGGGTGCCGTCATCGATGATCCCTGCGATGCGCGTGGCAGCTGTTGGCCACGCCAGCGGAAGCCATGCCTTGCCGGCACGATCGAGACGCCAGGCCGCGCGGTCGGAAATCGCCAGCGGCCGCCCGTCAACCAAGGCGATGGCGCGCAGTGGCTCGCCTGTCTCCAGTGAGGGCAACTGCCCCTCGTGCAGAGGTGCAAGGCTTTGCGCCTGCAGTGGCGCCAGCACGATGAGCAACAGCAGAGCAAGCCAGGCGCGCAGCACGTACGGGACCAGGCTCGGCGTGGGGGGCGCCGCGTCGACGCGACCGTGCCGACGCATCAGTCCGCTCGCCGCGCGGTGGCGAGCAGGGCCTGCGCGCGCTTCAGGAACGGCGGGTCGATCATCCGGCCATCGACCACGAAGGCGCCACGTGCCTGGGCATCCGCTGCCGACGCGGCCTCGACGATCCGACGCGCCATGGCCAGCTCCGCCGGTGTCGGCGCGAAGGCGGCGTTAGCCAGCGGCACCTGGCGTGGATGCACGCAGCTCTTGCCGACGAAACCGAGTCGCCGTGCCATCAAGGCCTCCTCGCGGTAGCCCGCGTCGTCATCGAGCGCGGCGAACGCGCCATCCATCGCGAGCACGCCCGCCTGCGCGGCGGCCATGCGCAGGGCGAACATCGCTGCATGCACGTTGCGCGGATCGGTACGGTCGATGCCATGTGGTTCGAACAGGTCGCCGAGCCCCAGCTGCAGTCCCGCCACCCGCGGATGCGCTGCCGCAATGTGGGCCGCCTGGGCCAGCGCATGCGGCGTTTCGATATTCACCAGCACGCCGATGGGTTGCGCTACCGCGTTGGCGCGCTCGGCCGCCTCGATCGCAGCCACCGCGGCGAGCAGGGCTTCGGCCGATGTGATCTTCGGCAGGTTGATCAGGGCCACGCCGGGACGCGTGATCGCGGCAAGGTCCGCCACAAAATGGGGTGAATCCGCTGCATTGGTGCGCACGATGATCAGCTTGGCGGACCGGGCCACCGCGTCGCCGGTGACGAAGGCTTCCACGGCTGCCCGCGCCTCGGCCTTGCGATCCTCGGCGACGGCATCTTCCAGGTCCAGCGACAGCGCATCAGCGTCGCCGGCCAGCGCCTTGGCGAACAGCTCCGGTCGTGAACCGGGCACGAAGAGTTTGCTACGCATAAGCTTGTCTGCCGCTGGCCGGTCCCGTGATGTCCGCGAGTGTGCGGCATGACACCTCCCGAATCGAGCAGGCATGGCATGTTCAAAAGATAGCTTTTCTATCGACGGCGCCCGGCGGTCGCTGGATCCGCCGGTGCCACCGCATTGCTGCGCTCAGGGCGTCGTCGTGGTCTCGCTCGCCTCGCCCATTGCTTCGGCGGCTGGTGGCGCGATCGCCGCGGCGGGCAGCGCGGGCTGGCCACGGGCCATGCTGGCGAATACCGCATCCCTTCTTGCCCACGCATGGAACAGTGCGGCAGCCAGGTGCATCAATACCGTGGCGAACAGCAGCAGGGCCAGCCAGGTGTGGGCAGTGCGCAGCACGGCGTAGACGGTGGCGTTGTGCGGGGCGATCGGCGGCAGCGAGAAGCCCTTGAACATGGTCACCGGATAGCCGCCGGCAGACAGCATCGCCCAGCCGACCAGCGGCATCGCGAACATCAGCGTGTAGAGCAGCCAGTGCGAAGCCTTGGCCGCGAACACTTGTACTGCCGGCAGGTCGGCCGGCAACGGCGGCGGAGCGTGGCGCAGACGGTTGATCAGGCGCACGATCACCAGCAGCAGGATGGTGATGCCGAGCGGTCGATGCAGGTCGACCAGGGTGGGGCGCAGGCTGAGCGAGGCGACCATGCCGATGCCGATGAACAGCATGGCGAGAATGGCCGGCGCCATGCTCCAGTGCAGTAAGCGTGCGGTGAGGTTGAAATGTCCGGGGGCGACGTTCGAGGGAGTGAGGTCGCTCATGGCCGAGCCTCCTGCCCTGCGGCTTTGCCGGTCGCGGCATCCGCCTTGCCGCTGGCGATGTCATGTTCGCGGCGGTTGAACGACACCGAATAGACGGCTGAACGGGCGGCCAGGATCGGGTCGTCGGAGCCTTGCACGCCGGTGGGCAGCACCAGCGGGTCGTAGTTGATGTCGCGGCAGGCGCCGGTGGCCTGCGGGGTGGTGCCTTCGATCACCACGGTGCCGACGGTGACGTGCCGGCGATCTTCGGGCCAGCTTTGCGACGGGTCGACGCTCGAGTCGCCCGGCCCGGCCACGGTCACCACCATGTCCCAGCGCAGCGGGGCTTGCGCCAGTCGTGCCTGCAGATCCTCGCTGAGGAAGTCGCCGTCGGCGGCGCTGCGCTGCGGCGCCGACATCGCTTCGAAGGCAGTCCGCGGTTGCATCGACCAGCGTACGTTGCGCACCTTGCCGGCGCGGTCGATGAAGCGGAACGTGTTGACGCCGTGGTAGGTGGTGTTGGCCCAGCTGGTCGGCCACGGCGCGTTCTTCGCCCACGCGGCGAAGCGGGCGAACTCGGGATGGGCCCTGGCGAACGCGGCCTGTCTGGCGGGGTCGGGTTTGCCGGTGGCCGGGTCGGGTGCGTTGGCGACGGTCTGCTCGTAGAACGCCTGCACCGAGGAGACACCGAAGAACGGGAAGCTGTTCATCGCCATGCGCCATTGCTGGCCGTCGTCGCTGGTCAATTCCAGCGCCATGCTGCGCACGCGCGCCTTGCCGTCCAACCCGTACGGCGAGCCGCCAGCGACCGACAGGCGGCCGACGAACGGCGTGCGCACCGGCGCAAAGAGCCGCGCGCCGGACAGTGCCGTGCCTTGCCCGTTGCCCTCGAAATAGCCGGCCACGCAAACGCCCTTGGCGTGGGCGCGGCGGAAGCCGCGGTAGATCTGCCCGTTGCCGGTCTCGATGGCGTTGGTGAAACGTTGCGGCGTCAGGCGCCCCGGCGTCAGCCAGCCGGCGACCCAGGCGAAGGCCAGCGCGATGGCGGCCACGATCAGCGCGATCGCCAGCAAGGCAGGCCAGGCACTTCGTGCCGTTGATGGAAGGGCGGCGGGTTCGATGTCAGGCATGGAATGCTCCGGGTCTTGACGAGGCGCGTGAGTCATTTCATTCGCCCGGACGGCTCGGCAAGTTACCTCGGTCGCCAGCCGGTTTCAGCCTGCGAGCGCGCCGTAAGCGTCCAGTGCCTGCTGACGCGATGGACCCAGTTCGACCATGGGCGCCGGATAGCCGCTGCGCTGGAGCAGGTCGGGATCCTTCCACGGCTCGTGCAGCACGTTCAGTGGCGCCTCCGCCAGCTCGGGCAACCAGCGCCGCAGATAGGTGCCATCCGGATCGAACTTCTTCGCCTGCGTCACCGGGTTGAACACGCGGAAATACGGCGCGGCGTCGGCGCCGCAGCCGGCCACCCATTGCCAGCCCAGCGTGTTGTTGGCCAGATCCGCATCGACCAGGGTGTCCCAGAACCAGCGCGCGCCGTGCTGCCAGTGCTGGCGCAGGTTCTTGGTCAGGAAGCTGCCGACGATCATGCGCACGCGGTTGTGCATCCAGCCGGTGTGCCACAGCTCGCGCATGCCGGCGTCCACCAGCGGGATGCCGGTGCGGCCCTGCTGCCAGCGTTCCAGCAAGGCCTGATCCGCCTCCGCCCACGGAAAATCGTTGAAGCGCGGGTTGAAGTTGGCGGTAGGCGTGTGCGGAAAGTGATACAGCAGGTGATGGGCGAATTCGCGCCAGCCCAGTTCGCGCAGGTACGGCTCGATGTCGGGGCGGCGTTTGGCGCCGGCGGCACGCGCGCGACGATCGAGTTCGAAGTGGATCTGCCGCGGCGAGATCTCGCCGAAGTGCAGGTGCGGCGACAGCCGCGAGGTGCCATGCCGCGCGGGCAGGTCGCGCGCATGCGCGTAGTCGCCGATGGCGTCGTCGGCGAAGATCTCCAGCAGCTCCCGCGCACCGGCTGCGCCCGGTTGCCAGCTGGCGGCCAGGCCAGCGGCCCAGGCGATCCGTGGCAGCAGTTCGAGCGCGGCCAGCGGCAGGCTGCCGGGCAACTCGCACCAGCTCGGCACGCATGGTGCGGGCAGCGGTTCGATCACCTGCAGCTGCGCGCGCAGGTTGCGCCAGTACGGCGTGAACACCTTGTACGGCTGGCCTTGCTGGGTGGCGATCTGCCACGGCTCGCACCACAGTGCGGCGTTGTGGCTGTGCACCGCGATGCCGTCGCCCTGCAGCGCGCTCTTGATCTGCGTGTCGCGGGCGATCGTGGCGGGTTCGTACAGGCGGTTCCAGTAAACTGCACTGGCGCCGCTGCGCGCGATCAGCGCGCGCAGGATCTCAAGCGGCTCGCCCCGGTGCAGCTGCAGGCCGGCGCCCGCGTTGTGCAGATCGCGTTCAAGCGCGGCCAGTGAATGGTGCAGCCACCAGCGACTGGCGGCCCCGGCCGACCACCGGCCATCGTCGTCGCTGCGGATGTAAACCGGCAGCACCTGTGCGTGCTCCGCGCAGGCCGCGCTCCACGCCGGGTTGTCGGCCAGGCGCAGGTCGCGCCGAAACAGCACCAGCGCCGTGCTCATCGCGGTGCGCTCTGGCGAAACCGCGCCACGCTCAAAAACCGAACAGCGGCTGCAGCGTGCGGGCGACCCAGCCGGAGAACACCAGCGGCGCATCCGTGGCGGCGACGCAGATGCACGGCACGCCCGGCGAGGTCACCGGCTGATGGTTGATCTCGCCATCCAGATCGGCCACGTCGCCGGGGCCGAAATGGCCGAGCATGTCGTCGTAGGCGCCGTCCAGGATCATGGTCAGCTCGCTGCCGCCATGACTGTGCAGCGGCAGCTTGCTGCCCGGCGCGATGCGCAGCAGCATCAGGTCGCCGCCGCTGATGCCACTGGCGCGGATGCGTTGCACGCCGGGCGCCACGCGCTTCCAGCGCAGCGCGCGCATGGATTTGCCGAACCACGGATGCAGCGCGCCGGGCAACCGGTCGGGATCGTGGGCTTCCTCGCTTTCGATCGGCAACACCATGCGCTGATCCGCCGGCTCGTCGTCGAGCAGGGCCAGCATGGCAGCGCGCCTGTCATCGGCTGGTGCATCGACCCGTTGCTGCTGGATGAGCACGCCGCCGATCTGGTCGGCATCGAGCAGGCGCGCCCGGCAATCCGCGCAGCGTTCAAGGTGCGTGGACGCGACCACCGCCAACGCCGCGGGCAGCGCACCGGCGGAATAGCTGAGCAGAGTGGCGTCGTCGAGATGATGATTCGGTTTCATCGCTGGGCCCTCATGCTGCCCTGCAGTTTGGCGAACGCGCGTCGCAGCGAGGACTTCACCGAGCCCAGCGGCATGTCCAGTTCGGCGGAAATCTCGCTGTGACTCTTGCTTTCGAGGTAACACATGCGGACGAGCTTGGCCTGTACGGGTGGCAGTCGATCAATCGCCTGTCTGAGCAGGTCCTGATCGAAGGAGGATTCCGGTTGCGAGTCGAGCCGCGCGGACTCGACATGATCGATCCGGTCCAGGCCTTCCTGGATCGGCAGCCAGTGCGGTTCGCGCCGCACGTGGTCGATGTACAGATTGCGCGCCACGCGGTACAGCCAGGTGGCGAGGCTGGCGCGCGCCGGATCGAACATCGCGGCCTTGCGCCAAAGTGTCAGCAGCGCCTCCTGCACCAGTTCGTCGGCCATCGATTCAGGCACGCCCAGATTGCGCAGATAGCGCTGCAGCCGCGGCGAGAAATGATCGTAGATGCGCATGAAACTGGCACGATCGCGCTGCACCGACACGGCGATCATCTGTGTCGACCAGTACTGCGCATCAGGCGCGGCGTTGCTCACGGAAGAGGGCACGGCTCGTTTCGCCCGGATGGGCGCTACCTCGGCAACAGTTTGGTCCAGACCGATCATACGCATGTTCCCGGCCGCGGCGACCGCCGGACAATCCGGCGACGAGGCGTTCCTCTTGCCGGTGGCATACGGGAAGCGCGGACATTCGGATGCACCGCGCGGTGGTTCGGCGGATGTCCGGTGCCGCCGGACAAGCCAGGCCCACCGAGGCTGCGGACTGGCGGGCGCCTCGCGCCGGCGGCGGGACTACCGACTGACCAGCACGGGCACCTTGCTTTGCAGCAGGACCTTCTGGGTTTCGCTGCCCACGGCCAGCTGGTTCAGGCCATGCCAGCCATGGGTGGCCATGACGATCAGATCGCAATGATGTTCGCCGGCCGCCTCCAGGATGGCGCGATGGGGCTGGTCACCGAACACGTAGCGGCATTCGCAGGGCACCTGTGCGGCGCTGGCCAGTTCCTTCGCTTCGTCCAGATAGCGCGTGGCGCTGATCACCGCCTGCTGGCTGTAGCTGAGTTCTGCCGCGGCAAGCAGTTCCGCCATGTAGGCGATGGAGCTGCAGGGTGGCACCACATGCAGCACCAGGATTCTTGCACCCAGGCTCCTGGCCAGGGCCAGGCCCATGCGGAAAGCCTGCAGCGACAAGGCCGACCCGTCGATCGGCAGCAGCAGGTGCTGGAACAGCGCCTGGGTATGCGGCCGGGCGCGTGCCGGAACCACGGAGGTTTTGATGGACATGGACGGCGCCTCGGTGGTTGCGCCTGCAGTGGGTCGGGACAGGCACCATGGTGACGTGGGCGTCGGCCGTCATGTTGATCGCGATCAAGTCGTCGTGGATTCGTCCCCCGGGACGTGGTGGCCGCGCGCCTACCCACTCGCCGCAGGCATCGCGGCGACCGCCTCGTGCGCCGCAAAGCTTGACCGGGATCAAGCGGCACGCCCGGCGTGCGGAGCAAGGTTGATGCACCGAACCTGCGCGGACACGCCGTCATGTACGAGATCCTCGTCAACACCGAAGAGATGCGCGACGACAATCCGGTGGTGCAGGCCGGCCTGGCCCTGGCCAGCCGCCTCACGGCCTATGCCACCGGGCTGAACATCGTCGAGGTACTTCCCTCGACCATGGCCATGCCCGACGTGCTGACCGTGCTGGAGACGACGGAACGCGAGGCCCGGCAGTGCGATGCCTGGTGGATGAACCAGTGCCAGCGGCATGGCGTCCAGGGCCGCTGGGAGGTGATCCGCGGCATCTACGTGCCGGTGCTGGCGCGACGCTCGTGCATGGCGGATATCACGGTGAGCCGTCTGCCGGGCCACGGTGGCGGCTATCCGGTCGGCATGGACCAGTTGACCCGGGTCCTGCTCACCGCGGCCTGCCCGATGCTGTTGATTCCCGCGACCTGGGAGACGATGCCTGCGCGGCCGAGGATCCTCGTAGCGTGGAACAGCACCCAGGAATCGATGCACGCCCTGCGCGCCGCCGTACCGTTCCTGCGCGGCGCCGAACGGGTGCAGCTGATCGACGGCGCCCATGACGAGCTGCCCGGCGTCGCGCCACCGCCGCTGCCGCTGCGTGACTGGCTGACCCGCCAGGGCATCGCGCTGCATGCGGAGCAGCGCTTTCCGCCATCGACCAGTGTGGGCGAAGCGCTGCTGGAGCAGGCGCACGCCATGCGCGCGGACCTGCTGGTGATGGGCGCATGGGGTCACTCGCGGGTAGGCGAGTGGATCCTGGGCGGGACCACTCGCCACGTGCTGCAGCACGCACGTTTGCCGGTGCTGCTGGCGCATTGAAGATGCTGTCCGGTGCGCTTGCGGCCCCGCGACGATCCGCCCGCGCGGCCAGCAGCGGCCGGATCGCCGTTGCAAACCGTTACAAAGCGTTACCGGGCGGAACCATGGCGGTTACGGGTGGCACCTAGAGTCTGTTCCGCAGTCAACGGGAACTGCATCTCCGGGACATTTGCCATGAGCATGCTGGCCACAGACATTCGCACCACGCCGGTTGGCAACCCGTTCGCCGCGATGGGCATGGCAGCGCCCGGCAATCACCTCGGCATCGATATCGAGGCGATCCGCGAGCACGCGCCTGTGCGGCGCTGCAAGCACTTCGCGGGACAGAACATCTACCGCGCCGGCCAGCCGTTCCATGCGATCTACCTGGTGCATGCCGGTTCCTACAAGATCTGCGAACTGGCGGAGGACGGTCGCGAACAGGTATCCGGCTTCCGCATGCGCGGCGACCTGATCGGGGTGGAGTCGATCGGCCTGAAAGTCTTTGCCAGCGACGTGGTTGCGCTGGAGACCAGCGAGGCCTGGGAGCTGCCCTACCCGGCGGTGCTGCGCGCCTGCCTGCATGTGCCCGAGCTGCAAGCGCAGCTGACCGCTGCGCTGGCCGCGGAAATCCGCGGCGACCGTTCATGGATGCTGATGCTGGGCACGCTGGCGGCGGAACGCCGCGTCGCCGCGTTCCTGCTCGATGTCGCCGCACGCTATGCGCGCCTGGGCTACAGCGCCAGGCACTTCATCCTGCGCATGAGTCGCATGGACATGGCCAGCTTCCTGGCGCTCAAGCACGAGACCGTCAGCCGCGCGCTGTCGCGCCTGCACGACACCGGCATCATCGACGTGCAGCGGCGCGAAGTACGCGTGCTTGATCTCGATGGATTGCGCTCGATGGCGGGGATCAGCACTGCCCTGAACTGAGCCTCGTCATGCACCGTGGTCGCGGTCCAGCACGCGGCGGATGGCCGCGCCCAGTTGCTCGCGGCGATACGGCTTGCGCAGCAATTCGTACGCGCCGAACGCGCGCGTGTCGATGCCCATCGAGGCGTACTCGTAGCCCGAGGTGAACAGCACCGGAAGCTGCGGATTCCGCTCGCGCGCCTTCGCAGCCAGTTCGAAGCCGGTCATCTCGCCACCCAGCACGATATCGGTGAACAGCAGATGGATGTCGCGGCGCCGCTCCAGCTGCTGCAGCGCGGTGGCCGCATCGGCGGCTTCGCAGGGCGAGTAGCCCAGCGAACGCAGGAAGGCCACCGCGACACGCCGCACCTCGTGTTCGTCCTCCACCACCAGGACATTTTCGCGACCGCCGTGCGACCGTGCCGGGACGGCGCCCTCGACCGCCTCCGCGCTGGCGGCGGGCAGATAGAGCTCGACGCGGGTGCCCTGACCGACCTGGCTTTCGATGTGCAAATGGCCACCGGACTGCTTCATGAAACCGTAGACCATGCTCAGGCCAAGCCCGCTGCCCTTGCCAACCTCCTTGGTGGTGAAAAACGGTTCCAGCACATGCTCCAGGATGTGCGGCGCAATGCCCTCGCCGTTGTCGGCGACGGTAAAGAGCACGTACGCACCGGGTGCTAGCCGGCTGTCGTCGCCGGTCGGGACGACATGGCAGGCACGGGCGCTGATGGCCAGCCGGCCGCCGCGGGGCATCGCGTCGCGCGCATTGATCGCCAGATTGATCAGCGCAGCCTCCAGCTCGCCCTCGTCGGCATATACCGCCGGCACCTCGCTGCTGCATTCGGTGGTCACGGTGATGCGTTCGCCCAGGGTGCGTCCCAGCATCTCGCTGAGGTCGGCCAGCAGTTGCACCGTGTGCACGGCCCGCGGCAACAGATGCTGACGGCGCGAGAAGGTCAGCAGTTTTCGGGTGAGGGCGGCGCCACGCTCGACCGCACGCGATGCGCTGGCCAGCGTTTCGTGGATCGCCTTGTCGCCGGGCAGATCCATCTCCAGCAGCTGCAGGTTGCCGGAAACCACCGTCAGCAGGTTGTTGAAATCGTGCGCGATGCCACCGGTAAGCTGACCGATGGCGTCCAGCCGCTGCGCGTGACCCAGTTGCTCTTCGCTGCGTTCGCGCAGGATCGATGCGGCCAGGATGTTGGCCACCGACTGCAGGAAACTCAGCCGCTCGCGGTCGAAATAGTCCTTCCGGTGCGCCAGTGCCAGCAACAGGCCCATCGCCCCCTGCCGATCCGGCAATGACTCCAGGGCGGCGTCCTGATAATCGTCGCCAAGGGCGGGGCAAATGCGCCGAAGCATCTCGATGCAGGCGCCCTGCTCGGGCGGTGGCAGCTCGGCCTCCAGCGTCTTGCCGTTGGCCATGTCGCGCAGGCCGGGGTCTTCCGACAATTGCTCCAGTACCGCCAGTGGCAGGCCGGTCGACGCCCTGGCATACAGGCCGGCGCGATACGGCTGGCTCAACATGATGGCCGCCGCCGGGATCTCCAGCGTGGCGGCGACCAGTCCGGAAATCCCATCGATGACTTTTTCGTGATGCGTGGCCGCCAGCAGGCGTCGGCTGATCTGGGCCATGGCGGCGTCGAAGCGCGCGCGCTCCAGGGCCTGGCGCGCGCGCTTCGTTTCGGAGATGTCGCGGATCGAGGCTGCATACAGCGTGCCCTGCCTGGCAACCACCGGGCTCAAGCCGATTTCCACCGGGAACGATTCCCCGTCGGCGCGCACCCCGGTCAACTCGTAACTGGCGCCCATCGCGCGCTCGCGCGGGTGGGCGGTGTACTCGGCGCGATGGGCGATGTGCGCATGCTGCAGCGGCGCCGGCAGCAGCGCCTCCACCTGCAGGCCGACCAGCCCTCCCGCGGCATAGCCGAACAGGCGCTCCGCATGCGTATTGGTCAGCACGATGACGCCTTGCCGATCGACCACGATCATCGCGTCGGGAGCCGCCTCGAACAACGCGCGGAACAGGTCGGCATCAGGGGGATGCTGGCTGAACATGCCGCGGCCTAGATCCGACGGACCGTGGGCGAGAAGAGGTAGCCCGTGCCGCGAATCGACTTGATGCGTTGCGGACAGGTCGGGTCGGGCTCGATCTTGCGACGCAGGCGCCCGATCTGCACGTCGATCGAACGATCGAACGGCCCGGCATCGCGGCCGTGCATGTGCGTCATCAGCTGGTCGCGGCTGAGCACCTGGTTGGCGTGTTCGACAAAAACCCGCAGCAAGGCGAATTCGCCGCTGGTCAGCGGGATCGGCTCGCCCTGTGGTCCGGACAAGGTATGCGAGCGCGGGTCGAACACGCAGCCGTCGAAGGTCAGCCGACCCTCGTCCGCCTTGTCGGCGGTACGCGTGGGCGGCGCGGCGCGGCGCAGCACGCTGCGCACGCGGGCGAGCAGCTCGCGCAGGTCGAATGGCTTGGTGACGTAGTCGTCCGCGCCGAGTTCCAGCCCCACCACGCGATCCACCGCTTCGCCGCGCCCGGTCACGATGATCACCGGTCCGTGCCAGTGCTCGCGCAGGCTGCGGGTCAGGCTGAAGCCGTCTTCGCCGGGCAGGCCGATATCGAGCATCACGATATCGACCGACGCGCTGCCGAGCACCTGGCGCATCTGGACGCCGTCGCCGACGGTGCTGACGCGAAAGCCGTGGTTGCCGAAGTAGCGACTGAGGATCTGCGCAATCTCGGCATCGTCGTCGACCACCAGCAGATGTGCCGGCTCGATCGTCGAGGGGGAGGGACTGGAGGAAACGGCCATCTGAGTCCTCGTTTCGCGGTGGTACCCGTCCAGGATGCACGCGGGCCGGTGCAGACACCCCTGCGCCGGCTCGCGTGCAGCAGTTTGACGGTATACCAGCCGACAGGGAAGCGCGAACTGCACGCTGCGCGCATGACGGCGATTCCCGGCGCGCCGCCCTTCCTGGTACGGCGGTACTCACGCCGTGATGGGCGCGGTGAATGGGGTCCGGGTGTCGGCGGGCGCGTGGGTCCGCCGCGTGGCGGCGAGCGTGCCGGGTCACCGTTACCGGTGGCATCGGTGGCCAGCTTGATCTGGATCAACACGCCGACCTGCCGCATTTCTACAGTGGCCATGCCCTTGATGGAGAACTTCCGCCGCGCAGTGACCCGCCTGCGCCATTACCCATCCGATCCACGCAACCGAGGAAACGGCCATGAAAAACGATCGTCAGCTGCAAGAGGACATCCTGAAGGAACTCGACTGGGAGCCGTCGGTGGAGGCCAGCCGCATCGGCGTCGAGGTTTCGGAAGGGGTGGCCACCTTGTCAGGCCATGTCGACAGCTACGCGCAGAAATGGGCGGCCGAACGCGTGGCGCAGCGGGTCGCCGGCATCAGGAGCGTGGCGGTCGAACTGGATGTGGTGTTACCCGGGCCGCACCAGCGCAACGACACGGAGATTGCCAGGGCGGCCACGCATGCCATCGATTGGAACGCCTCGATTCCCAAGGATTCGGTCAGGCTGGTGGTCGAAGACGGATGGATCACGCTTTCCGGCGAAGCCGAATGGGCGTACATCCGGAAGGCTGTCGAGTCCAGCGTCCGCCCTCTGCACGGGGTCAAGGGCGTGATCAACAACATGACCATCCGTCCCCGCATCGAGCCGCGCGACGTCAAGACCAAGATCGAGGCGGCGCTCTATCGGCGCGCGCACATCGATGCCAAGGCGATCACCGTGGGCGTCGAGAACGGAACGGTGACGCTGACTGGCGATGTCGATTCCCTGGCCGAGCGCAGCACGATCGAATGGGCGGCGTGGAGCGCGCCTGGTGTGCAGAAGGTCGTCGATCACCTGGTGGTTGCCTAGCCGGACCGATGACGGCCGCGCTCGCCGTCCGCCGAGCGCATGACGAGTGGAGGTGAACGTCATGACGCCTTGGCAGGCAGAGCGTTTTCGCGACCGCAATGACGCGGGCCGGCAACTGGCGCAGGCGCTGGCACCCCTGCGCGGCCAGCATCCATTGATCCTGGCCATTCCGCGTGGTGGTGTGCCGATCGGACGCATCGTCGCCGATCAGCTGGACGGCCAGCTGGATATCGTGCTGGTGCGGAAAATCGGCGCGCCGGGCTACCCGGAATTCGCGATTGGCGCCGTCGACGAGAGCGGGGCCATGCTGCGCTCCGATGGCGCGCATGAGCTCGAGGTGGACGCTGAGTACCTCCAGCGCGAGGCCAGCGGGCAACTGGCCGTGATCCAGGCACGCCGACTGGGCTACGGTCTCGGTCGGCCGCCGATCGACCCGGCCGGACGCACGGTGGTCGTGGTCGATGACGGGCTGGCCACCGGGGCGACGATGCGCGCGGCGCTGCTGGCGACCCGCGCGCGCAAGCCTCTGCGGCTGATCTGCGCGGTTCCCGTGGCGTCGCCGCGCGGCCTTGCAGGCGTGAAGGAGCTGGTGGACGACATCGTGTGCCTGTCCGCACCCGGGCGCTTTCGTGCGGTCGGGGAGTTCTACGCGCAGTTCCCTGCCGTCGATGACAGCGAGGTCGTGCAGCTGTTGGGCGGTGCCCCGGTCGATTCGCCGCTGCCGGTGCTGGCCGAGTCCATCCGGATTCCGGTCGGCGAGCTGAGGCTGGCGGGCACCTTGCAGGTGCCGTCCGCGGCCTGCGGCCTGGTCATTTTCACCCATGGCAGCGGCAGCAGCCGCAACAGTCCGCGCAACCGCAAGGTGGCCCAGGTCATGCACGCCAAGGGCCTGGCGACCCTGTTGTTCGACTTGCTCAGCGAAGATGAAGCCAGCGAGCAGGCCGCGCGCTTCGACATCCCGGTGCTCACGGCACGGCTTGAGGCCGCCACCCGCTGGGCCATGCGTGATCCCCGCACGCAGGGCCTGCCGATCGGTCTGTTCGGTGCCAGCACAGGCGCGGCTGCCGCGCTGCTGCTGGCGGCTCGGTGCCCGACGGAGATCAGGGCCGTGGTGTCGCGCGGCGGCCGACCCGATCTGGCGGGGCGTGCAGGTCTGGCCGCGGTGAAGGCGCCGACGCTGCTCATCGTCGGCGGCGCGGATACCGAAGTCATCGCCCTGAACCGGGCGGCCTTGTGGCTACTTTCGAGCGATGCGGAGCTGGTGGTGGTTCCCGGCGCCACCCATCTGTTCGAAGAGGAGGGGGCGCTGGAGCGAGTCTCCACGCTCGCCACCAACTGGTTCCTGCGGTGCCTCCCGGGAAGTGGCCGCATGGCCGCCGGCACGCGCTGATCGCCCGGACTCTTCTTGAACCGTGCTCCCTGTTGATCTGGATCAACGACACCGTGTGCGGAACGCTCAAGCTGGCCAGTGACTCCTGCCTGCCCGAGCGGTCGGGCCGGGAGCTCAAGCAGCGGCAATTCATTATCTGTATGGAGGATCCGTCGATGACAAACCTTACTCATTGGAGTCCCTTCAAGTCCCTGTCGCGATTCGAGCAGGGCGCTCCGTTTGACGACTTCTTCCACGGTCTCGGCCTGCGCCAGCGGTGGTCCGAGCTGGCGGCGCCGGATGTGCGCATCGACGTTTCCGAGCACGATGGCGCCTACCGCGTGAAGGCGGAAGTACCCGGCGTGGAGAAGAACGATATAGACGTCTCGATCAGCGGCAACCAGGTCGCCATCAGCGCCGAGGTCAAGCGCGAAAGCAAGCAAAAGGATGACGAACGCGATATCTGCACAGAGCGCTACTACGGTCAGGTCTATCGCTCGTTCAGCCTTCCCGAGGAGGTGGACAGCGAGAAGGCGAGCGCGCATTACGACAGCGGTGTGCTGACCCTGGAGCTGCCGAAGAAGAGCGATGGCAACGCCCGCAAACTGACCATCAGCTGATCGCCACCACGCCGCCCGTGATCCGGCCTTGCCAGGACCGGGCGGCGCACCGGCTGTCAGCAACCAAGCGGCAGGACCGATGCCTTCCCACCCACACCAGGCGCTGGACGTCATCCGCAACGAGGCCAGGCGACTGGACGGTGATCTGCGCGACGGCGACGCACTGCTCGATGACGTCGCCGGGCGGAGCCTGGTGTTGCTGGGCGAGGCCACCCACGGCAGCGGCGACTTCTACCGGATGCGCGCCGAGCTGACGCTGCGCCTGGTGATGGAAAAGGGGTTCGAAGCGGTTGCCGTGGAGGCGGACTGGCCGGATGCCTGTCGCTTGAACCAGTTCGTGCGCGGTGGGGGCAACGACCAGGTCGCGCGCTCCGCATTCGACGACTTCCAGCGCTTTCCGCGCTGGATGTGGCGCAACGAGGAAGTTCTGCGCTTCGTCGAACGGCTGCATGACCTCAACCTGCAGCGGGCAGTGAACGACCGTGTCGGTTTCTACGGCCTGGACATTTACAGCATGTATCGCTCGGCCAATGCCGTAGTCGATTACCTCGCCACGGTGGACGAGCAGCAGGCGACCCTCGCCCGCAGACAGTACGCCGCACTCGATCATGTTCGCGATCCGCAGCGTTACGGTTACGAGGCCGTGATGGGGCTGCGTCCGGACTGCCGCGAGGCGGTACGACAAAGATTGCATGAGCTGTGGACGCTGGCCCCGGAATATCCGGCCGCCGACGGCCGCGCTGCCGCGGATGCGTATTTCTCTGCCGAGCGCAACGCCCAGGTGGTGGCCAGCGCCGAGAGCTATTACCGCGCCATGTTTGGATCGAGAGCGGCGAGCTGGAACGTGCGCGACGAACACATGGTGCAAACCCTGCTTGCGTTGCAGACGCAGCTGCGCGCGTTCGGTGGTGCAGGCAAGGTGGTGGTGTGGGCGCACAACTCCCATCTCGGCGATGCGCGCGCCACCGAGATGGGAGTTGCGGGCGAATGGAACCTCGGCCAGCTGGTCCGTGAGCGGGTCGGTGCCGAGGCGGCCTGGCTGGTCGGTTTCACGACTTGCGCCGGCACGGTGACGGCGGCCCGGGAGTGGGGTGGCGAGGCCGAGTGTCGTCAGCTCCGGATGGCACGAGCGGACAGCTGGGAAGGCCTGTTCCATCGCAGCGGCATGGATCGTTTCTATCTGCCGATGCAGGGCGAGGCTTCGCGCGCCCTGCGCGGTCCCATGCTCGAGCGGGCCATCGGCGTGCTGTATCGCCCCGACACCGAATACCAGAGCCACTATTTCATGGCCTCGCTGGCAGCGCAGTTCGACGCGGTATTCCATCTGGATGAAACCGGTGCGGTCGAGCCGCTGGATACGGCCGCCCGGCTGGATCGGCAACCTGCATAGCGGCGCGCGTTCAGTGGCGCATCAGTACCGGCATCGTGGCCTGCGCCAGGATGTCCCGGGTGGCGCCGCCCAGGATCCATTCGCGCAGGCGGGTGTGGCCATATCCGCCCATCACCAGCAGATCGGCCTGGGCGTCGCCCGCGGCCTCCAGCAGGTCGGTGGCGACGGGATCCCCGCGACCTCGGAACGCGTATGGCTCGGCGATGACGCCGTGACGCTGCAGGTAATCCACCAGATCGAACGCGGGCAGCCATTGATCCATCGGGGAGGTCTGGCATCCATCCCGATTGAGAATGACGACCTTCCAGGCGCGAACCAGCAGCGGCAGGGCGGCATGCACGGCCCGCAGCGCTTCGGCCGAACCGTTCCAGGCGATGGCGATGCGGTTGAGCGTCGATGGCTGGTGCTGGGCCTCCGGCACGATCAGGCAGGGCACGCCGCCGCAGCCCAGCACGATGTCGCCGATGGCCGTCGGCGAGCCCCAGGCCGAGCTGGATGTCCGCCCGAGCACCAGCAGATCGTGCCAGTTGCCGATCAACTGCATGCCGTGCGGTACATCGCCATCGGCCACCTGCCAGAACGCGTCGGCGACGCCCAGTTCGCGCGCCAGCACCCGGAACGAGGATTCGGCCGCATGGGCATCGCTCATCAGTTGGCGCGCCTCCCTGATCGATTCCAGCACCAGTCCGGGAGCGTCATAGGCGGACATCGTGGCGGCCGCCGAGGGGCACACGCATACACCGGTCACGCTGGCATGGAAGACCGCCGCCAGACGGAGCGCATATTCCACATGCGGCGGCCAGAACGTGAAGCTTTCGGAATGGACGGCGAGGCTTTTCATGGCGTATTTCCGCTGGGGTGTGACGAGATGCAATGCGGCCGGGATGGCATGTCAACCGGCGTCCTGCGGAATTCGCTGCCTGACACGTGCGTATCCGGCATGGCGCCGACGCCTGCGGCCGAGTCGCCGAAGCCGAGCAGGATGCCCGCCATGCCGGTGACGAAGGCTGCCGCCAGCTGAAGCGCGCATGCCGGAGCCTGAGGGGGCGGGCCTGCAGCAGGCCGGGTCGATGGCGGGGACATCTCCGGATCGTTGCCAGCCGGATCCGGGGGCTGGCCGACCCGAGCGTGTTCACCGGCGCAGCCGAGTATCGACAAACCCTGCTCCAGGAAATGGCCCACCATCGACATCCCGAGCAGGTAGCGTGCTGTCCGCGCGTAGTGCGTCTCGGCGGTGTCTCCGCGGATCGCCGGCCAGTCTGTTGGCAGGCAATCGTCATGACCGAGCCATGTCAACGCCACCAGGTCGGCCTGCTGGTCCGGCGGCAGACCATCAATGAAGGCGTGAAGTTGCTGCAGCCCGGTCGCGGAGCGCTGTTCGCCGGTCCGCTCGCGGAGTTCGTCGATGATGAAGCGGACGGACTCGACCGGTATCGACAATACCCGGGCACGCCGGGGCAGTGGGGGCCTGGCAGGTTCAGTCATCGGGAGCTCCCGCAACATCCGGCTGCATCCCTCCGGTCGTGCGGGCAACCGACCGTCCGCACGAAGGCGCCTGCCGCGTTTGCAGCAGTTGCACCAGGATGGGCGCTCTGCTTGAGTGCCATGACCGTGATTCCTCGATACCTTGTCCTGCTGCGTACAGGCCGGATGCCGTTGTGGTGATTGATGAAGATTTCTACTAGCCGGCACGGCGGCGCGTCTTGACATGGCTCAATAATCCGGCACGACGCGCCCGCCCGAGCCCGGATTGCGGCGACCGATCGCCCAGCCGCCATCCCGGGCGCGGGCCCGCCCCGCTGTCATGGCCTGCGGGCGGCGGATATCGACCGGTTTTGCACGCACGGCGCCTGCCTGCAGGAAGGCTTGTCATGGCCGGGAACAAGAAGCGGCCCAGGAGGCCGTTTCGGTGCGACCAGGCCGAAACCCCATCGGCTGCGTGCCGACACTTTCCAGGCGTGCTCTGCTGTTGGGTGGTGGGCCCGCCAGGACTCGAACCTGGAACCAAGGGATTCGCTTGTGCCGGAGGTTTCCTTCCGGAGCGGACTATCTCTTCACCCTTCGCGCGCGGCGCCAGAGGGCGCAGCGACGAGTGGGGTGCGGGACGCTCGAGCCTGTGATCAAGGGCGCTGAAGCCCTCAGGTAGTCTCTGCACCTTCCGTCGGTGTACCGGCGGCTTGGCTCAGGGTTGCCACCGGCCGCGTTGCGCGCCGCTGAGGTTTCCCTGAATTCATCCCGATCCCATCCGCGGATTACGCCGCGGCGGCACCTTTCGATGAGTCCCCTGCTCTAACCATTGAGCTACAGGCCCACAAGCGGTGCATGGTAGAGGAGTTGCCGGGGGCGTGCCAGCGGGCAGCCGCTCCCACAGGACGCAAAAAGCCCCGCCGAAGCGGGGCTTCTGGTTGCAACCATCGCGACATTTATTCGACGTCGAGGAACGAGCGCAACTGTTCGGAACGACTCGGGTGACGCAGCTTGCGCAGCGCCTTGGCCTCGATCTGGCGGATCCGCTCGCGGGTGACGTCGAACTGCTTGCCGACTTCCTCCAGCGTGTGATCGGTGTTCATGTCGATGCCGAAGCGCATGCGCAGCACCTTGGCCTCCCGCGGGGTCAACCCGGCGAGTACGTCGCGCACGGTTTCCATCAGGCCGGTTTCCGTCGCCGAGTCGATCGGCGAGCTGGCGTTGCCGTCCTCGATGAAATCGCCCAGGTGGGAATCCTCGTCGTCACCGATCGGGGTTTCCATCGAGATCGGTTCCTTGGCGATCTTCAAGACCTTGCGGATCTTGTCCTCGGGCATTTCCATTTCCTTGGCCAGTTCCTCCGGCGTGGCCTCGCGGCCGAACTGCTGCAGCATCTGGCGGGAAATGCGGTTCAGCTTGTTGATCGTCTCGATCATGTGCACCGGGATGCGGATGGTGCGCGCCTGGTCGGCGATCGAGCGGGTGATCGCCTGGCGGATCCACCAGGTGGCATAGGTCGAGAACTTGTAGCCGCGGCGGTACTCGAACTTGTCCACCGCCTTCATCAGGCCGATGTTGCCCTCCTGGATCAGGTCGAGGAACTGCAGGCCGCGGTTGGTGTACTTCTTGGCGATCGAGATCACCAGGCGCAGGTTGGCCTCGACCATTTCCTTCTTGGCGCGACGCGCTTTCGCCTCGCCACTGGCCATGGCGCGATTGATGTCCTTGATGTCGATCAGCGGCAGGAACAGCTTGCGTTCGATGGCGGCGAGTTTTTCCTGCTCGGCGTCGATCGCCTCGCGGTGGGTCTTGATGTTCGGCGACCACTTCTGGCGCTTGCGGCCCAGCTCGGCCGCCCACTCGAGGTTGCCCTCGTTGCTGGGGAAGGTCTTGATGAACTCGGCCTTCGGCATCTTCACCTGCTTGACGAAGATGTCGAGCAGCACGCGCTCGTGGTGGCGGATGTCGCCGACCACTTCGCGCAGCTTGCGCACGAAGCCGTCGATCAGCGCGCTGGGCAGCTTGAGCTTGAGGAACTCCTCGGCCATCTGGTCGCGCAGCTTGACGATCTTCTTGTCGAGGATGCTGGCGGCTTTCGGCGCGGCCTTCTGGAACTTGCCGTAGTAGTCGCGCAGCAGTTCCATGCGGCGCTTGACCTCTTCCGGATCGGGGCCGGTCGGGCCGGCTTCTTCCTCTTCTTCAGTGGAATCGTCGTCCTCGTCGTCGCCTTCTTCGCCTTCCTCGACTTCGGGGGCGAGCAGGGCGGCGGCTTCCTTCTCCTTGCGGGCAAGGTCGGCGGCTTCTTCCAGATCGAGGAAGCCGGCCAGGATCTCGCTGAGGCGGCGCTTGCCGTCCAGGTGCTGGTCGTATTCCTCCAGCAGCAATTCAATCGTCAACGGGAAGCTGGCCAGCGCGGTCTGCACCTGGCCGAGGCCTTCCTCGATGCGCTTGGCGATGGCGATTTCGCCCTCGCGGGTGAGCAGCTCGACCGTACCCATTTCGCGCATGTACATGCGCACCGGGTCGGTGGTGCGGCCCACTTCGGCGTCCACGGCGGAGAGCAGGGCAACCGCTTCCTCGGCGGCGGAATCGTCGTCGCCGGAACCGGAGCCCGGCGCGGCGCCATCAGCGATGGTGTCGGTGTCGGGTGCCGCATCGTGCACTTCGATGCCGACGCCCTTGAGCACCGCCATGATGTCTTCGATCTGCTCCGGATCGACGATGTCGTCGGGCAGGTGGTCGTTGATCTCGGCGTAGGTCAGGTAACCCTGCTCCAGACCTTTGGCGATCAGCGCCTTGATTTCAGACTGTTGCTCGTGGGGAGCTTTGCTATTCATTCACCGACCGCCGCAAGGTTCAAGAACCGGACATTATAACGATGTGCTGCTTTTTTGACCAGTTTTCAAGTGGAAAGGAGTTGCGATCAGGCACGCAAAAATCGCGCCAAATCACGGAATTGCCGTGCATCGACCGGTGTCGGGCCAGGCGCCGCACGGGCCCTTCCGTTCAACCGGTGTCAAGCCAGAAGGTCACCGGGCCATCGTTGACCAGCTGCACCACCATATGGGCACCGAAGCGCCCGCTTTCCACCCCCGGGTGCGCGGCCCGTGCCGATGCCAGCAGGTGCTCGAACCAGCGCCGCCCATGTTCGGGTGGCGCGGCGCGGGTGAAGCTGGGGCGCATGCCGGAGCGGGTGTCGGCGGCGAGGGTGAACTGGCTGACCAGCAACAGGCCGCCGCCGGTGTCGCCGAGCGAGCGATTCATCCTGCCGTTGTCGTCGGCGAACACGCGGTAGCCAAGCAGGCGTTCCAGCATGCGCCGGGACTGCGCCTCGCCGTCGTCCGGCTGCACCGCCACCAGCGCGAGCAGGCCGGGGCCGATGGCGCCGACGGTTTCGTCATCCACGCTGACGCTGGCCGAGAGCACGCGCTGGATCAGGGCAATCATGGCTGCTTCAAGGGCAAGGGGCGTCCAGCGTACGACGCCGTCGGCGTCGGTGAAAGATCGGCGAGGCGTCCCTTACACTGCGCGGATGCGTATCGACATGTACCTGATCTACCTCCTGCTGCGGCTGTTCGCGTTGCTCCCGCTGCGCGCGCTGCATGGCCTGGGTGGCGGCCTGGGCTGGCTGCGTTGGCGGCTTGGCGGGCGCACCGTGCGCAACACGGCGGTCAACCTGCGCATTGCGCGCCCGCAGCTGGACCGATCGGCACAGTCGGCCTTGCTGCGTCAGGTCATGACCGAGAACGGCAAGTCGGGCAGCGAGATCATCAAGGTCTGGGGCGGTGGCGCCGTGCAGGCGCTTGCGCTGGTGCACGAGGTGCGCGGCGAAGCCCTGCTGGATGCCGCGCTGGCGGCGGGCAAGGGGGTGATCATCGCCGCACCGCACCTGGGTTGCTGGGAGTTGCTGAACTACTGGCTGTGCCGCAAGACGCCGATGGCGATCCTGTACCGGCCGCCGCGCTTCGCCGCGATTGAGGGGTTGCTGCGCAAGGTGCGCGGGGCGCTGGCGCCGGAGCAGGTACGCGCCGATGGCGCCGGTGTGCGCACCTTGTACAAGCGCCTGGCGGCCGGTGGCACGGTCGGTATCCTGCCGGACCAGAAGCCGCGCGCCGGCGAGGGCGAGTTCGCGCCGTTCTTCGGCCGTGACGCGCTGACCATGGTGCTGTTGCCGCGGCTGGCCGCGCGCACCGGGGCGGCGGTGCTCTATGCATTCGCCGAACGGTTGCCGCGTGGCGCGGGTTTCCGTATCCACCTGCTGCCGGCGCCGGCGGGCATCACCGACGCGGATCCGGCGGTCGCCTGCCGCGCGCTCAACCAGGGCGTGCAGGATTGCGTGGAGCTGGCGTTTGCGCAGTACCAGTGGCAGTACCGGCGCTATTCCGCGGTGGGCCTGATCAATCCCTACGACGGGGCGGGCGGCTAGGGCACGAGCAGGGCAAGACGCTTCCCGAAGAGCATCGCCCGCCAGCGGGCTGCTAGGCGAGGCGGCGCAGGAACACGCCCATTTCCTTTTCGGCCTGCTTGTCGCCGCGCTCGGCGGCCGCGGCGATGCCGCTGCGCCAGGCCGCGGCGGCTCCGGCCTCGTCCCCGCTGGCCAGGCAGGCCTTGCCGAGCAGCTTCCAGGCGGCTGAGTACAGCGGATCGAAAGCGGTGGCGCGGTGCAGTTCGTCGATCGCGGCGGCGTGCTCACCATCGCCCAGCAAGGCGCTGCCCAGCGAAAAGCGCAGCAGTGCGCCGTCGCGCGGGCCGCCGCATTGCCGGCGCAGGTTGGCGATTTGTTCGCTGCTCACGGCTGCGGCAGATAGCGGCGGCTATCCGATGGATAGACGCGGGTGGGTTGCGCCGGTTCCGGCGGGGTCTGTCCGGCCTGGAGGTCGGCCAGTGCGCCGGCCGGCCAGACTTCCAGCCATGACGAGCGGAACGGCTGCACCAGCAGGGCGTAGCGCAGCGCCATCGGTTCCGGCCGGTCCACCCGGCGCACGATCAGGCCGTCGGGGTGGCTGCGGGAGAACGCCTGGATCGCCTGGTCCTGCACGACCTGGTTGCCGAACAATTCCTCGATCGGCCGGGTCAGCCGCCCCTCGAAATGGAACTGGCCTTCGTAATTGCCGAGGAAGGCGATCGGTTTTCCGGCCTGTTCGGCCGCGCCGAGAAATTGCGCGATCGGACGCAGGTCGAAGCGCGCCCACAAGGTCAGCGTGAACAGCGTGTTGAGCGCCAGCACGCCGATCAGCCCGGCCACCGCCAGGCGCCGCAGCTCGCCGCGACCACGCAGCATCACCAGCGCGCCCACCAGCAGGAACACCACGCTGAAATAGCGGCTGTAGGGCGCTGCGGCCTCCGGCCACTCGCCATGCAACTGGCGGCTGGCCACCAGCAGCGGCAGCAGGAACAGGGCCACGGCGAACACGATGCTGCCCAGGCCAAGCGGCCAGGTACCCAGCCAGCCACTGCCGGCCAGCGCCGGCCGGCGTTCGCGCAGCACGGCGATGGCGCCGGCCATCAGCAGCGCCATGCCGCCCAGTTCCGGCAGCGGGTAGTAGACCTGCTTGCCGCTGATCAGCGAGAACACCACGAAGGTCGGCACCAGCCAGCACAGCGCGAAGCGCAAGCCAGATTCCAGCGGGCGGCGCAGGCTGGCCACGGCCACCCACATGCGCGGCCAGCCACTGAACGGAAACAGCATCACCGGCAGCCATAACAGGTAGAACCAGAACGGCTCGGCGTGATTCTGCAGGTCCTTGCCGGCGGCAAGCCGGTCGACCACGCGACCGGCGGTCTGGGTGAAGAACAGGCGCTGCCGGTACGCCTCGCCGCCGGAGAATCCCGCCGGCAGCGCCCATGCCAGCAGCATCGCGCCGCCCAGCAGGAACGACAGCGCGCCGCGGCCATACCAGCGCGCGCGATGGCGACTGGCCCAGTCGCTCCACAGCGGCCCGAGCAGCCACGGGAACACGATGTGCAACAGCATCACCGGGCCCTTGGTCAGCAGGCCGAAGCCGATGCACAGGCCGAACAGCAGCCAGCGCGGTTCCTCGCGTTGCGCCTTGGGCATCAGGCACAGCAGGGCGGCCAGTGTCCACATCGCCAGCAGCACGTCGTACATGATCTGCAGGCCGAACAGGAAGGCGTAACCGAACGCCAGCAGCATCCACGGCGCCGCCTTGGCCATCCACGGCCGGCCCGGAAACAGCCGTCGAGCGATCGCCGCGATCAGCACCAGCTGGGCGCCGCCGACCAGCACCTCGAGCAGGCGTGGCCACACGTCGCTGACGCCGAATGCGAACCAGCCCGCATGGATCAGCCAGAACAGCAGCGGCGCCTTCTCGCTGTAGGGCTGGCCGTTGATGTGCGGCACCAGCCAGTGGCCCTGGTTCCACATCTCCCACGCCACCGCCAGGGTGCGGGTGGAATACAGCGGCATCGGACCGTGCGAGAAGATCGCCGCCAGCGCCACCAGGGTCCACAGCGGCAACCAAGGCCACACGGCGCGCAGATGTTCGGAACGGCTATACGGGCTCAGTGACACGGGCAGGCTCTTGGCGGGCTAGGGGCTGATTCTAGCCTGCGCGGCGATCGGACAAGCGGCGCGGGCGCACGACATCGTCAGGCCGGACCCCAGTAGCCGATGCGCCGGCGGAGCTTCAATTTGCGCCACAGGTTCAGCGGCTTGCGCCGGCGGTTGCGCGCACCGCGGGCGATGAAGGCGTCGATGGCGTCCAGCACGCGCTCGCTGGAGCGGCCGTCGCGATACGGGTGGATCGCATCGGCGTAGGCGCGGATCGCCTGCATCAGCTCCGGCGGGCGGGCCAGCGCGCGCTCGATCGCCGGCTCGAAATCCTGCGGGTCGTCGATGTCGATCAGTTGCGGGCCCGGCCGCCGGTTCCTGAACGTCACCACCGGCTTGCCGGTAAGCAGGAACTCGTTCAGCGCGGACGAAGTGTCCGAACACATCATGTCGACCTGCGGGAACAATTCCAGGATGTTGTCGTTCTCGGCGAAGGTGAGGTACTCGTTCTGCAGCGCCTTGAACTTCGCGGTGGTCGCGGGATTCATCTTCGGATGGAAGGTGACGATCCAGCGCCAGCGACCATCGCGAGACAATCGCTTCACTTCCTCGTAGAGCGTCTCGGCGGCACTCCACGACGGCGAAAAAGTGGAGTGGTAGAGGATCATCGGCGGCCGGCGCACCGGCGGCAGTGGGCCGGTGATTTCCTGCATGAACGGGTCGATCTTCGGAAAGCCGGTCTCGGCCACGCTGAAGTGGCCAAGCTGGTCGGCGATCGCCTGGAACTGCGCGGTATCGCGCGGGCCGGTGGTGCAATACAGGTCGAAGAAACCGCGCACGTAGATGTGCCGCGGCTTGCCGGCGTCGAAGCCGTGGAAGGTCTCGACCTTCACCCCGGGGAAGAAGTGCGGCACCGCGTTGGACGAGGTGATCACCGCGATCGGTTTCCACGCGCGCACCTCGGCCACGCTCAGCAGGCGCTCGCCGGCGACCAGGTCTTCGGCACCGGGGCCGTCGAAGAACCAGGCCGTCTCGTCGCCGCGGGCGCGGATCGCCTCCTGCAGCGGGCGCAGAATGGCCAGCGCATAGCGTTCGGAGCCGTACAGCAGGTAGCGCTTCCTCGGAGCGGGCGTCTTGCTCATCTCAGCGATCGATTCCATGACGGGTCAGCAGACTGGCCGCACGCGCCACCGACTCCGGGTTGTTGACCATTTCGTAATAGCGCATGCGCTTGTACAGCGCGTAGCTGGCGGCGGTCTGCGCGATCAGGAAGCCGCGCCAGCCGTCCATGAAGGCCAGCCGGAACACATAGTCCTTGAGGAAGGCCAGCAGGTAGACGAACGGCGCCTGCCACATCCGTACCGGCTTGCGCCGGTCCAGCCAGTCGCGGCACTTCAGTTCGGCGTAGCGCAGGACCTTGAGCTGCTTGTGCGGCAGGGTCGGGTTGTTGAGGTGATTGAACGGCTCGCGCAGGGTTGCTGCAGGTCCCTCGAAGCGCAGCGACTCGTGCACCCGCGCATCGCTCCAGCGGGCCCGGCCGCGATGGTAAAGCCGCGCCAGTTGTTCGCCCACGGCGGGGCGGTACCAGCGCATCGGTCGGCCCATGTAGATCGTGCTGCGGCGCAGCCAGGCGGCTGGCGCGTCGCTGGCGATCAGTCCGGGCAGGCGCTGCTGCAGTTCCGCGGCAAGTTCCGGGCTGAGGTATTCATCGGCATCCAGCACCAGGATCCAGTCGTGGCGACACTGGCTGCTGGCGAAGTTGCGCTGGGCGCCGAAGCCGAGCCAGTCCTGCTGGATCACCCGCGCGCCATGCGCCTGGGCAATGGCCACCGTGTCGTCGTCGCTGCCGGAGTCGACCACCAGCTTCTCGGCCGCGAACGGCACGCTGTCCAGGCAGCGCGCGATGCTCCCCGCCTCATTGTGGGTGATCACGGCGAGAGTCAGCGGGAGGGTCGGCATGGGGCGAATTCTAGCCGATGCCATGATTTGTCCGCGCGGTGGTGGCCAATTCGCCGATTCGGTAGGACAAGTCGCAACTTTGCGTTCCGATCCATGACAAAATTCACTGGTGCCGATCGACCTGCCATGCATCGCTCGCGCATCCCGTCAACGCACTGAACGGCCATCCATGAAACGAATCCTTGTCACCGGCGGCGCCGGCTTCCTCGGCTCGCACCTGTGTGATCGACTGCTCCATGATGGCCACGACGTACTCTGCGTGGACAACTTCTTTACCGGCAGCAAGCGCAACGTGGCGCACTTGCTGAGCCATCCCTACTTCGAGCTGATGCGCCACGACGTCACCTTCCCGCTGTACGTGGAAGTGGAGCGCATCTTCAACCTGGCCTGCCCGGCCTCGCCGGTGCATTACCAGCACGACCCGGTGCAGACCACCAAGACCAGCGTGCACGGCGCGATCAACATGCTGGGCCTGGCCAAGCGGGTGAAGGCGCGCATCCTGCAGGCCTCCACCAGCGAGGTCTACGGTGACCCGGAAGTGCATCCGCAGGTGGAAAGCTACTGGGGCAAGGTCAATCCGATCGGCATCCGCAGCTGCTACGACGAAGGCAAGCGCTGCGCCGAGACGCTGTTCTTCGACTACCACCGCCAGCACGACCTCGACATCAAGGTGGTGCGCATCTTCAACACCTACGGCCCGCGCATGCATCCCAACGACGGCCGCGTGGTGAGCAACTTCATCATGCAGGCGCTGCGTGGCGAGGACATCACCATCTACGGCGACGGCAGCCAGACGCGCAGCTTCTGCTACGTCGACGACCTGATCGAGGTGATTGTGCGGATGATGGAATCGGAGCGTGGCTTCACCGGTCCGGTGAACATCGGCAATCCGGTCGAATACACCATGCTGGAGCTGGCCGAGAAGGTCATTGCGCTGGTCGGCGGTCGCTCGAAGCTGGTGTACAAGTCGTTGCCGTCGGACGACCCGCGCCAGCGTCAGCCGGATATCTCGGTGGCCCGCGATCGGCTCGGCTGGCAGCCGAGCGTGGCGCTGGAGGATGGTCTGAAGGAAACCATCGCCTATTTCCGCCGGCTGCGCGAGGATGGTGAGGCGGCATGACCAGCTTCGCGGTCGTCATCACCAGCTACAACTACCGTGATTTCGTCGGTGTGGCCGTCGACAGTGCGCTGGCGCAGACCCGCGCCGCGGCGCAGATCATCGTGGTCGATGACGGCTCCGGTGACGGCTCGGCGGACTACCTGCGCGAGCGCTACGCTGACGAGCCGCGGGTGACCCTGCTGTGCGGCGAAAACGGCGGTCAGCTGGTGGCGTTCCAGCGCGGTGTGGCCCAGGCAAAGGCTGACGTGATCTGCTTCCTCGATGCTGACGATCGCTGGGAACCGGATTACCTGGCGCGCATCGGCGAGGTGTACGACAGCCGCCGCGATATTGATTTCGTGTTTTCCGACATGCAGCTGTTCGGCGACGAGCACCGCTGGATGGGTTACTCCGGCCGCTCGCATGACCTGGGCTACACCAGCATCAGCACCTACATGCTGATGCATTGGTACGGCGCACCGACGTCGGCGCTGTCGATGCGCGCCGTGTGGGCGCGCCGCACGCTGGAACTGCCGGAAGAGCTCAGCCATACATGGCGGCTGTCAGCCGACAACTGCCTGGTGTTCGGTGCCAGCGTGCTGGGTGCACGCAAGTACTACCTGCGCACCGGCGCGGTGCACTACCGCATCCACGGCAACAATGGCTGGTGGGGCAAGCAGACGCCGACCAACATCTATCTCAATCGATTCCGCTCGCGCTGCCTGATCGAGATCTACGCCAGGAACATCGGCCTCGATGCGCGCTGTGTCGACAACGCCAAGTACGAATTCCGCACCAAGCCCGATCCCTCCTGGCGCGAGGCCAAGCGCTACGCCAGGCTGG
This sequence comes from Rhodanobacter ginsengiterrae, assembly GCF_050026815.1. Taxonomy (NCBI): domain Bacteria; kingdom Pseudomonadati; phylum Pseudomonadota; class Gammaproteobacteria; order Lysobacterales; family Rhodanobacteraceae; genus Rhodanobacter; species Rhodanobacter ginsengiterrae. The sequence continues at coordinate 580,475 of NZ_JALBWO010000057.1, read as the reverse complement.
CACGACTGCGTCGCGGCAGCTGGCTGGGCAACCTGAACCGCGCGCTGGCGATCATCGGCCCGGTCTGGCTGCGCGGCCTTCGCGGTGCGAAGCGGTTGACGGGCGACGAGTGAGCGAGGCCGCCGTGCGCATCAGCGTTGCCGTAATCACCTACAACTGGCCCGGCGCACTGGAGTTGGTGCTGCGCGCGCTGGCTGCGCAGAGCGAGTTGCCGTACGAGGTGATCGTCACCGACGATGGCTCGCAGCCGGCTACCCGCGAACTGCTTGAGCGCATGGCCAGCGACTATCCGGTGCGCCTGGTGCATCTGTGGCAGCCCGACGACGGCGCCCGCATGAGCCGCGCGCGCAACCGCGCGATCGCCGCCGCCCAGGGTGACTATGTGATCCTGCTCGACGGCGACATGGTGACCGAACCGCATTTCGTCGCCGACCATCGCGCGTTCGCCCGGCGCGGCTGCTTCGTGCAGGGCTCGCGCGTGCTGACCGACGCGGCGCTGACCCGGCGCATGCTGGAGCGACGCGTGCTGATGCCGGGCTTCTTCAGTCGCGGCATCGAGCGCCGGCGTCACACGCTGCGCCTGCCGGCACTGGCGCGCTGGTATGCCCGGCCGGGCACCCGGCAGCGTGGCATCAAGAGTTGCAACATGGCGTTCTGGCGCGATGACCTGCTGCACCTGAATGGTTTCAACGAGGCCATGACCGGCTGGGGGCGCGAGGATACCGAGCTGGCGGTGCGCGCCTTCCATGCCGGCCTGCTGCGGCGCGAACTGCGCTTCAGCGCGCTGGCGACCCACCTTTACCATCCCACCCGCAAGCACCTCGTCGGCAACCCGAACGACCTGATCGTCGACGACACCCGGGCGCGTGGACTGATTCGTTGCGACCGGGGCGTGGACGAGCACCTGGCCGAGTTCGCCCAGCCACCGCCGGATCTGCGCGGCAGTTAGCGTCCCGCTCGGTTGATCCGGAGCGGTTGATTCAGACCAGCTGACGCAGCGCCGCGTCGAGCCGATCCGCGAAGGTCGCCTCGTTCGTCTCAAACCATTCCCGCGCCTGCCGGCCCATGGTCGCCAGTTCGGAGAACGGCATGGTCCGCAGGCGTTCAATGGCGGCTTCCAGCGCCGGAGCGTCGAACTGATGCACCGCGGCGAGGTTGAATGTTCCGCTTCGATTCGCCGGCACCAGCACGCCACGGTCCGCCTGCACCAGCTCGTTCATCGGCGCCGCGTCACAGGTGAGCACCACGGCACCGCAACTCATCGCTTCGACCATGTAATGCCCCCAGCCCTCGGTTTCCGACAGGCACAAGTGGAACAGGTGGGCATTCTGCAACTGGCGTATCTCGCCGATGTCACGCACATGGCCCAGCCGGTGTTCGATGTTCGCCGGCGTCGGCCCGGCAGACGGCGCGGCCGTTCGCGGCGATTGCAGCACCAGCAGCTTCGGCCATTCCGGATGTCGCCGCCACAAGGCCAGCAACCGTTGCGTGCCCTTCATCCGGCTGGCCCCGGCCAGATGCAGGAAGCTGGCCGTGCGCGGCACGCTGGCGTCGAGGCAATCGGTGCTGTCGAAGCCGATGTGCAGTGCACGGCAGCCAAGCGACTTGAACAGTTCGACACCGTATCGCGTCTTGCACAGGATCGCGTCATAGCGAGGCAGGTAGCGCTGGCTGTGCGGCGACAGCCATTCCGGATTCGGCACCAGCAGGTTCAGCCGGGCCAGCGCGCACCAGTCCGGACGCACATGCTCCAGCGCAAGGTTGATGTCATACGGCGTCCTGCGCCAGTCGGCGTGGCGCAGCCGCTGCCACCACATCCGCGCACGCAGCTTGCAGGCCTGCCAGCGGCCATCATGCCGGTGCGGACCCAGTCGGGTGACGTGAACCTCGTGACCCAGGCCGCTCAGGGTGCGGCACAGCAACCGGATGTCGTGGCTGAGTCCACGCTGGTTGTCCCAAGCAAGCAGGTTGATGCGGGCCATGACGGGTCGACTTCAGCGAAGAGTGGCGTGGCGCAGTCGTCGACCAATATCGACGGTGAGCCCCAGCACGAGGAACAGGTAGAGCGATTGCGGCATCGCCCGATAGAACACGTTGTCGGTGAACGCGCACAGGCTGTAGAGGCCGATCACCATCAGCCCGGCTGCCGCAGCGCGGGCGACCGGTTCCTGCGGATGGTTCAGCTGCCTGGCGAAGAACAGCGCCGGAACGGTCAGGAACAGCAGCAGCACCAACAGTGCAGGCACACCGCCGGCGACCATCGATTCGAGATATTCGCTGTGCGGGTGCACGTATTTGGCGATCGAGGCACTGGCCGTGCCGGCGGCCACCTGCGCGCGCACGTACACGCCGAACTGGTCCAGTCCGATGCCAGCCAGCGGGTGCTCGGTGAAGGCCTGCCATGCCGTGCGCCACATCTCCAGGCGTTCGCCGATCGCGCCGATGCTGCCTGCGGCGCTGTCGCCATACTCACTGACCTGGGCTGGCACATCGGCCAGGCGATCGACCATTTCGCGGTGCAGCGTGGCCGTCACCGCCAACATGCCGAGCAGCGTGGCCGTCAACGGGAGGAGGGCGCGCTTCCAGCGCCCGCTGCGAAGCGCTTGCCATGCCATGAGGCCGAGATAGATCGGTGCGAACGACAGCAGCGGTCCGCGACTCTGGGTCAGCACCGCGCCATAGAGTCCGACCATGACCGCCAGGCCATGCAGCCAGCGGTCACCGCGAAGCGTGTCAGGTCGCATCGCCTGCAGCATCGACAGCAGCGCCATGACCAGCAGGTACATCGCAAACTCGACCGAGGCCCAGTCGCCGCCGTTCAAGCCGTACGGGCGATCGACATGCATCCCGTAGCGCTGGTAGATGCTGGCTGCGCCCAGCAGCAACGTGGTCAGGCTGAAACCGATCGCGACCACGCGCTGCCGCAGCGGCAGGGTGAACACGGCAGCGATCGCCAGAAACAGCAGCGTTTGCGCCGGCAGGTCGAGGGTGGACCCTTCGATCCGGTGGCCCAGGAAGTTGCCGATGTCGTAAACCAGCCGCAGCAGGCAGACGGCCAACACCGGCCATACCTGCCGGAATACGGCGCGGGTTTCCGCGCGGGTGACCAGCAGCAGAAGCCCGAACACGAACAACAGCGCCATCGGCACGGTCTTCAGTCGCCCGGATATGGCGAAACACAGCGGCATCACCGCGAGCAGCAGTGAGGCCATCCGGATCTTCCATGAAGTTACATCTACGTGCACGTCGCAAACCTTGGGAAACAACAAACCCCCGAGAGCACATGCTAACCGGCGCATGTGGCCGGCAGGGTGTTTCGGGGCGGACTTGTAACGCGCAGGTTCATCTGCGTTGTGTGAAGGGGGCTGCGAGTCTGGGGCGGTGCGTCCGCGTCAGGGCGGGTCGTCGGCTTCCTGCTGGTCGCCGCTGGCCGGCGAACAGTCGGGCTTCACCGCGGTCGCCTGGAACATCCACCATTCACGCCGATTGGCGTGGCCGACGTAGATGGCGTGTTGGCGATCCACGCAATTGCCCATGGCCTGATCCAGGCTGAAGATCCAGCGCGAGGGGTCGCTCTGCAGCCAGGCGACGGCATCGCAATACTGCTGCGGCCATGGCTTGAGAAAACCGAATTCGGTCACCGGACCCTGTGCCATCAGCAGGTTCTGCTCCTTCCAGGCGAGCAGGCCGATCTCGGCCTGCGGCCCGGCGATGGCGCGCGCCTGCAGCATCACATCGCGCGCGGAGCGGTCGCCGTTGAGCATCGGATACCCCCACAGCCCATACACGCTCCACAACACGCCGGCGAACAACAGCCAACCCAGCGGTGCGCGACGCAGCCGGGTCAGCGCCGCGATGAGCAGGCCGGTCAGACCGATGGTCAGCAGCAGCCACCAGATCCGGGGGTCCAGGCTTTGTTCGATCCTGACCGCCCAGGCCGGGTGACGGTGGAGGGCCAGCAACGCCGCCACCGCCAGCACGCCGGCCAGCAAGCTGGTCAATGCGCATACCGCGATGCGCACGCTGCGCCGACGCAGCAGGCCGGGCAGCAACGGCGCCAGCGCCAGCACCATCATCGGCAGGGCCGGCAGGATGTAGACATCGCGCTTGCCGGGGCTGCACGAGAAGAACAGCAGGACCAGCACGATCCAGCCCAGCGGCAGCAGAAAGCGCGCATCGTGCCGTTTCAGGCGTCGCCACCACGCCGGCAGCGCCCACGGCAACAGCAGCGACAGCGGCAGCCAGTCGACCGCGATGATGCCGAGGAAATAGAACGGTGAGTGGATGTGTCCGGTGGGCGTGGCATAGCGATGCACGGTCTGTCCGAACAGGATGTTCTGCACATACTCGGCATGCTGCGGGTCGCCATCGGCATGGGCGACCAGCAGCATCGGCAGCAGCCAGCCGAGGATCGGCACGAAGAACAGCGCCAGTCCGCCCGCCCATCGCCATCCCCCCGTGGGCAGCGCCAGCTGACGCCAGTGGCCACGCCGGGCGACCACGTAGGGAATCAGCATCAGCAAGGCAAGCACGCCGACGCCCTTGGTCGCCACGCCCACGCCGGCAAAGAAGCAGCCCGCTGCGAACCAGCGCCAGGAAGGTCCCAGCAACAGGTGGCGCAGCAGGCCGTAGTTGGCCAAGGTGATCCAGCCCAGCAGCAGCGGATCGATCTGCGCGTTGCGCATCTGATAGGTGAAGTGGATGGTGACCAGCAAGGTGGCAGCAGCCAGCAGCGCGCTGCGATGGTTCCACAGTCGGCGTGCCAGATCGTAGACCAGCGCCAGCGCGCCCAGTGCCGCGGCCAGCGACGGCAGCAGAAAGGCGACCCGCCAGCTGCGGGTAAGCAGATAGGCCAGCGACTGCAGCCACATGAATACCGGCGGCTTGTCCGGGTACAGCTCGTGACCGCGATGCGGGAACAGCCACTGGCCGTGCTCGACCATCAGTCGTGCCACCAGCGCAAAGCGCGGTTCATCGGACGGCCATGGATCGCGCAGGCCCAGCCCCAGCCCCAGCAGCAGCAGCGCGAAGGTGCCGAGCAGCAGCAGCTCAACGCGGGCATCGCGGAGCCACAGCGGGCGGGCGCGTGACAGGGGAACGGGAGATTTCATGACGTGGAGATTCCGTCAGCGTTACCTGGGGCGCGGCAAGCATAGCTCGCCGGTTTGGACCACGATGCTCAACCCTGCTTTTGCAGCACCGCGTAATACATGCCGTCGAAGTCGCCGTCGCCGGGCAGGATCTGCCAGCCGATCGCCGCCGGCTGTCCGGCGGGCAGGTTGAAGGGCACGACTTCGGCGTCGGCCTGGGCGGACAGCAACTCGGCCACGATCGCCTCGTTCTCCGCCCGCAACACCGAACAGGTGATGTAGACCAGCCGCCCGCCCGGCGCCAGCAACGGCCACAGCGCGGACAGGATGCGGCGCTGCTGTGCATGCATCGCGGCGATGTCACTTTCGCGTCGGTGTAGGCGCACATCCGGCCGCCGGCGCAACACGCCGGTGGCCGAGCACGGTGCGTCGATCAGTATCCGGTCGAACGGCTGCCCCTTCCACCAGGCCTTGGGCGTGCCGGCGTCGCCGATCACCACCTTCGCGTTCAGCCGCAACCGCATCAGGTTCTGGTGGATGCGCTCGGCCCGCGCTGCATCGAATTCCAGCGCGGTCAGGTCGATCCCGGCGCGTTCGAGCAGGTGGCAGGCCTTGCCGCCGGGGGCCGCGCAGGCATCGAGCACGCGCAGGCCGTCGTGCAGGTCGGCCAGATCAGCGGCCACCTGGGCGGCGCCGTCCTGCACGGCGAACCAGCCTTCGTCGAAGCCCGGGATGCGGGTGACGTCGGTGCTGTGCGCCAGCACCACGGCGTCGGCCAGCCACGGGTGCGGCGTGGCCTGGTAGCCGGCGGCGTGCATCTGATCGATCAGTGCCTGACGCTCGCTGCGCTGGCGATTGACCCTGAGCATCAAGGGCGGCTCGCCGTTGTCGGCCAGCATCACCGCCTCGGCCTGCTCCGGCCAGTCGCGCTGCAGCGCGTCGGCCAGCCAGCTCGGATGGGCATGGCGGGTCTGCGCCTTCGCATCGAGCCGCGCCAGCAAGGTGTCACGCTCGCGCTGCCAGCGCCGCAGCACGGCGTTGACCAGGCCGGCCAGTTGCGGCCGCTTCAGTGCGCGTACCGCCTCGACCGTGGCGGCCACGGCGGCGTAATCCTGCAGCTCGAGGATTTCCAGCTGAACCAGACCCAGCACCAGCAACGCGTGCACGGCCGGGTCCTTGTGCCGCAGCGATTTCTCCAGCAGACCGTCGATCGCGGCGTCAAAGCGCAGCCACCAGCGCGCGCCTTCGCTGAGCAGCGCCATCAGCAGGGCGCGGTCACGCGGATCGGCCAGCTTCGGCGCGTCACGCTGCATGACCTCGCGCAGGGAAGCGCCGCGCAGCGCGATCTCGGCCAGGCCCCTGGCGGCCAGCGCGCGGGTGTCGGCCTTCATGGCGCGCGTCGCAAGTCGGGCCGCGCGTTCAGATAATCGACCGCGGCGACGCGCTTGCCGCCGGCGCGTTGCACGGCGGTGATGCGCAGCACGCCGCTGCCGCAGGCCAGGTCGATGCCGTCGCGTCCGGCCGCCAGCACCTCGCCGGGCCGGGCATGGTGATCCAGCTCCATGGCGCGGGCCGCCCACACCCGCAGTGTCTCGCCGGCGATCTCGCCTTCGGCGACCGGCCAGGGATCGAAGGCGCGCACCTGCCGCTCCAGCGCGAGCGCAGGCTGGCTGAAGTCCAGTTTCGCCTCCGCCTTGTCCAGCTTGTGCGCATACGTCACGCCGTCTTCGGGCTGTGGCGTGGTGGGCAGGGCCTCGCCGGCCAGCGTGCGGCGCAATCCCTCGGCCAGCACTTCGGCGCCAAGCCGGGCCAGCCTGTCATGCAACGTGCCGCCGGTATCCTCGCGACTGATCGGCGTGCGCCGCTGCAGCATTACCGGGCCGGTATCCAGGCCCGCTTCCATCTGCATCAGGTCGACGCCGCTTTCGTTGTCCCCGGCCAGGATCGCGCGCTGGATCGGCGCGGCGCCGCGCCAGCGCGGCAGCAGGCTGGCGTGCACGTTCCAGCAGCCCAGTCGCGGAATCGCCAGCACCTTGCGCGGCAGGATCAGGCCGTAGGCGACCACCACCAGCAAGTCGGGCCGGTAAGCCGCCAGTGCCTGTTGCACCCCGGCGGATTTCAATGATTCGGGTTGTTCGACCGTGATGCCCGCCGCCAGTGCGGCCTGCTTGACCGGGCTGGCGGTGAGCTTGCGGCCACGTCCCGAGGGTCGGTCGGGTTGCGTATAGACGGCCGCCACCTCGGCGCCGCTGGCACGGCAGGCTTCAAGGCAGGCTACCGAGAATTCCGGCGTGCCGGCGAAGACGACGCGCAAATGCCGAGGACTCGGCCCAGGCCTGTTCAAGCACCAACCGCCTGCTTGCGACTTTTCTCCAGGCGCTTGAGCAACAGGCTGCGCTTGAGCGGTGACAGATAGTCGACGAACACCTTGCCTTCCAGGTGATCCATCTCGTGCTGGATGCACACGGCCAGCGGACCCTGCGCCTCGACCACGATGTCGTTGCCGTCGACGTCCTGCGCCTTGACCTTCACCGCCAGTGCCCGGGTCACGTCGGCGTACAGGCCGGGGAAGGACAGGCAGCCTTCCTGATAGACCTGCGAGCCGTCCTTCTCGAGGATATGGGCGTTGATGAGCACCAATGGCTGGTTGCGCTCGTCGCTCATGTCGGCCACCAGCACGCGCTGATGGACGTTGACCTGGGTTGCGGCCAGGCCGACGCCGTTGGCGGCGTACATGGTTTCGTACAGGTCGGCGACGAACTGCTTCAGCGGTGCGTCGAACACGGTCACCGGCTCGGCGCGGGTGCGCAGGCGCGGGTCGGGGAATTCAAGAATGGACAAGACGGACATGGAAATCACCTCGGCGCCGAAAATGCGGGCGACTTGGTAAAAAGCCACCCTCGGAGCCATCTAGAATGTGCCTCATTGTACGTCGGCAAACATCCGAGTGCAGACGATTTTTGCCAACTGGCACCTGTTGCACGCGTTAACCATTCGGTTACACTCGACCGAGCATCTGGGGAAGGGGGATTCCCACCAATGATCAAGAAAATTATCGTGTTGCTGGCGGGCATGCTGGTCACCGTGGCGGTGTATGCCGCGGGGGCGCAACTTCGGGCCGATCATCCCGACAGCTATACCGTTCGCCGTGGCGACACGTTGTGGGCCATCTCCGCCAAATTCCTGTCCAAGCCGTGGCTGTGGCCGGAGATCTGGCAGGCCAACCCGCAGGTACGCAATCCGCACCTGATCTATCCGGGGGATGTGCTCAACCTTTCCTTCATCAATGGCCCGCGCCTGGGCCTGCAGCCGAGCGTCCATCGCGAAGGCGATGCGATCCCGGCGATTCCCCTGTCGGAACTGAAAATGTTCCTCAAGGAAATGCGCGTGATGGATTCGAGCGCGGTCAGCTCCGCGCCGTACGTGGTTGGCCTCGAGGAGTCCCGTTTGCGCGGCGCCGTCGGCCAGAACCTGTACGTGCGTGGCTTGCAGGGCGAGCCGGGCCAGCGCTGGGCGATCGTGCGGCCGACCCATGTTTTCCGCGGCTTCAATCAGGATGACGCTGCCAGCGCCGATCTGGTCGCCCATACCATGGACAGCAACGCGGCGATGATCAACGCGCCGTGGAGCGAGAATTCCCGCAATGACGGTCACTACGGCAAGGGCGACGACCTCGGCGTCGAGGTCAGCGTGATCGGCACCGCCGAGACCCTGCGTACCGGTGATCCGGCCACCTTGCTGCTGCTCAACGCCACCCAGGAAGTGCGCAGCGGTGATCGCATCATGCCGATCGACGACAAGCCCTACGACGCTTACTACTACCCGCATGCGCCCAAGTCGGTGCCTGCCGATGCCAAGGTGATCGGCTTCGCCGACGCGATGGCTGCCGCCGGTCCCCGCCAGGTCATCATGTTGTCGGTCGGTGCGCGCGATGGCATCGACAACGGCAGCACCTTCTCGATCTTCGAGCCGGGCGAGACGATCCACGACGATGTGGCCAGCAACAGCATGAACCGCGGCTTCGGCGAGACGGTCAAGCTGCCGGACGAATACGTTGGCCACGTGATGGTGTTCCGTACCTTCGACCGGGTCAGCTACGGCCTGGTGATGGATGGCCTGCGTCCGGTGAGCATCGGCGGCCGCTTGACCGCGCCGCAGTAATCACCGGCGGCATCTTCCTACACGACGGCGCGGTCACCACCGCGCCGTTTTCCTTGCCGGGTGCTCCGTAAACTCGACACATGACCAGGGACGATCTGCAAGAACAGCGCGCGTGGCTGACCGCCTTGCGCACGCCCGGGCTTGGCCCGGGTGGACTGCGCACACGCCTGGACGCGGCCGGGGGCGACATCCATGCCGCGCTTGCGCAGCTGCAGCGCCAGGCCGCGTCACTGGGCGAGCTTGCGCAAGCCTGGCTGGCCCGGCCTGATCAGCTGCAGCTGGAGGCGGACATGGCGTGGCTGGCCGAACCGGGACATCGCCTGCTGCGCTGCACGGACGCGGACTTCCCGCCGCCGCTGGAAAACATCCCGCAGCCGCCGGCCGCGCTGTTTGTTGCCGGCGACAGCGATTTGTTGCTTTATCCCCAAGTGGCGATCGTGGGCGCGCGAGGAGCCAGCGCCAAGGGGCTGGTGCATGCCAGGGCTTTTGCCACGGCCCTGGCCGACGCCGGTTTCGCGATCACCAGCGGCATGGCCGATGGCATCGACGGCGCCGCCCACGCGGCGGCGCTTGATGTCGGCGCAAAAACCCTGGCGGTGATCGGCACCGGGCCTGATCGGGTCTATCCACGCAAGCATCACGCACTGGCCAGACGGCTCGCGGCTGAAGGCGCCCTGGTCAGTGAATTTCCGCCGGGCACCGCTGCGCGACCCGATCATTTTCCGCGCCGCAATCGCATCATCTCCGGGCTTGCGCTGGGTACGCTGGTGATCGAGGCGAGCTTGCGCTCCGGCTCGCTGATCACGGCGCGGCTGGCTGCCGAGCAAGGGCGCGAGGTGTTCGCGCTGCCCGGTTCCATCCATGACCCGTTGGCTCGCGGTTGCCACCAGCTGATCCGCGATGGCGCCCGGCTGGTCGAGACGGCGGCGGAAATTATCGAGACATTGACGCCTGCAGCGCGCATGCTTGGCGGTCAGCTGGCGGCCCGGCTTGACGCAGGCGCGGCCACTGACGCGACTCGTTCGAGGCGTGCCGACGCGCCTGGACCCGACCCATCCGGTCATTGCCAGGATCCCGATTATCGGCGGCTTTTGACGGAACTTGGCCATGCTCCGGCGACATTGGACGAACTTGTTCAGCGGACCGGTCAGCTTCCCGCGGCTCTTTCGTCCATGTTGCTGATGCTGGAGCTGGAGGGGCGTGTCGAGAGCCTGGCAGGCAATCGTTATCAGCGTCTGCCCGACAGCCGGGCGTCGTCGGCGTGAAGCCCTCCGCGCGCGCCGGGCTTGACAGCCGTTGGCAGCGCGTGGTTTCAACTATATATATGTCCGGCACGGAAGCGCCGGTGGATCACTTTCGGATATCCAGCTTCATGGCAAAAAACCTGCTCATCGTCGAGTCGCCGGCCAAGGCCAAGACGATCAACAAATACCTCGGCAAGGATTTCCAGGTTCTCGCCTCTTACGGACACGTCCGTGACCTGCGGCCGAAAGAGGGCGCGGTCGACACCGAGCACGGTTTCGCGATGGCCTACGAGGTGATCGAGCGCAACCAGAAGCACGTCGATGCGATCGCCAAGGCCGCCAAGCTCGCCGATGACATCTATCTGGCGACCGACTTGGATCGCGAAGGCGAGGCGATCAGCTGGCACATCAGCGAGATCCTGAAGGAGCGCGGCCTGACCGAAGGCAAGAAGCTGCATCGCGTGGTGTTCTCCGAGATCACGCCGAAGGCGATCAAGGCGGCGGTGGCCGCGCCGCGGCAGCTCTCGCACGACCTGGTCGATGCGCAGCAGGCGCGCCGCGCGCTGGACTATCTGGTCGGCTTCAATCTGTCGCCGGTGCTGTGGCGCAAGGTGCAACGCGGCTTGTCGGCCGGCCGCGTGCAGTCGCCCGCCTTGCGCATGATCGTCGAGCGCGAGGAAGAGATCGAGGCATTCAAGGCGCGCGAGTACTGGAGCATCGAGGCCCAGCTCAAGCATGTGGACGGCGACTTCAGCGCGCGCCTGTCCCGGCTCAACGGCAAGAAATTCGAGCAGTTCGACCTCACCAACGAAACCGCTGCGCGCGCCGCGCGCGAAGCGCTGAAGGCGGCCGCGCGCGGTCGCCTCACCGTCAGCGAGGTGAGTTCGAAGGAGCGCAAACGGCGCCCGGCAGCCCCGTTCACCACTTCCACCCTGCAGCAGGAGGCCGCACGCAAACTGGGCTTCACCACCAGCCGCACGATGAAGGTGGCGCAGGGCCTGTACGAAGGCGTGGCGCTGGGCAGCGAAGGCAACGTCGGCCTGATCACCTACATGCGTACCGACTCGACCATGCTCGGTGACGACGCCATGGCCGAACTGCGCCAGCTGATCGCCCGCGACTTCGGCGGTCACGCGCTGCCGGACGCGCCGCAGGTCTACAAGACCAAGTCGAAGAATGCGCAGGAAGCGCACGAGGCGATCCGCCCGACCTCGGCGATGTACACGCCCAAATCGGTGGCGGCCTACCTCAACGACGACCAGCGCAAGTTGTACGAGCTGATCTGGAAGCGCACCGTCGCCTGCCAGATGATCCATGCCACCTTGAACACCGTGTCGGTGGAATTCGCCCTGCCGCATGCCGCCGGGGGCGATGCCTCGTTCCGCTCCAGCGGCACCACCGTGGTCGATCCCGGCTTTCTCGCCGTATACGAAGAAGGCCGCGACCAGAAGAGCGCCGAGGACGACGACGAAGGCCGCCGCCTGCCGCGACTGGAGAAGGGCGAGGCCGTGCCGCTGCAGGAGATCGTGGCCGACCAGCATTTCACCGAGCCGCCGCCGCGTTACTCCGAGGCGAGCCTGGTCAAGGCGCTGGAAGAACATGGCATCGGCCGTCCATCGACCTATGCCAGCATCATCCAGGTGCTGCAGAACCGCGAGTACGTGTTCCTCGACAGCCGCCGTTTCAAGCCCAGCGACGTCGGCCGCGCGGTCAGCAAGTTCCTTACCCAGCATTTCACCCAGTACGTCGACTACGACTTCACCGCCAAGCTCGAGGACGAGCTGGACGCCGTCAGTCGCGGCGAGGAAGCCTGGGTACCGCTGATGGAGCGCTTCTGGATTCCGTTCAAGCAGCAGGTGGACGAGAAGGCCGAGTCGGTCGATCGCAGCGAAGCGACCGGTGCACGCGAGCTGGGTATCGATCCGAAGAGCGGCAAGCCGGTATTCGTGAGGTTGGGCCGGTTCGGGCCGTATGCGGCGATCGGCGACAAGGACAGCGAAGAGAAGCTGCAGTTCGCCTCGCTGCGTCCGGGCCAGAGCATGCACACCATCGAACTGGCCGACGCGCTGGAGCTGTTCAAGCTGCCGCGCAAGCTGGGTCAGGCGGAAAACGGCGACGAGGTCAGCGTGGCGATCGGGCGCTTCGGGCCGTTCGTGAAACAGGGCAGCACCTATGCCTCGATGAAGCCCGAGGATGATCCGTACACGATCGAGCTGCCGCGCGCGCTGCAGATCGTGGCCGAGAAACTGGAGATGCTGGCGAACCGCCTGATCCTTGATTTCGGCAACGGCGTGCAGGTGCTGAATGGTCGCTACGGTGCGTACATCACCGATGGTGAGAAGAACGCCCGCATCCCGAAGGAGCAGGAGCCGAAGGAGCTGACCGAAAAGCAGTGCCTGGAATTGCTGGCCGCCGCGCCGGCACGCAAGCCGGGCCGCTTCGGCAAGAAGACGGCGACCAAGAAAGCCGCCGTCAAGAAGGCCGCTCCGGCCAGGAAGACGGCTGTGAAGAAGGCTGCCAGCAAGAAGACCGCGAGCAAGAAGACCGCCACCAAGAAGGCGCCGGCGAAGAAAGCTGCCGCCAGCAAGACCGCCACGAAAAAGGCAGTCACGAAGAAGGCCGTCAGCGGCAAAGCCGAGTCCTGAGTGCTCGAACAGTTCACCCTCGCCGAACTGGATGCCGCCGCCGCGCTGCTGCGCGGTGGCGGGGTGCTGGCCTATCCCACCGAGGCGGTATTCGGTCTCGGCTGCGATCCGCACGACCGTGGCGCGTTCGAGCGACTGTTCGCGCTGAAGCAGCGCCCCTCGATGCAGGGCGTCCTGCTGATTGCGGCGGACTTCGGCCAGGTCGAGCGCTACATCGACTTCACCGCGGTGCCGGGGGCGGTACTGCAACAGGTACGCGCGAGCTGGCCCGGGCCCCATACGTGGATCTTCCCGCGGTCGAACCAGGTGCCCGACTGGGTCGCCGGCAAGCATGCGGGCATCGCGCTGCGGGTTACCGCTCATGCACCGGCCGCCGCGCTGTGCCGCGCCTTTGGCGGTGCGCTGGTGTCGACCAGCGCGAATCCCCATGGCCAGCCGCCGGCACGCACGGCGCAGGTGGTGGCGGAGTATTTTGGCGATGAGCTGGACGGCGTGCTGGAGGCCCCGCTGGGTGGCCAGTGCAGCCCCACGGTAATTTGCGACGCGCTGTCGGGCGCTATCATTCGGGCCTGAGCGGGCGGGGGAGCGCACGCCGGCGGTGCCGACGTTGCATCGCCGCCATCATCCGCGACCGTCGTTCACGTCGCCGTTCACCTCGCGGCGCGATGCTGATGCACGCGAGGTATCCAGGATCAGGGAGTCAGCAGTTTGGTTATCGTCTACGACCCGTACCAGCGAGAGCTGTCGCCGCTGCTGCCCTTGCTGGAAGCCGCCGATCCGGCACGGACCGTCGCCTGGCGGGATGGCGGGGCGATCACCGCGGCGCACTTCCTGGCTGATGTCCGCGCGGTATCCGCGTCCCTGCCGAATGCAGCGGCGGCGGTAAACCTGTGCGAAGACCGCTATGCCTTCCTGGTGGCGTTCTGTGCGGTGGTGTTGCGCGGCCAGATCAATCTGCTGCCCTCTTCACGTGCGCCGCAGGCGGTGGACGAGGTGATGAGGGCACATCCCGGTTGCTACGCGCTGGGCGAGCACCGGCTTGATCCGCCACCGCCGGGCTATCGACAACTGCCGCCGCTGGAAGCGCTGCCGCCGCCCACGAGCGATGCCGACTGGCCGTCGATTCCCGCCGATCAGGTGGTGGCGATCGGCTACACCTCCGGTTCCACCGGGGTGCCCGGCGCCAACCTGAAGACCTGGGGCAGCTTTCGCGCCAGCAACGCCGGCAACCTGGCGCGGCTGCGCGCGATCGCCGGCGATCGCTTCGAGGTGGTTGCCACCGTGCCGCCGCAGCACATGTACGGCATGGAGATGTCGGTGCTGCTGCCGTTGCTGGGCAACGTGGGCGTGCATATCGGGCGTCCCTTCTTTCCCGGCGACGTGGCCGCCGCGCTGGCGGCCGTGCCGGCGCCACGGGTGCTGGTGACCACGCCGGTGCACCTTCGCGCCTTGATCGAATCGGGCATTGCGCTGCCCGCGATCGCGGCGATGGTTTCGGCCACCGCGCCGTTGCCGCTCGAACTGGCGAGCGCCGCCGAGCAGCGCTTCGGCGCGCCGCTGCTGGAAGTGTTCGGCTCCACCGAAACCTGCGTGTTCGCCAGCCGCCGCCCCACCGTGGACGAGGACTGGTCGCTGTACGACCAGGTGACCCTGCATCCGCAGCCGGACGGCACCGCGGTCGATGCGCCGCAGCTGGCTGCGCCGATTACCCTGGCCGACATTGTCAGCCTGTCCCACGGCGGTCGGCGTTTCCGCCTCTGTGGTCGCCATGCCGACATGCTGGAGATCGCCGGCAAGCGCGCCTCGCTGGCCGACCTCACCCGCCGCCTGCTGGCAGTTCCCGGCGTGCGCGATGGCGTGGTGTTCCAGCACGGTGACGGCGACACGCTCGGGGTGCACCGGATCGCCGCCCTGGTGGTGGCGCCGGGGCTGGACGAGCACACCATCCTCGACGCCCTGCGCTGTGCCATCGACCCGCTGTTCCTGCCGCGCCCGCTGAAACTGGTCGATGCACTGCCGCGCAACGAGACCGGCAAGCTGCCGCGTGCGGCGCTGCTGGAGCTGCTGCAAACCCGCGTCTGAGCTGGCTGGCTCCTCACGACAGTCCCGTCGCTGCCGTTACAATGCGCAGCTGCGCCGGGTGGCGCACGGGAGTGCAGGCATGAAGGTTCTGGTGATCGGTGGCGGCGGGCGCGAACACGCGCTGGCGTGGAAGCTCAGGCAATCGACGCAGGTCGACGAAGTGATCGTTGCGCCCGGCAATGCCGGCACCGCGCGTGAACCGGGCGTACGCAACGCGGACGTCGCGATGAACGACATCGACGGCCTGCTGCAGCTGGCCAGGCGCGAGAAAGTCGGGCTGACCGTGGTTGGACCCGAAGTGCCGCTGGTGGCGGGGGTGGTCGACAAGTTCCGCGCAGCCGGTCAGCGCGTCTTCGGGCCGCGGGCGATCGCCGCCCAGCTCGAGGGCTCCAAGGCGTTCGCCAAGGATTTCCTGCAACGCCACAACATACCCACCTCGCATTACGCCGTATTCAATGAACTGAACCCGGCGCTGGCCTACGTGCGCAAGCAAGGCGCGCCGATCGTGATCAAGGCCGACGGCCTGGCTGCCGGCAAGGGCGTGGTGGTAGCACTGACCCTCGCCGATGCCGAGCTGGCGTTGCACGACATGCTCGGCGCGCACAGCTTCGGGGATGCCTCGGCGCGGGTGGTGATCGAGGAATTCCTCGACGGCGAGGAGGCCAGCTACATCGTGATGAGCGACGGCAGCCACGCGCTGCCGATGGCCAGCAGCCAGGATCACAAGCGCCGTGACGAAGGCGATCTGGGTCCGAACACCGGTGGCATGGGCGCGTACTCGCCCGCGCCGGTGGTCACGCCGGAAGTCGAGCGGCGCATCCTGCGCGAAGTGATCGAGCCGACCCTGCGCGGCATGGCCGCCGAGGGCGCGCCGTTCATCGGTTTCCTCTACGCCGGGTTGATGATCGACAAGGATGGCGCGCCCAAAGTGATCGAGTTCAACGTGCGCTTCGGCGATCCGGAAACCCAGCCGATCATGCTGCGGCTGAAATCCGACCTGGTGGACCTGATCGATGCGGCGCTGGATGGTCGGCTGGCGCAGATCTCGGCGCGCTGGGACGCACGGCCGGCGATCGGCGTGGTGATGGCTGCCGGCGGCTATCCGGCCCGTGTTCGGCTGGGCGATGCGATCAGCGGACTCGACGCGCCGACCGCTGCTGACGTCAAGGTGTTTCATGCCGGCACCCGCCTCGACGAGGCGGGGCGCGTGGTCACCGCCGGCGGGCGCGTGCTGACCGTGTGCGCGCTGGGCGCGGACATTGGCGCGGCGCGCGAGAACGCCTATGCCGCCGTCAGCCGGATCCACTATGACGGCGCCTTCTGTCGCCGCGACATCGCGCACCGGGCGTTGCACCGCGGCTGATCGGGCAACCAGTACGCCGGCGCATGGTAGGCCGTTGGATGGATTGACTTTTCCGGGCTGCGCTTTTTGGGCTATGCTTGGAACTTCCCCCGCGTAAAAGTCGTGGCGCCGAGCGCTCGAACGGACACGTGCCTGATTTCACGTTGAAGAGGTTTCCCCCGATGCGCAAGACGGTTTTGTCGCTGATGTCGGTTGCTGCACTGGCCCTGGCTGGCTGCAACAACGCTTCCAATTCGTCCCAGCCGGCGGATGCTTCCGCGCCCGCCTCCGCGAACACTGCCGGTGCCGTGGCCAAGGCGCCGAGCCAGGTGAGCGGCACGATCTCGCTGCGCGCGGGTTCGCCGGCGCCTTCGGAAAAAGCCAGCCTGGTGCTGAACCTGGTCGACGTGTCTTCCACCGCGGTGGGTTCGGCGCCACTGGCCAGCAAGACGTCACCGGCCGGCACGTTCCCGCAGGCGTTCACGCTCAGCTTCAATCCGGCCGATGTCAAGCCGGCCGATCTGTACGTGATCCAGGCCACCCTGACCGACGGCGAGCGTCAGTACACCATGCCGATCCAGGCCCCGGTGCTGGCCAAGGGCAGCAACAACGACGCGGTGGCGATCCAGCTGCAGGCCGAACAGACCCCTGCCGAAAAGCTGCTGGCGGATTTCGCCGACGTGAAGGCGCAGATCGGCGGCATGAAGATCAGCCACGGCACCAAGCTGGAGAAGGACGACTCGCGTGGCTGGCAGCTGTTCCGCCAGGCGGGTGAAGTGAAGTACATCCGTGAAGAAGTCGACTACGGCGACAAGGGCTATACCAGCACCGATTACGCCTACAAGAACGGCAAGCCGTGGGTAGTCGTGCAGGAAACCAAGGCGAACCGCGACGGCAAGCCCAGCGCGATCGACCGCGCCGGCTGGAGCGACGACGGCACGCTGGTGCTGCAGCAGCATCAGGTCGGTTCGGACGTGCAGCCGCTGGATGCCGCCGCCGCCGCAACCATGAAGAAGGACGCGATGTCGATCCTCGGTATCGCCACCGGCGGCAAGAACAAGTAAGCCGTCTGGACGTCCAAAAAAAAGCCGCCGGGAAACCGGCGGCTTTTTTGTTGCGCGGGCGTCGGCTCAGAACTTGATCCGGAAGCCCATGTTGAAGCTGCTGTTCTTCTCGCTGGTGTCGCTGAAGCGGCTCTCGTAACCGATCCAGCTGGTGATCGTCGGCGTCAGCTCGGCGGACAGGCCGAGTGAGACATCGCCCCATGCCTTGTCCGGCGTGAAGCCGCTGATCGCAAACGACCCGTTCATCGTATTGAGCCCGGTCGTCACCATGCGCGTGGCATCGGCCTTGCTGTCGCGGTTCCACGCCAGCTCGGCGTAAGGCGCCATCACCAGGTTGGCGACCTGCCAGTGCCCCTGCAGGCGCCAGCCCAGGCTGCCGACCAGGGCTTGGCGATGCTGCCGGCCGAACCACATGGCGGTCGCGTCGCTGCCGCGCTCGTGATAGCTGTCAACGGTGATGTCCTGCCAGTCCAGGCTGGCGAACGGGCCGGTCTTGATGTCGTCCATGTTGAACCACCAGCCGCCGCTCACGCCGACGCCGTAGTGTGAACCGTTGGTGTCGCCGGTCTCGCTGATGTTTGCGGCGCCAATCTGGAAGTTGCGCTTGATCCCGCTGAAATCGGATCGGCCGAGGTGGCCATAGCCGCTGACGTAGCCACCGCCGAGGTGATAGGTCACGAAACCGAGCGCCGAGTAGTCCTTCATCTCGTAACCGCCGCCGCCCTGCATGTGCGCCGCATCGTGACTGACGCCAAGCGCGGCACCCGCGGACAGGCTGTCGCTGGTCTTCCAGTCATAGCCGAGTGTCAGGTTGGCGTTGTTGCTGTTCAGCGCCGGCGAGCTGGGCGTGGCGTCGAAGCGATGCGTGGCATAACCGACGTTGACGAAGGCGCGGGTGCCTTCGCCCAGGCTGTCCTTGGCCATCTGCATGTCGAGGGTGCTGCCGTAGGCGTTGGCCGCAGCCAGCGGCGCCTCCGGCAACAGCGAGATCTGCTGCGGCGCCTGCAACTCCGACATCACCACCTGGGCCAGCATCGCGTGCGTGGCCGGGGTCGGGTGCACGCCATCGGCGAACAGGTAGGTCTGAGCTGCCCCCGGCGCCACCAAGGTGCTGCCGTCGCAGTCGTGCGAGCTGCCGCCGGCGTCATTGCAAGCCGGCGTGGTGATGTTGGTGAAGCCGTATTTTCCCGGGTTCGCGATGATCTGCTCGAACAGGCCAAACGTATTGACGCCCAGGGTATGCGTGCCCAGCCCGGCGTTGAGCGTCGCGTTGTAGGACTGCGACACGCTGGTGAGGTAGGCGCTGATGCCCGGTACGAGGGCTTCATTCGCGTGCGCCGACGGCGTCGCGCCGATGTCCGGCAGGTTGAAAACGACCACGTAGTTCGCGCCGGCCTGCTTGAGCTGGTTGATCAACACCAGTTCCTGGGTTGCCGCGGCATTGATGTTGCCGCTGGCCTGCGCCGCGGTTTCGCCCAGCGACGGGATCAGCGTGTGCAGGCCATACTGGGTGGAGTGATAGAAGATGTCGTTGGCGCCGCCCCAGACCATGTAAAGGCTGTGCGGGTCGGCCTTGGCACCGTTGGCGAGATAGCCCGTCACCTGCTCGGTGATGGTGGGGATGGCCGGGTCCGGACCATTGTCATCGGTGACCACGCCGGAGCCACCGAAGGCGTAGTCGCTGCCACCCACGCGGGAGGGTTGCAGGTTGAAGCCATAATTCCTGGCCACGATCTGCACGGTGACATCGCCGGGATTGACGGTGAACTTGGTGTAGTCGTTCAGCGCGGTGGAGAAAAACTGGCCGGTGTCGCTGAGGCTGTCGCCGAATACCACGACATTGTTGAATGGCACCGACCCGGCGTGCGCGGCGCCGGCGCAACCGAGGGCCAGCGCCAGCGCACTGGCGAGCTTGCGCGAATGGAACATGGTGACACTCCTTTGTTCGTTAACGAGAAGTTAGATGGCGCGTATCCTGACGCATTCCATACGTTTGCGCATGCTGCGCTGCGTACAGGTACTTCGTGGCCAGCTTGGCAGCTCCAGCCACGGGCTTCAGCGCTTGATGGCGCGTGACATCGCGTCGGCGAAAGCGCTGTTGGCGGGGACCGCCACCGGTTTCGGCGTGCTCTCGCGCGGTCGTGCGCCGCGCGGATTGCGGGCATCGCCACGCGTTTCATCACCACCACGCCCACTGCGCGCCTGTCCGGGTTCGTCGTCCAGTCGCATGCTGAGGCCGATGCGCTGGCGCGGCAAGTCGACCTCCATCACCTTGACCTTGACGATGTCGCCGGCCTTGACCGCGTCGCGCGGATCCTTGACGAAGGTGTGCGACAGCGCCGAGACGTGAACCAGACCATCCTGGTGCACGCCGATGTCGACGAAGGCGCCGAAGGCGGCGACGTTGGTGACGCGCCCTTCCAGAATCATGCCCGGCTTGAGGTCCTTCACGTCCTCGACGCCTTCGGCGAAGCTCGGCGCCACGAACTCCGGGCGCGGATCACGGCCGGGCTTTTCCAGTTCCTTGAGGATGTCGCGCACGGTCGGCACGCCGAATTTTTCGTCGGTGAACTGCTCGGGCTTCAGGCTGCGCAGGAAACTGCTGTCACCGATGATGCTGCGTACTTCACGACCGCATTGCGCGATGATCCGCTCGACCACCGGGTAGGCTTCCGGGTGCACCGAGCTGGCGTCCAGCGGGTTGTCGCCGCTGGACACGCGCAGGAAGCCGGCGCATTGCTCGAACGCCTTGTCGCCCAGCCGCGGCACTTTCAGCAGCGACTTGCGGTTGGCGAACGGACCGTTGGCGTCGCGATGCTTGACCAGGTTCTCCGCCACGCTGGCGCTGAGCCCGGCGACCCGCGACAGCAGGGCGGCCGAAGCGGTGTTGACGTCGACACCGACTGCGTTGACGCAGTCCTCGACGCGGGCATCGAGTGCACGCGCCAGCTTGATCTGGTTGACGTCGTGCTGGTACTGCCCGACGCCGATCGCCTTCGGCTCGATCTTCACCAGTTCGGCCAGCGGGTCCTGCAGGCGTCGCGCGATCGAGACGGCGCCGCGCAGGGTCACGTCCAGGTTCGGGAATTCCTTCGCGGCGGTTTCGGAGGCCGAATACACCGAGGCGCCCGCTTCACTGACCACGACCTTGGCGATCGCATGCGCAGCGTCAGCCTTGGCCAGGCCCTTGATCAGCTCACCGGCCAGCTTGTCGGTTTCGCGCGAGCCGGTGCCGTTGCCGATCGAGATCAGGTCGACATGGTGCTGCTTGCACAGCCGCGCCAGTACAGCCAGCGACTCGTTCCACTGCCGCTTCGGCTCCAGCGGATAGATGACATCCGTGGCCACCACCTTGCCGGTGGCGTCGACCACCGCGACCTTGCAGCCGGTACGGATGCCCGGATCCAGCCCCATCACCGTCTTGGCACCGGCCGGGGCGGCCAGCATCAGGTCCTTCAGGTTGTCGCCGAACACGCGGATCGCCTCGTCCTCGGCGCCTTCGCGTACGCGGCCGAACAGATCCAGGGTGAGGTGCAGGTGCAGCTTCACGCGCCAGGTCAGCCGCACCGTCTCGCGCAGCCAGGCATCGCCGGCGCGGCCGCGATCATGGATGCCGGCGTGGGCAGCCACCCGACCTTCGGCTTCGAGATGGCCCCGCTCGCTGTCGGCAGCGGGCGCCAGCTCGATCTCGATCACGCCCTCGTTGCGCGCGCGCATCAGCGCCAGCAGACGGTGCGAGGGAATCTTGCCGAGCGGCTCGACGTGGTCGAAGTAGTCGCGGAATTTCGCGCCTTCGGTTTCCTTGCCCTCGACCACTTTGGCGCGGATCTGCCCCTGCACCCACAGCCAGTCGCGCAGCTCGCCGACCAGGTGGGCGTCCTCGGCGATCGACTCCATCAGGATCGCGCGCGCGCCGTCCAGCGCGGCGCGCACATCGGCCACGCCTTTTGCCGCATCCACGAAGGATTCGGCGAAGGCTTCCGGAGTCAGCGTCGGATCTTCCCGCAAGCCCAGCGCCAGCGGCTCCAGTCCCGCTTCACGGGCGATCTGCGCCTTGGTGCGGCGCTTGGGCTTGTACGGCAGGTACAGGTCTTCCAGCCGCGCCTTGGTATCGGCGGCGAGCAGGTCGGCCTTCAACGCATCGCCGAGCTTGCCCTGTTCTTCGATGCTGGCCAGGATCGTCGCGCGGCGGTCTTCCAGCTCGCGCAGGTAATGCAGTCGTTCTTCCAGCAGGCGCAGCTGGGTGTCGTCGAGACCGCCGGTGATTTCCTTGCGGTAGCGCGCAATGAACGGCACGGTGGCGCCGCCGTCGAGCAGGTCGACCGCCGCGCGGACCTGGGCGGTGCTGGCGGCGATATCGGTGGCGATGCGTTGTTCGATACTTTGCATGAGCAGCTTTCAATTCCTTGCAACGGCGCGGGCGCCGGGTGAACGGGTTGATCGTCGATGATAACAAGCGCTTTCGCTGGTGCGGTGGCGCAAATGCAAGCGGCGCCGCGGATCGACCGCGGCGCCGCTTGCATGCCCCACATCGCCGTCGTCAGGCGTTGAACGAGTTGTTCTTCCTGGCCGCGGACGGGTTGGTGTTGAATTCGCTGGCGCGGCCGTTCAGCACCAGGGTGCCGCAGATCATGTCGTGCAGGCCCTGCTTGCGCTGGGTCCAGGCCACCATCAGGAAACCGATGGCGAAAATGATCGCGCTGAGGATCTTGGCGAAGTAGCGGCCGAAAGCCCGCGCAAAGCTGATCCGGTTGCCATCCAGGTCGGTGACGCGGATGCCCAGCGCCAGCTTGCCCACGGTGCCCTGCCAGGCCGAGCTTTCGCAGATGGTGAAATAGAGGATGCCGATCACCATGATCAGCAGCATCGCCGGCCACATGGTGCTGTAGTAATGCATGTTGGCGGCCATCAGCGCGTCGGGATTGCCGACGCCATCGAGGGCGGCCTGCTGCAGGGCCGCCTTGGCGGCATCGCCGCCGAATGCCTTTTCGATCAGCATCTGCGGGATGTACAGGATGATCGCATCGAGAATGTAGGCAGCCACGCGCTTCCAGAAGCCGGCATAGTCCTCCAGTGCCGCGGCGGTGGTCTGCGGCAGCAGCGGTGCGGCAGGCGCGGCATACGGGTTGCTGCCCGGACTGGCCGTGGGTGCGGCGCTCACCGCGTCGGGAAACAGCACCGACAGCGGCTGCCAGTCGGCGAGGCCTTCGTACCAGGCCAGGTCGGCCGAGCTGACCTGGCCGCTGCGCAGCCATTCGCGCACGTCTGCTTCCTTGTAGGGGCCATGTCGTTCACCGTCGCGGCCGATCCAGATTTCCATTGCGCACTCCCCGGGCTGGTCAAAGTGGGCATGATGCCATGACCCGGTGTGGCGCCGGCAAGCTCAGGCGGCGTCGCGGCGCTTCAGGTGCACCAGCAGCAGCGAAATCGCGGCGGGCGTCACGCCACTGACGCGTGCTGCCTGACCGACGGTAGCCGGTAGCGAACGCTTGAGCTTCAGCAACACTTCGGCGGACAGTCCGCGCACCTTGTCGTAGTCGAAACCGGCCGGAATCGCCTGGTGTTCCTGGCGGCGCTGGCGCTCGATCTCCTCGCGCTGGCGTTCGAGATAGCCGGCGTACTTCACCTGCACCTCGACCTGCGCGGCGACATCCTCGGCCGCGACCGTGGGTCCCAGTTCGGCCACGCCGGCCAGGCGGGCGTAATCCATTTCGGGGCGGCGCAACAGGTCGGTCGCGCTGGTTTCGCGGCTGACCGTGATGCCCAGCTGCCGCTGTACCGCCGCGCCGAGCGCGTTGGTTGGCGAGATCCACAGCGCGCCCAGCCGTTGCAGTTCGCGCTCCACCGCGTCGCGCTTGCGGCGCAGCGCATCGAAGCGTGCCTGTGCGACCACACCCAGCGCGAAGCCCTGCTCGGTCAGGCGCAGGTCGGCATTGTCCTCGCGCAGATGCAGCCGGTATTCGGCGCGCGAGGTGAACATGCGGTACGGCTCGATCGTGCCGTTGCTGGTGAGGTCGTCGATCAGCACGCCGATATAGGCCTCGTCGCGCCGCGGATACCACGGCGCCTTGTCCAGCACCGCGAGCGCGGCATTGAGGCCGGCGATCAGGCCCTGCGCGGCAGCTTCCTCGTAACCGGTGGTGCCGTTGATCTGGCCGGCGAAGTAGAGTCCGCCGATGGCCTTGGTCTCCAGCCACGGGTTCAGTCCGCGCGGGTCGAAGTAGTCGTACTCGATGGCGTAGCCGGGACGGGTGATGTGGGCGTGCTCGAAGCCCTTGATCGAGTGCACCAGGGCCAGTTGCACGTCATAGGGCAGCGAGGTCGAGATGCCGTTGGGGTAGATCTCGAAGGTGTCCAGACCTTCCGGCTCGATGAAGATCTGGTGCGAGGATTTCTCCGCGAAGCGCACCACCTTGTCCTCGATCGAGGGGCAGTAGCGCGGCCCGACGCCCTCGATCTGGCCGGTGTATAGCGGCGAACGGTCCAGCGCGCCGCGGATGAGCTCGTGCGTGCGCTCGGAGGTGTGCGTGATCCAGCAGCTGACCTGGCGCGGATGCTCGTCGCGCGAGCCGAGGTAGGAGAACACCGGCATCGGCGTGTCGCCGGGCTGCTCGTCCAGGCCGCTGAAGTCGATGCTGCGCAGGTCGATGCGCGGCGGGGTGCCGGTCTTCAGCCGGTCGGCGGCCACCGGCAGTTCGCGCAGCTTTTGCGCCAGCGTGCTGGCCGGCGGATCGCCGGCACGGCCGCCCGCATAGTGCGCCTGGCCGATGTGGATCTTGCCGGCGAGGAAGGTGCCGGCGGTCAGCACGACGCTGCGAGCGCTGAACGACAGGCCCATCTGGGTGACCACGCCGGTGACGCGGCCGCCTTCGATGATCAGGTCGTCCACCGCCTGCTGGAACAACTGCAGATTCGGCTGGGTTTCCACGAGCTGGCGGATCGCCGCCTTGTACAGCGCGCGATCGGCCTGGCAGCGGGTGGCGCGCACGGCCGGCCCTTTCGACGCGTTCAAGGTGCGCCACTGGATGCCGGCGCGGTCGGCGGCGTGTGCCATCGCGCCGCCCAGCGCGTCGATCTCCTTGACCAGGTGCCCCTTGCCGATGCCGCCGATGGCCGGGTTGCAGCTCATCTGGCCGATCGTTTCGATGTTGTGACTGAGCAGCAGGGTGCGTGCGCCTGCGCGCGCGGCAGCCAGCGCCGCTTCGGTGCCGGCGTGGCCGCCGCCGATCACGATGACGTCGTAGTGGGTCGGGTGGTGCATCAAGCTGACCTGAGCGTGCAAAAAGTGACGGAACGGGTCGACATGGTAGCGCCATCAAGCGGTTGGAAGCGTTGACTTCATGATGGCACGCTTCCTGCTTGATCCGGTCAGCACTTTCTTGGGCAGACGCTGCGCGACTACGCGCGCCGAGATCGAACTGACAGGGGTTCGATCGTGTACCGGGAAAGGAAGCAAGACGGCACCCCTCGGGGTGCCGTCGTCTTTTGTGCGGTGTGAGCTTTTTGTGCGCGCCCGCCGAACGTCCCAAATGACGAGGCCCCGCGGCTGGCAGCCGCGGGGCCTCGTGCTTTTAGATCTGGCGCTCGGCGGTCTCAGGAACAGGGGGAATCCAGGATGACCGTG
Source organism: Rhodanobacter ginsengiterrae (assembly GCF_050026815.1). NCBI lineage: Bacteria > Pseudomonadati > Pseudomonadota > Gammaproteobacteria > Lysobacterales > Rhodanobacteraceae > Rhodanobacter > Rhodanobacter ginsengiterrae. The sequence continues at coordinate 555,223 of NZ_JALBWO010000057.1, read as the reverse complement.
TTGCCGAGCGCCAGAAACCGGAAAATGACTGACGCGAAAGCAGCGTCTGCTGCTTGGTGTTGCGGACCGATAATCACCGAAAATGCGTGAACAAGGGGTGACTGAAAAGGAAATTTGTGCCGGATCACGGCAGCTGATGACGTGCTGCGTCAGTCGCGTGATCCATGCCCGAATAAAGTGTGACCCAGTTCACGCATGGCATGGCGGTTGCATCCACTTCGCTACCAACCACGAAGGGGTACGTCATGGACATGAGCTTCGATTTCCAGCCCGTCTATCCGCGTCATGACCTGCTGATCGAACTGGGCCAGGTCGAGATGGACATCGACGAACTTTACGGCCGCAATGACAGCGACCGCGATGCGTTGCAGCCGGACCTGGAGTCGCGCATGAACAGCCTGCTCGAAGCACTCGATCACCTGGCCGTCTGAATGAAACATGCCGCCCACGTGCGTGGTGATCATTTCACCACGCATTGCCGGACGGTGTAGCGGGCAGCCCCTTTGCGCGGCGCCCCCTCGGCGGTCAGTGATTCAGCACGCTGCCGATGATTTCGGCGAGGTTGCGGGAAAGCCCGCGATGCGCCCCCAGCTCCACGATCACGCTTCGCGCCGCCTCGCGTCGCTTCGGCTCCAGCCGCTGCCAACCGTTGAATGCCGTGGCCAGCCGCGCCGCGACTTGCGGATTCAGTGCATCAAGCGTCACCAGTCGCTCCGCCAGCAGGCGATAACCGGCACCATCCACACGATGGAAACCGCTCGGGTTGTTGCGCACGAAAGCGCCCAGCAACGACTGCACGCGGTTCGGATTCTTGAGCGTGAATGCGGAATCGTCCTCGAGCATGCGTACCCGCGCCAGGGCCGGCTCACCGGGCAACTGCGCCTGTACCGAGAACCACTTGTCCAGCGCCAGCGCGTTGCCGGCGTGACGCGCGCGAAACGCGGCGAGCACCGCGCCCGCCTGCGGGGCGCCGTTGCGCACCAGCACCGACAACGCGGCAAGGCGGTCGGTCATGCCGGGAGCTTCATGGAACTGCCGCTCTGCCACGGCGCAGGCGCCGTCATGGTCGAGCAGGACCAGCAGTTCCAGCACGCGGCGCTTCAGGCGGCGCCGGGCCTGGCTGGCCGCGTCCAGTGCGATCGAGGTTTGTGCTGCCAGCGTGGCGTAGCGCTCAGCCAGCCCGCGCGCGCCCAGTCTTGCGGCGAGTCGCTGTTGCAGCTTCTGGCGCAAGTGATGGATGTGCTCCGGATCGATCGACGATTCGCGCTCGGCCAGCTCCACCTCCCCCGGCGGAGTCAGCAGGTCGGCCAGCAGGGCGTCGTCGATGGCGGCATGGTCGAACAATCCGGCCAATGCATCGGACCAGGCCAGCAAGGCCTCCTCGGTGCTGCCGTCACGGAGGTTCTCGTAGGCGCGCAGGGCCAGTTGCTGGCCAGCCTCCCAACGATTGAAACCATCGACATCGTGGGCCAGCAGCAAGGCCAGGTCGGCGGGGCCGTAATCGCACTCCAGCAGCACCGGAGCGGAGAAGCCGCGCAACAGCGACGGCACCGGTCGCGCCGGCACGGCGGTGAAGACCAGGCGCTGCTCGATCTGGCTCAGCACCACCACCTGCTCGGTATCGCCGTTGGACGTCTGGCCGTCCAGATGCAGCGGCAGCATCCGGCCATGGCGGTCGAACAGCGCCAGCTTGACCGGAATCGGCAGGGCCGGCCGGGCCTCGCCACCGGCGACGGCGGGCGCCTGCTGGGACAGGGTCAGCGTGTATTCCTGTCGCTCGATGTCGTAGTGGCCGTGCGCCTTCAGCCGCGGCGTGCCGGGCTGGGCGTACCAGCCCAGGTACGGCATCAGGTCGGTCTGGTTGGCCTCGCCCAGCGCGCCGAGGAAATCCTCCAGCGTGGCGGCGCGGCCATCGTTGCGCTCGAAATAGCGGTCCATGCCGCGACGGAAGCCATGCTGGCCCAGCGCGCCGGCCAGCATGCGCACCAGCTCGGCGCCCTTCTCGTAGACGGTGGCGGTGTAGAAGTTGTTGATTTCGCTGTACTGCGCCGGGCGCACCGGATGCGCCAGCGGGCCGGCGTCTTCGGGAAACTGCGCGCGGCGCAGCAGCGACACATCATCGATCCGCTTCAGCGGCGCCGAATTCATGTCGGCCGAGAAGCTCTGCTCGCGGAACACGGTGAGCCCTTCCTTCAGGCTCAGCTGGAACCAGTCGCGGCAGGTGACCCGGTTGCCACTCCAGTTGTGGAAATACTCGTGCGCCACCACCGCCTCGACGTGGCGGTACTCGTCATCGGTGGTCGAATCCGGGTCGGCCAGCAGGCACTTCGCGTTGAAGATGTTGAGGCCCTTGTTCTCCATCGCGCCCATGTTGAAATCATGCGTGGCGACCACGTGGAACACGTCCAGGTCGTAGTTGCGGCCGTAGGCCTGCTCGTCCCAGCGCATCGAGCGTTCCAGCGCGTCCATCGCGTAGTGGCAGCGGTCGATCGCGTCGGCCTCGGCCCAGATCTTCAGCTGCACGGCGCGACCGTCGGCGGTGACGTAGTCGCGTTCGAGCAGCTCCAGCCGACCGGCCACCAGCGCGAACAGGTAGCTCGGCTTGGGATGCGGGTCGACGAAACGCGCCCAGTGCCGGCCACCCTCGAGTTCGCCGGCGCCATCGGGATTGCCGCCGGCCAGCAGCACCGGGAAGCGCTCGCGGTCGGCGCGCAGGGTGACCGTGTAGCTCGACAGCACGTCGGGCCGGTCGGGGAAGAAGGTGATGTGGCGGAAGCCCTCGGCCTCGCACTGGGTCAGCAGGAAACCGCTTTCGCGCGGGCCGGACAGGTACAGGCCTTCCAGCGCGGTATTCGCCGCCGGACGCAGCCGCACGCGGGTTTCCAGCACGCTGCCATCGCCGGCGCCGTCCACTTCCAGCACGTTGCCGGCGTAGCGGTAGGCGGTGGCGGGCAGTTGCACGCCGTCCAGGCTGATCGACAGCAACTGCAGGTTCTCGCCGTCCAGGCGCAGCGGCTCGTCCTGCGCAGGATCGCGGCGCAGGCGCAGGCGCGAACACAGCTCGCTGGCGTCGATGCCGAGCTCGAAATCCAGTTCGACCGTCTCCACGTGCCAGGCCGGGGCACGGTAGTCACAAAGGCGGATCAACGCCGGGGCGGCTTGCTCGGGTAGTGCATGCATGGGGAATAGATGGGGCGTGGGGACCGAAAAGGATACCATGCACCTGTTAAACCACGGGAAAGTCACATGGGTGCGACGCGCTACACCGCCCGGCTCAGCCGCCTTGGCGATCAGGACATCGTGGTGCTGACGGATGTCGACGGCGGCCGTTGCATCCGCCTGGCTCGGCATGATGCGGCCTTGCTGAGCTTCGAGGCCGATCTCGATGGCACCACGCGCGACCTCGCCGATGGCTACGACAGCCCCGCCGAAATCGTGCATCGACCCGGCTCGCGCTTCGCCATCATGGTGCCGTTTGCCGGCCGCGTTGCCGATGCCCGCTATGACTTCGACGGCCAGTCGCAGGATCTCGATCCTGGCGTTGCCGGCACCGATCGCGCCAGCCGGCATGGCTTCGTGCGCGACACGGATTTCGAGGTGGCCGGCCTGGCGGCCGATGACGATTCGGCGCGTGTCACGTTGCATACCGGCGCGATCCGCCCACGGCCGGGATACCCGCATGCGATCGACCTGGTGGTGACCTTCACCCTGGATGCCGACGGCCTCACCCTGGATGCCTGCATGAAGAACGTGGGTGACAGCGCGGCGCCCTGCTTCTTCGGCTGGCATCCGTATTTCCGCATGGCCGATGCCGAGGTCGACGGCTGGCAGTTGCAGATTCCCGCGCAGACGCTGATCCGCACCGGCGCCGACCTGATCGCGCTCGCCGGCGCCGAGGCCTACGTGTCGCTGGACGACGCGCCGGCGCTGGACTTCCGCGAGCCGCGCCGGATCGGCGACAGCATCCTCGATCAGGGCTATACCGATCTGGACGTCGAGGCCGACGGCCGCATCCGCACCCGCTTGCGGGATCCGGCCAGCGGCTTCGCCATCGCGGTGTGGCAGGAACGCGGTGTGATGCATGCGTTCACCGCCGACACGATCAGCCGCGATGCGCGCCGTGCGATCGCGCTGGAGCCGATGGAGTGCATGGCCGACGCCTTCAACCGGCCCGAATGCGCCGCGGCGATCCGGCTGGAGCCCGGTGCCGAACGCCATTTCCGTTGTGGCGTGGAGATCGAATCGTGAAAGACGCCTTGCCCGGTTTCGACGATATTCGCGACGCCGCCGCGCGCATCGCGCCGCATGCGCGGATCACCCCGGTGCTGCGCAGCGCAGGGCTGGACGCGCTGGCTGGCGCCGAGCTGCACTTCAAGAGCGAACACCTGCAACGTGGCGGCGCGTTCAAGTTCCGCGGCGCCTGCAACGCGGTGTGGTCGCTCAGCGACGCCGAGGCCGCGCACGGCGTGGTCACGCATTCCTCCGGCAACCACGGCAATGCATTGGCGCTGGCCGCCGCCACCCGCGGCATCGCCGCGCACGTGGTGGTGCCGGAGGGCGCGGTGCGCGCCAAGCTCGAGGCGATCGAGCGCGCCGGTGCGATCCTGCATCGCTGCGCCGCGACCCAGGCTGCACGCGAAGCGAAGTGCGCCGAAGTGCAGCGCGACACCGGCGCCGAGCTGGTCCATCCGTATGCCGACACGCGGGTGATGGCCGGCCAGGGCACGCTCGCGCTGGAACTGCTGCAGCAGGCCGGTGCACTGGACGCGCTGATCACCCCGGTCGGCGGTGGCGGTCTGGCCAGCGGCGTGGCGATCGCCGCGCACGGCATCGACCCGGCGCTGGCGCTGTTCGGCGCCGAGCCGCTCGGCGCCGACGACGCGGCGCAATCGCTGGCGCAGGGCCGGCGGATCACCACGGTGGTGCCGGACACCGTCTGCGACGGTTTGCGCGCGCTGATCGGCGAGCGCAACCTCGATGCGCTGCGCGCCCATCGGGTCGAGGTGATCACGGTCAGCGACGCCGAGATCATCGCGGCGATGCAGCTGCTGTGGTCCGAACTGAAACAGGTGGTGGAAGTCTCCAGCGCCACCGTGCTGGCGGCGATCCTGAAACAGCCGCAGCGTTTCGCCGGCAAGCGCGTCGGCGTGGTGCTGACCGGTGGCAATGTGGATCTGCAGGCGCTGCCCTGGTGAGACGCGAGAAGCCGGGAGTGAGTGAGGAGGAGTGAGAGAAGAGTTGATGCATGGCTGCTGTTGCTCTCTCTCACTTCTCACTCCGCGCTCTGCGTCCCACCCCGCTGACCGCCAGCAACCCCGCCAGCACGAACACGATGCCGACCAGTTCCATCATCGAGGGCTGCTCGTGCAGGATCAGCCAGGCCAGCAGCACGCTGACGATCGGCACGCCCAGGCTGGACACGCTGGCCACCGTGGTCGGCAGCCGCTGCAGCACGATCGACCACAACCACCACGCCAGGCTGGACGCCAGCACCACGCTGTACACCAGCCCGCCGATGAAGGCCGTATTCCATTCGATCGCGCGCTCCGGCACCGCCAGCGCGAGCAGGCCCAGCAACGCGCCGCCCAGCAGCATCTGCCACGCCGTGAGGCTGAGCACCGACGGCGCGTGCTGGCGGAACATGCGCTTGCTGAGCACGGTACCCGCTGCCCACGCGGCACCGCCGACGATCGCCAGCGTGGTGCTCATGATGCTGCCCAGGTCATGCCATGGCTCGATGATGCAGAGCAGGCCGATCGCTGCCAGTCCCACGCCCAGCCAATGCCGACGCGTGGGCCGATCACCCAGCACCAGCCACGCCAGCAGCACCGCCCAGAACGGCATGGTGTAGGCGAGCAGGGCGACGTGGCCGGCACCGCCGCTGAGCAGGGCCAGTTGCTCCAGGCCCTGGAACGCGGTGGTCTGGCACAGGCCGATCAGCAAGGTCGGCAACAGCGGCGGCGGCCGCAACGACTGCCGCGTCAGCAGCAGCGCGGCGAACAGCACGGCGGCGCCCAGCAGATAGCGCAACGCGGCGAAATGGAACGGCCCGGCATACGCCAGCACCTGCTTCATCACCACCCAGCTATAGGCCCAGATCAGGATCGTGGCGATCAGCGCAGACAGCGCGCCGCGTTGGGGCGAGAACGATGAAGGCATGGTGGGTACAGGCGCAGGCGGGGCGACAAGTCTAACGGCGTGGGTTACGTTGTGCGGCACCCCACGACCATCCTCCCGCCATGACCACGACCACCGAGCCGCAACGTTGCCACTGGGCCGCCGCCGGCGACGCGCTGATGCGCGATTACCACGACACCGAATGGGGCGTGCCGCTGCACGACGACCGCGCGCTGTTCGAGTTCCTGTGCCTGGAAGGCGCCCAGGCCGGCCTGTCGTGGCGCACCGTGCTGACCAAGCGCGACAACTACCGCAAGGCCTTTCATCACTTCGAGATCGCCCGCGTCGCCGCGATGAGCGACCGCGAACTGGAACAGCGGCTGCTCGATCCGGGGATCATCCGCAACCGGCTGAAAGTCTCGTCCACCGGCGGCAATGCGCTCGCCGCGCTGGCGGTGATCGAGGAATTCGGCAGTCTGGACGCCTACCTGTGGTCCTTCGTCGACGGCAAGCCGCTGGTCAATCGCTGGCGCAGCCAGGGTGAAGTGCCGGCCAGCACCGAGCTGTCCGACCGCATGAGCAAGGCGCTGAAGAAGCGCGGCTTCCGCTTCGTGGGTACCACCATCTGCTATTCGCTGCTGCAGGCCACCGGGATGATCAACGATCACCTGGTCCGGTGCTTCAGGCACCGGGAATGTGCCGGCAAGGATTGACTGACAGGGCTCGGGCCATCCCATGCTGCTGCCAGCGCGTGTCAGCAGCGACGGCGCGGCGTGTGGGTTCCGCGCGCGGTGGCAGGCATCATGGCCGCGGTTTACCTGCCGGCCAGACCCGTGTTCCCACGTTCCGATTGCACCCCGGTGTTGTTTGCAGTCGCCATGCTGCTGGTCAGCATGGTGTCGTACCAGTGCGGCGCTGCGCTGGCCAAGCAGCTGTTCCCGCTGATCGGCGCGCAGGGCGCCACGGCGTGCCGGCTGGGTCTGGGTGCGCTGATCCTGCTGGCGGTGCGGCGACCGTGGCGTTCACCGCGACGCGTGCGCGACGTGCGCGCGTTGTGGGGTTACGGCCTGTCGATTGGCGCGATGAACCTGGTGTTCTACCTGTCCCTGCGCACCATTCCGCTGGGCATCGCGGTGGCGCTCGAATTCACCGGGCCGCTGGCGCTGGCCCTGTTCGGCTCGCGCCGCTGGCTGGATTTTGCGTGGATCGCGCTGGTGCTGGCCGGGCTGGCGCTGCTGCTGCCGCTGCGCGGGTCGGCGCAGGCGCTTGATCCGGTGGGGGTGATGTACGCGCTGGCCGCGGGCGTGGGCTGGGCGTTGTACATCGTGCTGGGCCAGAAGGCGGGCGCGGCGCACGGCGCCGACACGGTGACGCTGGGCACCTGCATCGCGGCGCTGCTGGCCATCCCGTTCGGGGTCGCCCACGCCGGCAGCGCGCTGTTCTCGCCGACACTGCTGCCGCTGGCCTTGGGCGTGGCAGTGCTCAGTTCCGCCTTGCCGTATTCGCTGGAAATGCTGGCGCTGACCCGCCTGCCCACGCGCAGCTTCGGTACCTTGCTGAGCCTGGAGCCGGCCATAGCGGCGATCGCCGGGGTGGGCTTCCTTGGCGAGCAGCTGAGCCTGCTGCAATGGCTGGCGATCGCCGCGATCATCGTGGCCGCGGCCGGTACCGCACTCAGCGTGCGTCGGCCGGTGGCCGAGCCGCCATTGAACTGAGCGTCGCGGCCCCGGCACTCGCTTCGTCGACAGCCAGGCACGGACTGGCGCAAGACGCTGGTGATCAGCGCGCTCGCATGGTTTCAATGCCACTTCATCCAGCAAAGGAGGCGGTGCATGAGCAAGCTCGCGATGACTTTCGGTTTGTTGACAGGCTTGGCGTGCTCGGGTCTGCCGGCTGCGGCCAGGGCAGTTGATGCCGTCCACGCCAAGGCCCAGGTCGAGCAGGTGATCGAGCGTTTCCAGTCGGCGATCCTCGCGCACGACAGGACGGCGCTGGAAAGCATGTTCATCGCCGAGGGCGGCTCCTGGTTCGAGGTGCTGGGCGCGGACGCGTACCGGCAGATCAAGGCGAAGAAACCGGGCCTGTCGCGCGTGCATGCCGACAACTACCGCCACTTCGCGGCGTTCGTCGGCGACAGCAAGCAGAGCATCGAGGAGAAGTTCTCGAATGAGCGCATCCAGACCGACGGCGCGGTGGCGTCGGTGTATTTCGATTTCGTCTTCCTGGTCGATGGCAAGACCAACAACGTCGGCAGCGAAACCTGGCAGCTGGTGCATACCGGCGAAGGCTGGAAGATCAGCGCCATGGCCTATTCGAGCTACCCAGAGCGCACGCGCTAAAGTGGCGGCCGGCGCGCAAGTCGCGCGTCGTTGTGGGGAGTTCGCATGATTCGTGTCGCCGCCGCCCGTGCTGGTGCGGCATCGTTCTGGCTGCCTTGGCTGGCCGGCGCGCCGCTGGTGCTGTGCATGACGGTGATGGCCTTGCCGGAGATCGGCTACGCACATGCGCTGCAGTTTCGCGGCCTGTACGCGCTCGCCTATCTGCTGTGGACGTTGCCGCTGGTCGTCGCGCAGCGCGCGCTGCAGCGCCGCCTGGCATGGCCGCTGACCGTGCTGGTGCTGCTGGCGCTGACCTACCTGATGTCGATCGCCAACAACGCGCTGGCGATGCTGCTGGCCGTGCACTGGCACGCGGTGCCTGCCTTCGATTGGCGCCGCCTGTTCGGCGGGCTGGACGGTTGCTGGCTGGCGTTGATCGCGTTCTGTGCCATCCACGCGGTGGTCGACCGCTATCGCGCACTCGAGGCCGAGCGCGTGCGCGTGCGCGAAGCACTGGCGCTGGCCCGCGAGGCCGAGCTGCGCGCGCTGCGCTACCAGTTGCATCCGCACTTCCTGTTCAACACGCTCAACGCCATCTCCACCCTGATCACCGAGCAGCGCAGCACGGACGCGAACCGCATGCTGGCGCGCCTGGCCGATCTGCTGCGCGCCACGCTGGCGCGCGGCGAGGTGAACGAGGTTTCGCTGGCCGAGGAACTCGCGCTGACCGGTCACTACCTGGACATCGAGAAGATCCGTCTCGGCGCACGGCTGACGCTGGAACTGCGCGTCGGCGCCGACCTGTTGCAGGCGGCCGTGCCGGCGCTGTTGCTGCAACCACTGGTGGAAAACGCGATCCGCCACGGCATCGCGCCGCGTGCCGCCGGTGGCCGGCTGCAGGTGCAGGTGGAGCGCGCGGGCGAGCGCCTGCAGGTGCGGCTGCACAACAACGGCGTGGCATCACCAGCGGATACCGAGGCGACGTCACGTCCGGCCATCGGCCTGCAGAATGTGCGTGAGCGACTGGATCGTCTCTACGGCAGCGCACACGAATTCGGCTTCGTCCTCGCCGCGAATGGCGACTGCACGGTGGAGGTTTCCATACCCTTCCGCGTCATGCCATCCAACGTCATGCTGCCCGACGCGCTGTCGGCGCCGGCGATGGTGGCTGCATGAGTCTGCGCGTACTGATCGTCGACGACGAACCGCTGGCGCGCGCCGGTGTGCGCGCCCGGCTGGAAGCGCATGCCGATGTCAGCGTGCTCGGCGAGTGTGGCGATGGCGCCACGGCACTGGCCTTCCTGCACACGCAATCGCCGGACCTGCTGTTCATCGACGTGGAGATGCCGGGCTTGAGCGGCCTGGAAGTCATCGAGGCGCTGAGCCTGGAGCAGCGTCCGCTCACCGTGTTGCTGACCGCCTACGAGCAATTCGCGCTGCGCGCCTTCGAGCTGCGCGCGCTGGACTATCTGCTCAAGCCGGTCGACGACGAGCGCTTCGCCGACGCACTGGACCGCGCCCGCGACACGCTGGCCCTGCGCCGGGGCGAACTGCCTGGCGCGCAGGCGCCGCGCTACGTCACGCGTTTCGAAGTGCGGCTTGGCCATCGCCTGCGGCTGGTCGATGCCGACGATGTCGACTGGATCGAGGCGCAGGGCGACTACGCCGGCCTGCACGCAAACGGCCAGCTGCACCTGCTGCGCGAATCGCTGCAGCGGCTGGGCGGGCGGCTCGATCCGGCGCGCTTTGCCCGCATCCATCGTTCCACCATCGTGCGGCTGGACCGGGTCGCCGAAATGCAGCCGCTGTCCAACCGCGATCATCTGCTGCGCCTGCGCGACGGCACCGTGCTGCGGGTCAGCCGTACCTGCGTCGACGCGCTGCGCGCGGCCTTGCTGGCCAGTGGCCCGCCGTCCTAGGCAACGTCGCGCCAGCGCCCGCGGCTTGCCCCGGTCTTGCCAGCATTCGCGCACGCCATTCCGCCAGACTGCCTCGTCGCCATGCATCGGGCGCGCGGCACCCCCGACCAAGGATCACCATGCAACGCCTCCCCGGACTGGACCTGCTGCGCGCCTGGGCGATCGTCTGGGTGATGCTGTTCCACTCGTACATCGTCGGCGGCGTCGGTGAGCATTTCGCCTGGCTGGCCGGCGACGGCTGGATGGGTGTCGACCTGTTCTTCGTGTTGAGCGGCTACCTGATCGGCTACCAGCTGCTCGCGCCGCTGGCACGCGGTGAGCCGCTGGCATGGCAGGATTTCTATCGCCGCCGCGCGTTCCGCATCCTGCCGGCGTTCTTCGTGGTGCTGGCCGTGTATGTCGCCTTCCCGCTGCTGCGCGAGGCGCCCGGCCTGCAGCCGGCATGGCAGTTCCTCAGCTTCACCCTCAACCTGCTGATCGACTACCAGCACAACCAGGCGTTCTCGCACGCGTGGTCGCTGTGCGTGGAAGAACACTTCTACCTGCTGTTCCCGTGGCTGGCGTTCTGGATGACGCGCCGACCGTCCATGCACCGCACGATCGCCTTGGGTCTGACGGTGGTCGCCTTCGGCATGGCCGTGCGCGGCTACGTCTGGCTGCACGAGATGGCGCCGGTGCGCGATCAGGACGGTCCGGCGTTCGGGCTGCGCTTCGTCGAAGGCATCTACTACCCGACCTGGGCCCGGCTCGATGGCCTGCTCGCCGGCGTGGCGCTGGCTGCGCTGCGAGTCAGCCGGCCGGCATGGTGGAAGCGCTTGCAGCTTCATCGCGGCCAGCTGTTCGCTGCAGGCATCGTTCTTTTCGCGTTGGCTATCTGGCTGTTCCGCGAGCGCCTCGGCTTCTGGCCGTCGGTGCTGGGCTATCCGCTGCTGTCGCTCGCGTTGGCGCTGTGCGTCGCTTCGGCCACCGCATGGCCGGCGCGTTGGTCGCTGCCCGGCGTGGGCTGGCTGGCGCGGATTTCCTACAGCCTCTATCTCAGTCACAAGCTGGCACTGCATGCGGTGGCGACATGGGTGGTGCAACCGTGGCAACTGCACGGCGGGTTGGCCTTCGTACTTTATGCAGCCGGTGTGCTGACTCTCGGCGCGCTGCTGCACTATCTGGTGGAGCAGCCGTTTCTGGCCTGGCGCGAGCGGCTTGATGCCCGGCGACTGGCGACGACGCTGCCAGCAGCGGCCGTCTGATTCGGTGGTCGTGGTCAGTCGATGGTGAAGGAGCCGATGCCATGCATCGTGCAGGAAACCGGCCGCTCCCATGCGAAAGCGGCAGCATGCGTTCAAGACGCGAGCTGCCGCTTTCATGCCACTTCACCCCATCAGGCGATGCCGTCCGGAGGTGAACCTGTCGTTACAGCGCCAGCGCGAACTTGAGCATGACCTGGCCTGACCGGTAGCTGTGGTTGAACTGGTAGTCGTACGCCGCTTCGAGTGACCACTTCGTGCTGCTGGCGACCAGCAGGCCGGCGCCCAGATCCATCAGATCCCGGCCCGGCTTGACGCCGGTGGCGGTGAACGACGGGCCGCCGCTTTCGAAGGATGCCGTACTGCTCATGGCATTGCCGCGGAACGAATGCAGCCAGTTGGCGTGCAGCTCGGGACGGATGGTCAGCGGGCCGCCGCTGGCAAGGTCGCGGGCCAGCTTCACGCCAAGGCCGGACTGCAGGAAGTCCTCGCTCTGCGCGTCGACCTTGAGGTTGACGGCGTTGCCGCCGGTTTCGCGGTAGCCCGGGGTCTTCATGCGGGTGTATTGCAGGGTGGCCGTCGGGGTAATGACGGTGCGGCCGTCACCCACGTAAAAGTGGTAGCCGGTGGCAGCGAACGCGGTGTACTGATGGCCACTGTAGTCGGCCCGCGCGGTCTCGTTGACTCCCGGGAACACCACCCGGCGCGAGCTCGAATAGTCATCCAGTCCATACACCAGGGCGCCATTGACGAACCACGCCCCCGGCGCATAACCGAGATAGGCGGTCGCCTGGTAGGAACGGATGTTGCCCCGGCTGCGCGCGTCGAGGCCGTCGAGGGTGGAGCGGGCATAGCGGACGCCGACACCGGCGGTCGTCGCCTGGCTGAGCGGAATATCCAGTCCGACCATCGCGCCATGACTGTTGTCGTTGTATCCCTCGTAGCCGTTGTTGTTGCGCTGCGTGCCGGCGGAGCCGTAGGCAGCTACCCATACTTGCGGATCCCTCTTGTCGGGCTGGCAGACTGTCGCATCGTCCTGCCGCTGCCGGTTGCGTTCGTCGGGCTGGTCACCCTGCGCACAGGGCCGCTGGGTGCCTTCCATGTGCGCGGCCCACAGTCCCTGCAGCTGCTGGGTGACCCGGTAACTTGCCTGCGAGGCAGCCAGGTTCGCGGCGCCCGGCTGGAGTTGCCCCAGCGCATCGGCGACGGCGGCAGCGTCCGGCAGCAGGGTAATGGCGGTCAGCAACGGCGTGGTGGCCGGTGTCAACGGCAGCGCATCGATGACCGGGGCGATGATCGGCGCGGTCGGGTTGGCGATCGGCGCCACCACGGTGGCCAGCGGGATCTGCGTCGCGATGATCTGCACCTTGCCGTTGGTGGTCGGCGCCGCCGAAAACAGATAGCGCGTGGTGTTGCTGGTGGCGGTGACGGTGCTGCCACTGGTGCCGCTGGTGGCATCGACGATATTGAAGATGCTGCCTACCGGAATCGGCCCGGTGACCGTCACGTGGACCTGCAGCGCGTTGCCGATGGTGGCCGCGCCGACCGGCACGATCTTGCCGTAAAGCAAGGGACTGAAGATCGTGGTGTTGATGGTGCCGGCCACCGGAATCGCGAACGCACCGGCCACGTTGAGTGTGTTGGTATCGAGCGAGTAGGCGGCGGCATTGGCCTGGCCGGTGATCAGCGCATTGCCGCCGACCACGTTGATCTGCCTGAGTCCGCTGGCAGCGCCCACGGCACCATCCAGGATGCTGTTGGCCTGCAGGGTCAGCGTGCCGGTGCCGGCGCCAGCCGTATTGGTGATGGCGGCCTTGACGGTCTGGCCCGCGCCGACATTGATGAAGCCGTCACCGGCAAAATCCATCGTCGATCCGGTGTTGCTGGTAAAGCCACCGTTGAAATTGACCGTGCCGGTGCCGGCCACCGAAAACGTCGTCGAGTAGACCGGGCCGTTGAAGGTCACCGTGTTGGCGTTGGTGCCCGCGGAAATGTTGAGGAAGGTGCTGCCGGTCGCGCCGACGAAGCCGGTCACCGTTGAGCTGTTGTTGAACAGGACACTCGCGGTATTGGCGGCATCGGTGGTGATCGCGCCACCGGGGTCATTGCCGGTATTGATGTCTTGCGCGCCCACGGTAAGCAGGCCGGGGCCTTGCGTGTCGACACCGCTGACGACGCCGACCGGGTTGACCACGCCGGGCAATACGACGACTTCGCGCGCCACGGTCAGCGGCAGCCAGGCCACCATGGCCGAGCCGAGGAGGGGAATGATGATGGTCTTTTTCACGGGGATGTCCTGCAGAGTGTGCGAACGAAGCTCGCGGTCGTGCTTGGCCCACTGGGTCAGCAGGTGCGAAATATTCGTCAGTCCCCGTTTGGCGTATCACCCCGGAGGCAAGCGTGTGTGGCCTGGAAGTGGCTGCAACCTTCCTTGCTGCGACGGCCTTGGTGCCTGCGCAGTTGATGTGGTGGCTGTGGGCGATGGAGAGGACAGCCGCTGCCGACCTGTCTGGCCGGCCGCATCGCATCCCGCGAGAAAGGTCGAAGCAACCGTTCGCATCAGGCACTGATCCGCGTGACGCAGGCGTGTACGCCTGGTTGCCCGGGCCTGGCGCCAGCGCGGCGTCGGCGCCAGGCCTTCGTCGCGCTGCAGTCGCGGTTCGTCGGCGCATACCGGCATGCATCGCAAATCCCGACGGCGATGGCGCGCCCACGGATAGCCTCGCCGTCTACCAGCAATACCCGTCCCGTCGAGGAAACCCATGCGCCCACTATTTCTTTCCATCGCCAGCGTCATCGCCATCGCCTGCCTCCCGCCCACCGCGGCGCGGGCAGAAACTCCCGTCAGCAAGGCCAGCGTCACCCGCAATGCCGAGCAGATGATGGCGGACTTCTACAGGGCGGACGCCCCCGGCGCCGCGGTGCTGGTTGCCCGCGGTGACGAGATTCTGTACCGGGGCGCCCGCGGTCTTGCCGACGTCAAGAGCGGCGCACCCCTGACGCCCGATTCGGTGTTTCGCATCGGTTCGATCAGCAAGCAATTCGCCGCCGCCGGCCTGCTCAAACTGGTCGAGGCCGGCAAGCTCTCGCTCGATGATCCGTTGTCGAAATTTCTCCCCGACTTTCCGAACGGCAAGCACATCACCGTGCTCGAATTGCTCAACCACACCTCGGGCGTGAAGGACTACACGCACATCGCCGCCTGGCGTGCCGGTCCGTTGGAAAAGGATATGAGCACCGCCCAGCTGATTGCGAGCTTCAAGGACGCCAAGCCCGATTTCGCGCCGGGCGAAGACTGGGCCTATGACAACTCGGGCTACGCGCTGGTCGGCGCCGTGATCGAAGCGGTCAGCGGACAACCGTGGCATGCCTACCTGCGCCGTGCCTTGTTCGAACCGCTGGGCCTGACCCATACCGGCTACGGTGCCGACCCGACATTCACCGCGCAACAGGTGCACGGCTATTCGCTGGACGATGGCAAGGTGGTCCCGGCGAAAATCATCAGCATGACGGTTCCGAATGCGGCCGGCGCGCTGGTCTCCACGGTGGACGACTTGCTGAAGTGGAACCGTGCACTGCACGAAGGTCGCGTGCTCGGGTCGAAGGCCTATACGCAGATGATCACCCCGGTCGGCACGGCGGTCGAGGCACACTATGGCCTTGGCATCGAGCTGGCCACGGTGCAGGGTCAGCCCATGCTCGACCACAGCGGCGGCATCTTCGGCTTCGAATCCATGCTCGACTATGTGCCGGGGCCCGATATCAGCGTGGTCGTGCTGCAGAACAACGACAGCAACGACGACAACAAGGGGCCGGACATGCTTGCCCGCAAGTTGGCGGCGGCGGCCCTGGGCGAGCCCTATCCCGCGGCCAGGGCGATCCCGCTCGACGCAGCCACCTTGAAGCAGTTCGAGGGGGTGTATCGAATCGATGCACACAGTGCGCGCGTGCTGCGCGTGGTCAACGGCAGGCTCACCGCGCAACGCACCGGCGGGCAACGCAGCGACCTGCTGCCGATCGCCGCCGACGAGTTCCTCTACAGCGATGGCCTGACTCGCTTTAACGTGCAGCGCAATGCGGCCGGCACCGTCACCGGCATGCGCTTCTTCGCCGATGGCGAGCCACCGGGCGTGCTGGTCGCCCGCACCGGCGAACCGCTGCCGAGCGAGCGCAGGAGGTGCCGCTGACAGCGGCCGCACTCGACCGTGTGCTCGGCACCTATGCCGCTGGCGACATGAAGATGAAGGTCTTCGTGGAGGGCAAGCAGCTCCAGGCACAGATGGGCGGTCAGCCGCCGGTGGAGATCTTCGCCGAAACGCCGAATCTGTTTTTCATGACCGCCGTCGATGCCACGCTCGCCTTCGCGCCGGGCGCGGGCAAGCCGGGCGCGGGCAAGCCGGGGACGGTCACGCTCAGCGAAGGCGGCCACGCGATGGCACTCCGGCGCCTGCCGTAGACCGGGGCCGACCGCCACGCCGTGTGCAAGCGGGCGCGGGGCAGTCACCTGCCTCAGCTTGCGATCCCGGTCCAGACCACGCCGTTACCTTGTTTCGTCGGCTCCTGTCGCTTTCCGTCGGAAGTGGGAACCCACCCGAGCGCACGCACGATATGCTTGTTCACCATCCAGCACCGGCCGGCATCAACGTGATCAGCGGACTGCTCTTCTTGCTGCGCATCGCGCTGGCCTGGTTCCTGCTCATCGTGCTCGTGGCGCTGGCGTGGAGCACGATCCCCTGGCTCGGTGCATACGACTGGCCGGTCACCGCCGCCGGCATTCTCCTCATGGCATGGGTGGTCGCTGGCGCGTTTTCACATCTGGCCCGTGTGCGGCTGCTCGCCGGCCACCTCGATCACGGCGCGCTCGCCAACCGCCAGCGTCGGCAGATCGAGATTCCGCTGGACGCTGGCGACGCCTTCGACCTGCTCGAGGCTGCGGTCCGCGAGCTGCCACGCATCGAACAGGTAGAGAGCGCACGCGGCAGCTTGATGATTCGTGCCACGCTGGGCCCAAATG
This sequence comes from Rhodanobacter ginsengiterrae, assembly GCF_050026815.1. Taxonomy (NCBI): domain Bacteria; kingdom Pseudomonadati; phylum Pseudomonadota; class Gammaproteobacteria; order Lysobacterales; family Rhodanobacteraceae; genus Rhodanobacter; species Rhodanobacter ginsengiterrae. The sequence goes on along the minus strand of NZ_JALBWO010000057.1, from coordinate 538,614 downwards.
GCGAACATTCGCCGGGCCGATGGAACCCGCTGGCGTGGCTCGGCATGCCGTGCAACCAGTTGCAGGCCACCGTGGCAGCCGGCCACGACCGCTGCAGCGCGACGCTGATCTGCGAACCGGCAGCGCCGGCGTGGAGCTACTGGTTTCTGCTCGATGGTGGCAGCAACTTCGAGCATGCCGAGACCGTCACGCGCGCGGTCAGTGAGCAAGTGGCCGCACGGCGTCGCACCGAAAAGGCGGCCGCCGCGCAGACCGAGACGGAGAAGCAACTCACCGTCGCCAAGCTGCGCCTGCTGCACGCCCAGGTGGAGCCGCATTTCCTCTACAACACCCTGGCCAGCGCGCAGTTGCTCGCACGCAACGACCCGCCGCGCGCCGACGAAATGCTCGGGCACCTGATCCATTACCTGCGCCACTCCCTGCCGCGGGCCGATGATCAGATCTCGACACTGGACGTGGAACTGGATCGTGCCGTGGCCTATCTGGAAATCCTCAAGATCCGCATGGGTCAGCGCCTCACAGTGCAGGTCGACGTAGCCGAAGCACTGCGCGCCACCGCGCTGCCACCGATGATGCTGCAGACCCTGGTCGAGAACGCCATCAAGCACGGCCTGGAACCGCGGATCGGCGGCGGCACCCTGTGGATACGCGCACGCCGCAGTGGCGACGCCGTGGCGCTGACCGTGGCCGACGATGGCGTCGGCTTCACCGTCGGCGGCAGTACCAGTGACACCGGTATCGGCCTGAACAACGTGCGGGAGCGCCTGCGGCTGGTCTACGGCACGCACGCGGCGTTGGCGGTGGTCGCCAACTTCCCGGCCGGGGTCGCTGCGACGATCAGTGTGCCGGCCGGGTTCGCCAGGGAAGGCCAGCATGGCTGAGGCCATCGCCACTTGCGTCATCGCCGAAGACGAAGCGCTGCTGCGCCAGGCGCTGCTCGACCAGCTGGCGCAGGCGTGGCCGCAGTTGCAGATCCTCGCCGCCTGCGAAGACGGCGCCAGCGCACTGGAAGCGCTGGCCAGGCACCAGCCGCAGGTCGCCTTCCTCGACATCAGCATGCCGGGCCTGAACGGGCTGGAGGTCGCCGCCGCTGCGGTGCAAGTCAGCCCCGGCACGCAGATTGTCTTCGTCACCGCCTACGACCAGCATGCGCTCGACGCCTTCGAGCACGGCGCGATCGACTACCTGCTCAAACCGATCAGCGCCGAGCGCCTGGCCGCGACCGTGCAACGCCTGCAGGCACGCACCGACCGTGTGGATGTCGGCAGGCTGACCGCGCTGGTCGAACAACTCGGCAAGCAGCTTCCGCGCATCGGTGCCCCCGAGCCATTGACCTGGATCACCGCCAGCGCCGGCCGCGAGACACGGCTGATCCCGATCGAGGATGTCGCCTACTTCCGCGCCGACCACAAATACACCACGGTGATGACGGCCGACGGCGAGGCGCTGCTGCGCACCCCGATCCGCGAGTTGCTGGCCCTGCTCGATCCGGCCACCTTCAAGCAGATCCACCGCTCGACCATCGTCAACCTCACGGCCATCGCGGGCATCGTGCGCGACGACAGCGGGCGCGGCATCGTGCGGCTGAAGTCGCGTCCCGAAACTCTGACAGTCAGCGTGACTTACATGGCGCTGTTTCGGCAGATGTGAGCGGCCGCGGTCATTGTTGGGTCGGGCCCGAGGCGGAGCGCGCTTCGGATGGTCCGCGACTGGCCAGGCGGTGAGCGCTGCCGGGAATCGCCGCTATTTTGCCGATGCCGCTTCCGCCCGCTGCTTCGCCCGCTGTGCCTCGAACCTTTCGCGTGCACTGTCCGCGTAAGTGCGGCATCCCCTGGGATCGATCAGTGCGTTGACATCGCCCTGCTTGCGCGTGGTCACCCGCTCCCAGAAGTTCACCATCTCCGGATGTGGACCAAGCGGGATGTCGCAGGGCAACGCCGCAACCAGCGCAAAGCTGTGCTCAAAATCGCTCACCACGTCCGCGGATCTTGGTTTCCCGACCAAGTGGAAACCGGGCGCCGACAGGCTGCCGACATCAACCACATGCAAGCAGCGCGTGCCCTCGCACGAGGTCCATGTCCAGGTCGTGTTGCCCTTGGTATGCCCCGGTGTCGCGTGCGCAGTCAGCGCCAGCTCACCCAGCTGCAGAACCTCGCCGTTGGTTACCGTGCGCGCCACCCGCACCGGCGGGAACGGAAACCTGTCGCCGTATTGAGGATCATCGTGCCCGCCGCGTTCCAGCAGCGGCGTATCCGCCACATTTGCGATCACCTGCGCACCCGAGTCGTGCGCGAGTCGCGCGATGCCACCGGCGTGGTCTGAGTGCGCGTGCGAATTGAGAATCCATTTGATGTCGTGCAACCGGAAGCCCAGCGCCACGATATTCGCCTCGATCAGCGGAGCCTCTCCGGGCACGCCGCCATCAATCAGGACATGGCCGGAAGGGGACGTGACAAGAAAGACGCCAAGGCCATGCGGCCCGACCGACCATGTATTGCCATAGATGCGAAACGGCTTCTGCGGCGCCGTCCACGACGGATTGCCTGCAATGTTCTCTCGCTCGGATTCAGGCATGTGGAACGCATTCTGCGTGTCCATCCACGCGGGACGGGTCCCGGAGTTCGTGTGCGCGGAAGGCGGTACTTGCGCGTGCGTGCTGTGCACGAGCAGGCCGCCAAGGAGAGTCGCAGCCATCAACGGACGCATACGTCATTCCGATCTGGTGAAAAGCGCAGGGTGAAGGTTCGGCATGACCTGTCGCTGGCGCAGTCATGGAATTTCGCGGGCAGTGAAACGCAGCGGCTGATGCGGAGCGGTGCAGCCAGGAGCCATCCAGTCACGGCAACCCGCTGTCGACGAACGCTTCAGGCGGCAGTGCCCCCCTCGGACAAGTTGCTTTGCTCAACGTACTTGGGCAACGGCAACTGCGTGCGATGCCGCTGCTTCACCGTGTCAGCAAGGGCGCTCGAAGACTCGTCGCCGACCCCGGGGTCAGGTCTTGTTTTGCGACATCCTCTCGCGAATGAGTGATGCGCGGACGAGAGCCAAGGTGCGGTGCGTTTGAGCGCCCGCAGTTGAGGCGCACCGAGGCTGAAGAAGCGGGTGCCACCACGGCGCAAAGGCGGGCCTACTTCCGCCGCGACCCGCGCAGCGAATCGAGCGAGAACGTCGCCACCTCGCCACCGGGCACGCGCCGCGGCTGCCCCACCGGCGGTCCCCACGCGTGGGCGCTGACCACTTCCCACGTCGCCGGAATGCGGCCGTCCTTGCGCCGGGCTTCATACGCCGCCAGCATGCGCTGGTAGGTCGCCTTGCCGGTGAGGCCGCGCGCGCGCGCGCGGTCGGCGTTGGTGGCGCCCAAGCCCTGCAGCTCTTCCAGCAGCTTGCGCGGTTCGCTGTAGGTGAGGGTGTAGCGGAACACGTCGAGAACCGGGTCGCGCAGGCCGGCGGTGAGCATCGCGTCGCCGACGTCGTGCATGTCGAGGAAGCGGGCGACGTGGGCCTGCTGGTCGGCTTCGGCCCAGGCGGCGCGCAGTTCCATCAGGGTATCCGGGCCGAAGCTGGAGAACGCCATGAAGCCGCCGGGTTTCAGCACGCGCATGCATTCGCCGAACAACGCCGGCAGATCGTCGACCCACTGGAAGCACAGGTTGGAAAACAGCACGTCGACGCTGTGGTCGGCCAGCGGCAGCTGCGTAGCCTCGGCACACACGCGGCGGAACGGCTTCAGCCAGCTGCTGTGCTGCTTCGCCGCGCGCAGCATCGGCAGCGCGAGGTCGATCGCGATCACTTCGGCCTTGGGGTATTTCTGCTTGAGCAGGGCGGTGCCGCGACCGGTGCCGGCGCCGATGTCGACCACGCGCGCGGGCGTTTCCAGATAGAAGTCCAGGCGTTCCAGCAGTGCGGCCTGTACTTCGCGCTGCAAGGCGTCGTGGCGTTCATAGCTGCTGGCGGCATGGCCGAAGTGGCGGCGCACCAGCCGTTGATCGAGTTGAAAATCGCTCATTGAATCTGCTCGGGGAAAAGGGGAGCCAGCAGTGGCTGCAAGGCCTGCACTACCGCGTCGGCATGGCCGAAGAACGGCGCGTGGCCGGCCTGCTGGATGTCGGTGTGTTCGCCGCCGCACTGGCTGGCAGACCACGCCATCGCCTGCGGCGGTACCAGTCGATCACGCCGGCCGCTGATCCATGCGCTGCGCACGGCAAGGTCGGGCAGGGCGGCGCGGCGGTCGGTGGTTTCCAGGATGCGGATGCCTTCCTGCAGCACGCGCAGGTCAGGCTCGCCGCGGGCGAACACCAGTTCGCGCAGGTGGCGCAGTTCGGCGCGCGGATCGGCGCTGCCCATCGCTTCCAGGGCGATGAAACGATCGAGCGTGGCGCGGTAATCGGTTTCCAGGTCGCTGGCCAGTTGATGCACCAGCTGGGCATCGCTGCCGTGCGGCCAGCCGGCGTCGCGCACGAAACGCGGCGTGGCGCACAGCATTGCCAGCGCGCGCACCTGGCGTGACATCTCCAGCGCGGCAGTCAGCGCGATGGTGCCGCCCAGTGACCAGCCCAGCCAGATCGCTGGCGGCGTCGCGGCGGCGATCGCGGCGGCGCAGGCGTGCGGTTCCAGCGGCAGTCCGCAGTCGCGCGAGTAACCGTGGCCGGGCAGATCGACCACGTACATCGTGCACTGGTCTTCCAGCGCCTCGACCAGCGGCGCCAGCACGCCGCCGTGCATCGCCCAGCCGTGCAGCAGCACCAGCGGGACGGGGCCGTGGCCGCGCTGGTCGATGTACAGGGTCATGCGTCGGAATCCTTCTCGCCGCTGCGCGGCGCGGGCATCGGGACCTCAGCCGGAGCCAGCGTGCGGTCGACTGCTACCCGCCCATCGAACACGAAGCAGTCACCGTTCCAGTGCTTGCCGTCGGTCTGTTCCAGATATTTCAGGATGCCACCGTCGAGCTGGTAGACGTGCTGCATGCCGAGGTTCTGCATGTGCAGCACGGCTTTCTCGCAACGGATGCCGCCGGTGCAATACGACACCAGGGTCTTGCCTGCGTAGCGCGTGCGATCGGCGGCGATCGCCGCCGGGAACGCGGTGAAGCTGGCGATGCGGTAGTCGACCGCCTGCGCGAACTTGCCCAGCTCGGTTTCGTAATCGTTGCGCGTATCCAGCAGCACCACCTCGCGGCCGTGATCGTCATGGCCCTGGTCCAGCCAGCGCTGCAGGGTCGGCGCATCCACTGCCGGCGCGCGGCTGCCTTCGGGGCGGATCGTGGGCGATCGCATGGTGATGATTTCGCGCTTGATGCGCACCCGCAGGCGGCCGAACGGCACGGCGTCGGACAGCGATTCCTTCGGCGCGATGTCGGCGAAACGCGGGTCTTCATGCAGGCTGCTCATGAAGTCGTCGATCTGCGCGCGGCTGCCGGCCAGGAACAGGTTGATGCCCTCCGGCGCCAGCAGGATGGTGCCTTTCAGGACCAGCACTTCACAGCGTTCGAGCAGCCGTTCGCGCAGCGCGGGCAGGTCGTCCAGGCTGATGAACTTGTAGGCGGAGATGTTGACGATCGACATGCGGGGGAATCGGCAGAGCAGACGCCGATTATACGGGGTCGCCGGGCGCGGCCTGGGCTGAGGCCGCCAGACGCAGTGTTTCCAGCGCGTCCAGCAGGCGATCGACATGGGCTTCCTCGTGCGCCGCCGACAAGGTGATGCGCAATCGCGCCTGGCCGGCAGGCACCGTGGGCGGCCGGATCGCGGTGACCAGCAAGCCTTGCCGTTCCAGCGTTTGCGCAGCGACCAGGGCCGCGTCGGCACTGCCCAGCAACAGTGGCTGGATCGCGCTGCCGGATGCGGCCAGCGGCAGGCCGAGTTGCTCCGCGCCGCGGCGGAAGCGGCTGATCAAGGCGGCGAGTCTGGCGCGACGCCACGCTTCGACCTGCGCCACCCGCACTGCTTCCAGTGCGGCGGCGGCCAATGCCGGCGGCATCGCGGTGGTGTAGATGTACGGCCGCGCGAACTGGATCAGGCCGTCGATCAGCGCAGCCGGCCCGGCCACGAACGCGCCGCTGCAACCAAGCGCCTTGCCCAGCGTGGCCATCAGCAGCGGCACGTCGTGCTGGCTGAGTCCGGCCGCGCTGACGCTGCCGGCGCCATCGGCACCGAGCACGCCGAAACCGTGCGCGTCGTCGACCATCAGGGTGGCTTGCTCGCGCGCGCACAGCTGCGCGAGTTCGTGCAGCGGCGCGACGTCGCCGTCCATGCTGAATACGCCGTCGGTGGCGAGCAGCGCGGCGGCCGTCGGGTTGGATGCAAGCTGCCGTGCAGCGGCGCCCACGTCGCCGTGCGGATAACGTTTCAGCTCGGCGCCGCCGAGCTTGGCGCCATCGAGCAGGCAGGCATGGTTGAGCTTGTCCTGCACGCAGATATCGCCGCGGCTGAGCAACGCCTGCAGCACGCCGAGGTTGGCCATGTAGCCGGTGGAGAACAGCAGCGCGCGCTCGCGTCCGGTCCACACGGCCAGCGCTTCCTCCAGCTCCGCATGGACGCTGCGATGGCCGCAGATCAGGTGCGCCGAGGTGCTGCCGACGCCATCTTCGCGGGCGGCACGAGTGAGCGCGGCAATCAGCCGGGGATGCTGCGCCAGGCCGAGGTAGTCATTGCTGCAGAACGACAGCAGGCGCCGGCCGCCGGTTTCCAGCCACGGGCCGTCGACGTGGTCGATGGTGCGCAGCCGGCGCAGCAGCCTGGCGCGTTCGCGCTCGGTGGTTTGCGCCGCCAGGCGCTGCAGCAGGTCAGAGCGAGGCATGGCTCAGTGTACTGCGCAGGGCGAAGAGCACCCCCTCCTGACCTCCCCCTGCTGCGCAGGGGGAGGAACCGGATCGTTGTTGCGTGCCATGCTCCCTCCCCTGTCCGCCCCAACAGGATGGGCAGGGGAGGGCTGGGGTGCTTCTACGCCGCAGCACTGCAGTCGCAGCCGGTGGTTTCGTTGTCGACCCTGTCCGCATGCGCGGTGCCTGCGTTCTCGACCACCTCCATCGGATGCAGGTCGAGCCGGCGGAACAGCGCGCGATCGGCTTCCACATCCGGGTTGCCGGTGGTCAGCAGTTTCTCGCCGTAGAAGATCGAGCCGGCGCCGGCGAAGAAGCACAATGCCTGCACCGCGTCGTCCATCTGCTGGCGACCGGCGGACAGCCGCACGATCGACAGCGGCATCAGGATGCGTGCCACCGCAATCGCGCGCACGAACTCGAACGGATCCAGCGGCGCGGTGTTGCCCAGCGGCGTGCCGGGCACCGGCACCAGCTGGTTGATCGGCACCGACTGCGGATGCTCGGGCAGGTTGGCCAGCGCCTGCAGCAGGCCGGCGCGCTGCTCGCGCGTCTCGCCCATGCCGACGATGCCGCCACAGCAGGTCTTCAGGCCGGCGTCGCGCACCTGCGCCAGCGTCACCAGCCGGTCCTGGTAGTCGCGGGTGTGGATGATCTCGCCGTAGAACTCCGGCGCGGTGTCGATGTTGTGGTTGTAGTAGTCCAGTCCGGCATCCTTCAACGCCTGCGCGTGGCCGTCGCCGAGCAGACCCAGCGTGGCGCAGGTTTCCAGGCCCAGTTCCTTCACTGCGCGCACGATCGCGGCGACCTTGGGGATGTCGCGGTCCTTCGGTCCGCGCCAGGCTGCGCCCATGCAGAAGCGGCTGGCCCCGGCCGACTTGGCGGCGCGCGCGCGTTCCAGCACCTCGTCGATCTCCAGCAGCTTCTGCGCCGCCACGCCGGTGTCGTAGCGCGCCGCCTGCGGGCAGTACGCGCAGTCCTCGGGGCAGCCGCCGGTCTTGATCGACAGCAGGGTCGACACCTGCACCGCATTGGGATCGTGGTGTTCGCGGTGCACGCTGTGTGCGCGATGCAGCAGTTCGTTGAACGGCAGGGCGAACAGCGCGACCACCTCGGCGCGGCTCCAGTCGTGGCGGATGACGGTGTCAGTCATGCAAGGGCAACTCGCTGATGGGCAAGCCTGAAAGTGTGGAAGCGGTCCTGCATGCTGTCAACCAGACTCTCATTGTCACGGTTTACGAGACGCAGAGACTGGCTACCGCTAACATCGCTGGTTCGCGCGATACCAACTGGGGGCCGTCGGATGAGTGAAGGGCAAGGCAGTACGGGCAACGTGCTCGCAGCGATCTGCAGTTTTTTCATTCCCGGTCTGGGCCAGCTGGTGCAGGGGCGACTGCTGCTGGCTATCGTGATGTTCGTGCTGGCTGCGCTGCTGTGGATCGTGCTGCTGGGCTGGCTGATCCATCTTTGGTCGATCCTCGACGCCGCGCTGTACAAGCCCAGGCGCTGAGCCACCGATGCCCCCGGATTTCCTGGCCACGCCATGGCGAAGGTTCCAGCGCTTCGTGCTGCCCTTGCGTTGCCTGCTGTGCAACGCGCGCGGCGAGCACGATATCGACCTGTGCGCCGCCTGTGCCGCCGAGTTGCCGCGCAACGGCAGTTGCTGCGCGCGCTGCGCGCTGCCGCTGGCCACACCGGCGGCGCTGTGCGGCGAATGTCAGCGCAGCCAGCCGCCGTGGGATGCGGCGTGGGCACCGTTCCGCTATGGCTGGCCACTGGACCGGCTGGAGTCGCGTTACAAGTTCTCCGCCGATCTGGCCGCCGGTCGCGTGCTGTCGCTGCTGTGGCAGCGCGAGCCGCGCCCGGCCCGGCTGCCGCAGTTGCTGCTGACGGTACCTCTGCATCGCAGCCGGCTGCGTCGCCGCGGTTACAACCAGTCGCTGGAACTGGCTCGGCCGCTGGCCCGCGCCCTCGGCGTGCCGTTGTCGCATGACGCGCTGCTGCGTCGCCGCTCCACCACCGCGCAAACCGAACTCGATGCCGTCGCGCGTCGCCGCAACGTGCATGGCGCATTCGCCCTGCGCGAAGGCATCACGCTGCCTGCGCACGTGGCGATCCTCGACGACGTGATGACCACCGGCGCCACCCTGGCCGAGTGCGCGCGCGTGCTGCGCCGCGCCGGCGTGCAACAGGTGGATGTGTGGGCACTGGCAAGGGCGCCGTCGCCGCGCGGGTGATTCCGGGGAAGGCCGCCGGATTCGGAGCGGGCTCTATGTGTCGCGATCGACGAGTTCGCCAAGGAATCGGGTGACGCGCGAGGACAGGCGTCCCAGCGGGGTGAAATGCGCCTGGTCGAGGTGACCGTCGTTCTGCTCGATCTGGACCAGGCTGAAGCCGGCAAGTGCCTCGCGCATGAAGTCTTCGTACAGTGCCATTGCCTCGGCGGTGGCCGTACGGTGGAGTGCCGGAATGTCATCGAGCGTGTAGTGCCGGACCTTGCGGTGGTCGTAGTAATCCAGCGCGGGGCCCAGATCCGTACCCAGTGCCTTGCCCAGGGAGTTGAATACGCCGGCATCGACCTTTTCGTGAAAGACGACATGCACATGCGGCAGGTTGCGCAGGGCACGGAAATACAGCTGCACGACCGCGAGAAGGCCAGCCAGCACTTCGGTGTGGCTGGCAACCCGACCGCCATTGAGCTGGGCCAGGCCGCGCGTGGACATCAGTACGTCAAGCGGGTTGCGGAAGGCGAAAATGTAGTGCGAGGTGTAGAAATTCCGGCAATGGAAATCGAACAGCTGCGCGCATTCGGCCACGGCACGCTCGGGATTGATGACGATTTTCGAACCTACGTGGCGGTACATGTCCGCCAGGCGTGCAAGATAAGCCCACCAGGGGGCATCCGCTTCAAACAGTTGCGGGCAGTGGCTGCTCTTGTTCTGCTGGTTGCCCCAGGCGCGGTGCATGCCGTTGTATCGCGTGGCGAAATCCGCGCTGCCCGGATCAAGATGAAAGCGGGGCTCGCCGAACAGGAAGACATCGTCGGCGTCGTTCAGCGCGTTCTGCAGGATCGTGGTGCCGGTGCGTGCGGCGCCGATGACGAACAGGCCCTGCGCCGCGATGCTCCGACATGCCGCAGTCGGATCGGCATGGACAGAGGAAGTCTGTGGTGCGGCACCGTTCGTTATCGCGGCCGTGGCCGGCGACCGAAGCCGTCGCGCGCGCAGCAGCAGTTCGAGTCGTCTGGTCAACGAAACCACGCGATTAGTCCGTGACACCTGCCAATCGCCCGGGCGGGGCGATCGCCGCAGCGTGGAGGCGAGTCTCGCATGTCCGTGGCGGTGGCGGTACATGATCGGGAAAGGACTCGCCCGGCGATCGCATCCGGCACTGGCGTCTCCTGCTTGTCGGCTCCGGTTCGCCCGGCAGGACACTGAACTCGAGCCGGAGAACGACGTACCCGGCCGGTCGATCCAATCGATGCAGACCGGGCCTGCGGACGACTCCCGAAGCAGAATGTCGCGGCGGTCACGGGCCTGTCGCGACGTCGATGTCCAGGCTGATCAGGGCGATGCCAAGCCGCCGGTCGTCGCTGCTCCTGCCCAGCGTCAAGGGCGAGGTGGCGGCGGGCACGGCAATCTGCAGGTGGTCCAGGCCGGCCGGGTTGTGGAACTGCAGGCGCGTGGACTGTTGCTGTTCGCCGAGCATGAAGGTCTTCGTCTCGCTACCGACCGTCATGGTGAAAGGCCTGCCGGCATTGGGGCCGTAGGCGGAGGCGACCAGACGCAGGCGGGCCGAAGCCGGCAGTGGCCGGGTGAAGTGCAGTACCACTTCGTCGGCGTCGGACCAGCGGCCAAACCGCTCGGCACCGGACAAGCCCTGCACCGGTCCCAGGTCCGGGCTGGGGCCGCTGAAGTCGATGTGGAACGGCGCCGGCAGACGGTACAGCGCGAAGCCGCCGTTGAAGTGCTGCTCCGACAGCGACGCAGCCTGCATCGGGTGCACCCCGATCACCAATGCCCACCTGCTGCCTGCGGGGAGCCGACCCGCATCGACGGGCTGGCCGGGGGGCAGCGGCATGACCGTGCTGTCTGCGGCATCCAGCTGGAACTGCGCCTGCACCAGCTTGAAGAGGTCATCGCCGACGATCACCACGCCCGAACGCTGCGACGCAAGCAGCGCTCTCGCCGTGCGCGCTGCCGTGTCGTAAGTGTCCGGAATTCGCCGCTGCGCCGCTTCGCGGGCGACCAGATGTGATGCTCCCAAGGCAAATACCGGCACGAAGATCCAGGCGTACAGGATCGTGCCCAGCCGGCGGCTGATGAACCACATCGCCAGGATGCCGAGTCCAAACGCACTGACCACGTGGAAGAAGTGTGGGTCGACCACCACCCCATAAAGTTCAGGTGCGTCGATGCGGTTGGGGGCGAAGCCGCGGAACTGGCGCCAGGTGGCGAGGATCGACAGACCCCCGACGACCAGCGCGGCCGCGACATGCCTGAGCGTGCCGCCGCGGGTCGGTGGCGTGTCGTCGGCGGTCCATGCGCCAGCCACCAGGTAAAGCAGCGGCAGCGCGAAATCGTAATAGCGCATGTGCAGGCGGCGCAGTGCCTCCAGCGGATTCCCGTCCGGAACGTTCGCGGTGAAGTACACCGTAACGGCCACCAGCGTGGACAGCATGGCCAGGCTGAACAGCATCAGCCGTTGGCGGTCGGCCGGGAGAGCATCGTCATCGGCAGGCAGGCGACCCAGCTGGAACAGACACGCCAGCGGCACCGCATACAGCGTGACCAGCGCCAGGCCGTGGCCGAACAGCGACTGCGCCCCGTAATGCAGCAGTGAGCCAAGGTCGGGATGGCTGAAGCTGGCGTTGGCTTGTGTCTTGTAGAACCCGCCGAGGAGGTCGAGGCCATGGCGGCCGGCAAGCAGGCCGCCGAGGCCGAAGCGCACTGCCAGGAAGGTCAGCAGTGCGGCGGGAACCCCCTGCCACACGCCGCGGAACCGCGACGGGCCACGACCAAGCACGCCAGTCGCCAGCAGGTAGCCGCAGTAGCCACCCAGCAGGAACAACGCATGCAGTTTCACCAGGCACATCATGCCAAGCAGCGATCCGACCAGCATGCCGTTGCGCGCCGATGCCCGTGGCGCGATCACCAGCACCAGCCATGCAAATACCCAGAACAGGAAGAAGTACATCGCCTCGGGCATGAAGAACGCGGTATAGGTCGACACCGGCCCGAGCAGGCTGGCCAGCGTCAGCAGCAGGGCCAGGCCGAGCTGCATGTAGCGCCGGGCAAGCATGAAGACAAACGGTGCCGCCGCCACGAAGAAGCCTGCGTTGAGTACGCGTACGCAACCCATGAAGTCGGGGCCGCATGCGAGGCTGCTGCGATAGACCAGGAAGTACAGGAACGAGGGCACTTGCGCCTGTGACAACGGCAGCAGCCGGCTGTACAGGCTGTAGGTCCACTCGTCACCCAGCACCGAAGGGCCGAGGCCGCTGTTGCGGAAGATCAGCAAGACAAATACGGCGACCATCGCCAGCCACAAGACGCGTGGGACGGGCTGGCGGCCGGGGTCGGTGGGTGTCATCGGGGCGGAGTCCGGCAGGTGGATGTGGCGACGAAAGATGGACTGTCCATGAAAGACGCATCAGGTTGCCGGTGAAGCAGAAGACCAAAAGCTGGCGACACGGTTGCGGCGAGTCTGCCCATTTCCCGGCTCAGCGCACCGCCAGCGCCAGCACGATGCCGATCCACACTGCGAGGCCGAGCCAGTTGTTGTGGCGGAACGCGGCGAGGCAGGCGTCGCGCAAGCGGTCGCGGATCAGCCAGTGCTGGTAGGCGAACAGTCCGGTGGCAACCAGCAGGCTCAGCCAATACGGCCAGCCCAGCGCGGCGCGCTGGCCGACGAAGACCATGGTCAGCAGGAAGGTGCCCATCAACACGCCAATGATCGGCAGGTCGGCGTCGCCGAACAGGATCGCGGTGGATTTCGCGCCGGCCTTGAGGTCGTCCTCGCGGTCGACCATCGCGTACTCGGTGTCGTAGATCACCGACCAGATGATGTTGCCGATGAACAGCAGCCAGGCCACCGGCGGCACCGTGCCCATCACCGCCGCAAACGCCATCGGAATCGACCAGCCGAACGCGGCGCCCAGCACCACCTGGGGCATATAGGTGTAGCGCTTGGTGAACGGGTAGATCGCCGCCAGCGCGGCGCCGGCGAACGACAGCTCGATGGTCAGCCGGTTGGTGAACAGCACCAGCACGAAGGCGAATGCCAGCAGGCTGCCGAACACCAGCAGCGCCTCGCGCGGGGTCACCCGGCCGCTGGCGATCGGCCGCCCGGCGGTGCGCGCCACCTGCGGGTCGAGCTTGCGGTCGGCATAGTCGTTGATCGCGCAGCCGGCCGCGCGCATCGCGAACACGCCCAGGGTGAAGATGATCAGCGGCTTCCACGGCGGGAAATCACCGGCCGCCAGCCACAGCGCCCACCAGGTCGGCCAGAGCAGCAGCAGCGCGCCTATCGGCCGGTCCATCCGGGTCAGCACCAGGTAGTCCAGGGCCTTCTCGCGATACGGCGTCGGCAGCTTTTGCAGCAGCCAGTTCAGCACGCGCGTGGCGCGGCTCGAACTGTCCGCCGGTTGCGCAGCTTTGGGAGCAGCTTTCTTGACACCCGGCCGCGGCCGCAGCGCCGGCGAGGTTGAAGGCGAGGCGGCAGGCTTGCGTCGCTGGCGTTTGCGGGGTGGAGGGGCCATCCGCCGAGTTTAGCGTGCCAACCGGGGATGGACAGCATGGCGGTTCACGAACGGCAACAACGGGAACAACGGGAGCAACGGCAAGTCGGGAACGGGATGGGGTTCACCTTGCCGAACGGCAGGAAGTGAACCTGGCTGGTGTCGGCAGTGACCGGTTTCAGTCAGCATCCGGCAGCGCCTTGCGCTGGCAGGCAATGGATTTCACCAGGATCTCGCAGTCTTCCAGGAACAGATTCCACCAGTCTTCCCACGGTTCGGAGTTCATGCGGACGATGTGAAAGTCCACCGTCAGCAGCACGTCGGGCAACAGCGTCGTGGTGTAGTTGAGTGCTTCCGGCATGGCCGGTCTTGGTGCCCAGAGGTAGCGCAGCCAATGCATGGCATTGCAGGTCAATACTTCGTAGCTCAGGGGCGGGGCCAATAGGCCGTTCTCGATAATGTGGTCGATCTGGTACTGCGGCAGCGGATCGCCGGTAATGGTCTTGCCGTTGAAAGCCTCATCGCGCACCTTCCAGTTGGGGCCGCCCTCGGACTCCAGATAGGCGGTGTAGTCATGCCGCAGGTAGTCCTCAAGCAGGGTCGTGTCATCGGGCTTGAGTTGGATGTCGTGCTTGACCCGTTCGAGTTGCCAATGGGCCGTTATGACGGCATAGGGCGGATGCGGAACGGGGTAGAAGCGCGAGCTGTGCCAGCGTGGCAGGTGGTAGATCCAGTTGCTGAGGCCCAGCTTGATCATCGGGTGGTACGTGCGCGAATCACTGAGGTTTGATTCTTTGAAAGCGTTGGTGTCAAGGCTGACGCGATCGGAGTCGGGTGTACCCATGCCCTCGCCGAAGGCGGCCGAGGGTTCGAGAAAGCGCAGGATGAATGACCCGCAATCAACTTGCCGGGGTATGACACCGGCTACTGGAATGCCGCCTTGTGGGGCATGAAACGCTGCAGTGGCACGTTTGTACCAGGGGCGCGGAGGGCGCTTGAAGGGAGCGGCTGATACGGGGTGCTTGGTCATCGCTCAGGCCATCTCGGAGGGGTGGAACTGCTGCGCATAACGAGCAAGCTCATGATGGCCGGTGAACGCCAATTGTTCCACATAGGTGTCCAGACCCAGATAGGGCAGCGAATGCGGACTGGCGAGTGGGTCATCGCCGAGCACCAGGCCGCGGAACTTCAGTGATCGCGCCAGCCCGCCCAGGCTGAGATCATTCGGACCGGCAAGGTTGGGCACCAGGTCGAACGGATTGTTGCGCACGTGCTCGATTGTGATACCGGCGCGGGTGCAGGTGAGTTCGGCCCGCTTGATGTTGCAGCCGGCGCTGTGCAGGCAGACGCTGTGGCAATCCAGACGCATGCCGTAGTGCTTCAATGCAAACTCGACGGCGGTGCTGAAAATGATGGCACCCTGGCTATGCGCCACCCAGCGCGTGCGGTGGCCGCGCTGTTGCGCCTCCTTGAGCACGGCGGCCAGATGCTGGCTGTTGAGACTGCAGGTAACGACGCTCTGCTTGTCGTAGGCGCACTCGAACAGATCCCGACGCGCACCGTCGGTGGGGTTATGGAACAGGGTGTAACTGTCCACAGGATGGGTCGCGTGGGTGTAGGCCGTTTCGAGGTGCGTGCCCATCAGCCAGGCAGCCTTGCCCAAGTTATTCAGCATGCCGTTGACGGCCGCGTGGAGGGTGTCAACGCGATGGGTAGGCAAGGGGGCTCTAGTGTCCCAACTACGAGCCAAAGCATCGACGACATCTCCGGGCTCGTTGCCCAAGCGGTTGAACTCAGGCGTAAAGCGGGCGCTACCGGCTCTGTCCACGCGGTACAACGCATTGCGTTGCACTGAATCCGGCAAATCCGGTCGCAGTAATTCCCGGTCCATGAAAATGTCCGCTATCAGCACCGGTTCGCCCGGCCTCATCGCGTAGCTGATCTTGTAGTGATAGCCCTTGAACGGATACCGGGTGGGAAGCAGCCGCTGGAACCAGCTTCTGCGACCAATGTCGGCATCGACCCGATTGGGGTATTTGGCGATTTCCAGCAGCTCGTCCGCCACCTTGCGGCGGTCGAAGTCGTTCAATGCGCACAGCATCCGCAAGGCTGGGTCGCTAAGAACAAGCTTCTTGTCGAGCGTGCGGAATGCCGGGCTCTGTGTGCCGAACAAGGCGGCGATCTGCGGTGCCTTGGCCGCGGCTTCATGCCATGCATGGTTTTGCGCGGCGCGCTGGCGCAACTGTTCACGGCTCAGCAATTGTCGACTCATCGTCACGGATCCTTGTGATGGTGTGGCGGCGCAGGCGGAGCGTCGCCGGTGGTCCAGCTTCCAGCTTGGAAACAACCAGGACAGCAGCAAGGACAGGCGTCGATAAGACCGTGCCCTGGCGGAACATAACACCGCCGCAAGACGAGGGACGGTTCGCTTTCCGGTTTCGGCGATGCCGAGCGTTTCGCCGACAAGCTCGATCAGGTTTGCCTGTCGTCATGCGGGATATCCGCGCTTGACCGGCTCGCTTGCGAAACCGGCGGCACGTCGACCGGGTGGTCGCGCAGCAGCAGTCGATACGCGGGGTGTTCGCTCTCGTCCACGTGCGGATAGCCAAGCGTGGCAAGGAAGCGCTGGAACAGCGGCTGCTCCGCGGCAGGCACCTGGATGCCCACCAGGATGCGGCCGTGGTCGGCACCGTGGTTGCGGTAGTGGAACAGGCTGATGTTCCAGTCCGGGTGCAGCCGGCCGAGAAACTGGGTGAGCGCGCCGGGCCGCTCGGGGAATTCGAAGCGGTACAGCCGTTCGTCGCGAGCCAGCGGCGAACGGCCGCCGATCATGTGGCGCAGGTGCAGCTTGGCCAGTTCGTCGTCGGTGAGGTCGAGCACGTCGAATTGCTGCGCGCGGAACGCCGCCGCCAGCGCCTCGCGTTCGTTACTGCCGGCGATCCGCACGCCGACGAAGATGTGCGCGGAGCGGGCGTCGCCGATGCGGTAGTTGAATTCGGTGATGTCATGCCGGCCCAGGGCAACGCAGAAGCGGCGGAAACTGCCGCGCTCTTCCGGGATGGTCACCGCGAACACCGCCTCGCGCTGTTCGCCGACTTCGGCGCGCTCGGCGACGAAGCGCAGACGGTCGAAATTCATGTTGGCGCCGGAGACGATCGCCACCAGTGCGCCGGCACCGGCGCCGTGCGCGGCGACGTATTGCTTCAGCCCGGCCAGCGCCAGCGCGCCGGACGGTTCCGGCACGCTGCGGGTGTCCTGGTAGATGTCGCGGATCGCGGCGCAGATCGCGTCGGCATCGACCCGCAGCATCGCGTCGACATGCCGCCGGCACAGCGCGAAAGTCAACGCGCCGACCTGCTTCACCGCCGTGCCGTCGGCGAACAGACCAACTTCGTCCAGCGCGACACGCTGGTCGGCTTCCAGCGAGCGCGCCATCGCGTCGGAGTCCGCCGCCTGCACGCCGATCACCTGCACCTCCGGTCGCAGCGTCTTGATGCAGGCGGCGACGCCGGCGAGCAGGCCGCCGCCGCCGACCGGCACGAACACCGCCTGCAACGGGCCGGGATGCTGGCGCAGGATTTCCAGCGCGATGGTGCCCTGGCCGGCGATCACCGCAAGGTCGTCGAACGGATGCACGAATACCGCGCCACGATCGGCCTGCAGGCGTGCCGCGGCGAACTGCGCATCGCTGTAGGAATCACCCGCCAGTACCACCTCAACCATCGCTCCGCCGAAACGGCGCACCGCGTCGACCTTCACCTGCGGCGCGGTCACCGGCATCACGATGGTGGCGCGGATGCCCAGCTTCGCCGCCGCCAGCGCCACGCCCTGCGCGTGGTTGCCGGCCGAGGCGGCAACCACGCCGCAGGCGCGCTGCGCGGTGTCGAGCTGCACCATCCGGTTGTACGCACCGCGCAACTTGAACGAGAACACCGGCTGCTGGTCTTCGCGTTTCAGCCATACCGGCTGGCCGAGTCGCGTGGACAGCAGCGGCGCCATTTCCAGTGCCGATTCCTGCGCCACTTCATAAACACGCGCGGCACCAATCTGCGCCAGCAGGTCGCCGTCAGCATCGACGGCCAGTGGCGCCACCGCGCTCACGCCGCGAGGGCCGTCGCCGGATGGGCCACCTGCACCACGTCGACCAGCTTGCGCGTCTGCTGCAGGATCTGGCCCAGTGCCGCCTCATCGCACTGCAGGCTCAGGGTCAGCCGCGACACCGCCGGGTCGTGCGTGGCGGCGACGGTCAACGTGTCGATGTTGTAGCCGCGGGCGGCGAACAGCCCTGCCACGCGCACCAGCGCGCCGGCTTCGTTTTGCAACAGGATGGACAAGGTGTGGTGCATGACGCAGCCCTCGGTGGATGGTGCTAGAACATGTGGGACGGCGAAGCCTCGCTGGCGGCGGGCGCCGTGCGTGAGGCGATGAAATCGCCGGTGATCATCTGGGCATAACTGGCGCCGGGGCCGACCATCGGATACACGCCGGCATCCGGATCGATCATCACTTCGAGGAAGGCCGGTCCGTCGAAGGCGAGCAAATCGGCGATGGTGGCTTCCAGTGCGTCGTTGCGTTCCAGCCGCCTGGCCCAGGCAAAGCCGTCCGCCTGCGCGGCAAGCACGAAGTCCTTCCTGTGCAGGCTCTTGTCGGAGCAGGCGAAGCGGCCCTTGAAGTACAGCTTCTGCCACTGCCGCACCATGCCGTCGCCCACGTTGTTCAGCACCACCACCTTCAGCGGCAGGTTGTAGGTGGTGACGGTTTCCAGCTCGCCGATGTTCATGCGGATGCTGGCGTCGCCATCGATGTCGATCACCAGTTTGTCGCGATGCGAGAATTGCGCGCCGATCGCCGCCGGCAGGCCGAAACCCATCGTGCCCATCGAGCCGGAGGTGAGCCAATGGCGTGGCGCGCGAAAATCAAAATACTGCGCTGCCCACATCTGGTGCTGGCCGACGCCGGTGCTGACGATGGCGCGCCCCTGGGTGTGGCGGTTGATCGCCTCGATCACCGCGTACGGCTGGATCAGGGCGCTGGCACGGTCGTAGTTCAGCGCATGCACGCGCTTCAGTTCAGCGACATGTGCATGCCAGGCGTCTAGCTGCGGGCGCCAGCCGTGTGACTGGCCGTAGGCGGTGAGTCGTTCCAGTGCGCGTGCCAGCGGGCCGATGTGGTGCCAGTGGACCGGCTTCACCTTGCCGATCTCGGCCGGGTCGATGTCGATCTGGGCGATGTACTTGGCCCGCGGCGCAAACTTGTCCGGCACGCCGGCGACGCGATCGTCGAAACGCGCGCCCAGTGCCAGCACGAAGTCGCAGTCCTCCACCGCGTAGTTGGCGTACGCGGTGCCGTGCATGCCGAGCAGGTGCAGCGCCAGTGGATCGGTGGTATCGAAGCCGCCCAGGCCCATCAGGGTGGTGGTGACCGGCAGGCCGAACGCATCGACGAAGGCACGCAAGGCGTCCGCCGCGGCTGCGGCAATCACCCCGCCGCCGGCGTAGATCAGCGGTCGCTTCGACTGCATCAGCGCGGCGAAGAAGGCGGCGCAGTCGGCATCGGCCAGCGCGGACTGTTCCACTGCACGCAGCCGAGCACGGTAGCCGGCCAGCGCCAGCTCGCCGCTGCCGCGCCAGGTCAGCGGCATGTTCTGCACATCCTTCGGCACGTCGACCACGACCGGACCGGGGCGGCCGCTGCGCGCCAGGGTGAACGCCGCGCGCACGGTCGCTTCCAGTTGCGCGGCGTCGGTGACCAGGAACACGTGCTTGGCGCACGCGCCCATGATGTTGCTGATCGGCGCTTCCTGGAACGCGTCGCTGCCGATCGATGCGGTGCCGACCTGGCCGCAGATCACCACCAGCGGGATCGAGTCGGCCATCGAGTCGCGCACCGGGGTGACCATGTTGGTGGCGCCGGGGCCGGAGGTGACCACGGCCACGCCGACCCGGCCCGAGGCGCGCGAATAGCCGGCGGCCATGAAGCCCGCGCCCTGTTCGTTGGCCGGCACCACCAGTGGCATCGGCTCGCTGCCGTCGGCGCGCGGATGCTCCGCGTTGTAGCGGAATACCGCGTCGTACACCGGCAGGATCGCGCCACCGGAATAGCCGAACATCACATCCACGCCTTCATCGGCGAGTACCTGCACGATCACTTCGGCGCCGCTCATGCTCCGACCGGCCAGCGGATGCCGGTCGGTTTTGGTATCGGCTTTCAGTGCTGGTGCATTCACAAGAGATCCCCACAAATTCGATGTCGTGCTCCGTCCCCGGTGCAAGGAATGGAGCCAGGCGGATGTGCTCCCTCCCCTGCTTGCAGGGGAGGGTCGGGGTGGGGTTGCTCTTGACCTTGATTCACGATCAAAAGCGTTACCCCCTCCCAGCCTCCCCCTGGCCATGCAGGGGGAGGAGCCAGGAGCATCAGCCGGCCTTCTTCAGCGGCGTCGCGGAGACCGCGGCGGAAGTCGGCTGCAGCCACGGCATCTGCGCGCGCAACTTCGCGCCGACCTGCTCGATCGGGTGCTCGAGGTCGGCCTGCTTGAACTTCTTGTAGTTGGGCAGGCCGGCGGCGTATTCGGCCGTCCAGTTGCGCGCGAAGGTGCCGTCCTGGATGTCGGTGAGCACCTCCTTCATGCGCGCCTTCACCCCGGCATCGACCACCCGCGGGCCGCTGACGTAGTCGCCGTACTGCGCGGTTTCGGAGACGAACTGCAGCATCTTGCTCAGGCCGCCCTCGTAGAACAGGTCGACGATCAGCTTCAGCTCGTGCATCACCTCGTAATAGGCGATCTCCGGCTGGTAGCCGGCTTCCACCAGCGTCTCGAAGCCCTTGATCACCAGTTCGCTGGCGCCGCCGCACAGCACCGCCTGCTCGCCGAACAGGTCGGTCTCGGTTTCTTCCTTGAAGTCGGTCTTGATGATCATCGCGCGGCCGCCGCCGATGCCGTCGGCGTAGGCCTTCGTTCTTGCCTCGGCCTGGCCGCTGGCGTCCTGGTGCACCGCCCAGATGCACGGCACGCCGCGCCCGCGTTCGTATTCGGTACGCACCAGTGCGCCGGGGCCCTTGGGTGCGACCAGGATCACGTCGACGTCGCTGCGCGGGTTGATCTGCTTGAAGTGCACGTTGAAGCCGTGGGCGAACAGCAGCGCCGCACCGGACTTGATGTTCGGTTCGATCGCGTCGCGATACAGCGCCGGCTGCACCATGTCGGGGGTGAGCACGGCGACCAGGTCGGCGCCACGCACGGCCTCGGCCGGATCGAGCACGGTGAAGCCGTCGGCGCGGGCCTTGAGCGAGGTCGGCCCGTTCGGGCGCAGGCCAATCACCACATCGAGACCGGAGTCGCGCAGGTTGAGCGCGTGCGCGCGGCCCTGGCTGCCGTAGCCGAGCACGGCGATGCGGGAGTTGGCGAGGGTGGTATTGCTGCTCATGCGGTAGCTCCTTCGGTAACTGCTTCAGTGAGTGGTGTGCGGATGGCGACGCGGGTATCGGGATGGGTGGTGGCGCCGTCGGAGGCGGAGCCGACCAGCAATGCGTATTTGGCCAGCGCGCCGCGACTGACTTTCGGCGCCGGCGCCTGCCAGTTCTTGCGGCGCGCGACGAGGTCGGCGTCTGTGCGCAGTTCGCGCTGGCCGGCATCGATGGCGATGCGGTCGCCGTCGCGCAGCAGCGCGATCGGACCGCCGCGCGCCGCTTCCGGCGCGACGTGGCCGACCATGAAGCCGTGGGTGGCGCCGCTGAAGCGGCCGTCGGTGATCAGCGCCACGTGATCGCCCAGGCCGCGACCGACCAGGGCGGCGGTGACGCCGAGCATTTCGCGCATGCCGGGGCCGCCGGCCGGGCCTTCGTTGCGGATGACCAGCACGTCGCCGGCGTGGATACGATCGCCCTGCACCGCGGCGAACGCCTCCTCCTCGCTCTCGAACACGCGCGCCATGCCTTCGAAACTGCCGCTCCTGCCGGGAATCTTCAGGATGCAGCCTTCCGGCGCGAGATTGCCGTAGAGGATCGAATAGCCGCCGCGCGGCTTCAGCGGATCGCTGACCGGGTGCACCACGTCCTGGGCTGCGGCACGCGGCGCCGCGGTTACCTCGGTGAACAGCGAGCGGCCGGTGACCGTCGGCGTGTCCTCCAGCATGCCGGCGGCGATCAGCTCCTGCGCCACGCGCGCACTGCCGCCGGCACCGAACAGTTCCACCGCGGTATAGCGCCCGCCGGGCAACAGGTCGGCGATCACCGGCGTGTGCACGGAGGCCGGCTCGAAATCCTCCAGCGTCCACTCGACGCCGGCTTCGCGGGCGATCGCCAGCAGATGCAGCACGGCGTTGGTGGAGCCGGCGGTGGCGGCGACCATGCGCGCGGCGTTGCGCATCGAGCTGCGGGTGATCAGCGCGCGTGGCGTGCGGTTCTCGCGCAGGCATTCCATCACCAGCTCGCCGCTACGGAAGGCCGCCGCGCCCTTGGCCGGATGGGTCGCCGGGATGTCGTTGAAGCCCACCGGCGACAAGCCCATCGTGGTCAGCACCATCGCCATCGTATTGGCGGTGAACTGGCCGCCGCAGGCACCGGCGCCGGGACAGGCGTCGCGCTCCACCGCGGTTAGCTCCTCGTCGCTGATCTTGCCCGCGCCGTGCGCGCCGACCGCCTCGAACACCTGCTGGATGGTGATCGGATGCTGGTCATGCGTGCCGTGCGCGATGCTGCCGCCGTACAGCGCCACCGCCGGGATATCCAGCCGCGCCATCGCCATCGCGGCAGCCGGGATGGTCTTGTCGCAGCCGCACAGCACCACCATCGCGTCCAGGCAATGGCCGTCCACCGCCAGCTCGATCGAGTCGGTGATCACTTCGCGGCTGATCAGCGACGAACGCATGCCCGGCGTGCCCATGGCGATGCCGTCGGTCACCGCGATGGTGTTGAACTCGACCGGTGTGCCGCCGGCGGCGCGCACGCCAGCGGCGGCCTCGACCGCCAGCTCGCGCAGGTTGAGGTTGCACGGGCTGACGTTCGACCAGGTGTGCACGATGGCGACGATCGGCCTGGCGATCGCCGCGTCGTCGAGGCCGGTGGCGCGCAGCATGGCGCGGGCGGGTGCGCGGTCGGGGCCGCTCTTGATCAGGTCACTGCGCATGAAACACCTCCGAATGAGGGTGCCCCGACCTGCCGGTGCGGATGCACCGGCGGAACGGCGAAGCCGGCCCGAAGGGCGAGCGCCAGGGATGGTGCGAGTCAGGGGCGGATGGGGAGCGGAGGGCCGCGTTGAAGCCGCTCGGAGAGAACTCATCGCAGGGCTCTCTGGTTGCAAAAAAAGCGCCCCCGGCGTGCTGAGGGAGGTTGGTCGGACGGGACAGGGCAACGGCGTCATCGCGACGACCACCAGCCGTCCGTGCCGATGGCACGCAGGGGGCAGCAGAAAGAGCGGGTACGTCCGTGTGCCCGCCGGGGAAACCTGGTCGGATCAGCCGCATGCGCGTGCTCCGCAAAAGAACGCCGCCGCGCGGTCGGCGTGGTCCTCGATGGCCGCGAGCACGGCATCGCGCACTTCGGCGGTGCCGGCGTGACCGCCGATGTCGCGACTGTGCGGGCCATGCCGCAATACGTTCTCCACCGCCGACTCCACCGCGATCGCTTCGGCTTCCAGGCCCAGCGAATGGCGCAGCAGCAGCGCCGCGGAGAGGATCGCGCCGACCGGATTGGCCACGCCGGTGCCGGCGATGTCCGGGGCCGAGCCGTGGATCGGCTCGTACAGTCCGATCTTGCCGTCGCCCAGCGAGGCCGACGGCAACAGGCCCAGCGAGCCGGCCAGCGCCGCGGCCTCGTCGGTGAGGATGTCGCCGAACAGGTTCTCGGTGACCACCACGTCGTAGCGGTTCGGCTGGGTCAGCAGCAGCATCGCCATCGAGTCGACCAGCTGGTGCTCGACCTTCACGTCGGGGTAGTCGGCGGCGATGCGCTGCACCGTGCTGCGCCACAGCCGCGAGGTTTCCAGCACGTTGGCCTTGTCGACCGAGGTGAGGTGCTGCCGACGCTCACGCGCCAGCACAAACGCGCGACGAACCACGCGCTCGATCTCGGTCACGGTGTATCTGCACTCGTCGGTGGCGGCGTCGGCCGTGCGCGTCTTCGCACCGAAATAGGCACCGCCGGTGAGTTCGCGCACGAACAGCACGTCGACATGCTTCAGCCGGTCGTTCTTCAGCGGCGACAGATTGGCCAGCGCCGGATGCACCTGCAGCGGGCGCAGGTTGGCGTAGACGCCGAGCGCGGCGCGCAGGGCCAGCAAGCCCTGTTCGGGGCGCACCGGCGCGTTCGGGTCGGACCATTTCGGTCCACCGACGGCGCCCAGCAGCACCGCATCGGCGGATCGGCAGGCGGCCAGCGATGCGGCGGGCAGCGGCTCTCCGGTGGAGTCGATCGCGCTGCCGCCGATGAGTTGCTCGTCGAACGTGAAGTCGTGTTCGTAGCGTGCGGCCACCGTTTTCAATACCGCCACCGCGGCGGCGGTGACCTCGGGGCCGACGCCATCGCCGGGCAGGGTAACGATGCGTGCCTTCATGCCGCTTGCTCCAGGTGTTTTTCGTAAGAGGTGATCGCGTCTTCGTGTTGCAGCAGGTAGCCCAGCTGATCGACGCCGTTGAGCAGGCAGTGCCGTGCGAACGCGTCCAGCCGGAACGGAATGCGGCCACCATCGGGCAGCGCGATGAACTGTTCGCGCACGTCGATGCTCAGCTCGATGCCCGGATGCTTGAGCAGCCAGCGGTGTTCAAGTTCATCGATGACGATGGCGAGCAGGCCGTTCTTCAGCGCGTTGCCGCGGAAGATGTCGGCGATCTCGCTGCACAGCACGGCCTGGATGCCGTAATCGAGCAGCGCCCACGGCGCATGTTCGCGCGACGAGCCGCAACCGAAATTGCGTCCGGCAACCAGGATCGTGCAGCCCTTCGCTTCGGGCCGGTTCAACGGAAAGGCAGGGTTGTCGTTGCCATCCGGCTGATAACGCCAGTCATGGAAGCAGAGCTTGCCCAGTCCGTCGCGGGTGGTGGTGGTGAGGAAGCGCGCCGGGATGATGCGGTCGGTGTCGATGTTCTCGTCGGCCAGCACGGCGGTGCGGGAATGGAGGCGGGTGATGGGATTCATGGCTGGCTCGTCTGAGAAGTGAGTGGAGAGGAGTGAGAAGTGAGAGAAGGGCGAAGAGCGGGCGCGCGCAGAGAGAACTCGCCGGCATGCGGCTCCTGCTCTCTCTCACTTCTCACTCCTCTACCCCCACTCCTGCCTCTCATGCCGCCACCTCCACCAGGTACTCGCGTGGATCGGCAATGCGCCCGGCCACCGCACTTGCGGCAGCTGTCGCCGGGCTGGCCAGCACGGTGCGCGCGCCCTTGCCCTGGCGACCTTCGAAGTTGCGGTTGGAGGTGCTCACCACCAGCTGGCCCGGCTGCGCCAGGTCGCCGTTCATCGCGATGCACATCGAGCAGCCGGGTACGCGCCACTCGGCGCCGGCGGCGGTGAACACGTGGTGCAGGCCTTCGCGCTCGGCGTCGCGGCGCACCGCCTCGGAGCCGGGCACCACCAGCATGCGCACGCCACTGGCAATCCGACGGCCGTGCAGCACGCGCGCCGCTTCGCGCAGGTCGGACAGGCGCGAGTTGGTGCAGCTGCCGACGAACACCACGTCGACCGGCGTGCCCTGCATCGGCTGGCCGGGCTTGCTCTGCATGTAGTCGAGCGCGCGGCGTTCCTGCGCGTTGGTGGCCGTCGGCACCGGCGCATCCATCGCGATCGCCATGCCTGGATGGGTGCCGTAGGTGACGGTGGGTTTCACGGCGCTCGCGTCGATGCGTACTTCGCGGTCGTAGTGCGCGCCATCGTCGCTGCGCAATGCACGCCACTTCGCCACCGCCGGGTCCCAAGCTGCACCCTGCGGCACGCGCGGTCGGCCCTTCAGCCAGGTAAACGTGGTCTCGTCCGGCGCGATCAGCCCGGCGCGCGCGCCGGCCTCGATCGACATGTTGCAGACGGTCATGCGCTCGTCCATCGACAGCGCCTCGATCGCCGCGCCGCGGTACTCGAGTACATAGCCGGTGCCGCCATCGACGCCGATCGTGCCGATGATGTGCAGGATCAGATCCTTCGCACCCACGCCCGGCGGCAGCTGGCCGTCGACGTGGATTGCCATGGTCTTCGGCCTGCGCTGCAGCAGGCACTGCGTGGCCATCACATGGCCGACCTCGGTGGTGCCGATGCCGAACGCCAGTGCGCCGAATGCACCGTGAGTGGAGGTGTGGCTGTCGCCGCAGACGATGGTCATGCCGGGCTGGGTGGCGCCAAGCTCGGGGCCGATCACGTGCACGATGCCGCGGTCGGCGCTGTCCCAGCCGTGCAGCTCGACACCGAACTCGCGACAGTTGGTTTCCAGCTGCACGACCTGCGCCTGTGCTTCGGCGTTCGCATACGGACGGCTGCCGTCGGCATTCGTGGGCAGGGTCGGCGTGGAGTGATCCAGCGTGGCCAGCATGCGGTCGGGCCGGCGCAGCTTCAGTCCGCGCGCGCGCAGTTCGCTGAACGCCTGCGGCGAGGTGACTTCATGCACCAGGTGCAGGTCGACGTAGATCACCGCCGGCGTGTCGGCAGTTTCCGCGGCGACGACGTGGGCGTCCCAGACCTTTTCGAACAGGGTCTGCGGGTTCATGCCGCTGCCTCCGTCATGTCGTGCGCGCGTTCTTGCACGCGCTCACCCACGGCGGTCGGTGCCGCGTTGACCAACTCCAGCCAGTTCCAACGGTCTTCGGTGCGCCCGTCGAACAGGCCGAAGAACGCCTGCTGCAACTGCTTCGTCACCGGCCCGGGCGCGCCCTTGCCGATCGCCTTGCGGTCGACCGAGCGCACCGGCGTGATCTCGGCGGCGGTGCCGGTCATGAACACCTCGTCGGCCGAATACAGCGCTTCGCGCGGCAGGTCGCGTTCTTCCACCGCGATGCCGAGGTCGGCAGCGAGGCTGATCACGCTGTCGCGGGTGATGCCGGCCAGGATGCCCGCGCTGGACGGCGGGGTGAGCAGCTTGCCGCGCTTGACCAGGAAGATGTTCTCGCCGGCACCTTCGCTGAGCAGGCCGTTGTGGCCCAGCGCGATGCCTTCGTCGTAGCCGTTGCGGCGCGCCTCCAGCCCGACCAGCTGGCTGTTGAGGTAGTTGCCGCCGGCCTTGGCCCAGCTCGGCAGGGTGTTCGGTGCGGGCCGGTTCCACGACGACACGCAGACGTCGGCGCCGCGCTCGGCGGCCTCGCCCAGGTAGGCGCCCCAGTTCAACGCGATCAGCGCCACTTCGACCGGAGCGTCCGGCTTTGCCAGCACGCCCAGGCCGCCGGCGCCGCGGAACACGATCGGTCGCACATAGGCCGACGGCATCGCGTTGGCGCGGACCAGTTCCAGGCAGGCGGCGTTGATCTCGTCTTCGCTGTAGCCCACATCGATCTCGTACACGCGCGCCGATTCGAACAGCCGCCGGGTGTGATCGGCCAGCCGAAAGTAGGCCGGGCCGCGCGGCGTGGCGTAGACCCGCTCGCCCTCGAACACCGACGAGCCGTAGTGCAGAGCGTGTGCGCTGACGTGGACATTGGCCTCGGTCCAGGGCTTGATCCGGCCGTTGTGCCAGAGGAAGGTCGGGTTGCTCATGCGGTGGCTCCGCGGGCGCGTGCGATAACGGAAACGGTGGTTGGCGTCTGGCGTTCGATCCGGTTGACAATGACCAGCGCGGCCAGCGCGGCGGCTTCGACGATGTCGGTGCTGCTGCCGTGACCGCGCCAGGTGCGCGCGGCATGGCGGGCGCTCAATTGCGCGTGGCCTTCGGCGTCGGCGCCTTCACCCAGTGCGTCGATCTGGAAGCGGGTCAGTTCCAGCGGGGTGCCGGTGGCGCGCTCGATCGCGCGCAGCACCGCGTCGACCGGGCCGTCGCCGATCGCCGCCTCGCCGACCTGATGGCCGTCGTCATGGGCCAGCTTCACCGAGGCCGAAGCGTTGCCGCCCAAATGCGAGTTGGCATGCAGTTGCACCAGATGCCATGGGCCGGTGGCGTGCGGGTCGTGGCCGAGCGCCAGCGCTTCCAGGTCTTCGTCGTGCAGCTCGCGGCCGTGGTCGGCCAGTGTCTTGAAACGCGCGAAGATGTCGTCCAGCGCGGCGTCATCCGGGGTGTAGCCCATCGCGTCCAGGCGTTGGCGCAAGGCGGCGCGGCCGGAATGCTTGCCCATCACCAGGCTGGTCTCGGCGATGCCGACGTCCTGCGGCCGCATGATTTCGTAGGTGCCGCGGTGCTTCAGCATGCCGTGCTGATGGATGCCCGACTCGTGCGCAAATGCATTGGCACCGACGATCGCCTTGTTGCGCGGCACCGTCTGGCCGGTCAGTTCGCTGAGCAGGCGCGAGCTCGGATACAGCTGGCGGGTGTCGACGCGGCTGTCGACGCCGAAGTGCGGCGCGCGCACCTTCAGCGCCATCACCACTTCTTCCAGCGCCGCGTTGCCCGCGCGCTCGCCGATGCCGTTGATGGTGCATTCGACCTGGCGCGCGCCGGCGCTCACCGCGGCGAGGCTGTTCGCCACCGCCATGCCCAGGTCGTCGTGGCAATGGCTGGAGAAGATCACCTGGTCTGCGCCCTTCACGTGCCGACGCAAGTACTCGAACAGCGCGACGATTTCCGATGGCGTGGTGTAGCCGACGGTGTCCGGCGCGTTCAGCGTGGTGGCACCGGCGGCCACCGCGGCGCTGAACACCTCGACCAGGAATTCGGGTTCGGTGCGCAACGCGTCCTCGGCGGAAAACTCCACTTCGTCGCACAGCGTGCGAGCCCGCTCGATCGCGCGCACCGCGGTGTCCAGCACCTGCGCCTTGCTCATGCCCAGCTTGTGCTCGCGGTGCAGCGGGCTGGTCGACAGGAACAGGTGGATGCGCGAATGGCGAGCCGACTGCAGTGCGCGGGCGGCGCTGTCGATGTCGCCGTCCTGGCAGCGCGCCAGGCCGCATACCGTGGTGTTCTTCAGCGCACCGGCGATCTCCGCAACGGCAGCAAAATCGTCCGGCGAGGCCTGCGGAAAACCCGCTTCCAGCACGTCCACGCCGAGCGCCTCGAGCTGTTGCGCCATGCGCAGTTTCGCGCGCCGGTCCATCGAGAAACCGGGCGCCTGCTCGCCGTCGCGCAAGGTGGTGTCGAAGATCCGCACGCGTTCGGCGACTACCTCGTCGCCGGTCGGGGCATTTTGCTGGTCGGGGTTTTTCATCATGGCTCCGCTGTGTGGGCGGCGCCGAAGGCACAAAAAAACCCCGCATCCGTTTCCGGGTGCGGGGTTCTTTGGGTGTTTTCAGGTCTTTCTAGCTACCTGGACACGTGCCCTCAGCCCGCACCTCCGTTGGTAATGAGGAGTACGAGTACGAGGGCAAGAAGGAGCGTGCCGCGAGCCTGCAGCAAGCCGGCAACCGTCAGGAGACGGTTTTCCTTGGCGATGCTGTGGTGGCTGTTGCGCTGCGACATGTGATCGAACGTACGTCAGTTCAAATGACCTTGTCAACACTTTTCTTCAACTTGTGCCGACTTCCGCATAAAACGGACATACAGACGTCCAGATGTCCAGATGACAGGGGCGCGTCAGGCCCGCCGGTACCCGGCTCAGGCGCGGAGAGGACTTGGCTCAGGGAAGCTTTGCCAGAGCGGTGGCAGAGGAGGATTCAATGGCGGCCAGTAGGAGACGTGTTCGATCCCACGTGCGCCTGATCACGCTCATAGTCGATGAGTGTCTGGTTGGCCAGCATATAGTCCTTCTTGGCCAGGGCGGCCTGGAGCATGGTCGCGACTTCCTGGCTGCTCTTGCCGTGCAAGGAATCGTGATGGACGTTCTGCGCAAGGCTCGGTTGGTAGGCGCTCGCCACTGCCTGGGCGGCCTGTGGCGACATGCCAAGGCGTTGCCAGGCTTCGGCGAGTTTGCTGCGAAGCTTGGTCAGGTTGGCTAGCGAGTTGACATAGGTCTGCCGATCGCCTTGCCTGAAACTGTTGTCCACACCCTGCTGGTTGCGCATGTCGTTCTGCTGGAGGTTATACGCTGACTGGGATTGCGCCAGAGCGTTCTGCTCACAGAATGCAGTTCCTGCCAGCACGACAAGCACGCCGATAGTGGTTGGTCCCTTCATATTGGTACCTCTTCGGTTGGAGCTGTTGCTCAAGTATCGAAGGCGCAGAGCCGTCTCTCGCGGGTCGTCGTGCTCGCCGTCTCGTTCAGCCATTGCCCGCAGTCAAGCAGGTCTCGATCGGGAACCTTGCGCCAGGAAGCTGCAGCTGCAAGTGAGTTCGGTCGCGTGGGCGGGAGGTCCGGCACCGGGAAGCGGTCCTTTACACCCTGCCTGAGGGTCGCGAAGAAAGTCTCAGTGGCGGCTACCCGGTGACCTGTGCGTTCCTATGCGCACCTGATTCTGTTCGTAGTCAATGAGCGTCTGGTTGGCCATCATGTAGTCCCCCTTGGTCAGGGCAGATTGGAGCATGGTTGCGATTTCCTGGCTGCTCTTGCCGCTAAGGGAGTCGTGATGAATCCCCCTCGCAAGATTCGGTTTATAAGCGTTAGCCACCGCTTGCGCCGCTTGGGCTGACAAGCCGAGGCTTTGCCAGGCCTGCGCCAGATTGTCGCGAAGCTTGGTCAGATCGACCAGGGAATTGACGTAGTTATGACTATAACGTTGCTGAAAATCGCTGTTCACGTTCTGATCGATGCGCATCGTGCTTTGTTGAAGGTCGTAATTGGATTCGGTGTTCTGCGCATGGAGTGAGGTGCATGCCAGTACAGCAAACGCGCAGATCAAAATCAGTTTCATCATTTCGTCTTTCCTCCGTGATTGATGGGCATCGTGTAGCGAAAGTCCACACAGCCGGGGGTCTGCCGTGCCCGTCCCGGCTGATCCGGCTCCTGGCTGGCCAAGACGCTGCGGCCAAGCCGTGAAGACTGCGAAAACACTTTCCGCCGTCATCTGCGTCAGGTGGTTGTGGAAATGACATCAGTCACGGTTGGCTGGAGAATTTCCGACGTCGTGCGCAACTGCTGACGCTGATAGGCGACGTACATCTGATTGGCGAGCATAAAGTCCTTCTTGGCAGGCGCCGCCTGGAGCGGGGTGGCGACCTCCTGGCTGTTTTTGCCCCCTAGCGAGAGAGGTGCGGCGTTGTGCGCCGACTCCAGCCGATAGGCGTCGGCCACCGCATGGGCTGTCTGCGGCGACGGCCCAGAGGTTTGCCAGGCCCACGCGAACCTTGCCCGGTGCTCCCTCAGTTCCATCAGAGCGTTGCCGTCATTAAGCCGGTTGCCTGCCTGCGCGTCCCACGAACCTTTCGGGCACCAGCAGATCAGTGCTGGCCATCCGGCGACGGGTCTGTGCCGAGCCTTGATCGCTTTGTCTGGAAGTCGATCAGCGTCTGGTTCGCCAGCAGATAGTCCTTTTTTGCCAGCGACGAACGGATCAGTGCTGCGATCTGGTCATCGGACATGCCTTGCAGCGAGGCGCGTCGGGAGTTCAACGAAAAATTCGGGTTATAGGCAGCCGCGACCATCTTGGCCGCCGGGGACGACAGTCCAAGCGCTTGCCAGGCTTCTGCGAGCTTGACGCGCAGCTTGTTGAGATTGGCCAGGGAATTGATCGAGGTCTGGCGGTCGTTGTGCTGCAAATCGTTGTACCAGTTCGCCCGCATGCGAGACTCGCTCTGCTGAATGTCGTATGCCGAATGCGAGAGCCGGCTCAAGTCACTGGGGTCCTGTGCATGCGACTCTTGTGCGTGCAGCGCAGGCGCTGCGAGCGCGACCAAGGCAAAGGTGATCGTCAACCTCTTCATGGGGTGCTCCCTCCATAGAAAAATGAAGCGTGCCATCGAACCGGCATGGGCTGACTGCCCTGCTGGCAGCGGGTCTCGGCGTCCGGTCTGCGGGCTCCACCCGAAAACTAAACCCGGGAGTACCCGGATGCAAGCGGTTTGATCGGGCTGCCAGCAGCCGCCATCGCGGGAGGGCCATGCGACTTGGCTTCTGGCGATTCTCAATCGCTGCTCCCGTGTCATTCGGGAGCAGGAGCGCCAGGGCAAGAGGGGCGCGTCGCGAGCCGGCGGCCGGCAACAGCCGTGAGGCGGGTTTCCCTGGCGATACCGCGATGACTGTTGCGCTGCGACAGGTGATCAACCTCACGCAGGTTCGAAAGCGCGTCGATAGCGGCGCTTGCCATCAAGTGCCAACGACATCTTTTGAATATATGGGCGGCCAGGCGTCCATACGCCTCTGCGCCTGGCGTGGACGCCAGCCGATCATCGCTGCCGATGCGGGCGCACTGGCCAAGATCGCCTTCCAGGCACTTGCGGCAAGGGCGCGGGCAATGGCGCCAGCACCACCGCCCAAAAGAATGGGGGTTGTGGCTCGAAGCTCCAGCGATACGATCGATCATCACAGCTTTGGCCCTCGACTCCGGGTCAGCCTCGTGCCCTTTTGGCCGCGACCGGAATTGGGCTGTTCGGTCCGGCCTGGCGAATTTCGTCTCCATGGCAAGCCCATGAAGGCTGCTGGAAACCAGCAGAGTGAGCGGCCGCGAAGCTGATGGACGCAACATCGATTCTCGTCGTCAATCAGGCTTCGGCCCGATCGCGCAACAGTGCCGTCCGCAATGCTTCTTTATCTGCTGCGAGGGGCTGGGCTTCGGCATGGCGTTCCAGCATGGCGGCAAGGGCAGCAGGGATGGCAACCGGATGACCGATCAATGGCTCGACCACACTCTCGAATTTTGCGGCGTGTGCGGTGGACACGACCACCCATGCAGACGTATCCCCCGCCTCCCGCAAGCGATCGAGTTCATGCATGGCCGTGGCGGTGTGCGGGCAGAAAATTTCGTCGTGATCGCGAGCATGGGTGGTGATGGTTTGACGGATGGTGTCGTCGTCGACGCTGCGGGCCTGAAGCAGATGACGCAGTTCGGTCTCGTCGGGGAAGGTCCAGCGCAGACGCTCGAAATTGCTGGGCGCGCCGACGTCCATCGCGTTGGCGATGGTGGCGATGGCTTCGCGTGGCTGGTAATCGTGGCCGGAAAAGTAGTCGGGCAGGGTGGCGTTGGCGTTGCAGGCTAGGCGCACTTCGCCGATCGGCAAGCCCATTTCACGTGCCCACAAGCAGGCCATGGCGTTGCCGAGGTTGCCGGTGGGGACGATGAAATTCAGCGCTGTCCCGTGCTCGCGCCACCAGCCCAGCGTGGCGTGCGCGTAGTAGCTCATCTGCGGCAGCAATCGCCCGAGGCTGATGCTGTTGGCCGAGGACATGGGCACGGCAGCCTGCAATTCGACATCGTTGAGCGCGGCCTTGACCATGCGCTGGCAGTCATCGAAGCGACCGTCCACACGCAACGCGGTGACGTTGTCGCCGAAGCAGCCGAGTTGGTGGGCCTGGCGTGGCGATACCCGTCCGTCGGGGTAGAGGATCACCACTTTCAGGCCGGGTCGACCATGAAACGCGGCCGCCACGGCTGCGCCGGTATCACCGGAGGTCGCCACCAGAACGGTCAGCGGCTTCGTGCTGATGCGGGTCAGGCAGGCGGCGAGGAAGCGTGCGCCGAAATCCTTGAAGGCCGAGGTGGGCCCGTGGAACAGCTCCAGCATCAGCGCGTCTGGATGCGCTGGCAGCGCGCGCAGTGGCGCATCGAAGGTGAAAGCTTCGGCGCAGATCGCCGGCAGTTGGTCGGCCAATGCATCGCCGGCGAAGAACGGCGCCAGCAGGGTCGCGGCGGTAGCGGCCAGCGAGCCGCGTGGGTCGAAGGTGGCTGGATCGAGCGTGGGCAGCTTCCCGGGCACGTACAGGCCGCCGTCCGGGGCCAGCCCGGCGGCAATCGCCTGGCTGATCGGCACCGTGGTGCTGGCGCTGCGGGTGCTGTGGTAGCGGATCGGCGCGCTCATCGCTGGGTCTCGTCGAGGGAAGCGATCAAGGCGGCAGCCGGGCCGTTGATCGGTGAGACCCACGCCTCGCTGTCCAGCCCGACCTCGGCGAATGCGGCCTGCATCGCCACGCTGGCTGCTTCGGCTTCGGCGCGGTTGTCGTACCAGCCGAACACGCTGGGACCGGCGCCGGAGATGCTGGCGCCCATGGCGTGATGATCCAGCGCCGCCTGCTTCACCCGGGCAAAGTTCGGGATCAGTGGCGCGCGGCGCGGCTCCACCAGCACGTCCTGCAGTCCTTCGCGCACCAGCGAGGCGTCGCTGCGGTAGCAACCAGCGAGCACCAGCGCCAGGTTGCTGCTCTGCGCCACGAACTCGCCGAGTGCGTAGTGGCCGGCCAGTGCGGCGCGTGCCGTGCGTGTTTCCAGCACCACGTGCGGATGCACCAGCGCGCAATGCCACGCCGCCGGTACCTCGATGCGCAACAGGCGGTCGTGGGTGGCCAGCACCAGTCCGCCGAGCAGCATCGAACCGAGATTGTCGCCATGCCGGCTGCCGCTGGCCACCGCCTCGCCGTCCAGCGCGAATGCGTACAGCGCATCGCGCGACAGCGGGTGTTCCAGCAACGCGTTGGCGGCGACCAGCGCGGCCACGCAGGAAGCGGCCGAGCCGCCCATGCCCGAGCCCAGCGCAATGCCCTTGTGCAGCACCAGCTCGAAGCCGTATTCCAGGCCCAGCGCCTGGTGCAGCGAGAGCAGCGCGGTGCCGGCGGTGTTGGCGCGCGGGTCGGTCGGCAAGCCGGTGACGCAGCCGCGGATCGCCGCGATGCGCACCACCGGTTCGTTGATGCGGCGCACCTCGGCGCGGTCGCCGGCGCCGGCCACGCTGTGGCCGAGCAGGTCGAAGCCGACGCCGACGTTGCCCACGCTGGCGGGGGCGAAGGCGCAGGCGACCTGGGGGCGTTCGGGGTGGCGCGGTGCGGCCATGACGGGTTCCAGTAGTGGCGTGTTCATGCGCGCGCCTCCAGCGACTCGGCGATGCGCAGCAGATCGGTGAACACGCCGGCGGCGGTCACCTCGGGACCGGCGCCGGGACCTTGCACCGACAGCGGATTATCGCAGTAGCGACGGGTGGTGAACTGCACGATGTTGTCGGTCAGCCGGGTGTGGGCGAAGGCGTGGCTGGACGGCAGCACCTGCAAGCGCACGCTGGCGCGACCGTGCCGGTCCAGCTGGGCCACATGGCGCAGCACGCCGCCAGCGGCGTGGGCTTCGGCCAGCCTGGCCGCCATCGGCGCGTCCAGTTCGTCCAGCCGCTGCATGAATGCGTCGCGTGACAGCGCGGCGAGTGCAGGCGGCACCAGGCCTTCCAGATCGACCTCTTCCAGCGACAACGGCCAGCCCGCCTCGCGCGCCAGGATCACCAGCTTGCGCGCCACGTCGAGGCCGGACAGATCATCGCGCGGGTCCGGTTCGGTATAGCCCAGTGCGTGCGCCTCGCGCACCAGCGCGGAGAACGGCTGCCGGCCATCGTGACGGTTGCACAGCCAGGCCAGGGTGCCGGAGAACATGCCGTCGACGGCGAGCAACTCGTCGCCGGTGTCGAGCAGGTCACGCAAGGTCTGCACCACCGGCAGGCCGGCGCAGACGGTGGCCTCGTAGCGGAAGCGCGCGCCGCCGGCGCAGGCCGCGCGAATCGCCTGCCAGCGCGGCAGCGGTCCGCTGCCGGCCAGCTTGTTCGGGGTGACCACGTGCAGGCCGGCGGCCAGCCAGCGCGGATAATGCGCGGCCACCTCGTCGTTGGCGCTGCAGTCGATCAGCAGGGCGTGCCGGCCATCGTTGCCGCGCACGTGATCGGCGAACGCATCGAGATCATTCGGTCGCCAGATCTGCGCGCCGTCGTGGCGACCGTTGAGTTCGGCATCGTCGCAGTCCAGCCACATCCGCTTGCTGGCCACCACGCCGCAGAGTTTCAGTTCCAGTCCGCTGTCGCGGAGCAGTCGCGGTTGCGCGGCGCGCAGTTGTTCGAGCAGGGCACTGCCGACGCGGCCGGGGCCGATCACGCCGAGCGCCAGCACGCGCCTACGCGTGCCGCCGCTGCGCTGCATCGATAGCGGCGGCAACCTGAAATGCTGGACTTGCTCGGGTGCACAGGTGATCACGACAGCCTCTCCGTGGGAGGCCCGATCTCGCTGGCGTGTCGGCATCGGCCGGCCCGCCTCGTCGAGGGCGGGCCGTTGCGTGTGGAAAACTAACTACGCACGACACCCCGCCCGGAACCCGTCGTACCGGTACCGGTGGTAATCGTCGTGGTAATCGTGGCGATGACGCCCACGCGCAAGCGCATGCAGCCGGTGCGGACCGGTGCGAAAAGCATGCGTGCTGGCGTGGAAAGCGGCGACATGAAACCGACCTTACGGGGATTGCTGCGCTGCGGTCAACAGATTCATTTGCAACTTCTTCGCGTCGCCAACGCCGGCGTGGCGACCTGCGGCAGGTTGTCGCGAGCCCGAAGCGGCGCACTGCGCAGGCCTACAATCGGCGGATGAACCTGCTTCCTCCCCTGCGCACGATGTTCCGCGCAGCCGTCGTGCTGTTTGCGTTCGGCGTCTGCGCGGCGGCCTCTGCCGCATCGCCCGAAAACGGCGCGCCCGCGGTGCCCGACAGCATGGAACAGCGCGTCGCCGCCTGTACCAGTTGTCACGGCGCCCAGGGTGCCGGGGCGTCGGACGACGTGTTGATCCCGCGCCTGGCCGGCAAGCCGGCGGGATATCTGCTGCAGCAACTGGAGTATTTCCAGACCGGCCAGCGCCAGCACGCGCCGATGGAATACGTGGTGCGCCAGCTCAGCCCGGCCTACCTGCGCCAGATCGCGGAGTACTTCGCGCAGCAGGACGCGCCGTATCGCAAGCTGCCGGTGCCGACGGTTTCAGCGCAGACCATGCGTCGTGGCGAACAGCTGGTTCTGCGTGGCGACGCCACCCGCGGCGTGCCGTCATGCGTCAGTTGCCACGGCGCCAAACTCACCGGCGTGCGGCCGATGATGCCCGGGCTGATGGGTTTGTCGTATGGCTACCTCAGCGCCCAACTGGTGTCGTGGCGCACCCGCACCCGCGCCGCCGAGGGTCCGTATTGCATGGGCGTGGTGGCCAATCGCATGCGCGAATCGGATATCACCGCGGTGTCCGCATGGCTGGCCAGCCATGACTTGCCGGCCGACCTGCATCCGGTGCCCGCCAGCGCGCAAACCGAGCCGTTGCCCGGCTGGTGCGTGATGGGCCATAGCGGAGCGACGCCATGAGTTGGCTGCGTCGCGGATGGTGGCTGTGGCTCATCCTGCTGCTCGGGGCGGCGACCTGGTGGTGGTTGGCGCGTGATCACCTGGCGCCGTCGTCGCCCGCGCAACGTGCAACGGACGCGACGGCACTGCAGGCTCCCGGTCTGGTGGCGCGCGGTGAATACCTGGCCACGATCGGCGACTGTGCCGCCTGCCACACGGCGCGCGACGGCCAGCGTTACGCCGGCGGCCGCGCGCTGGCCACGCCGTTCGGCGACGTGCCGGCGCCGAACATCACCCCCGATCCGGAAACCGGCATCGGCGCGTGGAGCTTCGACGACTTCTGGCGCGCGCTGCATGACGGCAAGGAGCGCCACGGTGAGCTGTTGTACCCGGTGTTCTCGTACACCTCGTTCACCAAGGTCACCCGCGACGACGCGCTGGCGATCTTCGCCTACCTGAAGTCGTTGCCACCGGTGCATCGCCCTGACAGCGAACTCGGCCTCGACTTCCCGTACAACATGCGCAGCAGCCTGCTGGCGTGGCGCGCGCTGTACTTCAAGCCGGGTGTGTTCCAGCCCGACCCGGCGAAGTCGCCCGAATGGAATCGCGGCGCCTACCTGGTGCAGGGCCTGGGCCATTGCAACGAATGCCACACCACGCGTGATTCGCTGGGCGGCATCGAGCAGGGCCGCCACCTCACCGGCGGCCGGATTCCGGCGATGAACTGGTACGCCCCTGACCTCAGCACCCAGGCCGGTGGCGGCCTGGCCGGCTGGAGTGCGCAGGACATCGTCGACCTGCTGAAGACCGGCCAGTCGGCGAAGGGCGCGGCGTTCGGCCCGATGGCCGACGTGGTGCGCCTGAGCACCCAGCACATGACCGATGCCGACCTGCAGTCGATGGCGATCTATCTGCAATCGCTGCCG
The DNA here is from genome assembly GCF_050026815.1 of Rhodanobacter ginsengiterrae. NCBI lineage: Bacteria > Pseudomonadati > Pseudomonadota > Gammaproteobacteria > Lysobacterales > Rhodanobacteraceae > Rhodanobacter > Rhodanobacter ginsengiterrae. Next base: position 500,935 of record NZ_JALBWO010000057.1, on the reverse strand, counting down.
CCACGTGCACAAGCCGCGCCCGTGCCGTTCAAGCGGGCGGCCAGCCATGAGCAGGGCGGCAAGCTCTACGCCCAACGCTGCGCCGATTGCCATGGCGGTAACGGCCAGGGTGTGGCCGGCATCTATCCACCGCTGGACGGCAATACCTCGGTCACCGAACCGACCGGCATCAACGCGACGCGCAGCGTGCTGCTCGGTGGCTTCGCCCCGGCCACGGCCGGCAACCCGCAACCGTATTCGATGCCGCCGTTCGCCCAGCAACTGAGCGATGACGATGTCGCCGCGGTGGTCAGCTACATCCGCCAGTCATGGTCGAACCAGGCGGGGCCGGTGAAGCCCGCGGATGTGAGCACCTATCGGCACACGCCGATCGATTGAGTGGTTGGCGGCGCCAGGCTTTTCTCCCTCCCCTGCAAGCAGGGGAGGGTCGGGGTGGGGTTCGCTCCTGATCTTTTGTTTCTTCGATTCCTATCGCTGAAATCAGGAGCAAGAGCTTTCGTCTGCCTGCGGCAGCCGAGCCACCTTTCTCTGTTTGGCCAGAGAAACGTGGCCCAAAGAGAGGCCACCCCGCTTCCGCGCCTTGCGGACATCCTGTCCGCAAGGTTCGCGAGTCGGGGCCGGGCTTTTCGACAGCACATCCCTGTGCTGGCGAAAAGGCATCGGCATCCATGCCGATGCCCGCTGCGCGGCCTGTCGACCCCGCCTCGCCGCTGCAGAGGGGCCCCGGGCAAAGCAGCGGGCCATCCTGGCCCGCACTCGGTGCGCCACCGCGTTGCGGCGGCGAAAACCACGAGCCAATCCCATAATTCGACGTGCTGCCAAACTTTGCCAAGGGACAACGACCGGTAAAAAAAGGGCGCCTGAGAAGTCAATCTGGCCCGGTGCTAGTTCCCTCACCGAACGACTGCTTCGCCGAAAACGGACCTCACCTCTTAGATGACTTGGGATATTCGACAGGATTGGCATGACCTCGAGCGTAGGGAGTCACTCCGGCTTGCTGCTCTGCACCCCATGCCTTGCCAGAAATCGTCCCGGCGACGCTGGTAGCGCCGAAGACAGCCGCCGCTATAGAGAGAACGAAGCACCAAGCTTCTATCTGCGCTAAGCGCATCGGCATGCGGAATCGATGAAGGATAGGGTTCTTGCTCTCCCTTGCGCGGATAAGAGCCCTCTCGGCGACCAGCCGAACAATCGGCCCAAGTTGGGACTGAAATTTTTTCATGAGGGCCGCCAAGTCGAAATCGGCGTTGAGGTCTATGTTCCGCTGATTGGCGATATCTCGAATCTTCGTAGCGTCGGCATCGAATGCCTGCAGAGTGGCCTGAATTTCGCGATTCAGTTCCTCCTGCATTGCGATGAGGGCAGCGACATATATGGCGAGCAATTTGGTTAGTGCCCCCAGACCTACAGCTACGGCAAACGCAGTAATCGCCCGAGCATACGCAACCTCAACAGCAGTACGACCACAGCACCTACACCTGCCGTGAACCATGAAGCATAGTTACCTAGCTCTGCTGGAAACCGGGTAAGCAGCGCAACGAAAATCTTCGCGGCACCAGTGTTTTCGTGGTTCTCCTTGTTGAGCCTATTCCATTCGACGAGTGGGTCATTGGTTGAATCCCCTTCAGTCATTTCGCCCCCTGTGCTCTTACCGCGATTGCGCTGCTAACCATCAGCCCTTACGCAGCATATACGGACTGTCCGTGTCGGGTCGAAAGCAGCCCCCGGACCGGTCAAGTGCACACTGTTGTGGTTCTCCTGCAAGCTGATCCTGAGGCTGACTCAACGAGCGCAGCGTGAGACGTTTTTCGCGCGCGTGACTTGAGGGACGACAGCTGCCAATTGCGTCGGAGGCGCAAGCGGCGTGGCTTTGGCTTTTCTGAAAAGTGCGGGCCAGGATGGCCCGCTGCTCTACCCGGGGCCCCTCTGCAGCGGCGGGCGGGTGGAGGATCAGCCCGAAGGGTGCCTGACATGGATGTCAGGCAGTTTGGCGTCAGGGCAGGATGCCCTGTCGACAAACCCCGCAACCCGCGCGCGAACCTCGCAGGCAGGATGCCTGCGAGGCGCGGAAGCGGGGTGTCGTTTTCTCTTGGGTACTTCTCTTTTGGACAAGCCAGTACTGTCCGGTTAATCGGGGAATAGAATCAACTGGTTAGCGGCGTCGCTTCCGGAACTCGGTAGTTCTTGCTGCCGCAGGGTGCGTTCCAGTGAGGTTTGCTCGAATAGCGTCACGCTCAGGATCTGTAAAATTTCGTAGAGCGAAGCCTTCAAGTGAAGGCGCTTGCGCACGATGGCGATGAGCACATAGACGGCAACGGCGATCCAGACCTGGGTCTTCACGGCATTGAGTGAGGTGCCGAAAAATGCCTTGATATGTAGGTGCTGCTTGATCCATTTGAAGAAGATTTCGATCTGCCAGCGATGGCGATACAAGGCGCTGATCGTCGTTGCTGGTAGTGAGAAGTGATTGGTCAACAGGACGATGGATTGACCGCTGTCGGGATCACGTACACGTACGCGACGCAGGACACAGGGATACCTCGCACGGACCACATCGCGCACCAGCACCACGGTCTGATCGCAACCGATCAGACGTCGATCTGCCACCGGTTGAGAATAGCGTCGACGCACGCGCAGGTTCTTCTTCGTGCGCATGAGGAAGAACGCACCCTCGCAGTGGAAGCGGTACAAGCGCTCGAAGTCGAGGTAGGCACGATCCATCACATAGATCGCGCCTGGCTCGGGCATCAGCTCGTCGAGCATGTGCACATCGTGCTGGCGTGACTCGGAAAAGCTGATCACGGTGGGGATGGCACCGCGGATGTCGAGCAGCGTATGCAGCTTGAGACCGCCGCGACCAAGGTGCATGGCACGCGCCCACGGGAACACCGACAGGCAGAGTTCAATCGTGGTCGAGTCGAGTGCATAGGCAGTGTGGGCCAACTCGATATCGAGCGGATCGTTGACATAGAGTCGTCGGGCCGTCGTGATCAGGCCCTGTGCAAACTCGGCATAGATACGCCAGTCACGCTGTTCGTTGGCATCGGCCAAGGTGCTGCGCGCCACATGTCCGCGGATGCCAAGGTGATAAAGCTTGGCCTGGTGCGCGCGCAGACAGATCTCGATATCGCGCAGGCTCTCGCGTCCGCTGAGCTGAGCGAAAGCCATGCACAGAAACTGATCGAGGCAGGTAAAGCGTTTCACGTAGCGATCGCCGTCGTACTTCGCGACGAGGCGTCGGAACGTATGCATTGGCAGATGCCGCATGAGCTGTGTGAATACAAATTGGCCTTCGTGCATGGCGACGCCCTCCCGGTGAGGTCGTCCAGCTTGAGGCCAGCACGGTTGAAATCGCTAACACCCGAACAATGCCATTTTTGTCGCACGATCAAACGTTTACTGAGATCGCCGAGCACTTTCCCCGGACAGTACTGGGACAAGCAAAAGAGAAGTACCTCGCCCTCCGAAGGAGGACGAAAGCTCTTGCTCTTGATGCGTTCCAGAACTCAGCAGAAAGTCAGGGCGACAGGTAGTGCCCGCCCCACGAAACCGCGGCGCTCAATGCGCCAGATCAAGCGCGTAAATCGCGGTGCCATCCCCGTTGTCCTTCAGCTGCCGGATGTTGTCCAGCCCGGCCGCCTTCGCCACGTCGAGCTTGTTCGCCGCACCGGTGAACACGATGGGCCCGCGCACCTTCAGTGGCGCGAAGTTCCATGAGGTGGGTTCAAGGTCGGCGGCGCCGATCTGCTTCCTGTGTTCGATCCACTTCGCCAGGATCTCGCGGGTGCCGTCGGGTGCGGCGAGCACGATGTTGCTGCCGTCCAGGCCGGGGAAATGGCCGCCGCCGCTGGCGCGATAGTTGTTGGTGACGATGATGAACGGATCCGTCGGCGCAACCGGCTTGCCCTTGAAGGTCAGCGTGGTGATGCGCTGGCCGGCCGGTCTGGAGACGTCGATGACGTAGTGCACGCCGCCCTGGATCTGGTCGAAGTTGTAGCCGACATAGCGGCTGTTGATCAGCTGCTGTTCGCCGGCCTTGGCCGGGTCGATGCGGTTGAAGCGCTCGGCGGATTGCTCCAGCCAGGCCTTCAGGCCGGCGCCGTCGGTCTTCACCGCGGCCAGGGTGTTCGGATAGAAGTACAGGTCGGCGGCGCTGCGCAGGGTGAGCGGGCCGGCGGCGACGTCGGTGTAGTCGTCGGGACCGCCGAAACCGGTGCGGAAGGCGGCGGCGGCAGACAGCACCGGCACGTCGGCCAGCTCGGGATGCGAGCGCGGCAGTTCGCTGCGCACGTAGTCGGCCTGCGCGGCGTTGACCGGCGCCAGCGCGGTCATGTTGCCTTCGTCGGCGAAGTAGCTGCTCATGCGCAGCGTGCTGTTGCCGATCGGCGTGTTGACGTAGGCAATCGCCGCTTCATGGGCCTGCTGCACCAGTGGCGCGATTTCGGGGTCGGCCGGCACGCAGTCGTTCTTGTGTGCGCAGATCGGGCGTACTTCGCTGTGGCTTTCCTCGCGTGCGACCACCCAGCGGCCACCCTGGCGATCCAGCACCAGCCGGATCACACCCAGGTCCTTGCCGAAGAAGCCCCCCATCACCGCCGGCACGCCGCGGACCAGGCCGCGCTTCGCATCGACGTCCTTCATGCCGGCGTAGTGCGGGCCGGGGAATTCGGTGTGCGAGTGGCCGAGCAGCAAGGCATCGATGCCGGGCACGCCGGCCAGGTACCAGCCTGCGTTTTCCATCTGCGGGGTGTACGGCGCGGTGTTGAGGCCGCCGTGCAGGATCGCCACGATCAGGTCCGGATGCTGCGCCTGCAACGCCGGCAGGTATTTGCGCGCCGCCTCGACCACACCGCTGACGGTCACCTTGCCGGCAAGGTTCTGCTTGTCCCAGTCCATGATCGGCGGCGGCGTGAAGCCGATGATGCCGACCTTCAGCGGCACCTCGATCTTGCTGCCGTCGGGACTGTAGGCGGTGATGGTCTTCGTCACTACCGTCCACGGCTTGAAGACCGGCTTGCCGTCGCGGGCGCTGTCGACATTGGCCAATACCAGCGGAAAGTGCGGCCCGGCACAGTGGTTGCTGCGGCCACCGTCCACGTTCATCGGCGTGCCGGTGACCTGCGACAGGAAGCCCAGCCCGTAGTTGAATTCGTGGTTGCCGGCGGTGCCGCCGTCGTAGCCCATCGCGTCCATCGCCTTGTAGACGGCCAGCTCCTGGCCGCAACCGACAGGCTTCACCAGCGCCTGGTAGTCGGCCAGCACGCTGCCCTGGATGGTGTCGCCGCTGTCGAACAAAAAGGTGTTGGGGAACTCGGCGCGGGCGCGGCGGATCAGCGTGGCGGTGCGTTCGTAACCCAGCGACTGGTCCGGCTTCAGCTTGTAGTAGTCATAGCTGAGCACGTTCGAATGGATGTCGGTGGTTTCCAGGATCGCCACGTTGGCGCGCGAGCCGTCCGGGAGCTTGCCGGCATGCCCGGGGAGCCCGGCACAGCCGGCGAGCAGGGTGGCGGCGAGTGCGAGAAGGGGGACGGAGGTGGATGACAACAGGCGAGACGGCATGGTCGTTCCGGGGCAGCAGTGTGGGTCAGGCCGGAGAAGCTAGCAGATCGGCATGACCGGGTGCGTGCGCGGAGCATGAATGGCTTCCGTCTGCCGCGGGTCCGTCGGGCAAGCGGCAGGGCGCACAAGACCGTAAGATGACACTCCGGTGACACGGGTACTTACAGGGGGCTGGCCAGGCCATGCGTCGAATATCGTTGCGCCCATCGCGAGTCGGTGTGGTGGTGTTGTGCGCGCTGGCATTTTTCGCCGGCTGCGTCGCGTTGACGGCCTGGCAGGAGCCGATGCCGCTGCAGCGGGTTTTCATCATGGTGTTGATGCTGTGCACCTGCGGCGTGCTGGTGCTTGCGTTCGGACGACTGGCCAGCGGCGTGCTGGTGGGCGCTGGCCTGTTCCTGCTGCTGAAGGCCGTGGCGGTGCTGAAGGTTCGCTACCTCGATTCGCAGCTGATGCCGTCGGACTTCGTCTACTACGTGCGCAGCAGCCTGCTCGACACCTTGAGCCACTACCCGCACCTGTACGCCGTGGGCATCGCTCTGTTGCTGCTGTTGCCGCCGGTGCTGTACCTGGTATGGCGATGGGACTGGCACCTGCTGGCCGCGTTGCGTGCAACGCGGGCGATGTGGGTGCGCGCGGGCGGAATCGCCCTGTGCGGGCTCGGCTTCTGGCTGTGCATGCTGCCCACCGGTCCTTTCGCGCGGGCGCACTCGCGCAACGCGTGGGAGAAGATGTCCGACGACGCGCAGCTGACCAATTTCTTCGTGAACCTGCGCGACGCGGACGTGCAGCTGCCGGCGATGGCCAGCGACGAAGTCGCCGAGCGCGACTGGGGCGCCACCGCCGCGGGCACGCCGGGCAGCCGGCTGCCGCCGTATCCGGACATCGTGCAGGTGCTGGAGGAAAGCACCTTCGACCCGTCCAACTACACCCGCTGCAACGTGCCGCAGTGCCGGGTGGCGATGTTCCAGCCGGACGCGCGCACGCGCGGGCATGGCGTGTTGCGTGTGCATACCTTCGGTGGCGGCACCTGGGTCAGCGAGTTCGCTGCACTGACCGGCATGCCGCAGGACATCTTCGGTGCCGGCGGCATGTATGCGCCCTACGTGCTGGCGCCGAACGTGCGCGACGCGCTGGCGCTGCAGCTGCGGCGGCTGGGCTACCTCACCATCGGCGTCTATCCCACCGGCGCCAGCTTCATCAACGGAAGCAACGCCTACCGCGCCTATGGCTTCGATCATCTGTACGGCGCCGACGAACTGGGCCTGGACGAATGGGAGGAGAGTGACGCGCAGATGTTCGCCGCGGCCAAGCGCATCTACGACCAGATCAGGAAGCCCGGCCAACCGGTGTTCATCATGATCCTGACCTTGAACCAGCACGGTCCGCACGATCACCAGCCGATGGACAAGTTGGCTCCGCCCTACCGCAACCTGCTGCGCGGACTGGTGCCGGGCATGGCGTTGAACTTCGATACCTATCTGTCGCGGCTGCATGACTCGGACGTCGCCATGCGCGGCCTGGAGCACGCCTTTCTCGATCGCCCGCAGCCGACCGTGCTGGTGCATTTCGGCGATCACCAGCCGTCCTTCAACGGCGGGATCCGCAATTTCGATCGCCGCACGCCGGCGGCGATGAAGCCGTACCGCGACTACCTCACCTATTACATGGTGAAAAGCAATTTCGCCGGGCCGCCGTTGCCGGCGTACCCGGTGCTTGACATCGCCTTCCTGCCCAGCATGGTGCTGCAGGCGGCCGGCGTGCCCAGGGACGCTTATTTCACGGCGGCCACCGCATTGCGCACGCGGTGCAATGGCTTGTACGACGATTGTGCGATCCCGGGCTTGTTGCCTTCGTATCACGCCTGGACGATCAAGCGCCTGCACGTATACCAGTGACTCTGAGCGACAGTTTGCGTCGCGCGCTGGTCGCCTGGCCGTGACGGCAGGCCGCGCATGACGCAGCCGCGCCGCCTCGCGGCGGAAAGATGAATGGCAGGCCTCTTGCTTCATGTTGAGCATGACTGAGCGTCTGCCCGTAACCCCGCTTCGCAAGAACACCCCGGTTGATCCGGTGCTGGAACAGCAAATGGCCGAGTGCGGCTTGTCCGGCGAGGAACGTCATTTCCTGCGGCATCTGCATGTCGCCGAGAAGCAGTTGAACGATGCCTTCAGCCAGGCGCGACAGGGCGGCACGCTGGAGGCGCGGGTGAGCGAGGTGTATCGCGAGATGTTCGGCACGCCCGGCAAGCGCGCACGCGGGTCACGCTGAGCTTCGTCGCCGGATCGGTGCTGGCAGGCAGGTGCGGGCGTCAGGCTATGATCGGCGACAGTCGTCATCGGGAATCCGCATGTCCGTCCTCGCCCTCCATGCCACAGCGGAACCGTATCGGCGCGCGCTGGCCCTGGCCACGCTGGCGGCGGCGGGCGCCGCCATTGCCGGGGCGCTGCTGGCGGCGAGTCAGCCGGGCCTGGGCTGGCAGTGGCTGCACTGGCTCGGCAAGCCGCTGGCGACCGCGCTGATCTTCGTGCTGGCCTGGCGCGGATGGCCGGCGCAGTCGCCGCGCTATCGACGGTGGATTCTTGCCGGCATCGCCTGCTCGCTGGTCGGCGACGTGTTGCTGATGTTGCCGGGCGACTTGTTCGTGCCCGGGCTGCTGGCCTTCTTGTGCGGTCACCTGTGTTTCATCGCCGCATTGATCGACGACTGCCGCTTCGCCGCGCGTCCCTGGCTGCTGCTGGCCACGTTGGCCTTCGGCGTGGTGAATCTGCATTTGCTGTGGGGCTGGATCGCTGCACCTCTGCGCGTCCCGGTCATCGTCTACGTGGTGGTACTGACCAGCATGGGTGGCCAGGCGCTGGTGCGCGCCCGGGCATTGGCGCAACGCGGCGATGCGCAGGCGCCGGCCGCTCGTCTGGCGGCGCTCGGCGCGCTGATGTTCATGCTGAGCGACTGCCTGCTGGCGTGGAACCGGTTCCACGGGCCGATTCCGCTGGCCAGCCTGTGGGTGCTGTCGGCGTATTATCTGGCCTTGTGGTGGATCGCGCGCTCGGTGCGGCGCGTCGGCACGATGATCGGGGCGGATACGGCGACGTGAATACACAGGAACTCATCATCACCTGGGCCACGCCGGTGTTCTTCCTGTTGATCGGGATCGAGCTGCTGGTGGCAAGGTTGCGCGGGCGTACCGCCTACGCCAGCAACGATGCGGTCAGCAGCATCGGCCTGGGCGTGATTTCGCAAGTCGTCGGCGTGTTCAGCAAGCTGCTGACGATCGGCATCTATGCCTGGTGCGTGCAGCACCTGGCGCTGTTTGCGTTGCCCGAGACCAGCTTGTGGGTGTGGGCCGGAGCGCTGCTTTTCTACGACTTCTGCTACTACTGGCTGCACCGGATGGGCCACGAGGTGAACATCCTGTGGGCCGCCCACGTGGTGCATCACCAGAGCGAGCATTACAACCTGTCCACCGCGCTGCGCCAGACCGGCAGCGGCGCCCTGCTGGGCTGGCTGTTCTATCTGCCGATGGCGATCGTCGGCGTGCCGCTGAAGGTATTCGTGGTGGTGGCGCTGATCGACCTGCTGTATCAGTTCTGGGTGCACACCGAACAGATCGGCCGGCTCGGCTGGTTCGACCGGGTGTTCTGCTCGCCGTCCAACCATCGCGCCCATCACGCGGTCAACGATCGCTACCTCGACCGCAACTATGGCGGCGTGCTGATCGTGTGGGATCGTCTGTTCGGTACCTTCGTCGAGGAAGACGACAAGGACCCGCCCGTGTACGGCACCCGCTCGCCGCTGCGCAGCTGGAACCCGCTGTGGGCGAACGTCGAGGTGTACTGGAAGACCGCGCAGGACGCCTGGCACGCGAAGCGCTGGCGCGACAAGCTGCTGGTGTGGATCAAGCCGCCGGGCTGGCGTCCGGCCGACGTGGCGGCGCGTTTTCCGAAGCCGGATTTCGTGATGCCCACCGAGCGTTTCGACCCGCCACTGTCGCGGCCGTTGAAGTTCTACGTGCTGGCGCAGTTCGCGCTGCTGCTGGGCATGGCCACGCAGTTCCTCGGCATGGCCGGCGCCGCCGGTTTTTCCGCCCTGCTGCTGTACGCGCTGTACCTGGTGGCCAGCCTGTGCGTGGTCGGTGCGCTGATGGAAGGGCGTCGCTGGGCGTTCTGGGCGGAGGCCGCCCGCGTACTGGCGACCGCCGTTGCGCCACTGCTCAGCGGGCGCTGGTTCGGCATTGGCCATCTGGATGGCCATATCGCACTGGCCATCGCGGTGGTGTTCGGGCTCAGTGCGCTGGCGCTACCCTGGCTGGGCGGCCTGCGCCCGTCGTCTTCGCTGCATCACGACGTTGCGACGGGGTGACGTCTCTCAAGAGCACCCCTCGGCCCTCCGGGCAGCTCCCCTGCGGGCAGGGGAGCGACGGCGGGTCGGTCAGAACTTCACCCGCGCCTCCACGCCCCACATCCGCGGCGGCGTGACGTAGGCGTACGGCGTGCCCAGCACCGACTGCGAGATGGTGCCCAGTCCACTGACGTAGCGTTTGTCGAACAGGTTCTGCACGTACGCGCCGAGGCCCCAGCGGCCGTTCGCCGCGTTCCAGTCGAGGCGCAGGTCGGTGCGCTGCTGCGATTCGCCCAGGTCGAAGTTGGTCGGCAGCGCGCACTTGCCCTGGTAGACCGAGGCGTCGTTGCAGCGCATGCGGCCACGGTAGCCGTAGTTGGCGTGGAAGCTCAGGTCGCCGCGGGCGACGCCATGCCAGGTGTAGTCGCCGCTGAGGCTGTAGGAGAACTTCGGTTCGTCCACCGGCTGGCCGGAGACGTCGAGGTAGAGCGCGTTGCCCTGGCCATCGAGTCCGGCCGGCACGCGCGCGGTGGAGTATTTGGAATCGATGTAGCTGCCGTTGAAGCCCAGCTGCAGGTCGTCCAGCGGGACCCATTGCAGTTGCAGGTCGACGCCGGTGGCGTCCTGGCTGGTATTGCTGACCTGGTAGGTCGGCACGCCGAGGCCGTCGGTGGACGGCACCACCACCAGGGTCTGCTTGTCGGTGTAGCGGTAGTGGTAGACCGAGGCATTCAGCAGCAGGTGTTGCTCGGGGAAGGTGCTCTTGATGCCGATCTCGGCATTCCACACTTTCTCCGGCTGGAACTGCGAGCCGGGTTCGGTGCCGTTGTAGCCGCCGGCCTTGTAGCCGCGGGCGAGTGACGCATAGCCCATGGTGTTCGGCGTGAACTTGTAGTCGGCGACCAGGCGCGGGCTCAGGTCGTTCCAGCTGTTGTCCTTGCTGACCAGCTGGCCGACCGCGTTGGGGAAGATCTGGTTCTGGGTGAGGATGGCGCGCAGCGCATCGGCACTGAGCGCGCCGCCGGTGAGCAGCGGCGCCAGATCGAGGATGCCGGCGGCATCGAGCTGATTGACCGTCGCATCGAGCTGCGGCGCGTAACGCACCGGCGTGTACCAGTCGAAATACTTGCGATCATGGGTATAGCGCAGGCCGGTGGTGATGTTGAGCCGGTCGGTGACATGCCAGATCGCGTCGCCGTAGGCGGCATACGAATTGAAGCGGCCGTTGTTGCTGACCGTCTCGGTCCACGGATCGCCGAGCAGCCGGTAGGGCAGGTTGAAGGCCTGCAGCAGCGAGTCGAAGTAGTGGAACAGCGTGCCGTCCGGGGTGAAATTGGCGCCGAGGCCGCTGTTGATCGCCAGCGTGTCGTAGGTGTCGGTGTTCACCGTGGCCAGGCTGGTCTGCCTGGCATGCTCCATGTAGTAGCTGGCGCCGGCGACCCAGTCGACCCGCTCGTTGCTGCCGCTGAACTTGAACTCCTGGTACAGCGTGCGGCCCTCGCTGATCACGCCGGTGTCGAGGTGGGTGGTGATGTGGTTGGTGCCGTCGCCGTCCTCGACGTGCGAAATGTTGTAGGCGGCGTAGTTGGTGGTCGAGCTGAAGCTGCCCCAGTCGAAGCCGTGGTCGAAAGCCAGCGTCCAGCCGTTGTACTGGCGGCGTTCGCGGCCGCCGGCGCTGTCGTTGAAGAACGGCGCATGGCGCGGGTCGTACCAGGTCGACGGATCGGCCGGGAACGGCGCGCGCTGATACAGGTCGGTGGACGACAGCGGGATCAGGCCCACGTCCATGCGCGAGGGCTGCTGCAGGCGATCGTGGTCCCACGACAGGTGCACGGTGCTGTCGGGCGTGACCTGCCAGCGCGCCACCATGCGTGCGCCCCATTCGTCGTCCTTGCCGTAATGCCGGCCGGTCACGGCATCCTTCAGGTAGCCGTTGCTCTGGTTGTCGAGGAAGCTCATGCGCACGGCCAGGTCCTGGCTCACCGGCAGGTTGAGCAGGGCGTCGCCGTAGCGCCTGCCGTATTCGCCGTAGCGGATGCGCGCGTTGCCCTCGAGCTTGTCGGTGGGTTCGTGGGTGACGATCGAGATCGCGCCGGCGGCGGTATTGCGGCCGAACAGGGTGCCCTGCGGGCCCTTCAGCACCTCGACCCGGGCCACGTCGTTGAGCGCCATCAGCGCGCCGCCGGAACGGGTCTGGTAGACGCCGTTGACGTAGACGCCGACAGCGGAGTCGGTGCCGATGCCGAAGTCGTTGGTCTCGATGCCGCGCAGCCGGTAGGTCGGCTGGGTCGGGTCGCTGCCGTCGACCACCAGGCCGGGCACGAACAGGTTGGTCTGGCTCAGGTCGGTGGCGGCGATGATGTCGAGCTGCTTCGCGGTGACGATGTTCATCGCGATCGGCACGTCCTGCACTTCCTGCGTGCGGCTTTGCGCGGTCACCGTGATCTTGCCCAGTTCGGTGGCGGGCGGGGCGGCGTTCGCACCGTCGGCCTGCTGGGCCAGCGCGGTGCCCGCGGTCAGCAGGCTGCCGCTGATCAGCGCCCGCGCGATACCGAGGGCAAGTGGATGCCGGCGACGGAACATGGAGGACTCCCCTGGTGGCCCGCGGATGGCGGGTCTGCGCCGGCATGTTCCACTGCCTTGTCCGCTGCTGTACAGGTGCATTGCAACATGCACGGCGCCCGGGCCATCCGATGGCCCGACCGTACATTCGTTATGATCGGTCGATTCGTTTCGAGGGGGTGAGTCGATGGGTTTCTTCAGCAAGCTGGTGCGCCACAAGACGATCGAGCAGTTGCAGTCGGAGGCCGGCACGCGTGGCGACTTCCGCCGCGTGCTCGGTTTGTGGCAGCTCACCGCGATCGGCATCGGCGGCATCATCGGGGTCGGCATCTTCGTGCTGGCCGGGCAGCAGGCGGCCATGAACGCCGGCCCCGCGGTGGCGATCAGTTTCCTGATCGCCGGTGTCGGCAGCGCCTGCGCGGCGCTGTGTTACGCCGAATTCGCCGGACTGATCCCGGTCACCGGCAGCGCCTATACCTACGGCTACGCGGTGCTGGGCGAGTTCGCCGCCTGGATCATCGGCTGGGACCTGCTGCTGGAATACGCGCTGGTGGTCGCCGTGGTGGCGATCGGCTGGTCCGGCTACGTGCAGGTGTTGCTGACTTCCGCCGGCGTGCATCTGCCGGAGTGGGCGCAGAAGAGCATGAGCGCGCAGACCATGCACTACTACCTGCAGCAGGTCTTCGGCGTGCATGGCTCGACCGCGATCGCCGGGCCCAGTGACGGCCATCGCTTCAACGTGATCGCGGCGGCGGTATCGATCGGCGTGGCGATCCTGCTGACCGTGCGCACCGAATGGGGCGCGCGCTTCAATACCTTCGTGGTGGCGATCAAGGTGATCGGCGTGTTGCTGGTGGTCGGCGTGGGCGTGTTCTACATCAATACCGCGAACTGGCATCCCTTCGTGCCTGCACCAGTGGTCGATGCCGCGACGGGATTGAGCCACTTCGGCTGGTCGGGCGTGCTGACCGGCGCCAGCGTGGTGTTCTTCGCGGTGTTCGGCTACGACACGCTGACCACCGCGGCGGAGGAGTCGAAGCATCCGCAGCGCGACCTGCCGCGTGCGGTGCTGCTGTCGCTGGCGATCGCGATGGTGCTGTACATCGCCGTGTCGCTGGTACTGACCGGCATCGTGCCGTACAGCACCTTGAGTGGCGAAGCTTCGGTGTCCGATGCATTCGAGTCGATCGGCCTGCACTGGCTCAGCATCGTCATCGCGGTGGCCGCGGTGGTCGGTGTCACCAGCGTGCTGTTCGCCTTCATGCTGGGCGCGGCGCGGATCTGGTTTGCGCTGGCCCGCGATGGCCTGCTGCCGGCCTGGTTCGCCAAGGTCAGCCCGCGCTTCGGCACGCCGGCGCGGCCGACCCTGATCATCGGCGTGTTCACCGCACTGGTGGCCGGGCTGCTGCCGATCGGCGAGGTGGCCGAGCTGGTCAACATCGGCACGCTCAGCGCCTTCATCATCATCTGCGCCTCGATCATGCTGCTGCGCGTGCGGCGGCCGGAGTTGCCGCGCAACTTCCGCACGCCGGCGGTGTGGTTCACCGCGCCGCTGGGCATCGCGTTTTCGGCCGCGCTGATCTATGGCCTGCCGTGGATCACCTACGAGCGCTTCGTGTACTGGATGCTGGCCGGTTGCCTGATCTATTTCGGCTACGGCATTCGCCGCAGCAAGATGGCGTTGCAGGGTTGACCAGCGCTGCCTGATCGGGGCGAGCGGCAGAAACGCGTTCAGTCGACCGCGCTGGCCACGCGGTCGCGGCCGGCGCGCTTGGCCTGGCGCATCGCCCGGTCGGCGCGCACCAGCAGGGTTTCGATCGCCTCGTCATGGGGTCGGCATTCGACCACGCCGATGCTGACGCTCATGCGGCCGTCCGGACGCTGGATCGCGTGGATCGCCAGGCGCAATTGTTCGGCCCGCTGCGTCGCCTGCGCCAGGTCGAGGCCGGGCAGCAGCATCGCGAACTCCTCGCCGCCGATCCGGCCGATCAGGTCGCCCGGGCGCATTTGCCGGCGCATGGTGCCGGCCAGGGCGACCAGCGCGGCGTCGCCGGCGGCATGGCCGAAGTCGTCGTTCAGCGGCTTGAAGTGATCGGCGTCCAGGTACAGCACGGCCGCCGGAATCTGGCGATGCTGGATGTCGGCCAGCGCCAGCCGCGACAGTTGCAGGAAACGGTTGCGCAGCAGCAGGCCGGTCAGGCCATCGGTATTGGCCTGCTCGCGCAGACGGCGCTCCAGCCGGAATTGCTCGAACAGCGTGCGTGCCATGAAGGCACGCAACACCGCGGCCAGCACGATCGCCACCGCCATGTAGACCAGGTACTGCACCATCTGCACGCTGTCGCTGTTGCCGATCAACAGCATCGGCAACGGGCCGAGCGCGCACACGATCATGCCGGCCAGGAAATCCCAGCGGCCCAGCCAGATCACCGACGAGACCACCGGCAGCAGCAGGCCGGGCAGCACCATCGTCTGCCGATGCGGATTGCCGGCGCTGTTGAGGTTGATGCCGATCTCCAGCAGCACCACGAACAGCAGGGTCAGCACACTGAGCAGGCGTGGCTCGCGCACGCAGCGAGTCGACAGCGCCACCAGCGCAAGTGGCAGCAGCGGCGTCGCGCGCAGCCAACCCGGCAGCTGCGGTTCCTGCAGCAAGCTGGCGGCCACCACGGCGACCAGGTAGACCAGGGTCGCGACCAGCATCAGCGCGTGGATCATCGGCCCCATCCGCAGTGCCAGGTACTTTCGATAGTCGTGCTGCTGGACGGTGTCGTCGCTGTGCCGGGGCGGGTTGAACAGGGGTTGCATGTCGGTCCTGACCGGTGAAGCTGGGGATGTCAGTGCAGTCGTGAGCAAGATGGGTGCCAGAAACGGTTCGCCGCGCAAGGCGGGCTTGTTCTCTCCTGCCGCTCGTGACCTTCGGCAGGGGTGCAGCCGGGCGCGCCGGTCTAGCATCGGCCCACTGGAACTCCTGCCATGACAACTTCCCGTCGCAAGGATTCCCGGGCCCCGTCTGGCCTGATGCACGTCTTGGCCGGATTTCCCGGCCGCTGCGGCAGCGTTCGCCAGGCTCCCATTTCCCCACCCGGAGAACGCATTGAAAGTCACCCGTCTCGCTTCCGCCCTTGCCGCCGCTGCCTTCGGGCTGGCCAGTTTCGCCGCACTCGCTGATGTCCCGGCGCCGCAGGATGTGCCGTATCAGGGCACATTGAAGATCAGCGTGGACGCCACCGATGTGGCGCACCGCATCTTCCGGGTTCACGAAACCGTGCCGGTGGCGGCCGGTCCGCTCACCCTGCTGTATCCGCAGTGGCTGCCGGGCAATCACTCGCCGACCGGTCCGATCGACAAGATGGCCGGCCTGGTGGTGAAGGCGAACGGCCAGGTGCTGCCGTGGACGCGCGATCCGCTCAATGTCTACGCCTTCCACCTCGACGTGCCGCAGGGCGCGACCAGCGTGGAGGTGGCGTTCCAGTTCCTGTCGCCGCAGAACCCGCGCCAGGGTCGCGTGGTGATGACGCCGGAAATGCTCAACCTGCAGTGGAACGCGGTCACCATGTATCCGGCCGGCCACTACGCGCGCCAGATCCATACCGAGGCCAGCGTGAAACTGCCCGCCGGCTGGCAGGCCGGCACCGCGCTGGAAGTGGCCTCGAAAGACGGCGACACGCTCAATTTCAAGCCGATCAACTACAACGACCTGGTCGACTCGCCGATCTACGCCGGCAAGTATTTCAAGCGCGTGGACCTGGACCCGGGCGCCAAGGCCCCGGTGCACATGGACATCGTGGCCGATGATGCGAAGTACCTGGAGATCAAGCCCGAGCAGATCAAGCTGTTCCGGAACCTGGTGCAGCAGATGTACAAGATGTACGGCGCGCACCACTACGACCACTACGACTTCCTGGTCTCGCTCAGCGACAAGATGAGCGGCAACGGGCTGGAGCATCACCGCTCCAGCGAAGACGGCACCTCGGCCGACTTCTTCACCGAGTGGAAGAAGAATGCGCTGGCGCGCGACCTGTTCTCGCACGAGTTCAATCATTCGTGGGACGGCAAATACCGCCGTGGCGCCGATCTGACCACGCCCAACTTCAACGTGCCGATGAGCGACACGCTGTTGTGGGTGTACGAAGGCCAGACCCAGTTCTGGGGCCAGGTGATGGCCGCGCGCTCGGGCCTGTGGGACACCGAGCAGGCGCACGACATGTGGGCCTTCACCGCCGCCACCTACGACCGGGGCCGTCCCGGCCTGGCCAGCTTCCGCAACGTGCAGGACACCACCAACGATCCGGTGATCGCGCAGCGCGCACCGCTGCCGTATCGCAACTACCAGGCCAGCGAGGATTACTACTCGGCCGGCCAGATGATCTGGCTGGACGTCGACGGCAAGCTGCGCGAGCTGAGTGGCGGCAAGAAGAGCATCGACGATTTCGGCAAGGCGTTCTTCGGCATGGAGAACGGCAAGTGGGACGTCAACACCTACGTCTTCGAAGACGTGGTCAAGACGCTCAACGAGATCGCGCCGTACGACTGGGCAAAATATCTGCGCACGCGTCTGGACGGCCATGGCCCGCTGACCGGCGGCATTGCGTCACACGGCTGGAAGCTGGTCTACACCGACAAGCCGTCCGACGCGGTGAAGGCGATCGAGGCACGCCGGCATTCCGCCGACCTCACCTATTCGCTTGGCCTGTCGATCGGCAAGGATGGCGGCATCGGCGACGTGCTGTGGGATGGCCCCGCCTTCAAGGCCGGCATCTCGCCGGGCATGAGCGTGATCGCGGTGAACAGCCACGACTACTCTGCCGATGCACTGAAGGAAGCCGTCACCGCCTCGGCCAAGGACAAGAGCGTGCCGGTCGAACTGCTGGTGAAGAACTTCGACCAGTACCAGACCATCCGCATCGACTACCACGACGGCCTGAAGTACCCGCACCTGGTGCGCGACAGCAGCAAGCCGGACACCCTGAGCACTCTGCTCAAGGCGCGTTGACCCGGACGCTCCCTGCCGCCGGAAGCGGCGGCAGGGAGCGTTCCGCTGCGGAAGCGCGGGAGGGCTTTCCCGTGACGCATGTCCGCCCGCGGCAACTCGGCTATACTGCGCTCCCCGCGGTGCCGGCCCCCGGCCACAGCCCCGCGCGGCCACACATGCGCCCGTAGCTCAGCTGGATAGAGTACTGCCCTCCGAAGGCAGGGGTCACAGGTTCGAATCCTGTCGGGCGCACCATTTCTTCGTCACCTTTTCACTCCGCTGCCGTTCGTGGCGATAGCGTCATGGGCGCATTTTGACCGGCGTCTCCGTTGGCGATGACGCCGCTGCCTCCGATCATTGCAATCCGCGCTGGCGCTGGTGAAGATCAGGCGGATGGATCGCGGCCGATCCGATGAACTCCAGGAGGTCGAGGCAGTGACGGCAGGCAACGCAGGCGGCGACATTCGCGAGGTGGAAGGTGCGCAGCAAACCACCGGCCTGCTGATCTATCGCGCGAGCCGGCTGGAGAAGCTGCTCGATCCGCTGGTGCAGTTGCTGGCGGTCACCCAGCCGGACCACGTGCTGGCGCCGCAGACCATCATCGCCGCGCATCCGGGCATGAAGCAGTGGCTGAACGGGGCGCTGGCGCGCGAGTACGGCGCCGGCGGCATTGCCGCGAATCTCGACATCCTGCTGCCTAGTGCGTGGATCGACCGACTGGCGCAGGAGCAGCTGCAGCAGCGCGCGGTGTCGTTGCCCCGCTATCAGCGTCAGCATCTGCGCTGGAGCATTCATGAGGTGCTGGGCGGCGACGTCGCCGCGCTGGGCATCAGCGATGCGCGCATCGCCAGTTACCTGCGGCCCGAGGGCGCGCAGGCCGGCGGTGGCGCGGAGCAGGCGCGTCGCCGCTTCCAGCTGGCTGACCGGCTGGCCCGCATCTATTCGCAATACCTGGTGTATCGCCCGGACTGGCTGCGCGGCTGGGAGCAGGGCCGCTTCAGCCTGGTCACCGGACACGCGGCGGAGCCGCTGCTCGCGTCCACCGAACAGCGCCTGCTGGCACCGTTGTGGCGGCATCTGCATGAGCAGCTGGGGCCGCATCGTGGCGATGTGGTGGGCGATCTGATCGACCATCTCGAACAGGGCGGGCACGGCGGCGAAGCGCTGCACGTGTTCGGCGTCAGCCATCTGGCGCCGTCCGAGCTGGCGGTGTTGCGCGCGGCGGCGCGGCAGCGCCTGGTCGCCCTGTATGTGCCCGACCCGTGTCGCGAATACTGGGGTGGCCTGGGGCGCACGCTGCCGGCGTTGCGCCTGCAGACGGTGCAAGAGCAGGCGCGACTGGATGCGGCCCAGGGCAATGATTACTGGGCGGACCAGGCGCATCCGCTGCTGGCCAGTTGGGGGCGCATGGGTCAGCACTTCATCATGGAGCTGGCCGCCGGCGAAGGCGATGTGCTGTCCGACGTGCGGCATCGCGAGGACGAGCAGGTCGTCCACGGCATGGATCGCCTGCAACGCGTGCAGCAGAGCATTCGCGCGCTCGATCCTGCGCTGATGGACGTCGCGCTGGCCACGCCAGTCGATACGCACGCACGCGCCGATGCCTCGCTGCGCGTGCACAGCTGCCACACCCGCCTGCGCGAGCTGGAGGTGTTGCGTGACCAGCTGCTGGACGCACTGGCGACCGCCGATGCGGATGGCCAGCCGCTGCGGCCCGCCGACATCGTGGTGATGGCGCCGGACATCCAGAGCTACGTGCCGCTGATCTCCGCGGTATTCGGCGTGGCCGGTCAGGCCGGCGGCCTGCTGCCGTACCAGCTGGCCGATGTGGCCGTGTCGCGCAGTCACTCGTTGTTCGGCGCCTTCCGGCAACTGCTCGACGTGCCCGGCACGCGGGTCACCGCGCCGGAGGTGGTCGACCTGCTGGCGGTGCCGGAGATCGCGCGCCGCCTGGGACTGGATGCCGGCGGCGTGAGCGAACTGGGCGAATGGCTGAAATCCAGCCGGGTGGCGTGGGCGCTCGATCCGGCGTTCCGTACGCGCTTCGGCGTGCCGCCGATCGCCGAACACACCTTCGGCTGGGCGATGGACCGGATGCTGGCCGGCTACCTGATGGCCGACGCCGCGGACGCCGGGCGGCAGCCGTCGGTGCAGCTTGCCGATGGCACCGAGCTGGCCCCGCTCACCGGCATCCACGGACCGGCCGCCGGCCATCTGGGTGCGCTCGATCATCTGCTGCAGGAAATCCAGACGCTGTGCGACCTGGCCGGCGAGTCGCGGCTGGCCAGCGACTGGGCGGTGGAACTGGAACGGCGCTTCGAGGCGCTGTTCCGCGTCGATCCGCTGGATCGCGCGGCGCGCGATGCGAAGGCGCTGGTGCTCGGTTTCATCCGCAGCCTGGCCAGCGAGCCGGCGGGCGCCGGCGCCGATCCGCTGCTGCACTTCAGCGTGGTGCGTGACCTGCTGGTCGATCGCCTGGCCGCCGTGCCCGAGCAGCAGCGCTTCCTGATGGGTGGCGTGACCTTCTGCGGCATGGTTCCGCAGCGCGCGATTCCGTTCCAGGTGGTGGCCGTGCTGGGACTCAACGATGGCGACTTCCCGCGCTCGGCCAGCGACGCCGGGCTGGACCTGATGGCGCGCTATCGGCGCATGGGCGATCGCGACGTGCGCAGCGACGACCGCTACCTGTTCCTGGAAACCCTGATGTCGGCGCGCCGGCGGCTGCACCTGAGCTACATCGGCGAAGGAGTGCAGGACGGCAAGCCGCGCAATCCGGCGCCACCGCTGGCCGAACTGCTCGCGGTGCTGGATGCCGCGGCGGGATTGCGGCCCGATGACGAGCAGCGCGAACGACCGTGGCTGCTGCGTCATCCGCTGCAGCCCTTCGACGCCCGCTATTTCGATGCCGCCGACGCGCGGCTGTTCTCCTACAACGCGCTGTTTGCCGGCATGCACGGGCGTGGTGAACAGGCCGATGTCGCGCCGTTCCTCGATCACGGCAACGCGCCTGCGCCCGAGCTCGGCCCGACGATTGCCTTGCGCGAACTGCACGCCTATTACCGCGATCCGGCGAAGCAATTGCTCGCCCATCGCATGCAGGTCAGCCTGGATGCACTGGAGGATGATCGGTTGCCGCAGGACGAGCCGATCGAAGCAAGCTTCGCCGCGCTCGACACGGTGGCGAAAACACTGTTCTTCAACGACGCGCTGCCGGGCTGGCCGCATGTCGCATGGCCACCGGCGCAGGCACCGGACTGGCTGCGCCTCGGTGGTGCGATGCCGCCGGGCCGTGCCGGTACGCAGGCGTGGCAGCAGGAAAGTTCGCTGATCGGTCTGCTGCTGCAGGAGGCTGGCCGGTTGCCCGGATTCGCGCACGGGGCGCCGGCGGCCGGCAGTCGCGAACTGGATCTTCCACTGGGCAGGCATCGGGTGATCGGGCAGGTCGCGCAGGTTTATGCCGCCGCCGTCGACGATGGCGAGCAGTGGCACTTGCTGCGGGTGTTTTCCGGCAGCGGCGGCAAGCTCCCGAAGGAAGCGGAACTGAGCTTCAAGGAACGCGTGCCGATGTTTCTCGACTGGGCGCTGCTGCGCCTGCACAGCGCACGCGCGGGCGGCAGCCTGCCGGCGGTGCGGTTGCGCGCCCTGGTGGGCGGCGACGCGCGCCCCTGGCAGGACGGCATCAATCGCCGCGACGAAGACTTCATGCGCGCCGATCCGGCGCAACGCGCGGGGCTGCTCGCCGAACTCGAACAGCGCCTGCAGCAGCTGCTCGACTGGTGGGTCGAGGCGCAAGCGGCACCGCGCTGGTATTTCCCGAAATCGGCCTGGGCCGCGATCAGCGCGCGCAGGCCGAACGCCGGCGCCGGCCATGCCGCCGATGCGGACGAGCGGCCTGCGCCGCCCAGCGTCGGCTCCAGCTGGATCGCCACTCATGGCGGCGTCGGCGAACGCGACTACGCGCCCGGCTACAGTCATCTGCTGGCCGGCGAGGTGGACTTCGCCCCCGGCAGCGCGGAGCTGGCATCGATGACGCAGTTTGCGCTGGCGCTGCATCGCTGCATCAGCTTCGACGACGCGATGGAGCTGCCGGCATGAGCGCCGCCCAGACCCCGCCGATCGACTGGCGCGCGCTCGACCTCGACGACGGCGGCCGCAGCCTGATCGAGGCCAGCGCCGGCACCGGCAAGACCTGGACCATCGCGGCGCTGTACCTGCGCCTGCTGCTGGAGCGGGCGTTGTCGCCGCGCCAGATCGTGGTCACCACGTTCACCGATGCCGCCGCGCAGGAACTGCGCGAGCGTCTGCGCGGCAAGTTGCAATGGGCGGTATTGCGCGCCAGCGATGACCACGCCGCGGTCACCGGCGGCAGCGACGAAGAATGGTTGCTCGCGCGCTGGCAGGCGGAGCCGGCGGCGCGCAGCCACGACTTGCAGCAACTGCGGCTGGCGCTGGCCGAGATGGACGTGGCACCGATCAGCACCCTGCACGGCCTGTGCCGGCGCATCCTCGCCGATCATCCGTTTGCCTGCGGCGTGGCCTTCGTGATGGGCGACATGGTGGCCAGCGATGCCGTGCTGGAGGAAGTGGCCGGCGATTTGTGGCGGCGCCTGCAGCAGGGCGATGCCGACGATGCGCTGGTGGTGCTGGCCGGGCAGGCCGGCGACGAGCTGACGCTGTCAAAGCTGAAGTCGCGCCTGAAGATCGTGCTGGCGCCCGGAGTGGCGGTGCCGGTGCGGCCCGCGGCCGAGATCGACGCCGTGCTGGATGCGGCATGGGCGCCGCGCCTGCGCGAGATCGTCGCCAGCGACACCCATTTCCGGAAGGGCTCGTTGCTGCCGACGTATTGGAGCGAACTGGCAGACTTCATTGATGATCGTTCGCGGGTGCCGAGCCCGAAGGCCTGCGCTGGCCTGAAGGGGGCTTCGGCACTGACCGGTGTATTGAAAGGCAGCAAGGACCACAAGGACCTGATCGCCGCCGCGGCTTTCGCGGAGCGTTGCGCAGAGGTCATCGGGAACTTCCGCTTGCAGTTCTGGCACGACATGGCCGAACTGGCCCGGGCCGAAATGCACGCGCGTCTCGCCGCGCGCCATCAGGTGACATTCGACAGCCTGATCCAGTCGGTCAGCGGCGCACTCGTCCGCGAATCAGCCGCGGGGCACGACCGGCCGCTGGCCGATGCCCTGTTCAAGGCGTGGCCGGTGGCGCTGGTCGACGAGTTCCAGGATACCGATGGCCAGCAGTACGGCATCCTCGATGCGATCTATCGCCAGCGCGATGGCGCTCAGCGGGGTCGGCTGGTGATGATTGGCGATCCCAAGCAGGCGATCTACCGCTTCCGCGGGGGCGATATCCACGCTTACCAGCGCGCGGCCAGAGGCGTGCCGGCGAGCGGCCGTCTGACGCTCGGCACCAATCATCGCTCCAGTGCCGCACTGGTGGCCGCATTCAACCAATTTTACGCGGCGGGGGGGCGAGGGCTGGATGCCGCTGGTGACGGCGGCATCGTCTACGAGGACGTGCTTGCCACCGACCGCCGCGCGGGCAAACCGTATACCGTCGATGGCGAGATCTGCAGCGCGCCGCTGACCATCCACTACCGGCGGGAGCCGCCGCTGGAGCAGCCGCAGCGCCGCGCGGACGCCTTGCAGGTTTGCGCCAACCAGATCGCCGAACTGCTGCAGTCGCGCGCGCATCGTCTTGGCGCCGAACTTGTGCAGCCCTCGGACCTGGCGGTGCTGCTGCCGACCGGCAACGACATCATCACCCTGCGCGATGCGCTGCGCGAACGCGGCGTGCCTTGCGTCACCTCCACGCGCAGCAGCGTGTTCGACACCACGACCGCCCGCGAGCTGCAGGTCGTGCTGTATGCGATCGCCCATCACACCGACCTCGGCGCGTTGCGTGCGGCCGCCGCCACCCGCCTGTGGGGCGCGACCTTCAGCGATCTGCAGCGCTGGGGCGACGATGTGGCGCAGTGGCAGCCGGTGGCAGACAGCTTCCGCGGCTGGAGCCAGCAATGGGCCGAGCGCGGCATCCTGCATGTGGTCGGCCAGCTGATCGAGCATCTGGCCGCGCGCTACCTGCAGACCATGGCGGGTGAGCGCGTGCTTGCCGATCTGCGCCACCTGGGCGAATTGCTGCAGGCGCAGAGCGAGGTGCTGACTGGCCGCGAAGAGCTGCTGGCCTGGTTCCAGCAGTGCCGCGAGGATGGCGCAGCCAGTGGCGACGATGCCGCCGATGCGGCACAACTGCGCATCGAGTCGGACAGCGCCCGCGTGCGGCTGATGACCCTGCACGCCAGCAAGGGGCTGGAGTTCCCGATCGTGTTCCTGCCGCTGATGTGGAATCACGGCGAGCGCGCCGGCGAAAGCATCTACGTAGTCGATGATCCGGCCAGCGGCTTGCGCCGCGCCGAGTTCTCCGCCGAGGCGAAGGCGCGCGAAGCGCAGGATCTGCAGGACGAGCGCTTTCGCGTGCTGTACGTGGCGCTGACCCGCGCCATCCATGCCTGCCACCTGTTCGCCTTGCCGCCGGAGCGGCCGGCCAGCGCCAGCGCGAAGGGTTCCGCCAGCGGAACCCGGCGCAGTGCGCTGGACGTGATGCTCGAACGCATCGAGCCGCCACTGGACTCGCCCGAGCTTGTGCAGCGGACGCCGAACATCCGCTGGCTCGATGGCTGGCATCCGACCGCGCGGCAAAATTTCAGCGCCGATCCGATAGGTGACACGGCACGACGAGCACGTGAGTTGCCACCGCCGCGATTCGGGCCGCTGGAAGCCAAGCACAGCTTCACCACGCTGACCCACGGCGATCATCGCGAGGCGATCAATCCCGGCGCCTCCGCGGGCGATGAGGACGAGGTAGCCGGCGCCGAGCTTGCCGTCACGGCCGGGTTCGCTGCGGCCGACGCGGTGCCACCGGTGAGCGCGCCTTTGCCCGAGCCCGAAGCGCCGCAGCCGCATGCCGCGCTGACGGCGCTGGCCCGCGTGCGCGGCACCGATTTCGGCAACGCGGTGCATGCGGTGTTCGAGCATCGCGCCATCGGTGTGCCGATGGCCGAGCAGCGCGACCTGATCGAAGACTGCCTGCGCGACGCCGGCGTGCGCCGCCAGGACATCAAGCAATCCGACCTGATCGACCTGCTGGTGACGCGGATCCAGGGCGCGCTGGATGCGCCGCTGGGTATCGCAGCCGGCCCCTCATTGTGCCTGGCCGATCTGGCCGCGGCGGACCTGCGCGCGGAAATGGGTTTCTTCTTCTCGCTGGAACGCGTCTCGATGGCGCGCCTGCGCGCGGTCTGCGCCGCGCACGGCGAGCCCGACCTGGTACCGCCAAGCCAGCGTCTGCTGAGTGGCCTGATGAACGGCAAGATCGACCTGATCTTCCACCACGACGGCCGCTATCACGTGCTCGATTACAAGGGCAATTACCTCGGCGATACGCTGGCGGACTACCGGGGCGCGGCCCTGCTGGCGCAGATGGATGGCAACCATTACCGCTTTCAGGCCTTGCTCTACACGGTGGCGGTGGACCGGTACCTGCGCCAGCGCCTGGGCGCGAACTATCGGCGGCAGCGGCAACTGGGCGAGTGTGTCTACCTGTTCATCCGCGCGGCCGGTCTGGCCGATGACGCCGGTATCTGGCGCCACCGCTTCGCCGACGATCTGCTGGATGCCGTCGACGAGGTGTTCGCCGACGACCTGAACACAGCGGAGGTCGCGTGAGCACACCGGTCCGCAGTTACCATTTCCGCCGCCTTGCCGGCGAAACCACGCCGCCGGAAGCCTGGCGCATGCTCGACGCCACGGTGGCGCGCTGGGTGCTCGCGCATGGCGGCTCGCCGCTGCTGGCGCGGCTGGCCGGCTGGGCCAGTCACGCGGAGGGACGCGGTGACAGCGCACTGCTGCTGACCGACGATGCGGCCGCCCGGCTTGGCATGCCGGCCTGCACGGCGACCGAGCTGGCAGCGTTGCCGGCCGAGTCGATGGTCGCGCTGGCCGGTGCCGGCGACCCCGGCGGCACGCCGTTCGTGCTGGATCCGCCGCACTTCTACCTGCGCCGCAACTACCTGCACGAGACCGCCGTCGCGCGGCAGGTGCGCGTGCGCCGCGCGATGGCCTCGCCGGCAACGGTTGCCGCGGCGGATCTCGATGCGCTGTTTCAGGGCGACGTGGGTGCCACCGTGACGCCGCAGCGCCAGGCGGTGACCCAGGCACTCGGCAAGCGCCTGTTCGTGCTTACCGGCGGCCCCGGCACCGGCAAGACCACCACCGTATTGCGCATGCTGATGCTGCTGATCAGGGGGCGCGCCGCCCAGGGTCGGGTCGCACCGACGATTCGCATCAGCGCACCCACTGGCAAGGCGGCGCAGCGCCTGTCCGAGTCGTTGCGCGATGGCGCGCAGCGCATGCGCGGCGGGCAACCGCCGCTCGATCCGGCATGGCAGCCACCGCTGGAGTGCGCACTGGCGGCCGAGGCCAGCACCCTGCATCGGCTGCTCGGCAGTCGGGGTCGGCACGGCGGTTTCGCGTATCACGCGGATAACCCGATTCCGGCCGACATCGTGATCGTCGACGAAGCCTCGATGGTCGACCTGGCGATGCTGCGCAATCTGCTCGATGCGCTGCACGAGGACACCGTGCTGATCCTCGTCGGCGACGCCGATCAGCTCACTTCGGTGGGTACCGGCTCGGTGCTGCTCGACCTGGTCGGCGCGATGGAGGCCGAAGGCGCGTCCGATCTGGTGCGCCTGCGCCACAGCTTCCGTGCCGATCAATCGCTGGTGCCGATCAACGACGCGATCCGCCGCGGCGATGCGCTGGCGTTCGACGCCGCGTGGCGCGCCGCTGGCGCCAGGGCGATTCACCGTCAGGTGGCCACGGCGCAGGAACTGCGCGATGCCTTGTACAAGTGGAGCGCTGCGCTCGATGCCAGCTTGCGCGAAGCGGGGGCGCTCGACGTGGTGTCGAACGTCGATCAGTCGCAGGTGCTCAAGGCACTCGACGCACTGCATCGCCGCCAATTGCTGTGTGCCTTGCGCGAAGGGGAATTCGGCGCGGAAGTGGCCAATGCGACCATCGAGCGACGGCTCAAGTCAGGCCTGGACGTGGCCACCGATGTGGAGTGGTACCCCGGTCGCGCGGTGATGATCAGCCGTAACGACTACACCGTGGGCCTGTTCAATGGCGACGTGGGTCTGTGCCTGCGCGATGAAAGCGGCAACCTTGCGGTCTGGTTCGAGGTGACCGTGCAGGGAACGGCAGCGACCAGCGGCGAATCGCTGAGCGCGGAGGCGACGCCGCATGCCGGTCGTCGCGCCATCGGCTTTGCGCCCGGTGCGCTGCCTGACCATCAGGGTGCCTTCGCGGTGACGATCCACAAGAGCCAGGGCTCGGAGTACGACCACGTCGCGGTGCTGCTGCCGCCGGATCTGCAGAACCAGATTCTCTCCCGTCAGCTGCTGTATACCGGGCTGTCGCGGGCGAAAAAGATGGTCGAGTGGTGGGGCACCGAGGCGGCATTTGAAATCGCCCTGGCAACGCCGGTGCGCCGGGCCAGCGGGTTGGCCGCGCGCATCGCCTGATGCGTCGGGCCAACGCCGACCGGTTCGGCGTCAGAACACGCCGAGCAACCACAGCACCAGCACGATGACCACGATCAGGCCCAGCCCGCCCACCGGGCGGTAGCCCCACGAACGGCTGTAGCCCCAGGTCGGCAGCGCGCCGATCAGCAACAGCACGAGAACGATGACAACCAGCAGTGAAAGCGACATGAGAGATCCTTGGGTACGCGCGACCCGGGTGGTGGCGACGGCTGCCGCGATGAGGCGGCGCAGGGTCACGATCTCAGCAAGCCGGTGGATGAACCGTCAAGCGGCAGGCCCGTCTTGCTCACGAAGCGGTCACGCAGCGCTGACGCCGGCTGCATCGTGCACGGTCCATGCTCGGCTTCTTTGCCGCGGAGCCTCAGCCCATGTCTTCCTCCAAACTCAACGGACGGCTTGTCGCCATCCTCGCCACCAACGGCTTCGAGCAGTCCGAATTGACCGAGCCGAGACGGCTGCTGGAAGAGGCCGGGGCACGCACGGAAGTGATCGCGCCCGGTGGTGTCAAGGCGATCACCGGCTGGCACAGGCAGAACTGGGGTCAGCCGGTGGCGGTGGATCGCGATCTGCAGTCCGCGCGTGCCGAGGATTACGATGCCCTGCTGCTGCCCGGCGGGGTGATGAACCCGGACCAGCTGCGCATCGACGCGGCCGCGGTGGCACTGGTCAAGGCCTTCGATGAAGCCGGCAAGCCGGTGGCGGCGATCTGCCATGGACCGTGGACCTTGATCAACGCGGAGCTCGTGCGTGATCGCGACGTCACCTCGTGGCCGTCCCTGCGCAGGGACCTGGAAAATGCCGGCGCGCGCTGGCACGACCGCGAGGTGGTGCGCGACGGCCAGTTGATCACCAGCCGCAAACCGGACGACATCCCCGCCTTCACCGCCGCGCTGATCGACGCGCTGGGCGCCACGATCTAGGCGGATTGGCACTGCCGCAACGCAGCAAGCCAGTTGCGGCCCCGCCGTAGTAGCTTGCTGCGCAAGGAGGCAGACGGGGGCGCCTCCGGGGCGGACGCGGTGGCAGCTGGGGCTGGGCCCGGAGAGATCAGCGGGACATGTGCCTGTCATGCGCGGACGACACTATTGAACCGCTGCCTTCGCCGGTGGCTCGTGCCTTGTCCAGGGGAAATCATGTCGAATCCGAACCCGCGTGCGGACACGCTGGCGCCACGTCGCAACTGGCTGTCCTGGTCGATCCAGTGCCTGTTGCTGGGGCTGGTCCCGCTGAGCTTGCAGGCGCAGCAGACGTCCGCTGCCCCGGCGGCAGCGGGCAGCGCGCCCTCGGTGGCCAACGCGATCAACCTCAACCGGATCACCGTCACCGCGCAGAAGCGCGAACAGCAGGTGGTGGACGTGCCGATCTCGATCTCGGCCTACTCGAACGATTTCATGCAGCGCTTCGGCATCAGTGACGTGGAGACGCTCAGCCGCTACGTGCCGGGTGTGCAGGTGCAGGTGCAAAGCCCGAACAACCCCGGCATCGCGGTGCGCGGCATCACCACCGATGATGGCGCGGCGACGGCGGCGACACGGGTGTCGATCTTCCAGGATGGCGTGGACATCAGTCGGTCGCGCGGCTCGATGGTGGCGCTGTACGACATGGACCGGGTCGAGGTGCTGCGTGGCCCGCAGGGCACGCTGTTCGGCCGCGGCGCGGAGAGCGGGGCGATTTCGCTGATCCAGAACAAGGCGCAGGCCGGCACCGCCGGCGGTTTCCAGAGCGAATTCGGCAACTTCTCCAGCCGCAAGCTCACCGGCTATTTCAATGCGCCGATTGCCGACGACGTCTATGCCCGCGTGGCGGTCCACAACGCCTACCACGATGGCTACATCGAGAATCTCAGCGGCGGCCGGCTCAACGGCGAAGACACCAAGGCGATCCGTGCCAGCCTGCATGTCAACCTGGGCAGCGGCAGCGGCATCGACCTGATCGCCAACTACCAGCGCGACTCCCCGCCGGGCACCGATTTCCGCAGCGCCACCGTGCCGAATCGCTATGGCTCGACCGACGTCTACGGTGCGGCCGATCTCGACCATGGCGACGCGCTGGGCCTGCGGCGCAAGGTCTACGGGTTGACCGCCATCGGCGATTTCGCGCTGAGCGACAGCTGGCGCCTGTCCAGCACCACCGGCCTGCGCAAGTTCAATTCGCTGGAGAAGTTCGACGCCGACGGTTCGCAGGTCAACATGCTGAACTTCGCCGAGCATTCGAAAAGCCACCAGCTGAGCCAGGAACTGCGCCTGAACTACGACGCCGGCGGCAGCTTCACCGGCTTCCTTGGCGCCAACTACTTCTACGAGAACGGCAGCGAGGCGGTGCCCTTCAGCACCGACGAGCGCAGCCTGTTCTCGCAGTTGCTGGCGCTGGCGCCGACCCTGGACGGCCTGTCCGCTTCGACCCGGCAACTGATCGCGCTGCTCGGCCCGCCGCCGCCGCTGCTGGACGCCAACTACCGGCCCAACCAGCCGTACAGCGCGATTCCGCTGCTCGGCGTGCCGCTGAACACGAACGAGCAGGAAGGCTATGCGAATTACGGCCGCACCCGTTCGTACGAGGCGTTCGCCGACGGCACCTGGCGGCTGAACGAGCGCTTCGACCTCACCGGCGGCTTGCGCGTCACGCGCGAGCAACAGGCCGGTGGCTACCAGGTCACCAATGCGTCGCCGGCGTCGGGCATCGGCAGCACGCTGGCATTGTTCGGCGCCGGCTTCAACGGCATCACCGGACCGAACAACCTGTTCGTGCCGACCCATGGCCGGCTGCACAACGAGCACGACAGCACCTCGGTGGTCGGCCGGATGGTCGGCAGCTTCCACATCAACGAGGACACCAACAGCTACCTCAGCGTGTCGCGCGGGCGGCGGCCGAACGTGCTGGCCTTCAACGTCAACCAGGCAGGCACCGGCTACGACAAGGTGGTGCTGCCGGCCGAGACGATCCTCAGCTATGAGCTCGGGCTGAAGGGCGAGGCCAATGGCGGCCGCTTTGCCTACGATCTGTCCGCGTTCTACTACGACTACAACAACTTCCAGAGCCAGGCATTCCAGGGCGGACGGCTGTTGCAGCTGAATGCCGGGCGCGCCAGCGTGCCCGGTTTCGAGGCGTCGCTGCAGCAGGCCTTCGGCGAGCACTTCAGCGGCTTCCTCAACTACAGCTATCTGCACGCGCGCTTCGCCAACAAGGACAACCAGGGTCGCCAGCAAGGCTATGCCGGCAATCACCTGCGGCTGGCGCCGGACCACACGCTGGCGATCGGCCTGCAGTGGAACCAGCCGCTGGCGGAAGGGCGCGAGCTGTACGTGCGGCCGAGTTACACCTGGCGCTCGAAGATCTATTTCGAGGACAACAACAATCCCGCCTACGTGCAGCCGGCCTATGGCCTGCTGAACCTGCGCGCCGGCGTCACCTTCGACAAGGGCCGCTGGGATCTCTCCGTGTGGGGCGCCAACCTGCTCGGCAAGAAGTACCTGATCGATGCCGGCAACGTGGGCGAGAATTTCAACCTGGCCACGTACATTCCCGGCGCGCCGCGCACGTTCGGCATCGGCATCAGCGGCAAGTTCTGAGCCGATGCGCAGACGACACATCGTGCTGACGGTGGTGCTTGCGCCGGGCGCCGCGGCGAAGCATCGGCGCACGCCTGACTTCCTGCGCGATGTGGCGGGATTGCCCTGTGTGCCTTGACCATCCCCGGCGCCGACCGGGTCTGCTGCTTGTCCTGATCCTCGGAATCGCCATGTCCCTCAGCGCCACCGCCGTCGAGAAGCCGATCGCCGCCAGGGTGCTGGTGATCGGGCACCGTGGCGCCAGCGCGCTGCGCCCCGAGCATGCGTTGGCCGCCTATGCGAAGGCGATTGCCGACGGCGCCGATTTCATCGAGCCGGATCTGGTGATGAGCAGCGACGGCGTGCTGCTGTCGCGGCACGAGAACGAGATCAGCAGCACCACCGACGTGGCCGACCACGCCGAATTCGCTGCGCGGCGCACCAGCAAGGTGATCGACGGGAAGCCGGAGACCGGCTGGTTCACCGAGGACTTCACGCTTGCCGAACTGACCACGCTGCGCGCGCGCGAACGCCTGCCGAAGCTGCGCGGCACGCAGTACGACGGCCAGTTTCCACTGGCCACGCTGGAGCAGATCATTGAGTTGGTCGCTGCCGAGTCGAAGGCGCGCGGGCGCCCGATCGGGATCATTCCCGAGATCAAGCACGGTACCTACTTCCGCCGCATCGGCCTGCCGATGGAAGACGCGCTGCTGGCTACGCTGGCCGCGCACGAATACACGCGCACCGCGCCTATCGAGATCCAGTCGTTCGAGATCGGCAACCTGAAATACCTGCGTGGCCGGCTTGCCGATGGCGCACATCGCAACATCCGCCTGCTGCAACTGCTGGGTGAGCCGGATGAACAGCCGTACGACGTGGCTGCCGCGGGCGGCACGACGACCTATGCAACGATGATGACGCCGGCGGGCCTGCACGAGATTGCCAGCTATGCCGATGCGATCGGGCCGAGCATCCGCTCGATCATTCCGCTGAAGTTCGACCACCTGCTCGGCACGCCGACCCCGCTGGTGCATGACGCCCACCAGGCAGGCCTGGAAGTGCATCCGTACACGTTCCGTCCGGAAAACTATTTTCTGCCGCTGAACCACTGGCACGGCATCGACCCGCGCGCGGTCAACGAAGCCGGCTCGATCGCCGAGATCCGCACCTACCTGGCTACCGGCATCGATGCGTTCTTCACCGATGATCCGGCGGTTGGGCGCAGGGCGCTGGATGAGAGGAGTGAGTGAAGAGGAGTGAGGAGTGAGAAAAAGAGCCATGAGCACCGGCTTTTCCTTTCTACTCCTCTCCACCTCGTTCCCGCTTTCAGCTCTTGGTGATCTGGAAGGCCTGCCTGGCCACCGGCTTGCCGTCCAGCGAGATCTCTACCTGATACTTGCCGGCGGGCCACAGGTCGGGGTTCTGCACCTTGAAGGTGGTGATCGCCGGTCCATCGGTGGCAATCGACTGGCTGATGCTGCTGACCAGCTGGCCGGCGCCTTCCAGATAGCTCCACTTCGCGTTGAGCGTGGCGCCGCCGGTGCTGCCTTCGGTGGCGACGCTGGCGTAGATGGCCTTGTCGTTGCTGGCAAAGCTGTCGCTGACGCGGGTGACCTGATGCTCGGCATTCACTGCACTGCCCAGGCTGACCTTCGCCACCGTGAACGGTACCGCTGGTGGCTGCGCGGAGGCGGCACTGGCCACACTGGTGCTGCCGGCATTCGCCGGGGCCGGCACCGTGGTGCTGGAAGCGGGGACGGGCGTTTGTGCGATGGGTGCAGTGGACGCCGGCGCGGGGGCCGGCGGCGGCGCGGGTTCGTGCTTGCCGCAGGCGCTCAGCAGCAAGGCGGCAGTGAAGGCGGCGACGCAAAGCGCGCTGGAACGCATGGGCAAGGTCAGGCAGGTTTTCATGGTCACTCCGGTATCGATCACGCCTTGGTCGCCCATTGGCGGGGCGGCCAGTGCATCGAGGCTAGCGCTGTTGGTCTGAAGCGCCGGTTACCGAAGCCATCGCCTGTTGCTGAACTTTCACGCAGTGCAGACGTGGCGCGCGTGCGCGGCTACTGCCGCACCGTGCGCGGATTGCCGGGTGTGCCCGGCGTGCTGCTGCGGAACGGGTTGATGTCGAGCCCGCCGCGACGGGTGTAGCGCGCATACACGCTGAGCTGCTGCGGCGCGCAGCGCTGCATCAGGTCGACGAAGATCCGTTCCACGCATTGTTCGTGGAATTCGTTGTGGGTACGGAACGAAACCAGGTAGCGCAGCAGGCCGGCGTGGTCGATCGGCGCGCCGTGGTAGGCGATCTGCACGCTGCCCCAGTCGGGTTGTCCGGTAACCGGGCAGTTCGAACGCAGCAGGTGCGAGACCACCGTTTCCGCCACCGGGGTGGCGGCGCGGTCGGCCTGCAGGAAATCCGCGTCGGGCGGTCCGTAGTGATTGATCTCGATGTCCTGCTGGTCGAGCAGAACGCCGTCCAGATCAGTGACTGGAAGACTCGCGCCATGGGCTGGATGAAGCTGCACGTTGACCACCGCGCCGGCGGCGGCGGACAGATCGTGCAGCAAGGTATCGGTCAGGCTGGCGGCGTCGGCGATGCGTTCCTGCGCGAAACCATTCAGGTATAGCTTGAACGATTTGGATTCGATGATGTGCGGCGAGGCGGCCGGCACGTGGAACTCGGCCAGCGCCACCTGCGGCTTGCCGCGCCGGTCGAGCCATGACAGTTCATACGCGTTCCAGATGTCCACGCCATGGAACGGCAATACCTCACCGACGCCGATCTCGGCGCGCTTGTCGGCGCGCGGGATCGGGAACAGCAGGCGCGGATCGTAGCGGTCGGCGTAGGCGGTGTCCTTGCCGAGGGGAGAGTGTTCGGGGGTGCTCATGCCGTGCAGTTTAGCCGCCTTGCTTCCCGCCCTGCGAGGCACGGGCGGGAAGGATCGAGAGCGGACCCCGCCCCAGCCCTCCCCCGCAGCGCAGGGGAGGGAGCACGGCGTTACACGTTGACCATCTGCATGCCCGAGCTGACGTAGCGGTCGCCGGCGGCGGCGTCCGGCGGGAACGCCGCGTCGATGGCCTTCAGCTCGGCCGCGCTGAACTGCACGTCGAGCGCGCCGAGGTTTTCGTCCAGCCGCGAGCGTTTGCGGGTGCCGGGGATCGCCAGCACGTCGTCGCCCTGCGCCAGCACCCAGGCCAGCGCCAGCTGCGCGGGCGAGCAGCCCTTGTCGGCGGCCAGCGCTTTCACCTGTTCGACCAGCTGCAGGTTGCGGGCGAAGTTGTCGCCGATGAAACGCGGGTTGGTGCGGCGGTAATCGTCGGCGTCGAAGTCATCCGGCGAGCGGATCGCGCCGGTGAGGAAGCCGCGGCCCAGCGGCGAATAGGCGACCAGGCTGACGCCGAGCTTGCGGCAGGCGGCGAGCATGCCGTTCGTCTGCGGGTCGCGCGTCCACAGCGAGAACTCGCTTTGCAACGCGGCGATCGGGTGCACCTTGCACGCGCGTTCCAGCGTGGCGCCGGAGGCCTCGCTCAGGCCGAGATAGCGCACCTTGCCGGCGGCCACCAGTTCGGCCATCGCACCGACGGTCTCCTCGATCGGCACGGCCGGGTCGACGCGATGCTGGTAGTACAGGTCGATCGTGTCGATGCCGAGCCGCTGCAGGCTGGCGTCGCAGGCCGCGTGCACGTATTCGGGGCGGCCGTTGACGCCGCGCGCCTGCGGGTCGTCCGGGTCGCGCACGATGCCGAACTTGGTGGCGATGAAGGCCTCCTTGCGGCGGCCTTTGATCGCCTTGCCCACCAGCACCTCGTTGGTATGCGGGCCGTACATGTCGGCGGTGTCGAGCAGGTTGAGTCCGCGGTCCAGCGCGTGATGGATGGTGGCGAGCGATTCGGCGTCGTCGTGCTGGCCGTAGAACGCGCTCATGCCCATGCAGCCGAGGCCGAGGGCGGAGACGGCCGGACCGTTGTTGCCGAGAGTGCGGGTCTGCATGGTTGTCGCTCCGGTGGGTGAAGGTGAGTGCATGGTGCGCCGAGACGTTGATCGGATAAATGCTCAATAATGATCATCACCATTTCATGAACGACAACAGTGCCATGGACCGTCTCGAAGCCATGCGGCTGTACACGCGGATCGTCGAACTTGGCAGCTTCACCGCCGCGGCCGATGACCTGAACCTGCCGCGCGCCACCGTCACCCACGCGATCAAGCGGCTGGAAGCCCGACTCGGCGCGCAGCTGTTGCAGCGGACCACCCGCCGTGTGCGCAGCACCCGCGATGGCGAAACCTATTACGGGCATTGCGTGCGATTGCTGGCCGACATGGACGAGGTCGAGACCGATTTCCGCGAGGCGCTGGTGCAACCGAAGGGCCGCCTGCGCGTCGACCTGCCGGCGACGCTGGCGCGGCTGCTGGTGATTCCCGCGTTGCGGGATTTCTTCGCGCGCTATCCGCAGATCCAGCTGGACATCGGCACCGGCGACCGTTTCGTCGACCTGGTGCGCGAAGGCGTGGATTGCGTGCTGCGCATCGGCGAACTGGGCGATTCGACCATGGTCGGTCGCCGCGTGGGCGTGCTGGAGCAAGTCACCGTGGCCAGCGCCGCCTACGTGCGCCGGCATGGCCTGCCCGATTCGCTGGCCGCGCTGCAGGACGGCCATCTGGCGGTGAACTGGGTGTCGCCCACCACCCACCGGGCCGAGCCGCTGGAGTTCATGGTCGGCCGCAAGCGGCGCGAAGTCGTGCTGCCGGGCTGCGTCAGCGTCAGCGGCGTGGATGCCTACCTCGGCTGCTGCGAAGCCGGCCTGGGCATTGCGCAGATGCCGCGTTACCGCATCGTCGATGCGCTGAAGAGCGGCGGGCTGCGCGAGCTGCTGCCGGCACACCCGCCGCCGTCGTTGCCGATGACCATCCTGTATCCGCAGCAGCGGCAGATGCCGGCCCGGTTACGCGTGTTCGTCGACTGGCTGGTGGAGCTGACGACGGCGTAGGAGCGCACAGGTGGTGTGGCCTCACGACGCGCGTGGCGGGCCGGGGCGTGGTGCGCTGGTGCCCAGCGTGTCGCTGGTCAGTGGGGCGCCGGCGGTGAGCAGCGCCCCGCGTTGCTCGGCCAGAGGCAGGCGCAGCATGCAGTCCTCGAACCTGGCCAGCTTCTGCAATGCCGGCAGTTCCTGCACCTGGGCCACCAGGGCGGCCGTCAACGGCCAGCGTGCGGCGTCGATGGCGTAGCGCACGAACGAGGCGGTGCGGAAATAGCTGGCAATGCTGATGTCGGCAATCGACAGCGCGCCGAACACGAAACCATCCTCCGGCAGCTGCTGCTCCAGGTAATCGAGCGCGGCGGGGATCGCCTCGTCACGCGCGTGCTGCACCACGGTCTCGTTGGGCGCCTCGCCGAAAATATGGCGCTTGATCGCCAGCTGATGGAACAACCGCCAGATCAGGCCGTCGGCCAGTCGCGTATCGGCGTACTCCTCCAGCCAGCGGGCCCGGGCGCGGTCGGCGATGTCGCGTGGGTAGAGCGAGGGTGTGGGGTGCTGATCTTCCAGGTACTGGCAGATCACGCTGGAATCGTTGAGCACCAGGTCGCCGTCGACCAGCACCGGTATCCGCCGCAGCGGGCTGAGCCGGCTGAATTCGTCGTTGCCGACGAACGGCGCGATCGGATCGATCTCGTATTCCAGCCCCTTCAGTTCAAGGCAGACCAGCACCTTGCGCACGTAGGGCGAAATGTAATTGCCGATGACCCTGAGGCGCTGCGACACGAGGCGTCCCCTCCGAATACGGATACAGCAGCGTGCGACCGTCGGGTCGCTGCCGTCAAGCCGCGCCGTCGGCGGCTTTGCGCTCCACGGCTTCCGGCAGCGCCGCCACCGCGGTGGGCGAGCCATTGGAATCCAGTGCGATCATCACGAAGCGGCCGGTGGTGCAAACCCGGCGATCGCCGCTGAGCAGGTCCTCGGCGGTCATCTCCACCTCCACCTGCATCGAGCTGTGGCCGACCCGGACCACGCTGGCGACCAGCTCCACCAGTTGCCCGGTGCGCACCGGCACGCGAAAGTTGACCTCCTCCGAGCGCGCGGTGACTACCGTGCGCCGCGCGTAACGCGAGGCGACGATGAAGGCGGCCTTGTCCATCCATGCCAGCGCCTGGCCGCCGAACAGGGTGCCGAGGTGGTTGGTGTGATCCGGGAAGACCATCTCCAGCAGGCGTGCTTCGATCGGGGCAGCAGTCATCAGGGTCATTTCCGGGAACAGGGGCTTGCCGCAGCGGGTCCGCGCGGCGGCACATTCTGCGGCATGGACAGCCGAAGCGGGACCAATGGCAGGGGTGCCATAGGTCATGCGCGCGTTAGCATCGGACATTCGGGTACATCTGGGCCAGGGTTGGCAATCGCAGTAGTCCGCTTTCGCAAGGGGAACGCAACATGAGTTTGATGATCGGCAGTTCGCGCGTGCTGGGCGCGCTGGTATTGGGTACGTTGTCCGCCGGTGTCGCAGCGCAGGGGCGAACTCTCAGCACGAACGACTATGCGCAGGCAGAGCGCTTCATGAGCTACAACACGGTACCGCTGGTCGACCACGCGGTACAGAAGGTCGACTGGCTGGACGCCGGCCATTTCTGGTACGTCGACCACGACGCCAGTGGCGATCATTTCGTCGCGATGGACGTGGCCAGCGGCAAGACCTCCCCATTGTTCGACCAGGCCAAGCTTGCGGCCGCGCTGGGCAAGGCAGGCGGCAAGCCGGTCGATGCGAATAAATTGCCGGTCACCGGTTACGCCACGAGGGCGGATGGCCGCATCGACATCGCCCTGCGCGGCAAGCGCTATGCATGCGATCTGGCCGCCGCCGAGGCCAGTTGCGTGGATCGCAGCACGCTGGTGAAAACCGGCAAGGAGCCCGGCGCGTTGTCGCCGGACAAGAAGAGCGAGGCCTTTATCCGCGACTGGAACCTGTGGGTGCGCGATGTAGCCACCGGCAAGGAAACCCGGCTCACCACCGACGGCGTGGAGAACTTCGGCTACGCCACCGACAACGCCGGCTGGAAGCACACCGACAGCGCCATCGTGGAGTGGTCGCCCGATTCGAAGCAGATCGCCACGTTCCAGCAGGACCAGCGCAAGACCGGCGACATGTACATGATCAGCACCAACGTCGGCCATCCGAAGCTGGAGGCGTGGAAATATCCGCTGGTCGGCGACAAGGACGTGACCATGATCGAGCGAGTCATCATCGACGTGCCCACGCACGAGGTGGTGCGGCTGAAGATGCCGGCGGACCAGCATCGCTCCAGCCTGTGCGACGACGTCAGCTGCGGCCCCGATGGCGGCTGGGACGACGTGAAGTGGGCATCGGACGGCAAGACGCTGGCCTTCGTCTCCACCTCGCGCGACCACAAGCACGAATGGTTCCGCATCGCCGACACGAAGACCGGCAAGGTGCGCACGGTGTTCGAGGAAGTGGTGCCGACCTATTACGAGAGCGGCAACGACGCGGTGAACTGGCGCTACCTGCCGGAAACCAACGAGGCGATCTGGTTCAGCGAGCGCAACAACTGGGGCAACCTGTACCTGTACGACCTGGGCAGCGGCAAGCTCAAGCATGCGATCACCAAGGGCGACGGCAACGTCACCCAGGTGCTCAAGGTGGACCCGAAGACGCGCACCGTGTGGTTCCGCGGGGTCGGCCGTACGAAGGGCGTGAACCCGTACTACCAGCAGTTCTTCAAGGTCAGCCTGGATGGCGGCAAGCCGGTGCTGCTGACCCCGGAAGCGGCCGATCACACCGTCACGCTGGCGCCGGACGGCAAGTCCTTCGTCGATGCGTATTCCACCCCGACCACGCCGCCGGTGACCGTGCTGCGCAGTTCGGATGACGGCCGCAAGCTGGCTGACGTGGCCATTGCCGACGTCACGCGCCTGAAAGCTTCCGGCTGGGTGCCGCCGATCCCGTTCACGGTGAAGGCACGCGACGGCAAGACCGACTTGTACGGCATGATGTTCAAGCCGTCCAACTTCGATGCGGCGAAGAAGTACCCGATCATCGACTACATCTATCCGGGTCCGCAGACCGGCTCCGTCGGCAGCCGCAGCTTCATGTCGTCGCGTGTCGACCACCAGTCGCTGGCCGAGTTGGGCTTCATCGTGGTGGCGATCGACGGCATGGGCACGCCGTGGCGTTCCAAGGCGTTCCACGACGCCTACTTCGAGCACGTCGAGGACAACACCCTGCCTGACCAGGTGCTTGGCCTGAAGGAACTCGGCAAGAAGTACCCGTGGATCGACCTCGACCGCGTCGGCATCTGGGGCCATTCCGGCGGCGGCAACGCCACCGCCGGCGCGATGTTCCACTATCCCGACTTCTTCAAGGTCGGCTGGGCCGAGAGCGGCAATCACGACAACCGCAACTACGAGGACGACTGGGCCGAGAAGTGGCAGGGCCTGCTGGTCACCGACAAGGACGGCAAGACCAACTACGACGCCCAGGCCAACCAGAGTTTCGCGAAGAACCTCAAGGGTCACCTGATGCTGGTGCACGGCACCATGGACGACAACGTGCCGACGTCCAATACCTTGCTGGTGGTCGACGCGCTGATCAAGGCGAACCGCAACTTCGATTTGCTGATGATCCCCAATGCCCACCACGGCTATGCGGCGGCCACGCCGTATGCCACCCGCCGCCGCTGGGATTATTTCGTGCAGTACCTGGCCGGCAACACGCCGCCGGTGGAGTACCAGCTGAAGGCCTGGCCCTGGCGCTGAACCGAGGCCCGGCGCCGTGAACGCACGGCGTCGGGCAGGTGAGACGGATTCGTCGCGTCAGCGCAGGCTGGTTTTCTGCGCCAGGCCCTTGGCCAGCGCTTCGTCCAGCAACTGGCTCATCGACTGTTCGGCGGCTTGCTGAGCCTGTTGTTGCTGGCGGTCGATGACCTGCTGTTGTTTTTCGAAGCCGGCCTGTTGCGCGTCCAGCGCCTGCTGCTGGCCGGCCAGGCGTGCTTCGAGTTCCGCGTGGCGCTGGTCGAGCCGCGCCTGGGCGGCATCCATCTCGGCTTGCCGTGCATCGAGTTCGCGCTGCCGCGCCTGTGGATCCGATCCGTTCGCTGCACCCGAGGCGATGCGTGCCGCCATCTTCGCCTGCTGCTGCGCCAGCCTGGCCTGTTCTCGCGCAAAGGCGGCATCCTGCGCCGCAAGGCCGGCCTGCCGGCCGGCGATCGCACCCTGCTGGCCGGCAAGCTCACCTTGTTGCCGTGCCAGCGCGGTTACCGGTGCGTAGATGCGGCTGGCGCGTTCGAGCAGGGCCTTGTCGCGGATCAGATAGGCATCGTTGCCGCGGCGAAACCACAGCATCGACTTGTTCGCCGCGTGCAGTTTCTTCACCGTATCGAGATCCGCGTTCGAGCCGTTGATGGTGATCATCGAGTCGCCATCGAACAGGGCGAAACCATTTTCCGCGTGATTGGTGGTGTCGATGTTTACGTGTCGTGCGGAGAAGCCGTTGTCGCGGGGCGGCGGTGGCGGTAGTGGCGGCGGCGGTGGGACCATCGCCGGCGGTACGGGCGGGGTCGGTGGCGGCGGTGGGGCCATCACCGGGGGTGCGGGCGGGACCGGTGCAGTCATCGGTGCGAGCGGTGCCAACGGTGCCATCGCCGACGTGCTGGCCACTGGCGCCTTGGCGCTGTCGTGCCGGTTGCTGGCAGCGGTGACGCGGTAGGGCAGCACGCCGATCAAGGCGATCGCGGCGACGAGCAGCCAGCCGCGCGTGCGCGAAGGTGGCTGGTTAACGGTTTGCTGCAGCATGGTCAGTCGCCTCTTCAGGTTGAGGAAGGATGGGGATGCGCCGGCGAGACCGGCATGGACGGGTGGCGCCACGCCGAGGCGCAGCAGCAAGCGGCCGTAGTCCTGGGGGGTGGCCTGGTCCTGCTGCACGACCTCTGCGTCGCAGGCCGACTCGCGGTTCAGCGCGTACTCGCGCATCGCCCAGCGCACCAGCGGGTGGAAGCAGAACAGCCACTGTGCCAGCGCCGGAATCCAGCCCAGCCAGAGGTCGCCGCGGCGCAGGTGGACGAGTTCGTGGACCAGCGCCATTGACGACTCGTCGGCATTCAGTGCGTTGCGTGCCGGCAGCAGCACGGTGGGTTGCCACAGGCCGATGACCTGAGGCGAGAGGATGGCGTCGGACACGCGTAGCTGCGGGCAGCGGCGCAGGCCGAGTTGACGCGCCTTGCGCAGGCACAGCGCCTGCATCGTCTGGTCGCCGACCGGTCGGGATGCGCGCAGGACCTGGCGTGCGCCACGCCATTCGCGCCAGGTCCGCGCTGCCAGCCACAGCAGTGCGGCCAGCCACAGCAGGACCACGGCGGCGCGCCAGGAAAGCGTGGGCATCGCGGCAACGGCAACCGGCGATGCGTGCAACACGGCATCACGGCCGGTCACGGCCGTGGCCGTGTAGGAGACTGGCTGGGCAAGCTGCATCGAGGCTTCCAGCGCCGGCGCCGGCAACCACGGCAGTTCCAGCGGTGCATGCCACAGCAGGCCCAGCAGCAGCTGGGCACCGACCAGCCACCACAAGGTGCAGCGCATGGCGGGCGACAACTGCGGCAGCAGACGGCCAAGCAGATGGATCAGGCCGATCAGGCCGATGGCCTGGATGGACGTCCACAGCATGCGGGTAAGCAGGGTATCGGCCAGAGCGTTCAGCGCCTCCATCTCACGACTCCTTGCGGCGTGACTGCAACCGGGAAACGAGCGCTTCCAGCTCGGTCAGTTCGTCGTCACTGACTTCGGCACGCTCGGACATCCACGCCACGAACGGCGACACCGAGCCGCTAAGCGTCTTCTCGACGAAGCTGCCGACTGCACTGCGCATTGCCTCAGCCGGGCCGGTGGCGGTGCTGTAGCGATAGACGCCGCTGGCCTGCCGGCGCTTGAGGTAGCCCTTGCCGCGCAGGCGCTCCATCATTGTCAGCACGGTCGAGCGGGCCAGACCGCGCGCTTCGCCGAAGCTGGCGGCCACCTCGCCGACCGAAACGGGCTCGTGCTCCGCAAGGTAGTGCAGCAAGGCGAGTTCCTGGTCGCCGATGGTGGGCTTGCTCATGACGCGGCCTTGGGTGACTACATATGTAGTCAGGCTACGTCGTGACTACATGTGTAGTCAATAGGTCGTCGGTCATGCCGGTTTCCCGCCCCGATGCCACGCAGAAAAACGGGCGCCACCAGGGCGCCCGTTCGCTTGTTGCGGTGAAACGGTGGATCAGAACGTGTAACGCAGCGTCAGCATGGCCGACCAGCGCGAAACCACGCGGCTGGGGTCATAGAAGCCGCCGTCGTACACCTGCAGCTGCTGCGGCTGGTAGTTGCCGCTCTTGTCGGTGGGCAGCGAGTAGACGTACTGGCCCTGCGCGTTCACTCCACCGTAGTTGACGAGAGTGCGGGTCGGGTAGAGACCGGTGTTGCGCTGCTGGCCCCAGTTCTTGTTCATCAGGTTGAGGAAGTTGTAGACGTCCAGCCGGATCTCGCCCTTGTTGTCCTTGAACAGGCCCGGGATCTCCTGCGAGAAGCTCATGTCCAGCGTGGTCACCCACGATGTGCGCGCACCGTTGCGGGAGGCGATCTGGCCGCGGTGGTCCTTGAGGTACTTGTCGCTGGCAAGGAAATCCTGGAACTGCTGGATCTGCTGCGCGGTGGCGTTGCCGTAGCTGACCTTCGGATCGTTCGCGGTCGGAATGTACGCCGGATCCCAGCCGCCGATGCTGTCGCCGTTGGCGTCGTTGCCGAACACCCAGGTGTACGGGTTGCCGGTGCGGCCGTTGTAGAACATCGACACCTGGGACAGGTAGTCACCGAAGAACTTGTGCTGCCAGTTCAGCGCCAGCTTGATGCTCCTGGCGGTGTTGTAGTTCGAGGTGGCCGAGACATCGCTGTTCGGGTTCAGCCGGGCGACGCGCGAGTAGCCGTTGTAGGCGATGGTGTCGGTGCCCGGATCGA
The DNA here is from genome assembly GCF_050026815.1 of Rhodanobacter ginsengiterrae. Lineage (NCBI taxonomy): Bacteria > Pseudomonadati > Pseudomonadota > Gammaproteobacteria > Lysobacterales > Rhodanobacteraceae > Rhodanobacter > Rhodanobacter ginsengiterrae. The sequence goes on along the minus strand of NZ_JALBWO010000057.1, from coordinate 458,364 downwards.
CGTCGGTGGCATGGTTCAGTGTGATGCTCGCGGTGCCGGAGAAGCCGTCGGTGAACGGTTTGGTGACCGCCAGCGTGAAGCTGTCGGACTTGCCCTTGTGGGTGTTGGTCAGCAACGTGGAGGCGGAACTGAAGGCCTTGTTGCGGTTGGCCTGGGCGTCCTTCGAATTGGGCGCTTCGCCCGGGGTTTTCCAGAACTGATCGCGGCCGTCCGGCAGCACGCCGGTCGGTGCGCCGAAGTTCACCGCCTGATACAGGATGCCGTCGCGCACCTGGATGTGCTGGTACTCGGCCGACGCCACCAGGCCCCACCACGGCAGCTCGCGGTCGAGCGCCAGGCTCATCTTCCACACTGTCGGCAGCTTGAAGTTCTTGTCGATGGTGTCGATCGAGCCGGCACCACCGCCGGCCGGGATCGGCTGGTTCATCGGATCCGGGCTGAACGGCGCGGTGGCCGGGTCGAACGAGGTGTACGAGAGCAGGGTGACGCCGTTGTTCTGGAACGGGTTGGTCATCCACACCGTCGGCGGGGAGGTCTGGAACAGGCCGACGCCGCCATGCAACTGGGTCTTGTAGTCGGAATCGAACGAGTAGTTGAAGCTCACGCGCGGCTCCACCACGCGGTTGCTCGAACCGACGGTGTAGTCGTTGCGGTAGCCGAACGCCTGCGCGAAGCCGGCGTTGTAGGCCGGCTTGCCGCTGGAGTGCGGAATGTCCACGCGCACGCCGTACTGCAGCGAGAGCTGGTTGTTGACCTGCCAGGTGTCCTCGAGGAACGGGCTGTACTGGCTGTAGGTCCACTTGCCGGCGATGTCGTTGAGCTGGTAGCCCGGCGCCGGGTGGTACAGCTCGTACTTGTTGTAGTTGCCGGCGGCGAAGTTGGTCAGGCCCCAGAACGTGTACACGCCGAACTCGGCCTGTCCGAACAGGTTGTTGATCTTGTTGCGCTGGTAGTCGATACCGCCCTTGATGGTGTGGTCACCCAGATAGTAGGTGCCGGCCAGGAAGACGCTGAGCTTCTTGGTATCAATGTGGTTGTAGTGGCGATAGCGCTCCTCGCCCAGGTTCACCGACGGACCCTTGCCGTCCGGCGACAGGTTCACGTTGACGGCCGGCTGCTGGAACGGCGCGGTGGTGTCCTGTATGTATTCCTGGTAACCCACCTTGGCTTCGGTGGAGAAGTTCTCGGTCCAGTCGTCGAACAGGTGGCCGACGTAGTTCTTGGTGGAGATCGCCTTGGTGTAGGTGTAGCTCGACAGTCCCACGCTGCTCGCCCCGTTGCCGCCCACCGCCGGCAGCAGCTCCTTGGTGTTCTGGTAGGTGAAGCTGGCGCGGTGGTTGTCGGTGATGTTCCAGTCGATCTTGCCGAGGTAGCGCTTGTCGTCGTAGGTGAGGCCGGTGGCGCCGCCGAAGTTGCCGGGCATCAGGCCCAGCGCGGTGGCGGTGTCGATCACCTTCTGCAGGTCGCCCGGCGACACCTTGCCGCTGGTCGAGGCGCCGTTGCCCAGCGACTGGTCCAGCCCGTTGGCGGAGTCGGCGCCGATGCCGGTGGTCTTCTCATGCTCGGCGGCGACGAAGAAGAACAGCTTGTCCTTGATGATCGGGCCGCCCACGGTCACGCCGTAGGTGGAGTCCTTGTCGTAGCCGTTGTACTTGTAGCCCTTGTTGTCCGACGGCAGCCAGCCGGCGTCGCCGACCAGGTGGTTGGCATTGCGGTACGAGTAGTACGCCGAGCCGTGGAACTGGTTGGTGCCGGACTTGGTCACCGCGTTGACGTCGGCGCCGACGGTGTCGGAGGTGACGTCATAGGTGGCGGTGGAGATGTTGTACTCGGCGATGGTCTCCGGCGAGATCGCCGCCTTCTGGTACGGCAGGCCGTTGGCGTTGAGGCCGAACGGGTCGCCCTGGGTCACGCCGTCCACGGCGATGTTGTTGTAGCGGTTGTTCATGCCGTTGGCGGAGATCGAACCCACGCCCTGGTCGAGCACGGTGATGCGCGGGTCGAGGCGGGCGACGTCGTCCACCGAGCGGTTGCCCTGCGGCGTGGCCTTGAGCTGCTCCTGCGAGATGTTGGTCGACAGGCCCTTGTTCTCCGAGGAGAAGGTCTGCGCCAGGGTCGAGGCGCTCACCGTCACCGCCGAGAGGTTGCTCGCCCGCGCGGCGCTGGCACCCATGCTCAGGTTGATCGAGGAGGGCTGGCCCAACTGCAGGAACACGTTGTCCTGCTCGGCGGCGGCCGCGCCGTCCTTGCTCGCGGTGATCTCGAACGGGCCGCCCACGCGCAGGCCCTGTGCAGCGTAGCGGCCGTCGGCATCGGTGGTCACCGTCTTGGTGGTGCCCGACGGCTGGTGGACGATGGTGACCGTGGCATTGGCGACCGGCTGGCCGGCGGCGTCCAGTACCCGGCCGGCGACGCCGGAGGTGGTGACGTTCTGCGCCGACACGGTGCCGGCGGCGAGCAGGGCAGCGATGGCGACGGGGAGCAGCCGCGTGCGAAGGGTGGATTTCATCAACGGACCTCGGTTAGTGGGGAAGATCACCTGGGACGCACCGGCCACCCGTCCGTGGGCTGATCCGGAACGCATAAACGCCGAGTCCCGGTGGAACTCGGCGTTTGCCTTGCACATCATTTTAACGGTCTTTGATGACAGCCGGACACCACTTTTCGCGACGCAAGAACCTGCGGCTCATTCAGAACGCCATGTCGAACGCCACCTCACCCTGCACGCCGACCTGGTAGGCCGACACGCGCCGCTCGAAAAAGTTGGCGACTTCCTGCACGTCCTGCAGGTCCATGAAGTCGAACGGGTTCTTCGCGCCGTACTTCTTCGGCAGGTCGAGCTGGGCGAGACGCTGGTCGGCACAGTATTCGAGGTACTGGCGCATGTCCTTCACCGACATGCCGGCGACGCCACCGGACAGCACGTCTTCGGCGAACTGGGTCTCGCAGGCGATCGCCTCTTCCATCATCTCCTCGACCTGGGCGCGCATGGCGTCGTCGAACAGTTCCGGTTCCTGTTCGCGCACGGTACGCACCACCTCGAACGCGAACGCCATGTGCCCGCTCTCGTCGCGAAATACCCAGTTGGTGCCCGCGGCGAGGCCGTGCAGCAAGCCGCGCGAACGCAGGTAGTAGACGTAGGCGAACGCGGCGTAGAAGAACAGCCCCTCGATGCAGGCGGCAAAGCAGATCAGGTTGAGCAGGAACTGGCGGCGATGCTCGCGCGTTTCCAGCCGGCGAAGATCCTGGATCGAGTCGATCCACTTGAAGCAGAACGCACCTTTCTGGCGGATCGACGGGATCGTCTCGATGGCGGCGAACGCACCGTTGCGCTCGGCCGGATCAGGGATGTAGGTGTCCAGCAACGTGAGGTAGAACTGCACGTGCAGCGCCTCCTCGTACAGCTGGCGCGACAGGTACATGCGCGCTTCGGGGGCGTTGATATGCTGGTAAAGATTCAACACCAGGTTGTTCGACACGATGGTGTCGCCGGTGGCGAAGAACGCCACCAGCCGCTGGATCAGGTGGCGGTCGGCGGCGGACATCTTGCTGTCGAGGTCGCGCGTGTCCATCGAGAAATCCACTTCCTCGACGGTCCAGGTGTTCTTGATCGCGTTGCGATACATCTCGTAGAAGCCGGGGTAGCGCATCGGACGCAGGGTGAGTTCGAAACCGGGATCCAAGAGGCGAGGAGTGAGGGAAGAGGAGTGAGAAGTGAGAGATGATGTTTCGGACATGGAGGTGTTCCTATGCATTACCGAGAGACAGTGGTCTGGAAGAGAGCCATGCAAGCCGCGCGGGATGACTATCGGCTTGTGCAGTTCCTTCCGCGCGAGGAGATGTATGGCATGCGGGCGCAGATGACTCGGGCGGTGGTATCGGTACCCAGCAACATTGCTGAAGGTTGGACTCGGGAGTCGAAGGCGGAGAAACGCCAGTTCCTCGCTATTGCGCAGGGCTCGCTTGCGGAATTGGAAACTCAGCTGACGCTGTGCGAAGAGATTGGCTGGCTATCGATCGGGCAAACAAAAGTCTTGCGGGAATGCATCGATGAAACCAGCCGCATGCTCACGACCTTCCGCCAACGACTGCGCTCGCAAATCCGGCCCTGAGCGAGGAGCGCGAAACAGGTGTCTGCCTTTTTCTCGCTCCTCACTCCTCTTCCCTCACTCCTCGCTCGTTACTGGCAGGCCTCGCAATACTCCGGGTTCTCCAGCGAACAAAACACGGCGGCCGTGGCCTGGACCTGGTCGGGCGCCGCCGTTACCGTGGTCTTGGCGATCTTCGTGGCCGGCCGCGAGCGCAGGTAATACGTGGTCTTGATGCCGGCCTTCCATGCGTACATGTACATCGAGCTGAGCTGGCCGATGTTCGGATTTTCCATGAACAGGTTCAGCGACTGGCTCTGGTCGATCCAGGCGCCGCGGGCGGCGGCCAGTTCGATCAGCGATTTCTGCGGCAGTTCCCACACGGTGCGATAGATGGCACGCAGGCGTTCGGGAATCGCGGTGATTGCCTGGATCGAACCGTCGGCCAGCTTGATCGCGTCGCGCACTTCGGATGTCCATAACCCAAGCGCCTTCAGCTCGTCAGCCAGATAGCGGTTCACCTGCAGGAAATCGCCGGACAGCGTCTCGCGTTTGAACAGGTTGCTGACCTGCGGCTCGATGCATTCGTAGCAGCCGGCGATCGAGGCGATGGTGGCGGTGGGCGCGATCGCAATGAGCAGCGAGTTGCGCAAGCCATGCAGCTTGATCTTTTCGCGCAGCGCGTCCCAGCGCGCATGGTCATGCGGCGTGGCCTTCGGCCAATGGTCGAACTGCAGATCGCCCTGCGCCGCGCGGCTTTCGGGAAAGCCGGGATGCGCGCCTTCGCCCTCGGCCAGTTCGCACGATTGCGTAAGCGCGTTGAAGTAGATTTCCTCGGCGATGCGGGTGGACAGCGCCAGCGCCTCGGCCGAATCGAACGGCAGGCGCAGCTTGAAGAACACGTCCTGCAGGCCCATCACGCCCAGGCCTACCGGGCGCCACTTCATGTTGGCCGTGCGCGCGCTGTCGATCGGATAGAAGTTGAGATCGATCACGCGGTTGAGCTGGCGCACCGCGGTGCGCACGGTTGCGGCGAGCTGGTCGAAGTCGAAGGCGTGGCTTCCATCGGCGTTGCCGACAACGTGGCGAGCCAAATTCACCGAACCGAGATTGCATACGGCCGTTTCATCGGCCGAGCTCACCTCGAGAATTTCGGTGCACAGGTTGGACAGGTGGATCACGTTGTCATGTTTGGACGTCTGATTGCTGGTGGCGTTGCAGCGGTCCTTGAACGTCATCCAGCCGTTGCCGGTCTGCGCGAGCGTGCGCATCATGCGTGCGTACAGTTCGCGTGCCTTGATGGTTTTCACGGCGAGGCCGTCGACCTCGGCCTTGCGATAGGCAGCGTCGAATACTTCCCCCCAGCTGTCCACGAAGTGCGGCACCACCTTCGGATCGAACAGCGACCACTCACCGTCGCTTTCGACCCGGCGCATGAATTCGTCGGGAATCCAGTTGGCGATGTTGAGGTTGTGCGCACGACGCGCATCGTCGCCGGTGTTGTCGCGCAGTTCGAGGAAGTCCTCGATGTCGGCGTGCCACGATTCCAGGTACACGCAGGCCGCGCCCTTGCGCTTGCCGCCCTGGTTCACCGCGGCGACCGAGGCGTCCAGCGTCTTAAGCCATGGCAGCAGGCCGTTGGAGTGGCCGTTGGTGCCGCGGATCAGCGAGCCCCGCGAACGCACCCGCGAATACGCCAGGCCGATGCCGCCTGCGAACTTGCTGAGCTTGGCCACGTCGGCGTACTTGTCGTAGATCGACTCCAGCGAATCCACCGGCGAGTCGAGCAGATAGCACGAGCTCAATTGCTCGTGCGCGGTGCCGGCGTTGAACAGGGTGGGCGAGCTGGCGATGTATTCCAGCGACGACAGCAGGCGGTAAAGCTCCAGCGTCTCGCCGATCTCGTTGCCGCCCAGCGCGCAGGCGATGCGCATGAAGAAGTGTTGCGGCGTCTCGATCACCAGCCGCTGCTGCGGATGGCGCAGCAGGTAGCGGTCGTACACGGTGCGCAGGCCGAAGTATTCGAAGCGGCGGGTAGCCAGCGGATCGATCGCGTCGTTGAGTTTGCGCGCGTTGGCGGCCACGAAATCGCGCAGGCGGTTGTTGAGGATGCCCAGTTCGGCGCCACGCACGATCGACTGCGAGAAACTCTGGATTTCCTGGCCGCTGACTTCCTTGTCGATGTAGGCACCGAGCAGGCGCGCGGCGAGCTGGCCGTATTCGGGCTCCTCCGCGGTCAACGCCGCGGCGGTGCGGATCGACAACTGGTCCAGTTCCTGGGTGGTGGCGCCGTCGTACAGGCCGCCGATGGTCTTCAGCGCCACCCGCAGCGGATCGACGCCGTGCAGGCCGGCGCTGCTGCGGGTCACCGCACGCACGATCTTGTTGACGTCGACGGCCTCCCGGCCGCCGTTGCGCTTGGTCACGTGCATCTGCGCCGGGTTGTGCGGCGCGGTGAGGGTGAAGGCGGGATCGGCCGAGGGCATCTCGCCGGTGGCTGGCGATTCGACGCGCGCGGCAATGCGCTCGCGCTCAACGGTATCGAGGGGTTGCATGGCAGGTGGCTCCGGAACAGGAACATCAAACGCCTGCTTCCCACGAGCAGGGCCTGATAGCGCGGATTCCGGGAGCGACGCGCAAGCCGGACACCATGCGGCGACCTGCTTCACGACGCACTTCCCCGCGGAAGCCGTCACTACGCACCGGGACACGTTCGTCCCGATGTGTCGGCAGGTCTTCGGACTTGCGGACATGGATCTTGCGATCCGCCTACTTGCCCTCGCTTCCCGGCTGCTGTGAACCAGTGCGTGTGAGGACGTTCGTTTCCGCTCTACCGCTGCGGGGCAGTTCCGGAGTCACACCGGATTCCCTTTTAAGTCCGACCGATGTCGCATCTGGTCGGGCACCGACGCACACAACATATCGGGTGAGTCGAGCAGGGTCAACCCAACAACTTGTGCATAAGTCGGGATTTTCTCTCACGCTCGCCAAGCCGGGCCAGGCTTGCGACGGAATTACAACGCGTCGTGATCCAGCTCGCCGGTGCGGATGCGGATGACCTGTTCCAGCGTGCTGACGAATATCTTGCCGTCACCAATCTTGCCGGTGCGGGCGGAGTTCTGGATCGCTTCCAGTACACGGTCGAGCTGTTCGTCGGCCACGGCCACCTCAAGCTTGATCTTGGGCAGGAAGTCCACCACGTATTCGGCACCCCGATACAGTTCGGTGTGGCCCTTCTGGCGGCCGAAGCCCTTCACCTCGGTCACCGTGATGCCCTGCAAACCCACTTCCGCCAGTGCCTCGCGGACGTCGTCCAGCTTGAACGGCTTGATGATCGCCACGACCAGCTTCATGGGTTGGTTCCTGTGCCAGGGGCGTTGCATACGCCGGGAGACCATTTTGCCTGCCCACCGGGCCGTTGTCGCGTGGCGGTGAGGGGTGTAGGACAATCCTTACAACTATTGATGGAGCGTACCGATGGCGACGCCGATTTGCATTCACCTAATATTCAATCCGACGAGTTCGAGGCGCTATCCATGATGGATAGGCAGGATATCGACCAGATTGCCCTGCGACTTGTGTCGTTGGTACCGCCAGGGTTGGCACAGGCGCATCAGGATTTGCGAACCAACTTCCAGGATGTTCTGGCGCAAGGATTGCGCCGCCTCGACCTGGTCACTCGCGAAGAATTCGAAGTCCAGTCCCAGGTGCTGGCGCGTACCCGCGCCAAGGTCGACGAATTGGAGCGACGCGTGGCCGAAATGGAGGCCACCGTAGCTGCCCGCGCGGGTTCGTAATACCGCCTCCCGGGAGCCGCCTCCGATCCGTCACCCTCACCCCGAGAACGATCGGAGGCGGTTATTTATTCAGCGCTGCTGCTGGAGCCGTTCCATGCCCATGCCTGTCAGCGCCACATCCGACCTGTTCCGCCGACCCACGGTCGCATGAGTCTTGCCGTTACCCTGAGCCGTGCGCAGGAAGGGATTGCCGCACCGCAAGTCATGGTTGAGGTGCACCTCTCCGGTGGCCTGCCCAGCACCAACATCGTGGGTCTGCCCGAGGCCGCCGTGCGCGAGGCGCGTGATCGCGTTCGCGTGGCAATCCAGAATACCGCCTTCGAGTATCCCGGTCGCCGCGTCACGGTAAACCTGGCCCCGGCCGAGTTGCCGAAGGACGGTGGCCGTTTCGACCTGCCGATCGCGTTGGGCATTCTTGCCGCCAGCGGGCAGGTGCCGCGCGACAAGCTGGATGACTGCGAATTCCTCGGCGAACTGGCCCTGAGCGGAGATCTGCGTGGCGTTTCCGGCGTGTTGCCGGCGCTTTTGCGCGCGCGCGCGCGCGGGCGGCGGGTGGTGGTTCCACGCGAGAACGCCGCAGAGGCGGCGTTGGTGGCTGACGTCGATGTGCGCGTGGCCGATACGCTGGCCGAGGTCTGTGGCTGGTTGCGCGGCGCGCATGACCTGTCGATGCCGGTGGGCATCCCCAGCGATGGGGGTGCCGAAGATGGTCCCGACCTTGCCGACGTACGCGGACAGCTGCAGGCGCGCCGCGCGCTGGAGATCACGGCGGTGGGTGGTCACCACCTGTTGTTGATCGGGCCGCCTGGCACCGGCAAGACCATGCTGGCCGAACGCCTGCCCGGCATCCTGCCGCCGCTGACCGAATCCGAAGCGCTGGAAACCTGTGCGGTGTTGTCGGTGGCCGGACAAGCCACGGATTTCGCGCGCTGGCGCCGCCGACCGTTTCGCGCGCCCCATCACACGGCTTCGGCGGTTGCGCTGGTCGGCGGCGGCTCGTATCCGCGACCGGGCGAAGTTTCGCTGGCGCACAACGGCGTGCTCTTCCTCGACGAGTTTCCCGAATTCAGTCGCCACGTGCTGGAAGTGCTGCGCGAACCGATGGAATCGGGTCACATCATGATTTCGCGCGCGGCGCGGCAATCGACGTTTCCGGCGCAGTTCCAGTTGGTGGCGGCGATGAATCCGTGCCCCTGCGGCTATGCCGGCAGTCCGCGCTGCCAGTGCACGCCGGATCAGATCCAGCGCTACCGCGCGCGCATTTCCGGCCCGTTGCTGGATCGCATCGACCTGTGCGTCGAAGTGCCGCCGGTGCCGTTGGCCGATCTGGGTGCGCCGCGCGGCGACCGCGACGAGGACTCCGCCACCGTGCGTGCGCGGGTACTCAATGCGCGGCGGCAGTCGCTGATGCGCGCCGGTCGGCCGAACGCGGAAATCAGCACGCGCGAGCTGGAGCGTGACTGTGCGCTGGGCGCGCCCGAGCGGCGCTGGTTCGAAGCAGCGCTGGAGCGGCTGGGTCTGTCCGCGCGCGCCTATCACCGGGTGCTGCGGGTGGCCCGCACGATTGCCGACCTCGATGGCGGCGCGGCCCTGCTGGAACGTGAGCACCTGGCCGAAGCACTGCAATACCGCCGCTTCTGAGCCATCCGCTGATCCACGCTGCTGGACGGGCCAAGCCGCGCATGCTTCGATAGCGCGCGGATATTCCCGAGGATTGCGATGACTATCGAGCTCAGCCTGATGCTCGCCAGCATGCTGGTGATCGGCTTTCTGGCACAGTGGCTGGCGTGGCGGGTGAAACTGCCGGCGATCGTGTTCCTGTTGCTGGCCGGCATTGTTCTGGGGCCGGTGAGTGGCGTGCTTGATCCGGACAAGCTGCTGGGCGACCTGCTGTTTCCCGCAGTGTCGCTGGCGGTGGCGCTGATCCTGTTCGAAGGCAGCCTGACCCTGCGCTTCCACGAGCTGCCGGGCATCGGCAAGGCGGTGCGCGGCCTGATCAGCTATGGCGCGGTGGCCACGGTCTTGCTGCTGGCCGGGGCGGCGCATCTGGTGGCCGGCCTGGCCTGGCCCATTGCGCTGCTGTTCGGTGCGCTGGCCTGCGTCACCGGACCGACGGTGATAGCGCCGATGCTGCGCACGCTGCGTCCGAACGCGCGCATTGCCAATACGCTGCGCTGGGAAGGCATCGTGATCGATCCGCTGGGTGCACTGTTCGCCGTGCTGATCTATGAGGCCATCGTGTCGCGTCAGGAGGGCCACACGATCGGGATCTTCATTGCCACGATTGGCTGTGGCGTGGGCATCGGCGCGTTGTCGGCCTGGATGATGGCGTACTTCCTGCGCCGCCAGATGATTCCCGAGTACCTGCAGAATTACGCGGTGCTGGCGTCGGTGCTGCTGGCCTTCAGTGTTTCCAACACGCTGACCCACGAATCCGGTTTGCTGGCGGTGACCATCATGGGCATCGCGCTGGGCAACATCCGTGGCGTGCACATCGACGACATTCTCGATTTCAAGGAAAGCCTGACCACGCTGCTGGTGTCGATGCTGTTCATCCTGCTGGCCGCGCGCCTGCGCTGGCCCCTGCCGGACGGCATGCTGGGCGCGGGCATTGCATTGTTTCTGATCGCCCAATTGCTGGTGCGGCCGGTAACCGTGGCGTTCGCCACGTTCGGCAGCGGATTGAACTGGCGCGAGCGCGCGCTGATCGGCTGGGTGGCGCCGCGCGGCATCGTGGCGGCCTCGGTTTCGGCGCTGTTCGCGTTGCGTCTGAGTGCGCTGGGGGTGCCCGGAGCCGATGCGCTGGTGCCGCTGGTATTCACGCTGATCATTGGCACCGTGGTTTTTCAGAGCGCCACCGCGCGGCCGTTGGCGCTATGGCTGAAGGTGGCCGAGCCGGAACCGCGTGGCGTGTTGATCTTCGGCTCCGATGCCGTGGCGCGGGCGATCGGCAAGGCGCTGGATGAAGCGGACTTCCACGTGGTGCTTGCCGACGATGACTGGGACGGCATCCGGTTGGCGCGGATGGAAGGGCGGAAGACCTTCTTCGGCAACCCGTCTTCGCCGCATGCCGAGCGGCACCTGGACCTCACCGGCATCGGCCGTCTGCTGGCGGTGTCGACCCATCGTGAGCGCAACTCGCTTGCCTGCGTGCACTACCGGCAGGAATTCGGGCGCGAGAAGGTGTATCGCCTGCGCAACCTCACGCCGCAGGAAAATACCGATCGCGCGGCGCTCGCCGGCAACCTGCTGGCGCCCCCGCTGTTCGACGAGACCATGACCCACGGACGCTTCGCCGAGATGCTGGAACACGGCTGGCGCATCAAGCAGACCAAGCTCAGCGCGACCTTTGATTGGCCGCACTTCATCGAGCAGTACGGCTCGAATACGGTGCTGATGTTCGGCGTCGAGGAGAAGGGGACGCTGCGGGTGGCTTCGGCCAAGCGCGAACTGGAGCCCAAGGCAGGCTGGACGGTGATTGCGCTGGTGCCGCCGGCGAGCAGCACGCCCGAGTGAGACGGCCCGCTTGATTGCCGCTGGTCCTGTCTGCTCTTCCGGTTATATTTCGGGTATCAGTCCGGACATCTTGCCGAGTACCGGCGGAAGGCGGCGGTAGCCGATCATCCATCCAACTCCTGCGTCGAATAGCGGATATCTTCTCCATGAGCGGTACGACCCTGTCCCCCGTCGCTACTTCCGAAGCCGGCGGCAGCATCGTCTGCGTGGGCCTGGGCATGACGTTGGGATCGCATCTCTCACCGTTGGCGCGCAGTCACATCGAGCAGTCCGAGGTTGTCTTCGCGGCGCTTTCCGATGCGATCGTGGAACTGTGGCTGGAGCAGATGCATCCAGACGTGCGCAGCCTGCAACCCTATTACGGGAAAGGCGACAAATCGCGGGCCGTCACGTATCGCGAATGGGTCGAGGTGATGATGATCGAGGTGCGCGCGGGCAAGAAGGTCTGTGCGGTGTTCTACGGCCACCCCGGCATCTTCGCCTGGTCGCCGCACGAAGTGATCAAGCTGGCCCGAGAGGAAGGTTTCCGGGCACACATGGAGCCGGGAATTTCCGCCGAGGACTGCCTGTATGCCGATCTGGGCATCGATCCGGGTCGCCGCGGCTGCCAGCACTATGAGGCCAGCCAGTTGCTGTTCTGTCAGACGCGCATCAACCCCTGTGCCTACCTGGTGCTCTGGCAAGTCGGCCTGGTCGGCGACCGCTCCATGAAGCGTTTTTCCACCGGTCCGGAATATCGCCAGGTGCTGGTGGACGTACTGACCGGTGACTACCCGCCGGACCACGAGTTGATCATTTATCGCGCGGCGACCTTGCCGATCGAGCAGCCACGCATTCGCCATGTGCTTTTGCGTGACCTTCCGGCGATCGACGTGAGCGCCGAGGAAACCGTGGTGTTGCCGCCAGCCTCGCCCTTGCGCCCCAACCGTGAGATCCGCGAGCGATTGGCGCTGCTGGATCAAGCCGTGGAGTCGCCATCGTGACGGATGGCAGGCCAGCTGGGCCTTGGCAATCGGTGCTAGGCTGCGCGATGACGCGGGGGCGTCGTGTCCGCGTGGGATTGTTGGTTGGGTGCCTGCCGTCATCGACATGATTTGCCAGAAGGCATTGACCTTCACCGGCGCAGCGCTTTTCATCCACGCGGAACAAACAGGAGGCATCATGTCCAATACGATCGAACTACTGGAAGCCATCGGGCGGGATGCATCCTTGCGTCATGCGCCCCGGGAAAGCCTTGCGAAGGCATTGGGCAGCATGGATGCCAGCAGCAGTCTCACGATGGCCGCTGCATCCGGCGACAGGAGCCATCTTGCCGGAGAGCTTGGCGACAAGATCAATCTGGCCGTGCAGGTCAATCACAACCCGGGCCAGGGCGGTTGTGATCCGTGTGAGGACGACAGGGAAGATGCGCCGCGTCGAGAAGATGACGGGGCGGATGATCATGATGGTTTGGAGCGTCAACTTTAGTCGGGAGCCACTCGATGGCATGCGGCAGGCTGGTTTGCATCACGGCGGTCGCCCTCATGGTGGCGGCGTTGTCCTGCGTGGGCTCGAGGGCAGCCGGTGCGGTGGCTGGCGAGCCTTCCGCTGGCGTGTTGTTGAGCCAGGCGGAAAGGGCATGGCCGAACGATGCGATCCGGTTTCATGCTCTCGTGGCGGAATTGCATGGGCAGGAGAAGCAGCTGACGGCCTTGCAACGATGGCACCTTCGATTTCTGGATACGCGGCAGCTCACGTTTGACGGCGACTTCCGCAAAGCCGACCCGATCCTTCTCGACATCCTCGAACACTCCGGCGATCAGGCCCTTTCGGTGCGCGCAAAGGCGGCACTGATTCGGGCGAAATTCCTCAGTCGTGATTATGTGGAGGCCTATGCGCTGGCCAATGCCCTGATGGTCGAACTGCCCCAAGTCACCGATCCAACAGCGCGCATGGAGGGCATGAACCAGATCATCATGATGTTGAATCGGACGGCCGTGGGGCAATACGACCTTGCGCTGCAGTACGCCCGGCAGATGAAATCGTCGCTGCCATCGGACAAGGCGCAGTGCTATGCCGGTGCCCTGGAGACGCAGTCCTTGCTGTATGCCGGCAAGCTCACCTCGGAAGATCCCCGGTTTCAACGTGCCATCGACGCCTGCCTCGCTGCGGGGGTGCCCGAGGAAGCCACACCGCTGCGTCTGGACCTGGCCAGCAGCCTGATTGCCGAAGGTCACGCCCATCGCGCGATCGCCTTGCTGCGTCGCTTGGCGCCCGATGTTCGCAATAGCGGCTATACGCCGTATCTGGCCTCATTGCCGGTTACCCTGGCCCAGGCATACCTTGGCCTCGGTGACGCCGCCAGGGCACGCAAGTTCGCACTCGACAGTGTTGCCATCACCGGTCCGGAAAGCGCGCTGTGGACACTCGGGGCGGCCTATGACGTCTTGTACCAGGCGGAAAAGTTGGACGGTGACACCGCCGCTGCATTGACTTACTACGAGAAGTACGTGGCGCAGGACAAGGCCGCGATGGACGACGCCAAGGCCAGCGCGCTGGCCTACCAGATAGTCAGGCAGCAGGTGCAGGCGAAGAAGTTGAAGCTGGATGCATTGAGCAAACGGAACAGCATCCTGCAGTTGCGCCAGGCCTTGGCGAGCCAGGCTCAAAGGACCAGTCGGCTTTACATCGCGCTGTTGCTGGTCGTGCTTGCTTTCATCGTCCTCGGCATGTTCTGGCTCCGGCGCTCCCAGTTGCGCTTCCGCCGCATGGCACGTCATGACGGCTTGACCGGGACATTCAATCGGGAACATTTCTTCGAGGAAGCAGCCGGCATGCTGCGACGACTGCAGCGGACGAAAGCCGGTGTCTGTCTTGTATTGATGGATCTGGATCACTTCAAGCAGGTCAACGACACCCATGGACATGCGGCCGGTGACGAGGTCTTGCAGCATGCCGTGGCTGCCTGCCAGCGGGAGTTGCGTGCCTCGGACGTATTCGGCCGTCTGGGTGGCGAGGAGTTCGGCATCCTGATGCCGGCCTGTTCACGCGAGCAGGGAATCGAAATTGCCACGCGCATCCGCCGCACGCTGGCGGCGACACCGATGGTGCTGGATTCGCAAACCACCATCCATGTATCGGCCAGCTTCGGCCTTGCCTGCAGCCCATGTTCCGAACGTACCCTGCATCAATTGCTGCGGGAAGCGGATCTGGCGCTCTATCGCGCGAAGGATTCCGGCCGAAATCGGCTGGATGCCGGTGCCGATGCGCAGGTCGTCAGTCCGGCGGACACACAGGTTGCCGTCAACGCCTGACGCCACGGATCGGACGTGCACGCAGACCGGGTTCTCGGGTGTCGCCTGCACCGGGCGTACGTGCTGATCCTCGTTCTGAAGTGCAGCACGCACGCCTTACGTGAGCGGCCAGTGGCGGTGGTGCCGGCTTACGCGGCTGACGCCTGCTTGAACTGCGATTCCTCGGTCGAGCCGGTCAATGCCGTGGTGGACGACTGGCCCTGCTGGATCGCCTGGGTCACCGCATCGAAGTAACCGGTACCCACTTCGCGCTGGTGCTTCACCGCGGTGAAGCCACGGTCGGCGGCGGCGAATTCCTTTTCCTGCAGTTCGACAAAGGCCGTCATCTGGCGGCGGGCGTAGCCATGCGCCAGATCGAACATGCCGTAGTTGAGGCTGTGGAAGCCGGCCAGGGTGATGAACTGGAACTTGTAGCCCATCGCGCCCAGTTCCTTCTGGAAATTGGCGATGGTGGCGTCGTCGAGGTTCTTCTTCCAGTTGAAGCTGGGCGAGCAGTTGTAGGCCAGCATCTTGCCGGGGAACTTCGCGTGGATCGCCGCGGCGAAGCGGCGTGCGTCATCGAGGTTGGGCTTGCTGGTCTCGCACCAGATCAGGTCGGCGTACGGTGCATAGGCGAGGCCGCGGCTGATCGCCTGGTCCAGGCCGGGCTTGACCCGATAGAAGCCTTCGACGGTGCGCTCGCCGGTGATGAAGGCCTTGTCGTTGTCGTCGATGTCCGAGGTCAGCAGGTCGGCGGCATCGGCGTCGGTGCGGGCCACCAGCAGGGTCGGCACGCCGGCGACGTCGGCGGCCAGGCGCGCGGCGTTCAACTTGTCGACCGCCTCGCGCGTCGGCACCAGCACCTTGCCGCCCATGTGGCCGCACTTCTTCACCGAAGCCAGCTGGTCTTCGAAGTGCACGCCGGCGGCACCGGCCTCGATCATCGCCTTCATCAGCTCGAAGGCATTCAGCACGCCGCCGAAGCCGGCTTCGGCATCGGCCACGATCGGCACCAGCCAGTCGCAGTCATCCTTGCCTTCGGCGTGATGCAGCTGGTCGGCACGCAGCAGGGTGTTGTTGATCCGCTTGACCACCAGCGGCACCGAATTGGCCGGGTACAGCGACTGGTCCGGATACATCTCGCCGGCCACGTTGGCGTCGGCGGCGACCTGCCAGCCGCTCAGGTAGATCGCCTGCAGGCCTGCCTTGACCTGCTGCATCGCCTGGTTGCCGGTGAGTGCGCCCAGCGCGTTGACGAAGTCTTCCTTGTGCAGCGATTTCCACAAGCGCTCGGCGCCGCGACGGGCCAGCGAATGCTCCACATGCACGGTGCCGCGCAGACGCACCACGTCCTCGGCGGAATAGTTGCGCTGCACCCCGGTCCAGCGCGGGTTGTTGTTCCAGTCCAGGGTGATCTGTTCGGCGGTAGGCAGGGCGGTGGTCTTCATGGCATGGCTCCGTGGGACATTCGTGGCGGGCGGATCAGGAGTGATCAGGCGAGCTGGTCGTAGGCGGGCAGGGTGAGGAAATCGCCGAGTACCGCGGCGTGGGTCATCGTCGAAAGCAGGGCGGCGGCCGCGTCGGCGCGGGCAGCGCCGGGATGCTGGCTGTCACGCAGGCGATGGGTGTGGCTGGCCAGGGCCTGGTCGAACAGTGCGAAGTCGATCGGCGCATGGTCGGAAAATTCCAGGGCACCCCCGGCTGGCGCCCCGCCGGCCGGAACATCGGCGTGATGCAGCCACTGCCACAACTGGGCGCGGGCGATCTCGGCGGTGGCGGCGTCTTCCATCAGGTGATGGATCGGCACGCAGCCCAGGCCATCGAGCCAGGCGGCGGTGTAGCGCAGGCAGACCTCGACGTTGTTGTCGAAACCGGCGCGGGTGATGGTTCCGTTCGGTGCGGCGAGCAACTGCTCGCGGCTGACCTGCACGTCTTTGCGCAGCACGCCAAGCTGGTTTGCCGCCGGCATGTGTTCGTCGAAGATCTGCTGCGCCACCGGCACCAGCGCCGGGTGCGCGACCCAGGTGCCGTCGTGGCCGGCCTGCACTTCGCGCAGCTTGTCGGCGCGCACCTTGGCCAGTGCTGCTTCGTTGGCCGCCTCGTCGCCCTTGATCGGGATCTGCGCGGCCATGCCGCCCATCGCGAACGCGCCGCGGCGGTGGCAGGTCTGGATCAGCAGCTCGGAATAGGCCTTCAGGAACGGCGCGGTCATCTGCACCTGGCCGCGTTCGGGCAGCAGGCGATCGCGATGGCCGCGCAGGGTTTTCAGATAGGAAAAGATGTAGTCCCAGCGACCGCAATTGAGGCCGACCGCCCGGCGGCGCAGCGCATGCAGGATCTCGTGCATCTGGAATGCCGCCGGCAGCGTCTCGATCAGCACGGTGGCCTTCATCGTGCCGACCGGCAGTTGCAACTCGTCCTCTGCCGCGGCCATCACCGCGTCCCACAGCGCGGCTTCCTCCATCGCTTCGAGCTTGGGCAGGTAGAAGTACGGGCCGCGGTCGCGGCTGTGCAGGGTGCGGGCGTTGTGCAGCACGAACAGGCCGAAGTCGACCAGCGCGCCGGCCATCGGCTCGCCGTCCACGCTGAAGAACTTGTCGTGCAGGTGCCAGCCACGCGGGCGCACCACCAGCACGGCCGGGTTGTCGTTGACGCGATAGCTTTTGCCCTCGGGCGAGCGGAACTCGATGCTGCCGTTCACCGCGTCGCGCAGGTTGACCTGGCCGTCGAGCTGGTTGGCGAAGGTCGGCGCCGACGAATCCTCGAAGTCGGCCATGAACACCCTGGCGCCGGAATTCAGCGCGTTGATGATCATCTTGCGTTCGACCGGGCCGGTGATCTCGACCCGGCGATCCCGCAACGCGGCCGGAATCGCGGCCACGCTCCAGTCCGATTCGCGGATCGCCAGCGTGTCGGCGCGGAAGTCCGGCAGGCCGCCGGCGTCGTAACCCGCCTGGCGCTCGCGCCGGGCCTGCAGCAGGCGCTGCCGGGTGGCGTCGAACCGACGATGCAGCCGGGCCAGGAAGCCCCGTGCCGCGGGGGTCAGGATGCCTTCGTAACCGGCGTGGTCGGCGTGGATCTCGACGGTGCCGATATCGAGTTGTTCCTGCGGTACTGCCATGGGCTCGCTCCGTGTCGTGGATGACTCGAAGCTAGGGCAGAGATCATGTATTTGACAAAGTGAATGTTTCAATCATTACTATGAGCAATGGCAATATGTGCTTCAACTAATTGAAAACAATCCATGAAAAAGCCCGCCGATACGCTGAACAAGGCAAAAAAAACACGCCGCGGCGCAGCAAAAAAGCGCGGCGACGGTGATCCATCCGCTGAAAGTGGCGGTCGTTTCTACTACAAGGGCAACCGTCACAAGCAACTGCGTGCCTTCGTCAGCGTGGTGAAGCTGGGCACGCTGACCCGCGCCGCCGAGGCGCTGTACGTATCGCAGCCCACGATCAGCCTGCAATTGCAGGCACTGGAACGGGAGCTCGGGGTAAGCCTGGTCGAGCGCCGCCGTCGGCGCATCAATCTCACCGATGCGGGCGAGGCGCTGTACGAGCTGGCGCGGCCGCTGGTCGAGGGCTGGGACACGCTGGATCGCGACTTCCAGGCCAAGGTGAAGGGCTTGCAGGCCGGGAGGCTGACCATCGCCGCGGGTACCTCGACCATTCAATACCTGCTGCCCGAACTGGTACGGCGCTATCGCGAGCGCTTTCCGGCGGTGCAACTGCAACTGGCCAACGTCACCGGCAAGGACGGCATGGCAATGCTGCGCGCCGACGATGCCGACTTCGCGGTCGGCTCGATGCTCGACGTGCCCAACGACATCGCCTGGGCGCCGGTGCACCACTACGACCCGATGCTGATCATGCCGCCGAATCATCCGCTGGCCGCGAAGGACAAGATCACGCTGGAGGATATTTCGCCGTACGGCCTGATTCTTCCGCCGCAACGCCTGTCCACCTACCGCCTGGTCGACCTGGTATTCCAACAGCGTCAGGTGCCATATCACGTGGCCATCGAGGTGGGCGGCTGGGACGTGATCAAGGAATATGTCGCGATGGGCATGGGCATCTCGATCGTCACCGGCATCTGCATCACCGAAGCCGATCACGGTCGTCTGGCCGTGCGCAACATGAAGCAGTACTTCCCCCAACGCAGCTATGGCGTGGTGATGCGCAAGGGCAAGTTCCTCAGCGCCGAGGCACGTGCGTTCATCGACCTGATTCGACCGGGTCTGCTGACCCATCGCGAACACGACGATCCCGGGCACTCGCAGCGCTGAGGCCACCCCGACTGCCTGGATGACCTGCGGCTTCGGCGTCGGGTTTTTCCTCTCTTCGGAATCGCGTCACACGTCGCGGTGCTTGCCCCGGAACGGCGCGTAGAACGCGCGCAGGCGCAGCAGGTC
Source organism: Rhodanobacter ginsengiterrae (assembly GCF_050026815.1). Taxonomy (NCBI): domain Bacteria; kingdom Pseudomonadati; phylum Pseudomonadota; class Gammaproteobacteria; order Lysobacterales; family Rhodanobacteraceae; genus Rhodanobacter; species Rhodanobacter ginsengiterrae. The sequence goes on along the minus strand of NZ_JALBWO010000057.1, from coordinate 439,280 downwards.
CGCTTCCATGTCGTCGCTGGTATGGAACAGCGGACCCACGCCGATGGTCTTGTCCGGATAGTTGAACCAGGCGGTGACGATCGGCACGCCGGCGTCATGGGCGATGCGCCAGAAACCGCTCTTCCAGCGAGTCACCGGTTTGCGCGTGCCTTCCGGCGCAATACCAAGCCACAGTGCATCGTGTTGCTGCAGCTGCTCGATCATCTGCTCGACCACGCCCTTGGCGGCACCGCGGTCGATCGGCATGCCGCCGAGTCGATGCAGCACCTTGCCAAGCGGGCCGCGGAACAGTTCCTGCTTGCCCATGAAGTGGATGTCGGCGCCGATGCCGACCTTCAGCAGCAAGCCCCATACGCCGTCCCACCACGATGAGTGCGGCGCGGCGATCAGCACCGCCCGGCGCACGTCGGGAAACTCGCCGACCAGGCTCCAGCCGCACAGCCTCAGCACGCCGCGACACAGTCGGCGGCGCCAGTTGTCGGCCAGATGCGGCATGTTCAGCGGCAACTGCTCGGGGCGGGGAAGTTGTCCCTTCATTCGAGATCCGGCTTGCGCGAACGATTCTGCTTGGTCTGGCCGCGTTGCTGCTTGCCGACCAGTCGGCGTTCCTTCGAGGCGCGAGTGGGTTTGGTGGCGACGCGCTTCTTCGGTGGCACCAGCACGCTGCAGATGATCTCGACGAGCCGCTCGCGCACGTCCTCGCAATTGCGCACCTGGTCGCGAAAGCGGCGCCCCTGGATCACCAGCACGCCTTCGGCGGTGAGCCGCCGGTCGCGGCGTGACAGCAGGCGCTCGCGGATTTCCTCCGGTAGCGACGGCGAGTTGACCACGTCGAAGCGCAGCTCCACTGCGCTTTCGGTGCGGTTCACGTGCTGTCCGCCCGGGCCGTCCGCGCGCAGGAAGCGCTCGACCAGTTCGGATTCGGGCAGGGATATGGCTCGGCTGACGATCAACATGCGGGGAGTGTAGTGGAGCGGGAAGTGAGTGATGGAGCGAGGAGTGAGAAACGAGAGAAAGTCAAAAGCGGGCGCGGGGTTCTTGCACTCACTCCTCAGTCGGCAGGCTCCAGCCGAAACGATCAAGCAACGCGACGTACGCCTGATCCAGTGGCGCCTCGATCCGCATCGGTGTGCCACTCAGCGGGTGGGCGAGATCGATCCGCCAGGCATGAAGCAGCATCCGGTGGCAGCCGAAGTGCTGCTTGTACAGCCGGTTGTGGTCGCCGCGACCGTGCTGGCAGTCGCCGATCACCGGGTGGTGGATATGCGCCAGATGCTTGCGGATCTGGCGAAAGCGGCCGCTTTCCGGCTCGGTCAGAAGCAGCGCATAGCGTTGCTGCGGATAGCGGCCGAGCTCGATCGGCACCTCGATCGTGGCCAGCCGTCGGTAGTGCGTGCGCGCCTCGCGACGCGGGCCGCTTTCACGCGAGCCGGGCAGCGGGTAATCGACCACGCCCTCCGTCGGGTCAGGCCAGCCGCGCACCACGACGAGGTACTGCTTGTGCACCGTGCGGCCCATGAACTGCTCGCCCAGCGCAGCGGCGACTTCCTTGCTGCGCGCGACCAGCAGCACGCCGCTGGTGGCACGATCGAGCCGGTGCGCCAGATACACGTTGTCGCCGATCTGCTCGCGCAGCAGGTCGATCAGGAATTCCTCGGCGTTGCCGACCATCTTCGAACGATGCACGGCGAGGTTCGCGGGCTTGTTCACCGCAATCAGTGCGTCGTCCTGGTAGAGAATCTCGATCATGGTCCGGTTCCGTGTAGGAGCGCACCGAAGTGCGCCATGCTTCTCGGTGAACGTGACGAAAGAGCTCGCGCACAGGGTGCGCTCCTACGATCAGCGGGAGCGAGGCCAGCCGATGGTGAATGCGAGCAACCCGACCATGCCGGCGCACAGTGGTGGCCAGACGCCGTGTTGCGGTGCCAACGTCCACAGCAGCGCAGCACCGATCAACAGCGAAGCGCCGAGCAGGCAGCAGGCGAGCAGCTTGTGCTGGCGTTGCGCGTTGTCGTGCATCAGCTTGAGCGCCGCCGGATCGCTCAGCGCGCGTCGTTCGCCGCGACCGACCTGGCGCAACGCGTCGCGCACCAGTCCGGGAAATTCCGGTGCCTCATGCAGCCATTCCGGCAGCCGCTTGCGCACCTCGCGCAGCGTGCGCAGCGGACTGTAGCGCTCGCGCAGGATGCGTTTGAGCACCGGATGCGCCACCGCCCAGATGTCGATCTGCGGATCGAGCATGCGGCCGACTCCCTCGATGTTGAGCAGGGTCTTCTGCAGCAGGATCAGTTGCGGCTGCAGGGTCAGCTCGAAGCGACGCGCGGTCTGGAACAGCTTGACCACCAGCTCGGCCAGCGAGATCTGCGCCAGCGGCCTGGTGAAGTACGGCTCGCACACCGTGCGCACCGCCGCTTCCAGTTCATCCAGCCGCACGTCGGCCGGCATCCAGCCGGCGTCTACGTGCAGCTTGGCGATGCGCGCGTAGTCACGTTCGAACAGGGCGATGAAGTTCTGCGCCAGCCAGTACTGGTCGGCTTCGGGCAGCGAACCCATGATGCCGAAATCCAGCGCGATGAAGCGCGGCTCGGCGGTGCGCGCGGGGTCGACCCAGATGTTGCCGGGGTGCGCGTCGGCGTGGAAGAAGTTGTCGCGGAATACCTGCTCGTAGAACACCCGCACGCCCTTGACCGCGAGTGCCTTGCGGTCCAGCCCGGCGGCGTCGATCGCGGCGATGTCGTCGCTGCTGATGCCGTGCACGCGCTCCAGCGTCAGCACGCGGGTGGCGGTGAGGTCCCAGTGCACGGTCGGGACATACAAATCCATGCCGCTGGCGAAGTTGCGCTTGAGCAGGCTGGCGCTGGCGCCCTCGCGCTGCAGGTCCAGTTCGTTCTCCAGCATCTTCTCGACTTCGGCGACCACGTCGAGCGGGCGAATCTTGTCCGCGTTAGGGTGCCAGCGCTGGGCCAGTTCGCCCAGCGAGCGCAGCAGCTTCACGTCACGGACGATCCGTGCGTCGATGCCGGGGCGCAGCACCTTGACCACCACCTCGCGGCCGTCATGCAGGGTGGCCGCATGCACCTGGGCGATCGAGGCGGAAGCCAGCGGGCTTTCGTCGAATTGGGCGTATAGAAGGCCAATCGGAAGCTTCAGCTCCTGCTCGACGATCACCCGCGCTTCCGCGCCGGGGAACGGCGCGACCTGGTCCTGCAACAGCGCCAGCTCGTCGGCGATGTCGGCCGGCACCAGGTCGCGCCGGGTCGACAGCACCTGGCCAGCCTTGACGAAGATCGGCCCCAGCTCGGTCAATGCATGACGCAGGCGTGCGCCCCGCGGCAATCCGCCGATATCGACGCGCGGCTTCGCCACCAGCGGCCGCAGCCACTTCAGCGGGCGGTACAGATGCGCCGCGTCGACCAGCTCGTCGAGCCGGTATGCCAGCAAGACCGAGGCGACCCGCAGCAGGCGGGGGACCACCTTCAACGGCGTCACGCGGGGTTGCCTTGCAGGCGCTGCAACAGTCGTTGCACGCGCGACTCCAGTCGGTCGCTGCGCTCGCGCAGCTCGTCGACGCCGTCGAGGAAGCCTTCGACCTCGCCCGGCGCCATCGCCACGCGCACTTCATCGCGCAACCAGTCCGCGCTGTCCTCGGTGAGATGGCTGGTCGTCTCGCGGGCGTGGGCCAGGCCGGTGCGCACGGCCTTCGCCAGCGGCACGCCGAGCACATCGCCGAACGTGCGTGCGAACGCTTCCTCGAAATCGGGGGCGAATTTGCCGGCCAGCTTCTCCAGCCGGCGGGCCAGTTCGGCGTCACCGGCAATGTCCACCTTGCCCGGTGCGATGCCGTCATCGTCGCGGCGGAACATCATTGCCAGCAGGCTGCCCGGCGTGGCGGCGACCTTGAGCTGACTGTCGTCGTGAGGGGGGCCCACTTTCAGGCGGGTGCCCTCGACCGTGACGGCGAGGGCGATCTCCGGACCGCGGAGGTGCAATTGCACGCTGCGCCCGTTCAACGCGGCCAGCTTCTGCTGCGTATCGGGGTCCAGCGACAAGGTGTGGTTCAGCGCGGTTTCCAGCGCACGGCCGGCAAGCTTGCGCAGCGGCTGCGGCAACCAGGAGTTGGGGGAGGCGGCGTTCATCCGCCGATTGTAGCCCGCCGGCCAGGCTCAGACGTCCGCGGCACCGGGAAAGCCGAGCTGCCGCCATGCCTCGTAAACCGCCACGGCGACGGTGTTCGACAGGTTCAGGCTGCGACTGTCCGGGCACATCGGCAGGCGCAGGCGTTGCAGCGGCGGAATCGTCTCCAGCAGGTCCGCCGGCAGGCCGGCGGTTTCACAGCCGAACAGCAAGGCGTCACCATCGGCGAAGCGGGCGTCGACATGGGCCACGCGGCCGCGCGTGGTGAAGGCGAGCACGCGCGGCGTGCCGATGGCATCCAGACAGCTGGCCAGGTTGTCGTGCACCGCGACCCTGGCGTACTCGTGGTAGTCCAGGCCAGCCCGGCGCAAGCGCGCATCGTCGAGCTCGAAGCCCAGCGGACGAATCAGATGCAGCGCGGCGCCGGTGTTCGCGCACAGGCGAATCACGTTGCCGGTGTTCGGCGGTATCTCGGGATTGAACAGGATGACATGGAGCATCGGCCCATTATCACCCGCCAGCGCAGCGGTCAGTGCGTCGCAGGCTCAACCATTCAGCGCCGACACCTTGCCGAGCTGCGGGCACATCACGCCATCCGGTGGCAGTGCGCAGCTGGTCGGCGCCGCCAGCAGGATCGCGCCGATATGGTTGCCGCTCGCCAGTTGCACGGAAGCCGGGGTGGTCGTCAGCATCGCCCCGAAGATCAGTCCGCATACCGCCAGGCAGGCGATGAACAGGCCGCGCAACATCAAGGTTTCGAATTTCATGAGCTTGTCTCCGACGTGGGGGGAAGAGTCCTGCACTGAGCCAAGAGCAATCCGCGTGCCAACGGTTGCATGCGCTCCAAGCCATTGATTTCACGGTGGCGTCACGCGGAGAGGGAAGAGGGAGTCTTGTCCGCGGACACCGCCGTCGACCGCGACCGGACAGTCGGACACGCCAGCGGACGCCTGGTGCCGACCGTGCCGCAAGTCATTTGCTAGGCCTGTCCCGCGCCGCTAGCCTGTGGCGACTTATCCGTGAAACAGGAGGTTCACCGTGACAAAGAAACCACTCGCCTTGCTGATTGCCGGCGCGCTCACCCTGGCTGGCGGCGTGCCGCTGGCATGGGCGGCTCCGGACTCTGCCCCGGCGGCCATTTCCGCCGCTTCTGCTTCCCGGCAGATTCCCGAGCTTGCGTACAGCCGCTTCACGCTGCCGAACGGCCTGACCGTGGTGGTGCATGAAGACCACAAGGCGCCCGTGGTGGCCGTCAGCGTGTGGTATCACGTCGGCTCGTCCTACGAGCCCAAGGGCAAGACGGGTTTCGCGCATCTGTTCGAGCACCTGATGTTCCAGGGTTCGGAGAACCACAAGGACGAATTCTTCAAGCCGTTCGAGCTGGCCGGCGCCACCGACCAGAACGGCACCACCTGGCTCGACCGCACCAACTACTTCGAGACTGTACCGACCAGCGCGCTGGACATGGCGTTGTGGATGGAATCGGACCGCATGGGCCACCTGCTCGGCGCGATCGGCAAGCCGCAGCTGGACGAGCAGCGCGGCGTGGTGCAGAACGAAAAGCGCCAGGGCGAGAATCAGCCCTACGGCCGTGCCGGCGAACTGATCCAGGCCGAGGCGTTTCCGGCCAATCATCCCTATCACCACGACACCATCGGCTCGATGGATGATCTGAACGCGGCCTCGCTCGGCGACGTCAAGCAGTGGTTCCGCGACTACTACGGCGCGGCGAACACGGTGGTGGTGTTGTCCGGCGACATCACGCCGGCAGTAGCCCGGGAAAAGATGCAGAAGTACTTCGGCGACATCGCCGCCGGCCCGCAGGTGCCGCGTCCGCAGCCGTGGATCGCCGCGCGCGACAGCTCCACCCGCGGCACGATGACCGACAACGTGGCGCAAACGCGCATCTACCGCGAGTGGAACGTGCCGGGCCGGGGCAGCAACGATGAAACCCTGCTGGAACTGGCTGCCGCCGTGCTCGGTGGCAGCAAGACCTCGCGGCTGTACCAGCGGCTGGTCTATCAGGACAAGCTGGCCGACGACGTTTCGGTCGATGTCGACCAGCACGTGCTGGCCAGCATGTTCGAAATGCAGGTCGACGTGAAGAAGGGCGTCGATCCGAACAAGGTCGAGGCCGCCATCGCCGACGAATGGCAGAAATTCCTCAAGCAAGGCCCCACCGCCGACGAGTTGGCGCGGGTGAAGACCGAGGCGCGGGCCTCCTTCGTGCGCGGCCTGGAAAAGGTCAACACGCAGGCCTCGATTCTGGCCCAGGGCCAGCTGTATCACGGCGATCCGGGGCAGTACCTGAAGGACTTCAACGCGTTCATGGCGGCGACCCCGGCCAGCGTCACCACGGTGGCCGAGAAGTGGATCAGCAAGGGCGATTACACCTTGACCGTCGTACCGGGCAAGGTCGATGCCACCGACATGGCCAAGATGGCCGGTCGTGCCGCGGCCACGGGCGTGCCGGCGCCGGTGCTTTCGGCCACGGGTGACTACAAGACGGTGGCCAGCGACGTCGATCGCAGCAAGGGCGTGCCCGCGGTCAGCAGCTTCCCCGATCTCAGCTTCCCGAAGCTGCAGCGCGGCAAGCTCGACAACGGCATCGAGGTGGTTCTGGCCGAACGCCACACGGTGCCGGCGGTGCAGTTGCAGTTGCTGTTCGATGCGGGTTTCGCCGCCGACCAGGGTCGCAAGCTGGGCACCTCCAGCTTCACCATGAACATGCTCGACGAAGGTACCAGGAGCCTGGATTCGGTGGAGATCGCCAAGCGCAAGCAGCGCCTGGGCGCGATCATTGCCAGCGGCTGCGGGCTGGATTACTGCAACGCTTCGCTCAATGCACTCGATGACCAGCTCAAGCCCTCGCTCGACCTGTTCGCCGACATCGTGCGCAACCCGGCGTTCCGCGATGGCGACACCAGCCGCCTGCGCGGGCAGTGGCTGGCGCGTATCGCACAGGAAAAGAGCCAGCCCACCGGCATTGCCCTGCGCACCCTGCCGCCACTGCTGTACGGCAAGGGGCATGCCTACGCCATCCCGTTCACCGGTTCGGGCACCGAGGCCTCGATCAAGTCGCTGACCGCCGCCGACATGCGCAGCTTCATGGACGATTACATCCGTCCGGACAACATGCAGATCCTGGTTGCCGGCGACACCACGCTGGACAAGATCATCCCGCAGTTGAACGCGGCGTTCGGCGACTGGAAGGCACCGACCGGCAAGGTGCCGGCGAAGAACATCGGCAAGGTCGCGCCACCGCCGCAGGTGCGCGTGTTCCTGGTCGATCGCCCGGGAGCGCAGCAGAGCCTGATCCTCGCCGGCAGCCTGGCCCCTTCCACCGAAGCGGCCAACAATCTGGAAATCCAGACCATGAACGGTGCCTTCGGCGGCACCTTCACCTCGCGCCTCAACATGAACCTGCGCGAGGACAAGCACTGGGCCTACGGCGCCTTCAGCTTTCTGCAGAACGCGGTGGGGCAGCGCCCGTTCATGCTGTACGCCCCGGTGCAGACCGACAAGACCGCGCCATCGATTGCCGAAATGCTCAAGGAAGCCAACGGCGTGATCGGCGACAAGCCGCTGACCGATGCCGAGATCAGCAAGGTCAAGGTCGGCGATGTGCGCAGCCTGCCGGGCGAGTACCAGACCACCTCGGCGGTAATGGGCGCGATGCAGGGTATCGCCCTGTACCACCGTCCGGACGACTACGTGCAGACCCTGAAGTCGCGCATCGAAAGCCAGAGCGATGTCTCGGTCGAGGCGGCGGCGAAGCAGATCATCCATCCGGACCAGCTGACCTGGGTGATCGTTGGCGATCTGGCGAAAATCGAGGCGCCGATCCGTGCCTTGAAGCTTGGCCAGGTGCAGGTGCTCGATGCCGATGGCAAGCCGGTGGCCGACAAGCCGGCCAAATGAACATGGGTGCAGCATCGGGATGAACCGATGCCACACCTTGTGTTGCAGCCGCGGGACGCGACCGCGTCACCGCGTTAGGATGGAGGCCGGGCCGCAAGGTCCGGCCTCTTCCATATCCACTGTCACTGTTGCGGAGCCCTTCATGCGCAAGACCCTGCTGTTGCTCGCCCCCGTGTTGCTGCTGAGTGCCTGCAACTGGGGCATCACCATGGATCCGGCGGCGAAGAACGTGCGCACCGCCTGGAGCGGTGATGTATCTGCCTGTCGTGACCTGGGCAAGGTCACCGTTTCGGTGATGGACCATGTCGGTCCGGTCGACCGCAACGACATCAGGGTGCGCGACGAACTGGAAGTGCTGGCCCGCAACGAAGCGGCCAAGATGCACGCCGACACCATCAAGCCACTGGCCGAACCTGCCGATGGTTCGCAGCCGTGGGGGGCGTATCAGTGTGGTGCGCGCGTGCCGGCGGCTACCCCGGCGCCGACCAATCCTTCTCCGGGCTCGGCTTCCGGCAATGCGCAGACCTTTCCGATCCAGCACTGAGCCCCTTGGCGTGCGCTGGTCAGGGCCGGGTCGTCGCGGGAATCCACAACTCGATCACGTTGGGTTCGCCGCGGATGGATAGCGGGAACGGCACGGCCTGGGCGGCCCTGGTCGAGGTGAATGGCCGGGTTGCATCAAGCCACGTGCTGATGGCCGAAGCGCAGGCGGTGCCGGCGCCGCTGTAGAGCACGGTGGGCGCATGCCACTGGAACGGCAGCGTGCGGCCATGGCTGGCCGCACTGGCCGTGACGTTCTCGATGCCGGGAGTGGCCACGCCGAGATCGCGCAACTGCGGCAACAGGGCTTCGGCGCTGGCGCGTTCGGCTTCGTCGTAGATCTGCGTGTAGACGATGAAGCGGCGCGAAACCCCCTGGGTACAGGCGCGGCGCGCCGCGTCGGCTAGCGCGGCGGGATCGGCGTGCGGCGGGGCAGGCGCCGCCGCCGTGGCGGATTCCGCGCCAGGGCTTTCCGCATGCGGCCGGTCCGGACTGCCGCTCGAAGTTTCCGGTGCTTCGATCGGTGGTGCCGCCATCGGCGCGGATGGCGGCGGCGCCGCCATTTGCGGCACGTCACCGGACATGCTTTCGATGGGCGCCGCCGCCGTGGCGATCGCTGCGGACTTCGTCGGCGCGGCCGTCGTGCTCACGGCCGTTACAGGCACCGTGTTGGTGGCGATGGCTGCATCGGGGTCGAGCGCCACCCTCGGCGGCCAGTCGCGGTAGCCGACCATGGCACGGTCCCATGAGGTCAGCGACGGCCCGTCGCCCAGCATGGTCAGATCGTTGTTGCAGGCGGTGGCGAGCTTGCCGGGCGCCAGGTCGGCGCATTTCGCCTGCAATGCATCGGCCAGACTGTCCACCATCAGGCGAATCGAATCGGGGTACGGCGGTGCTCCCGCCTGCGAACGGAACAACTGCACCGACGCATCCATGGCCGCGTCGAAGCTGGCATCGCTGCCGATCGACCTGCCCAGGTCGCGGGCCGCATCGGTGACCAGCTTCTGCTGCGCGATACCCTGCTGCAGATGGGCGTCCCATGCCTGCCAGCCGGCCAGCGCCAGGCCGACGATCGCACTCAAGCCGAGCGATGCGCCGACGGTGGCGGTAACCCGCTGGCGCAGCGACATCGCGCTCTTCTGCACCTCCGGCGCCAGCGGCCCGATGCTGGCGGCGTCGCCTTGCAGGGCAAGCGCAGGAAGCGCCTCGAGCGCCGCGCGATCGAGCGGCCGGCCCAGCAATTCACCGAGCTGGCAGTAGCTTTCCCATTGCGCCTCGTCGAAGAACTGATCCCCGGTGCCTTGCTGCGGGAAACTCACGTCGCGATTGGCATAGCCGACCAGGTCCAGCGGCGAATCCGTCGGCTGGCGCGGCTTCACCACCAGCAAGGCGCCGGTGTTGCCGCTGCGATAGCGGATGCGGGCAAGCAGCAGGCTTTGCGCGCCAGGCCCCGGCATCACGTTGTCCGGGGTGCCGAGCCTGGCCAGCAGTGCCGGATCGATGCGATCCGCAGGCAATGTGGCGGGGTCGATGAATTCGATGCTGGCGGCATAGTCGATGCGTGCCTTGCGGGCCAGGTTTTCGGCGTCCGCGAACAGATAGTTCGGGTCGGCGCCGCAATCGGCCAGCACGATCAACTTCAGCTCGCGCTTGAGCAGGGCGTAAACGCCGGTGTTGTCGAAATGCCCGCCGTCGGACACGTACCACACCGGACCCTGCAGGCCGGGAAAGCGCGCCAGCATTTCCTGCAGTGCCGCGCGCGACTTGCCCAGCCACGACCATGAGAGCGCAGGCTTGCCGAGTCGGTTGCGCCACCAGTAGCCAAGACGGAAGCCACTGAGAAAGGTGAGCACCGCCACCCCGGGCCGGGTCATCGAGCCCATGCCGGAGCCGGCGGCGGCACCGGAAATGGCGATCCACTCGGCCAGCGTGGTGCCCTGCAACGGCGCGCCTGCCTCGGCGGGGAGTGCCTGCGCCGGCTGGGTGCCGGTCTCCACGCCGAACGGGCCGACGGTCAGGCAGATGCCCTTGCGGTCGGCGTTGAAGGCCTCGGTGCGATCGTCGATGGTCTGGTTGATGCAGCAGTTGATCAGATGAATCGGGCCGCCGTGCCGGTGCGGCGCGTAATCCGTAAACGCCACATCGTCGTGATCGAGCAGCTCGGTGACCTTGATCACCGCCTGTGCGGTGGCGGAGTCCTTCGACTGCAGTGGCGACGTCGGGAAGCGCGTGGCGCCCGCGGCGCCGGCGGGCTGGTTGCCCACCGCGACATAGGTGCGCGCGATGCGCGAGCGGTAGAACGCGTGCAGCGACGAGCGGTTGATCGCCTGCAGGTTGCGTCCGGTCACCGCCACATACGCAAGGCAGGGCACCACCACCGCCAGCCAGCGCCACCAAGCCGTCGAGGCCGATGTGGCGGCACCCATGAAAAACAGCAGATATTGCAGTGCGCTCAACCAGAACAGCACCAGCACGCCGAGCAGCAGCAAGCCACACAGGTTGGCGATCAGGGCGAGTGGCAGGCGCGCCAGACTGGGCTTGTCGTTGCGCGGCTGCAGTGCCGGCAAGGCGAAGCGCGCCACCGCCACCAGCAGCGCAACCAGGCCCGCGCCGCTCCACGCCGGCTGGTGCCATGCGCCGGACTGCAGCATCCATGCCAGGAACCAGCCGAGCAGATCGGCGGTGCCGAGCAGCAGCAGAAGCAGCACACCCTTCAGCACCGAGGTGAGGCTGATGGTGTATTGCACCCGAGCCTCGGCGGGGTGATTGCCGCGAATCCGCGTCCACAACCATGCCAGCGGAATGGCCAGCAGCACCAGGCCGGTGAGCAGCAACAGGCCCGGGCCGTGTCGCGCATCGAGCGGGCAGGCCTGCCACAACAGATAGCCGCCGAGCGCGGTGGTGACAGCGACGATGGTCAGGTCGCCGGCCATCGAGCCGTCTTCCGGGTCGCGCGACCACCAGTAGGCGAACGCACAGGCCGCTGCCAGCCAGCCGAGCGGGGCCAGCCCCAGCCACCACAGATTCACCGTCAGCCACGGCAGGTGCTGCGCGTAGAGCGGATAGCAGATCAGGTGCGGCAGCACCACGGCAGATGCCGCCAGCGCGAGCAACACCGCGATCTCGAACTGGGTGGCCACGAAGCCGCGCAACTGTCCCGCGGCGGCTTGCAGCAGATCGCCGGCGCCGGCGGGTGTCAGATAGCGACCATTGCTGCGCAACCACCACAGCAGCAGCGAACGATCATTGGCCAGGCCTTGCTCGACCTGCTGCGGCGTCGTGGCCGGATTGAACAGACGTCCAAACGCGGCGCCGACATAGCCGCCGCCGGACACGGTCGACAGGTAATCGAAGCGGTGCAGCACGCCGTTGCGCGCCAGCGCGCGCAACAGGCCCAGGCAGAACGTGGCGCTGCGCACGCCGCCGCCGGACAGCGCCAGGCCGATGGCAGGGGCCTGGCGCTCCACGCCGGCGCGCTCGCGCCGCGTGTCGAGCAGCAGCTGCTCCGGCGAGGCCGGCGTGTCGAGCGGCGTCGGTGCTTCCCTGATCTGAATCATGGCGCTCTCCCCGGGCGTTGCTGTCCTTGCATGCAGCGGGTGAGGTTATGCGCCAGCGATCGGCCGCCGGCAAGTGCCGACAAGGGCTCGCTGGAACTGGCGAGTTGGCGTGTTCATTGCAGACACCGCCACGCCTCTTGTCAAGCCGCCGGCATCCGGCATATCATTCACATCTTGATAGTACATAAATGTATTACATACGTGGCATCAATAACTATGATCAGCAACAGTTTTGCCCCCACCGAGCAGCGGCTGGCCGTCACCTGTCGCCGTCATCCGGCCTTCCCCCGCGAGCCGGCGGTGCTGGTGCGGCTGGTCAAGCACATCTACCGGCGTGTGCATGACGACGCCAACGCATCGCTCAAGCCATGGGGCATCAATCATCCGGAATACAATCTGCTGATGATGCTGTACGGCACCGAGGGCTATACGCTCAATCCCTCGCAGCTGGCCGAGGCGGCGGGCGAGAAGGCCGCCAACATCACGCGACTGACCAACGGTCTTTGCGACCGCGGACTGATCCGGCGGACAGCCAGCAAGGAGGATCGTCGCAAGATTGCGCTTGGCTTGACCAAGGCCGGTATCGCGATGATCGAGAGCTTCCTGCCCGATGTCTGCAGCCTGCTGGAACGCCAGGCCACCGCGTTGCAGCCGCGCGAGATGGCGCAGCTGGAAAAGCTGCTGAAGAAATTTCTGGATCATCTCGGTCCGGCCTGAATCGTGTCCGTCGCTTCCCCCATCGCCTCCGCCCCGTTGCCGCCGCGCTGGTCGTGGCTGGCCGACTTTCTCGCCGGCGAGCGGCGCGCCTGGATCTTCGTGGGCAAGTCGCTGCTGGCCATCTATATCGCCGCGTGGCTGGCGATGTGGCTGCAACTGGAACAGCCGGCGACCGCCATGATCACGGTCGCGATCGTGATGAACCCGCACAGCGGCATGGTGCTGGCGAAGAGCTTCTACCGTGCGATCGGCACGCTGGCGGGCAGTGTGTGCGGACTGCTGCTGCTGGCGCTGTTCCCGCAGCAACGCGAGCTGTTCCTGCTGAGCCTGTCGCTGTGGGTCGCGTTGTGCGCGGGTGGCGCCATGCTGCACCGCAACTTCATGTCGTATGGTTTCGTGCTGGCCGGCTATACGGCCGCGATCGTCACGCTGCCGGCGATCACCAACCCGCTCCATGTGTTCGACACCGCGGTGATGCGTGTCAGCGAGGTGTTGCTCGGTATCCTGGTGGCTGCGGTGGTCAGCGACCTGGTATGGCCGCAACGGCTGCGCCCGCTGTTGCGGCAGAATGCACGCCGGCAGTTCGCGCAGTTCATCGACTTCGTGCGCGACAGCACCGGCGGCAGCATCCCGCGGGCCCGGATGGAGCAGGCGCATCTCGCGTTCGTGCGCGCCGCGGTGCAACTGGAGGACATGCGCGCCTCGGTGGTATTCGAGGATCCGGAAGTGCACGCACGCAGCGCCCGCATGCGCCTGCTCAACCAGCGCTACATGTCGGCTGCCACCAGCTTCCAGTCGCTGCATCATCTGATCAACCGGCTGCAGCGCAGCGGCGGTCAACGCGCTGCCGATGCCCTGATCATGCTGTATCGGCCGATTGGCACGGCGCTGTCGCCCGCGCTGGCGCTGCGGCATCAGACGAGCGTTCTTGCCGAGCGCCTGACCGCATGCATGACGCAGTTGCCGGTGCAGGCTGCGGCCTTGCGCGAGCCGCTGGGCACGCCGCTGGCCGAACTGGAATTCGATACCGGCGCGGCCTTGCTGCAGCGTTTCGCGGTCGAGTTGCGCGACTTCGCGGCGCTGGAAGGTTCGCTGGGCGGCACGCAGACGCGCGGCAGCGTGGAGCGCGTGCATTTTCGTCGCGGCAACGACCTTCCCGGCGCGGCGATCGCGGTGCTGCGCACCTTCCTCACCATGGCGACGCTCAGCGCGTTCTGGCTGGCCAGCGGCTGGGCGTTTGGCGCCAGCGCGATGTTGCTGGCGACGATCTTCAGCGGCCTGCTGGCCGCCTCGCCGAATCCGGTCGGCGCCGCCACGCAGACCCTGTACGGCTATGCCGCCGGCATGCTGGGCGCGTTCCTGGTGGTGTTCTGGCTGATGCCCGGCAGCGATGGCTTCCCCAGCCTGGTTGCGGTCAGCGCGGCGTTCCTGCTGATCGGGCCCTACCTCAGCACGCGTGACACGCTGCCTGGTGTGGGCGCGGGTTACACGCTCGGCTTCGTCTACATCCTCGCGCTGAAGAATCCGATGGTGTACGACCCCACGCATTTCCTGAATGATGCGATCGCGCAAGTCGCCGGCATCGCACTGTCGGGCATCGCGTTCGTGTTCGTGCCGGCGGTGACCGGCACCGGCTGGCAACGCGGGCGGCAGTTGCGCCGCTTGCGCGAACTGGTGGCATTGGCGGCGAGTGCGCCGCTGGAAGGGCTGGCCTGGCGCTTCGAAAGCGTCAGCCGCGACCTGTTCCAGCAGATGGTGACGCATACGCGGCCGGGCAGTGACGAATCGCGCAGCCTGCTGGCATGGGGGCTGGCGGTGCAGGAGAGCGGCCGCGCGGTGCTGGAGTTGCGCCAGGATCTGGCCGATGGCCGGCGTGTGGCGGGGGCGGTTTGCGACGTCGTGAACGTCGCCTTGCAGACGGTGGCCCGGTTGTATCGCCAGCCGGCGGCGGCGCGCTGGCGCGAAGCCGACGCGGCAGTGGGCGCGGCGATCACGTCGGCTGCGGCCATGCCGACGGTGCGCCAACATCTGTTTCAGCTGCGCAGTGCGCTGCACGATGATGAATCGCCGATGGCTCTGCATATGCCATCGCCCTCCCACCCGTCTTTGCCGGGGTCTGGCCATGCCGCATGAAGTCGCTTTCCGTGGCGTGCTGCTGCCCGGGCTGTTGCCGGTGTTCCTCGGCTGCCTGTTGCTGATGGTGCTGATCGACATGGTGGTCGGTCGCTTCGGCCTGTATCGCCATGTCTGGCATCCGTCGCTGTTCCGGTTTGCCTTGTTCGTCTGTCTGTTCGGCGCCGCCGGACTCCTGCTGCTTCGCTGAAGTCATCCCATGAAAGTCCAGTCATTGTTGCGCTTCCTGATCACCGCCGCGGTGGTCGTCATTGCCGTGCTGCTTGGCCATGCGTTGTGGAAGCAGTACCTGTATTCGCCGTGGACGCGCGACGGCCGCGTGCGTGCCGAGGTGGTACGGGTGGCGCCGGACGTGTCCGGTCTGGTCACCCGCGTCGCCGTGCTCGACAACCAGTTCGTGCACAAGGGCGACGTGCTGTTCGGCATCGATCCGGCGCGCTTCCGCTACGCGGTGGATCAGGCGCAGGCCAACCTGGATGCCGCCGAAGCCAGCGCCCGCGCGGCCGGTGCCAACATCAACGCCGCGCTGGCGACGGCGGCGGCGCGCAAGGCCGATTACGACATGCGCGCGAAAGAGGCTTCGCGACGCCAGCGTCTCGGTGACGTGATCGCGGAGGAGGTGCGCAGCGACGCGCAGTCCGCCGCCCATTCCGCCCAGGCCACCTGGCAGCAGGCGCAGGCCGGCGGCCATCAGGCATCGGCCGCGCGCGAGCAGGCACAGGCGGCCGTCGAGCAGGCGCGGGTCGCGCTGGATCAGGCGCGGCTCAATCTCGAGCGCACCGACGTGCGCGCGCCGGTGGCCGGTTATGTCACCAATCTCGACATCCGCGCGGGCGACTACGCCGCCACCGGCATCCCGCGCCTCGCCCTGATCGACAGCCACAGCTATTACATCTACGGCTATTTCGAGGAAACCAAGCTGCCGCAGCTGCGTGTGGGCGATCCGGTCGACATCCGCCTGATGGCCGGCGGCGTGCACCTGAAAGGCTCGATCAGCGGCGTCGCCCACGGCATCACCGACAGCGACAATCCCACCGGCAGCGACCTGCTGGCCGACGTCAACCCCACCTTCAACTGGGTACGGCTGGCCCAGCGCGTGCCGGTGCGCATCGCGATCGACACCAGCCAGCTGCCGGCCGACACCCTGCTCGCCGCCGGCATGACCGCCACCATCGAAGTGCGGCCGCGTGCCCCGGCCCGTAGCGAACCGGTGCATGCCGGCACCGGCGGCTGATGTCGTGGCTGGGCGCTGCCAGGCGCATCATTCGCCCCGGTTTGCGATGATGGGCGTTGTTACCCATGGTTGTGCCGATGAACAAGCTGATTTCCGCCCCGGGTCGCCTCGCGCGCCGCATGCTGCCTTTTCCGCGCCGGCGCAAGCCGGGCGCAGTGCTGGACGCCTTGCCGTTCTTTGCCGTGCCGGCCGCCGCGATCACCGTGCTGCCCGATCCGGCGGCCTTCCGCCAGACGCTGTTGCGCCTGATCGCCAGCGCCACCCGGCGTATCGTGATCGTCACGCTGTACCTGCAGGACGACGATGGCGGCCGCGAGGTGCTCGATGCGCTGTATGCGGCGAAGGCGCGGCAGCCGGCGTTGCAGATTTCGGTTTTCGTTGACTGGCATCGCGCGCAGCGCGGCCTCATCGGCAAGCAGAAGAGCGAAGGCAATGCCGGCATGTACCGCGAGTACGCCCGGCGGTTCGGGCCCGGCGTGGACATCTACGGGGTACCGGTGCAGAGCCGCGAACTGTTCGGTGTGCTGCACCTGAAGGGTTTCGTGATCGACGACGCCGTGCTCTACAGCGGCGCCAGCCTCAACGATGTTTACCTGGCCCGGCATGGACGCTATCGGCTCGATCGGTATCACCTGCTGCGGCACGCCGGGCTGGCCGACGCGATGGCCGGGTTCGTGCAGCAGCATTTCGTCGGCAGCGAGGCGGTGCGGCGATTGAACGTGGCTGATGTGCCCGGCACCCGCACCTTGCAGCCGGCGATCCGCGAATTCCGCCAGGCGCTGCAGCGCGCCCGCTACGAGGTGCCGCACGCCACGCTGGCGGCGGGCCAGGTGATGGTGACCCCGCTGCCCGGCTTCGGTCGCAACGACAACGCGCTCAACGAGGCGCTGCTCGACCTGTTGCGCAGCACGCGCGAGCGACTGATCGTGCTGACCCCGTATTTCAACCTGCCGCGCCCGGTGCGGTTGGTGCTGGGCCAGCTGCTGCGTCGCGGTTGCCGCATCGACATCATGGTCGGCGACAAGACCGCCAACGATTTCTACATCCCGCCTGGCGAGCCGTTCAAGACCATCGGCCTGCTGCCCTATCTGTACGAGAACAACCTGCGCCGCTTCGCGCGTGCGCACCGCCGGCAGATCGACAGCGGCCAGCTCAACCTGCACCTGTGGCGCGACGGCGACAACAGCTATCACCTGAAGGGCCTGTTGATCGACGACGACGTGGCCGTGCTGACCGGCAACAACCTCAATCCGCGTGCGTGGTCGCTGGACCTGGAAAACGGCTTGATCCTGCGTGACCCCTCACGCCTGCTGCAGGCGAGGCACTCCGCGGAATGGGCGGCGTTGCGCCAGCACGCCACGCGACTGGCGGACTATCACGCACTGGAAAGCCCGCGACGGTATCCGGCCGAGGTACGCAAGCTGCTGAAGCGGCTCAAGCGTACCCAGCTCGACCGGTTGCTCAACCGGCTGCTGTAGAGGCATACCGAAGTGCGTGAATCCTGTTCGTCACCAAGCGCATCGCGCGCAAGGTGCGCTGTTACCGGTTTGCCGCCAGGCGGCTCAGGCGCATGTCCAGCCAGTTCGCCACGTTCGGCCACTCTTCGGCGAGGATGCTGAAGCACACGGTGTTGCGCAGGCTGCCATCGACGCGCCGCTTGTGCGCGCGCAGCACGCCTTCGCGCTGGGCGCCCAGGCGTTCGATCGCGCGCTGCGAATCCTCGTTCATTTCGTCGGTGTGGAAGGCCACCGCCACGCAACCCAGCGTCTCGAACGCGTGCTCCAGCAACAGCCGCTTGCAGGCGGTGTTGAGATGGCTTTTCTGCCAGCGCTTGGCGTACCAGGTGTAGCCGACGGCGAGGCGGGGAAGGGCAGCGTCGATTTCGTAATAGCGCGTGCTGCCGACGATCTCGCCGGTGCCCGCTTCACGCACGGCGAACGGCAACATGTGGCCCTCGGCCTGGGCTTGCAGAGCCTTTGCCACATATTCCCGTGCCTGCCCCGGCGGCGGCACGCTGGTGACCCGGAGGTTCCACAACTCGCCGTCGGCGGCGGCGGCTTCCAGTGCCGGCACGTGTTCCAGGCTCAACGGTTCCAGCACGACGTGGTCGTCCTGCAGTCGGATCGGGGTGAACGCAGTCATGGGCATCCGGGGTGTTCAGGCGTCGAGGTCGGGGATCAGCTTGCTCTCGAGCCGCGCGATGTGATCCTTCAACAGCAGCTTGCGTTTCTTCAGCCGGGTCAGCTGCAGCTCGTCGCGACCGATCGCGAAGGCAAACCGATCGATCGCCGCGTCGAGGTCGCGGTGTTCCATCCGCAACTCGGCGAGCAGATGGACGATTTCAGCGTGATCCTGGACCTGCATGACGGTGATGAGGCTGGGCGGCGGTCCTCCAAGTGTAACGCCGATTGGCCCCGCTGATTCCGGCGGGTTTGGCGGCGCTGCGCGCGCATGCGGCTGGCGGCGGCCGGGGCCGCTACAATGAAGGGCTCCTGTCCCTGCCTCGGCCGTCATGTCCGTCCCGTTGCCGATCTCCCGCCCTCACGTTACCGACACCGGCAAGCTGGCCCGACGCCTGCGTCGCCAGGTGGGGCAGGCCGTGGGCGATTTCGGCATGATCGAGGACAGCGACAAGGTGATGGTGTGCCTTTCCGGCGGCAAGGATTCGTACACCTTGCTCGACCTGCTGCTGCAGTTGCAGGCGAAGGCGCCGGTGCGCTTCGAACTGATCGCGGTGAATCTGGACCAGAAACAGCCGGGGTTTCCCGAACACGTGCTGCCCGACTACCTGCGTGCGCGCGGCGTACCGTTCCACATCATCGAGCAGGACACCTACAGCACGGTGACCCGGGTGATTCCCGCGGGCAAGACCATGTGCAGCCTGTGCTCGCGCCTGCGTCGCGGGGCGCTGTATTCGTGGGCTGCCGCGAATGGCATCACCAAGGTCGCGCTCGGTCATCATCGCGACGACATCCTCGCCACCTTCTTTCTCAACCTGTTCTACCAGGCGCAGTTGAAGGCCATGCCGCCGAAGCTGCGCTCGGACGACGGTCGCCACGTGGTGATCCGCCCGCTGGCGTATTGCCGCGAGCAAGATATCGCCGAGTACGCCACGCAGCAGCAGTTCCCGATCATTCCGTGCAACCTGTGCGGCTCGCAGGACAACCTGCAGCGCCAGGCGATACGGCGGATGCTGGCGGACTGGGAGTTGCACCAACCCGGACGCAGCGAGAACATCTTTCGTGCGCTGAGCCACGTGTCACCCTCGCAACTGGCCGACCGTCAACTGTTCGACTTTCACTTCGGTGCGTCTGCCGCGGCTTCCGACTGGCCGGTCGAGGCAGCGGACGAGAACCACGCTGCGCAGGCTTGAACCTCTTTCATCCACTTCACTGTCGAGTAACCGCCGTGTCCTTCTTTGCCTCCGTTGAAATGGCCCCGGGCGACCCGATCCTGGGACTCACCGAGACCTACCTGGCCGATCCGCGTCCGGGCAAGATCAATCTTGGCGTGGGCATCTACGTCGACGAGCAGGGCCGCATTCCGCTGCTGCCGAGCGTGCACGAAGTGGAGAACGCCCTGGCCGCCGCCGCGAAACCGCGCGGCTATCTGCCGATCGACGGCCTGGCCGCGTACAACCAGCTGACCCAGCAGTTGGTGTTCGGCGCCCAGTCGCCGGTGCTGGCGGCGGGCCGCGTGGCCACCGCGCAGACCATCGGCGGCAGCGCCGCGCTGCGCGTGGCCGCCGATCTGCTCAAGCAGGTCAGCGGTGCCGGCGCGAAGATCGCGATCAGCAACCCGAGCTGGGGCAACCACCACGTGGTGTTCCGCACGGCCGGCTTCGAGCTGATGGAATACCGCTATTACGACGCCGCCACGCATGGCCTGGATTTCACCGGCATGCTGGAGGATCTGGGCCGGCTGGAACCGGGCACGGTGGTGCTGCTGCACGCCTGCTGCCACAACCCCACTGGCGTGGATCTGGACGCGGCGCAGTGGCACCAGCTGATCGAGCTGCTGAAGGAGCGCAGGCTGCTGCCGTTCGTCGACATGGCCTACCAGGGCTTCGACCAGGGCACCGAAGCCGACGCCACGGCCGTGCGCCTGCTCGGCGAATCGGGCATCGACGCCTTCGTGGTCGCCAACTCCTACTCGAAGTCGTTCTCGCTGTACGGCGAGCGGGTCGGCGCGTTGTCGATGGTCGGTGTCGATCGCGACGAGGCCGCGCGGCTGCAGTCGAAGATCAAGCAGGTCATCCGCACGATCTATTCCAGCCCGTCCACCCACGGCGCCGCGCTGGTCGCCGGCGTGCTCGGCAGCAGCGAATTGCGCACGCGCTGGGAGGCGGAACTGGGCGGCATGCGCGGGCGCATCCACGCGATGCGTGCGGGTTTCGTCGAGAAACTGGCTGCACTCGACGCGGCGGATTTCGGCTTCATCAACAAGCAAGCGGGCATGTTCTCCTACTCCGGCCTGAGCAAGGCGCAGGTGCACCGGCTGCGGGATGAATACGCGATCTACGCGCTCGACAGCGGACGCATCTGCGTGGCCGCGCTGAACCACGCCAACCTCGATACCGTGGCTGCAGCGGTTGCCGCTGTCTGCCGCTGACACCCTCATGATCGTCATCCTGGCGAAAGCCGGGATCCAGCGTCTTTCATATCAAGGCAATGGATTCCGGCTTTCGCCGGAAAGACGGCGAACCCGCTGCCTCCCGGCGGCACTGATCCGGATTCCTGAATGTTTTTTCGCAACCTCACGCTGTTCCGCTTTTCCCCCGCCGTCGCCACCGATCTCGACCGCCTCGATGAGGCGCTGGCCGAGCACCGCCTGCGCCCGTGCGGCCCGCTGGAAATGTTCACCAGGGGTTTCGTGCCGCCGGTCGGGCGCGGCGAGAACGAGCCGCTCACGCATGCGGTGAAGCAGTGCACCCTGCTCACCGTGGGCGGCGAGGACAAGCTGCTGCCGGCAGCAGTGATCAACGACGAGCTGCAGCGCAAAGTGCAGAAGATCGCCGAAGAGGAAGACCGCAAGGTCGGCGGGCGCGAGCGCAAGCGGATCAAGGAAGACCTGCTGACCGAGCTGCTGCCGCGCGCCTTCGTGCGCAACTCGCGGATGTCCGCCTATGTCGACAAGAAGAATGGCTGGCTGGTGCTCGATACCTCCAGTCGCAAGTCGGCCGAGAACGCGCTGAGCCAGGTGCGCGAGGCGTTGGGCAGCTTCCCGGCGGTGCCGCTGGCGCCGGAGGAAGGCCCGCGGGTGCTGATGACCGACTGGCTGGCCACCGGCAACCTGCCGGCCGGGCTGGCGCTGGGCGACGAATGCGAACTGCGCGACCCGGCCACCGCCACCGGCGCGATCGCCCGCTGCCGCCGGCAGGACCTGGACGCCGAGGAGGTCAAGGAACACCTGCGCAACGGCAAGCAGGTGTTCATGCTCGGTCTCACCTTCGATGAGCGCATCAGCTTCGTGCTGGGCGAAGACCTGATCGTGCGCAAGCTGAAGTTCCTCGACGTGGTGATGGACGAGCTGGGCGACAGCCAGCAGGACGCCCAGGCCGAGCTGGACGCCAGTTTCGCCCTGCTGACGCTGGAACTGGAGCGCTTGCTGGGCAAGCTGGAAGAGTGGTTCGGCCTGCCGCGTCCGGCCGACAGCTGAACGAAATATCCATACCCGTTTCACCTGCGCCCGGGCCATACTGGGAACCCCGCCGCCTTCCGGCAGCGGGGTTCCCCGTTCGATCAGCATGAGCCCAGGCGAGAGCAGGCAGGATCATGGCGCAGCATCTGGAAGGCGACTGGCTGGAACTGGCCACGGCGGGCGGCAGCCTGATCCGCGTGCTGAAGTCCGCCCATCCGCGTGCGCGCCGGCTGCGGCTGACCATCACCCCGCAGGGTGCGCGGGTGACCTATCCGGTCGGCACCCATCCGGCCCAGGTCAGCGCGTTCCTGCGCACCCACGCCGAGTGGCTGGAGCAGAAGCTCGACGAACTCCATCTGATCGTGAAACCGCTGCCGCCGTTGCGCGTGGGCTATCCGTGCAGCTTCCCGCTGCGCGGCGAGACGGCGGCGCTGGACTGGGCCGAAGGTCCGTACCCGAAGATCGAGGCGCAAGCCGACGGGCTGACCCTGGTCATCCCCCGGCCGCATACGCGCGCCCTGCCGATCGCCCGCGGCCTGCTGGCCTCGCACCTGGAATCGCTGATCCGTCGCGACGTCTCCCGCTGGCTGGCCGGCTACGTGCCACTGCTGGGCCTGGCGCCCACCTCACTGCGCATCCGCCCGATGAAAAGCCTGTGGGGCAGCCTGGATACGCGTGACCGCATCAACCTCGACCTCGCGTTGGCGCTGGCCCCGCCGTCGGCGCTGCGCTACGTGCTGGTGCACGAGCTGTGTCATCTGAAAGTGCGCAACCACTCACCGCGGTTCTGGACCCAGGTGGAAAACCTGCTGCCCGGCTGGCGCGAACAGCGCGACTGGCTGCGCCAGCACGGCGCGATCCTGAAGGCCGAACTCGACCGGCTGATCGACGACGTCGCGGACTAGGCGACCACCCGCGGAAGCCGGCTCAGTCGAGCTTGCGTGCCTGCCGCACGTATTTCGTGCCCAGCAGCACATCCCACAGCGACGAAGTCACCCCGAAGTTGCTCTCCGGATGATAGTGGTGCACGTGATGTGCGCCGGCCCAGCGCCGCAGCAGTGGTTGCTTGAAGCGCACATGGTGGATCACGAAGTGGCTCAGTCCGTACAGGATGTAGCCCAGCGTGATCGCGCTGGCCAGCAGCAGGGCGAAGCCGGTCGGCATGATCAGCACGAACAGCCCGGCCAGCATCAGCAGCACGACCGGTGGCAGGAAGAACGGCAGCGAGTCGTAGCCCAGTGGCCGGGCGTGATGCAGGTCGTGGCCCTGGGTGAACAGCGGGATGCGGGTGTGGAACATCCAGCGATGGAAGAAATACTCGATGAAGCTGAAGGCGAACAGGCCAAGCCCCAGTGCCAGCATGGCCGTCAGCGCGCCACCGGTATGTCTTTGCCAGCCGACCAGCAGCAGCACCAGCCACAACATGCCGTCCACCGCGACTTCGGCCCAGTAGTTGGTCCGCGTCGAGGACATCCTCACGATGGCGTCCACGCCAGCGCGCCAAAGGCTTTGATTGGTCAGTCGCTGCATTGTTCCATTGCCACGCGGTGGTACGCCGGAAGGAGGCGTCATCGGTCATTGTCCCATGTTGTCACGCCTAATTCACGACCACGGGTCCTACTGCCGGGCTTTTATTCAGTATCGGCGGCGACAGGCGGGGATTCCATTCAGTGGGACAGCGCGAAACCGGTCAGGATTTGCGCCGTCTGCTCGGGCTTTTCCAGCATCGGCATGTGATTGCAGCCATTGATGGTGCTGGTGCTGATCGCGCTGGAGGCACTCAGGCCGTTGCGCAGGCTGTCCAGCGCGGAGATGTCGACGATGCGGTCATCGTGGCACCACAGGCCCAGCACCGGCATGGTCAGCTGGCCCAGGCGGTTCTGCACGGCAAGATATTGCGACGGCTCGCGCAGTGCGTTGAAACCGGTTTCGATGAACGCGTGGTCGCGCTGGTTGCGCTTCACCAGGGCGTCGACGAAGCGGCCGGGCAGGTCCAGCGGCTGCTCGAAGGCCAGCGAGGTGGCGCGTTCGAAGCCGGCCCGATCGTCATAGATGAACGGGTTCTTGCCCGCCAGTGCCGCGCGGTCGAACGCATTGGGCGTGGCCTTGAGGCCGAACGAGTCGACCAGCGCCAGTCCGGCCACCTGCTCTGGATGTTCGCTTGCGTAGACCGCGGCAATCGCGCCGCCCATCGAGTGGCCGACCAGCACGAAGCGTTGCAGCCCCAAGGTCTTGACGAAGCTGTCCAGCCGCGCCGCCTGGGCGTCGACGTTGTAGCTGGCGCCGCTGTTGCGCGAGGAGTCGCCCCAGCCGGGCAGGTCGGGGATGATCAGGTGGAAATGCGGGGTGAGCAGCTTGGCGGTCTTCAGCCATACGCTGCGGTCCGCGTCAAAGCCATGCAGCAGCACGATGGTCGGACCCTCGCCGCCCTCGTCGTAGACCCAGCGCGTATCGCCGGCCTGCACCGCATGCTGCTCCAGGTGGGCGGCCATCGCCTCGCGCTTGATGTTCGCCTGCAGCAACCACTGCGGTGCGAACAGGTAACTGCCGCCCAGCACGATCACCAGTAATGCGACCAGCCACGCCAGGAATTTCAGCCGGCGCAACAGCATGCGTTTCCACAGTGGCGAGGTGGGGTTTGTCGATGGCTGCATGGTGGTTTTTCGTCAGTTGGCGAGTGCGAATGCTCCCTCCCCTGCATCGCAGGGGAGGGGCCTTGATTACTTCTTCTTCGCCTTGGCGATGATGCCTTCGACCACCTGCTGGGTCAGCGGGTGGTAGCCGTCCTTCGCCTTCGCATAGACCTGCTCGGCAAAGGCCAGGCCTTCCGGCGTTTTCACCAGCGCCTTGTACAGCGGCGTGGTCAGATACAGCCGGCCGATGCGAGTCATGTGTTCTTCCGCGGCCGGCCACACCGCCTTGTCGCCGGCGGCGATCGCGTGGCTGTACCAGCGCATGCCGATCTCCGCGTTCGGCGTGCCGGTGAGATGCCAGGCGGCATCGAGCTGCTGCATCCGCGCCAGCGGTGGTGCGTCGGGCAGGCGGTCGAGGAAGTACATCCATTCCTGCGTGTTCCAGTCCTTCGCGTCGAGTTTGTCCGCGTCGAGTTTGCCGGCGAGGAAATCGGTGCGTTCCTGGTCGATCGCGTTGAAGCGCGGCGAGTCGGGCAGCGGCGCATCCTTTGGAATGCCTTCACCGTAGACCCATGCCTTCACTTCGTCCCAGCGCATCTTGCCGGGATATTTCTCGATCAGGTTCGGCTTCATGTAGTCGAGCATCTGCTCGGTGGTGATGCTGTGCCAGGCGAAGTGGGCGAAGTAGCCCTTGAGGTAGTCGTCGAAATTCGCGCGGCCGAAACGCTGTTCCAGCGTGCGCAGGAACCACGAGCCCTTGTCGTAGGCCACGTCGGACAGCGAGTCGTCGGCGCCCACGCCGCGCGGATCGGGCGCCAGCTTCTGCGAGTTGGCCGGCATCGCGCCGATGCTCTTCTGCAGCGCACGGGCCGACAGCAGCGCCTCCTCGTCGGCCAGCGGCTTGCCGTACACCGCTTCGGTGATGCGGCCCTGCACGTAGGTGGTGAAGCCTTCATTGAGCCAGATGTCGCGCCACGCGGCGCTGGTCACCAGGTTGCCCGACCACGAATGCGCCAGCTCATGCGAGACCAGCGAGACCAGGCTCTTGTCGCCGACCAGCACGGTGGGCGTGGCGAAGGTCATGTTCGGGTTTTCCATGCCGCCATACGGGAACGATGGCGGCAGCACCAGGATGTCGTAGCGGCCCCAGGCGTACGGGCCGTACAGCTGCTCGGTGGTGGCGATCAGCTTCTCGGTGTCCTCGAACTCGTGCGCGGCCTTGGCGACCACCGACGGCTCGGCGTAGACGGCCGAACGCGGTCCGGTTTCCTTCACCGCGATGTCGCCGGCGGCAATCGCCAGCAGGTAGGACGGGATCGGATGCGGCTGGTCGAAGCTGAAGTCGCCATCCAGCGGATGCTGCGCGTCGTTGATCGCGCTCATCACCACGCGCACGTCCTTCGGCGCGCTGACGCGCGCGTCGTAGGTGAAGCGGATCGCCGGCGAATCCTGCAGCGGCACCCACGAACGGGCGTGGATCGATTCGGACTGCGAGAACATGAAGGGCAGCTTCTTGTCGGCGGTCTGCGCCGGGGTCAGCCACTGCAGACCCGAAGCAGCCGGCGCGGTGGTGTAGACGATGCGCACCTGCGTCGGGTGCTTCGGCGTGGCGATGGTCAGCTTGCTGCCCAGCTGCTTGTCGCGCGGTGCCAGCGCATATTTCAGCGGCGTGGTCTTGCCGTCGGCACCCAGCGCCTCGACCTTGGCGATCTTCAGGTCGCGCGTGTCCAGCACCAGCGCCTGCGCCTGCGGATTCTTCCAGTCCAGCTTCAGCGTGGCCTGGCCATCCAGCTGCTTGTGCGGGAAGTCGATCGTGAGGGCGAGATCCAGATGGGTCACGCGCACCTGGTCGGGCTGGGCGTAGGAATTCGGGTCGCCGGCGTGGGCGGCCAGCGGCAATATCAGCGTACTGAAGGCAAGGGCGGGGAGCAGGCGCATGGGGAACTCTCGGGCCGGAAAACCCCGAGTATGCCATTGCCCCCGTTGCGGCTGCCCGTGGCGGAAGCCGGGTTTACGGCAGTTCCCTGCTCGAGTGCGGATCGGTCGCGTAGGGATGCATGGTGGCGAGAAAGCCCGCTTGCGCTTCGACTCGCGCGATCCACGCCCGGAAATTCGGCCGGGCCTCCAGCGAAAGTCCGGCTTCCTCGGCGCGACTGGCGTAGGCGAACAAGGCCATGTCGGCGATGGTGTAGCGGTCGCCGGCGATGAATGCCCGTGTCGACAGTTCGCTTTCCAGGATGCCCAGTGATCGCGTCGCCGACTGGCGCTTGGCTTCGATCACTTCCGGCGAGCGCCGTGCCAGCTTGCCGGTCATCGTCCAGTGGCGCAGCGAGCCGATCACCGCTTCCACCCGCTCCTGTTCGAAATGCAGCCACTGCTGCACCTTGGCGCGGTCGAACGGATCGCTGGGCAGATACCGCGTGCCGTCGGCGAGATAGGCGAGGATCGCGTTCGATTCGGCCAGTACGCGACGGTCCTCCAACTGGATTGCCGGCACGGTGCCGGTGGGGTTGATGCGCCGGAACGCCGCGGTCTGGCCTTCGCCCTCGAAGATGCTGATCGGTACCGTGCGATACGGCCGGCCCAGATGATTCAGCAGCAGGCGCACCTTCCACGCGTTCTGCGAAGGCGGGTAGTCGAACAGCGTCAGCATGGCCGGCATTCCTGTAGAAGTTGAAGTGCAGTGTCGAAGGCGCACCCGTTGCAAGCCATCCGATTCTTGCGCTGGTTTGTCCTCGCCGCTGATGGCCGCTGATGGCCGCTGGTGGTTTCCAGCAGGGGAGGCATGGGCTGCACGCTCCACCCAGCCATCACGCGCATCTCGCCATGCTGGGCCGTCCATGTCACGAACCGAACCTGATGCGCACATTGCCCGCACCCATGCGTCGACTGCTGTGGCTGTCGGGCGTGCTGTATGTGCTGTACCTGATCGCCGGCAACGTCTTTCTCAACAGTCCGCTTGCTCCGGCCGAGGTCAACCGCAAGCCACAGGTCTTCCACGCGCAGTGGGCATGGGCATGGACGCTGTGGCCGGGGCAGATTCACGCGCATGATCTGCGCCTGCACGGGCAGGCGCGCCAATTGCTGTGGAGCGCGCAGGGCGATGCAGCGAGCGGCCGCATCATGCTGTGGCCGCTGCTGCGGCACCAACTGCGTTTCGGCGTGGTGCGCACCACGGCGGTGAGCCTGGAAATCCAGCCGACCCGTGTCGATCTCAAGCCGCCACCATGGCGCAGCGATGCCTGGCGCATCACGGTCGATCGGGTCAGCACGACATCGCTGCGGCAAGTGCGCATGGGCGATCTGGTGGCCGACGGGGGTGGCGAGGCCGAGCTCGGCTTCACCCACCAGTTGCGCGGCGGTTCGACGACCATTTTCCCCTCACGCGTGCTGATGCCGAAAGCGCGTGTGCACTATCGGCACCTGGAACTGCTGCACGACGCCAGGCTTGATGTCCAGTTTGCGTTCGATCCCTTTACCCACGAGCAGCCGCCGGGTTGGCAGAAGATCGCGCGGGCGCACATCCATGTCATCGCGGAGGGCGCAACGCCGACCATCGCGCTGGGGGCCGACCAGGCCGGCGCGACGGCGGTCCGACTGTCGTCGCTGACCGGCCATCTCAGTACCGACTTCCTGCTCGATCACGGCACGCTGGCGCCGGGTGGACGCCTGCAATGGAACGCA
Source organism: Rhodanobacter ginsengiterrae (assembly GCF_050026815.1). Classification (NCBI taxonomy): domain Bacteria; kingdom Pseudomonadati; phylum Pseudomonadota; class Gammaproteobacteria; order Lysobacterales; family Rhodanobacteraceae; genus Rhodanobacter; species Rhodanobacter ginsengiterrae. Next base: position 411,087 of record NZ_JALBWO010000057.1, on the reverse strand, counting down.
CCGGTGGCGATCACCGATGCCGATGGCACCCAGCAACAACGTCGCGGTCAGCTCGATCTTGCCGTGCTGGCCGATGCGCTGATGATCGATGCGCGCATTCCGCCACCCCCGGGTAGCGGCAGCGCCACGGCACTGAACCAGCTGAAAGCGCATCTGCAGTTCGCCAGCCGGCAACTGTTGCCGCGGCCGTCGACTGCCGAGGCGTTGCGGATGCTTTCTGGCACCGCCGAGGCGCGCTGGCATTTCGCCTCGCTGCGCTGGCTGGCGCCGCTGACGCAGTCCAGACCCTGGCTGCACTTGAATGGCGCGGGCGACATCGTCGGCGCCGTGCAGATCGAGGCGGGTCGGCTGCTGCCCGGCAGCCACGTCGACGTGCCGCAGGCATCGCTGGTGGCGGACCTGCTCGACAACGTGTTCACCGGCAGCACGCGTGCGCAAGCGCGCGTGCTGGCCGGCAAGGACGCTGCGCACACCGTGGTGGAGATGATGGCGGATCGCTTCACGCTGGCGCCGCGCAACTCGCCCGGACAGGCCTATCTGCATGGGCATGCTTTGCAGGTGGCGCTGCAGTCATCCGCCGACCTTGCGAGCATCGGCCGCGACTTCATGGCCCGCCTGCATTTCGCCGACGCCGAGGTTCCCGACCTGCGTGCCTACAACCATTACCTGCCGGGCAAGAGCCTGTATTTCGTGCAGGGCAGCGGAAAAATGAGCGCGGAATTCACCCTCGATGGCAAGGGTGACGTGAGTGACGGCCGCATGCAGATGAGCAGCGCCTCGGCGCGACTGGCGCTGGGTGTGTCGCGTCTTGCCGGCAGGCTCAGCATGGATACGAGGCTGGATCACGCCACCCGCGATGGCCACAGTTTCAATCTCAACGCCTTCACGCTGGCGCTCGATGGCGTGCGCGTCGAAGGCTCCAGCGCGCCGCCGTGGTGGGTCAAGGCCACCTTGAAAAATGGCCATCTGGACTGGGATCGCCCCATGCGCGTGCGTGGCAGCGCCACGCTGGTGATGAAGGACGTCAGCCTGCTGCTGTCGCTGTTCGCCGATCGCAGCGCATTTCCCAAATGGATCGCCAACGTGATCAACGACGGCCAGGCCACCGCGCACGTGGAACTTGAAGCGCAGCGCGGTGACTTCATCCTCGATCATCTGGTGGCCAGCAACCGGCGCGTCGACCTGTTCGCGCATCTGCGCGTGAGCGACGGCAAACCCAGTGGCGATCTCTACGCACGCTGGGGCGTGCTGGGCCTGGGCGTGGAACTGGTCGACGGCAAGCGCCACTTCCATCTGCTGCATGCCCAGCGCTGGTATCAGGCGCAGCCGGATCTGCTTCCGGCCGAGGCGACCTCGGCTCGCTGAGCGTGCACGATCTTGTCTATGCGTAGCGATCGGCCAGCCGGTCCGTCGCCTGCACCAGCTGGTCGACGATGGCCGGGTCGGCGGCGCTGTGGCCGGCCAGCACCACGTGCAGCTTCGCTTCGGGCCAGGCCTGGCTGAGATCGTACGCGCTGGCCATCGGGCAGATGATGTCGTAGCGGCCGTGCACGATGGTGGCGGGAATGTGGCGGATGCGCTCGATGTCGCGCAGCAACTGGTTTGGTTCAAGGAAGATGGCATGGCGGAAGTAGTGCGCTTCCATCACGGCCAGGCTGACCGCCTTGTGCGGGTCCTCGAAATCGCCGCCACCGTCGGGATCGTGCAGCAGGGTGGTGCTGCCACCTTCCCATGCGCTCCATGCCTGCGCCGCCGCCAGCCGGGTCGCCTCGTCATTGCTGGTCAGGCGGCGCCAGTAGGCGTCCAGCATCGAGTCGCGCTCGACCTCGGGGATGAAGTCGCGGAAGCGTGCCCAGCGTTCGGGGAAGATCCGCGAGGCACCGCCGTCGACTTCGTTGAACCAGCGCAGCTCGGGCTCGCGGCCGAGGAAGATGCCGCGCAGCACCAGGCCGAGCACGCGTTGCGGATGCGTCTGCGCGTAAGCCAGCGCCAGCGTGGAGCCCCACGAACCGCCGAACACCACCCAGCGCTCGATGCCCAGCTGCGCGCGGATCGTCTCGATGTCGGCGACCAGGTGCCAGGTGGTGTTGTCGGTGAGTTCGGCGAACGGAGTGGACTGGCCGGCGCCGCGCTGGTCGAACAGCACGATGCGGTAGCGCGCCGGATCGAAGAAACGGCGGTGATAGGCGGACAGCCCGGCGCCGGGTCCGCCGTGCAGGAACACCACCGGCAGGCCGTCAGGGTTGCCACATTCCTCGACGTGCAGGGTGTGGATCGGGTCGACGGCGAGGCGATGGGTCTGGTAGGGCTGGATGTCGGGGTAGAAGTCGCGCATGGTGATCCTCGTGATTTTTAGCTCCTCCCCCTGCTTGCAGGGGGAGGTTGGGAGGGGGTGAGGCTTTTGACTTTCAAATATTCGGATCAAGAGCGACCCCAACCCAGCTCTCCCCTGCGAGCAGGGGAGAGAGTGATTAAGCGTCGAACTGCAGGGCGTTGGTGAGGTCGCCGGGTGGCGGGCCGCCGGCGGCGATCATCGAGGCGTCGCGAAGTTTCAGGCCGGGCAATTGCTTCAGGCCGAAGCGGCGGGTGATGAAGCGCAGGATCGAGCCGGTGTCGTAGACGGTGTGGTCGACGAAACCCTTCTTCGCGTGTGGCGACACGATGATCGCCGGAATGCGCGAGCCCGGTCCCCAGCGATCGCCCTTCGGTGGCGCCACGTGATCCCACCAGCCGCCGTTCTCGTCGACGGTGATCACCACCAGCATGTTCGGCCATAGCGGGCTGGCCTGCAGCGCTTCGACCACTTGCGCCAGGTGCTCGTCGCCGGCGTCGACACTGGCGTAGCCAGCATGCATGTTGAGGTCGCCCTGCGGCTTGTAGAACGTCACCGGCGGCAGCGTGCCGGCCTTGACCGCGGCGAGGAAGTGGTTGCTGTCGGCGCTGCTGCCGATACCGGCGTCGCGCAGATGCTGCGCACGGGCGGGTGTGCCCGGCGCGAAACTGCGGAAATAGTTGAACGGCTGATGATGGATCTGGAAGTTCGGTATTTCCGGGAAGGCCTGGTGATCGCCATCGCCATGGCCGTCCAGCGCCAGTTGCCAGCCGCCGGCATACCAGGCCCAGTCGACGCCGGCCTCGGACAGCAGGTCGCCAATGCTGGCATGCCCTTGCGGCGGCAAGGTGTTGTGGCTGTCCAGGTCGGCAAGGCGCGGATCGTGCTTGTCGTGAGTGAACGCCGGTGCATAGGCTGGCCCCATCGTGTTGACTGCCCAGAAGTCCGGCGTGAGCGCATCGCGCGAGGCGAATTCCGGCCGGCCCTGCATTGCGCTTGGTGGCGAATCCTCGGCCATCACGCGCTGCAGGCCAGCCGGATCATCGCCCGCGACGGTGGCGATCTGGATCTTCGCCGGGTGCTGGTCGGCCTGTGGAAAGTACGGCGGCTGCGCGGCGACCAGGTAGTGATGGTTGAGGAAGGAGCCGCCGAACGCGCCCATGAAGAAGTTGTCGCACAGGGTGTACTGGCTGGCCAGCTGCCACAGGCGCAGGTTGGCCGCACTGTCCGCGTAGTGGCCCATGGTCATCGCGCCGGTATTGCCCCAGGCGACGAAGCCATCGTTCTTGCCACCGTTGATCTGCAGCTGGTTTTCGTAGAAGCGATGGATCAGGTCGCGGGTTATCACGCCGTGCGGCAGGGCATCGCCGTCCGGCGTGCGCAAGGCGAACGGGCGGTTGGGCAGGCCGGTGATCGCCTCTTCGCCGATCTGGTAGTGGCGCCCGTTGACGGTCTGTGCCCGGGGCGCCAGACCGCCCCAAACCGGCGGCAGGGTGGTGAACTCGCTGCCGTCGCGATCACGCTGGCGGTAGGCGGGCGAGTCGAGCGCCTGCAGCGGCTGCGCCAGCCCGGGAAAGCCGGCGAACAGATTGTTGAAGCTGCGGTTCTCGGCGTAGAGCACCACCACATGCTGGATGTGCTGCCGCAGCAGCGCGTCGAGTGCGGCATCGGATGCGGCCGTGGTGGCGCCTGCCGGGCGGTCGCCGGGCATCCGGCAACTGCCCAGGCCAAGTGCGGCGCCGGCCACGGCGAGGCCGCCCAGCAGGCGACGGCGCTGGGGATCGGCTGGCGCGTCGGTGGTGGCGGAGGGTGGCTGGCTGGTGGGCTTGTCGGTCATGGGATGGGTCGTCGGGGAAAGGGTTCAGTCGCGTGACATGGCGAGCGCGGCGTTCCACATCGCGCGGGTCAACGGGCGGTTCTCGTGGGGCGTCTGCAGCACGATCAGGGTGGTCGTGCTGTTGCTGGCACCGGTCTTGAGCAGGCGGTCGAGCACCGCTTCGAGGTGGCCGATCGACATCGCCACCACGTGCAGCAGGGCGGAATCCTCGCCGGCCAGGCGGCGGCATTCGAGCACCTCGGGGATGTCTTCCACCAGCGAGCCGATGCGCGCGCAGGTGATGCCGTCGCAGCGCAGCCGGATCATCGCGCTGATGCCGTAGCCGAGCCGCTTCGGGTTGACGCTGGCGCGGTAGCCGGTGATCACGCCGGCTTCCTCCAGCTGCTTTACCCGCTCGGCCACGGCCGGTGCGGACAGCCGCACCTTGCGGCCGAGTTCGGCGTAACCCAGGCGCGCGTCCTGCTGCAGGGCCTCCAGCAACTGCCAGTCCTTGCCGTCCAGTTCGAGCTTTGACTCCATGACTTTCGATTCCAAGGCAGGACCAGCCATCGATGGATTCGATCGCTGGCGAAACGGCGTGAAACGCTTCGGTGCATTATTCCTCGGCGCGACCGGCAAGACTAGGATGCGCACTTCCCCGTTTCAGGAATGCGTCCCATGGGTACCGTTGATCGTCTCGATGGCCGTGCGCTGCTGGCCATCGCGATTGCCCTGCTCACCTGGTCGTCGGCGTATGCCGCGATCGCCTATGCGTTGCCGTCGTTCACGCCCGGCGAGGTGGCGTTTGCGCGCTTGCTGATCGGCTCGCTGTGCTTTGCCGTGTTGCTGCGGGTGAGGCGGGCGCCGCTGCCGGCGCCGCGCGACTGGCCGCAGCTGGCCCTGCTCGGCGTACTCGGCCTCACCGTGTATCACCTGTGCCTGAATTATGCCGAGACGCGGATCGCCAGCGGCACCGCCTCGATCCTGATCTCGCTGGTGCCGGCCGCCACCGCGGCGGTCTCGGCGTTCTGGATCGGCGAGCGACTGACCCTGCGCACCTGGATCGGCCTGGCCCTGGCCCTGTTCGGCACGGTGCTGGTGGTGCTGGCGAGCGGACAGCGGGTGGAGGTGGATCCGCATGCCTTGCTGGTGCTGGTTTGCGTAGCCGTCTCGGCGATCTTCTTCGTCGGCCAGAAAGCACTGTTCGCGCGCAGCAGCATGGTCGGCGTCACCGCGTTTGCAATGTTCGCCGGCACGCTGGGCGCGCTGCCCTTCGGCTGGCATTTGCCGCAGGCGCTGGCGGCAGCGTCGTGGCCGCATATCGGCGCGCTGCTGTGGCTGGGCATTGCGCCGACCTTCATCGGCTATCTGGCCTGGAACATGGCGGTGCACCGTGCCTCGGCATCGCAGGTCAGCAGCTTCATCTACCTGTCGCCGCCGATCGCCCTGCTGATCGGCTGGCTGTGGTTGCACGAGGTGCCGAACGCGCTGATCCTGGCGGGTGGCGCGGTCACCATCGGTGGCGTGGTGCTGGCCAACGCGCGGCGACGGCCGGTGCCGGTCGTGCCGATCATCGAGACCTGCAAACAGCACTGACTGACCCGGGAGGTTGCGCCGCATGTATCAGCTGCACATCGCCAACAAGAACTATTCGTCGTGGTCGCTGCGGCCATGGCTGTTGCTCAGCGATCTGGGCATTCCGTTCGACGAACACCTGGTGACGTTCGCCCAGGGCAACGGCGCCAGCTGGCAGGCGTTTCGCGCATTCTCGCCGAACGGCAAGGTGCCGTGCCTGCACGATGGCGACCGCGTGGTGTGGGATTCGCTGGCCATCGCCGAGTACCTGGCCGAACGGCATGCGGACGTCTGGCCGTCTGCTCCGGATGCGCGCGCCTGGGCGCGCTGCGCCGCCGCGGAAATGCATTCGGGCTTTGCGGCGCTGCGCAATCAGTGCGGCATGAATTGCGGGCTGCGCATCCGTCTTGCCGAGCCGTTGCCGGCGGCGCTGCAGGCCGACATCGCCCGCATCGACGAATTGTGGAGCGAGGGGCTGGCCCGCTTCGGCGGGCCGTTCCTGGCCGGTGCGCGGTTCGGTGCCGTCGATGCCTTCTTCGCGCCGGTAGCCTTCCGCGTCCAGACGTACGGGTTGCGCCTGGGTGCAGCGGCAACCGATTACGTGCAACGGTTGCTGGCTTTGCACGGCATGCAGCGCTGGTATGCCGCCGCGTTGCAGGAGCGCTGGCGTGACGAAGAGCACGAGCGTGAAGCGCGCCAGTCGGGCAGTGTCCAGCAGGACTTGCGTGCCCCGGCCGACTGAGGCTTCCGCGCAGCTCGCCATGCCATGGCGGCCACGCCGGGTGGGCCATGCCGGTCAGTTCAAAGGCGTTACGCGAACGATTTCCGGATCATCGGCATGCTCCAGCAGCAGGCATTTCACGCGCTGCTGCCAGGCTTGCCCGAACGCGGCGCGCTGTTCCGGCGTGGCTAGCGGATCGAGCGCCGCGCCCAGCAGAGGGCGCAGATTGGCCGGCGCGGGGATCTTGCTCATGTCCAGTTCCACCGACACGCCTTTGCCGTTATCGCGTCGATGAACCTGCAAGCCGGCACCGCCCGCCGGCGTGGAAAATCGCAACAGCGATTGCCGCGCGAACTGACCGGCAATGCCGTGGAAGCCGTTGCCGGCGGCAGCGCCGGTGATCAGGGTGAACACCTGGGAGATCACGCCGTTGACGCCCTCGTCCTCCGCACCGGCCATCGCCACGGTGACGCCGCCGCGCTCGGCGGGGCCATCGGGGTAGAGCCAGCGCAGCGCGGCACGCGCCATCAGCCAGGCGCCGGCCACGGTGGGGCAGGAGTGGCCGGCCAGCCGCACGGCATCGATGTAGTGGTAGTCGATCAGGCCGTCGTCGGCGGCGCCAAGCAGCGCCGCCAGCGGATCGCGCAGGGTGATCGCCGGCACCTGATCGAAGAAGCTCGGGTAGCGCATCACTCGACCGGCAAGCCGCGGATGCCGAAGTCGATCACCACCGCCTCGGCATCGCGCTGGCGATAGGTCACGCTGAGATTGTCGCCGAGGCGCTCGCGCAACTGGGCGATCAGCGGGATCGGGTCGTGGTCGTTGACGAAGCGCATGGTCTCGCCCGAGCGCAGCGCGCCGATCGCGCCGAAGATCGCCGAGTGGCGGAAGCGGCGGGCCACCCCGCGTGCGTCGAAAAGGTGGGTGTTCTGTTCGGCAATGACATCGAGGGGCATGGGGTTGGGCCCACGGGGAAAGGGAGCCCAACATACGCCGCGCGTCGCGGCGAGCCGCTGATCTGGATCAGTCCGGATCGATCTTCGCGCTGCTAGAACTTGTACGCGCGGTGGATCGCCACGATGCCGTTGGTGAGGTTGCGCACCTCGACCCGGCCGAAGCCGGCGCGTTCCATCATGCCTTTCAGGGTCTGCTGGTCCGGGTGCTTGCGGATCGACTCGGCCAGGTACTGGTAACTGTCGGCGTCGCCGGCGAACAGCTGGCCGAGCTTGGGCAGGATCCTGAACGAGTGGAAGTCGTAGAGCTTGCTGAACAGTTCGCTCTGCACCCTGGAGAATTCCAGCACCAAGGCGCGACCACCGGGCTTCAGCACGCGGCAGATGTCAGCCAGTGCCTTGTCCTTGTCGGTGACGTTGCGCAGGCCGAAGGCCATCGTCACCGCGTCGAAGCTGTGGTCCGGAAACGGCAGCGCCTCGGCATTGAGCTGGGCCCAGCGCAGGCCGGAAACCAGGCCGCGGTCGGTCATGCGGTCGCGGCCGACGCCGAGCATCGCCGCGTTGATGTCGCCGACCACGATGTCGCCCTGTTCGCCGACGACGGGCTTCAGCAGCGCCGCGATGTCGCCGGTGCCGCCGGCCAGGTCGAGCACGCGGTCACCGCGGCGTACCCCGCTGATCGCCACGAAGTGGCGCTTCCACAAGCGGTGCACGCCGAACGACATCAGGTCGTTCATCAGGTCGTAGCTGCGCGCGACCGAGGTGAACACCTGGCCGACCAGCTTCTGCTTGTCGCCCACCGGCACGTCACGGAAACCGAAGTGGGTGGTCGATTCGGGCGGGGTCTTGGGCTGTTCGTTCATGGCGGGCAATGCTACAGGAACGCCGTTGTCAGGCGTCGGGCGGCGCGTCGCGGCGGTCGTCGCCGCTGCGTCGCTCGTGCTGGTGGTGCTCGGCATCGACGTGGCGCCGGTGCAGGTCGCTTGCCGAGGCGTCGTCCGGCAGCGCAGCGACCTGCGGCGCAGCCACTTCACCGGCATCGGCGTGATCGTCGCTGGCCGCTTCCTTGTCGCCGCCGGGGGTGATCTTCAGGATCGAGTGGCGCACCTCGCGCGAAAGGATCACCCGCGCATCGCGCACCATGCCTTCCAGTGCGCTGTCGTAGTCGAGCTTGCCGTCGGCATCGGTCCACACGATGCGACGCTCGCGCAGCTTCTGGATGAAGCCGCGGAACAACGCCTTGTCGAAGAACTCCGGCGCGCTCAGCTCATTGAGCAGGGACAGCCGCTGCGCGGTCAGCGTGCAGGCGTTTTCCAGTTCCCCGCCGCTCATCGTGTGCGGACCGTTCTTGGCCAGCGCGGCGATGGTGATGTAGTAACGCTCGAACGCCTGGATCAGGCTGCGTGCGATGACCTTGAGCTGGAACGCGCCATCGTCCTGGCCCGGGCTGCGCTCGAGGCTGCGGCCATCGTTGGTGCATTCGAGCAGGCCGCGGCGCACGAAGAAGTCGATGGTGGCCTCCAGCTGTTCCACGAAGCCGTCGGTATCCCACGGCAGGAACAGTTCGCCCTGGATGAACGGATAGATGATCCGGCCCAGCCGCAGCACCGAGGCGCGCGCCATGCGTCGGTTATTGAGGAAACAGCAGGCCACCCAGGCGGCGGTGGCGTTCAGATGCAGCACGTTGTTGCGGAAGTAGCTGAGCAGCACCGCCTGCTCGGCACCCACCGTGAGCACGTCGCCGAGCGGATGCTGCACGCGCTGGATCCAGGCCATCTGCTCGCCATAGGCGATGATCGCGGCGGGGTTCATCGGGGTCATCGTGACCCGATCCGAATAGGGCAATTCCTCCAGCATCGACTTGCTCAGTTCCAGCTGGGTCAGCAGGTCGCTTTCGGCCATCGCGTGTTTCGGCGTGGCCAGCAGCGCCAGCGCCAGCAGGTTGATCGGATTGACGTCGGCGGCGCGGTTGATGTTGATCTGGATCTGTTCGGCAAGGTGATCGGTGACACCATTGAGCCACTCCGGCTTGGCGTCGGGATCTGCGCCGGCGGTGCGCCAGTCGCTGCTGGCCGCGTCCAGCAGCGGGGTCAGCTCGATCGGTTCGCCGAAATTCAGCGCCACATGGCCATACCGCTGGCGCAGCACCTTGAGACCGCGCAGCAGGCCGATCAGCGACTCCTTCTCCTTGGCCTTGCCGCTCAGTTCGCCGGCGTAGGAGGCGCCTTCCATCAATTTCTCATAGCCGATGTAGACCGGCTGGAACAGCACCGGCCGGCGCGGTGCTCGCAGGAACGCGCGCACGGTCATCACCAGCATGCCGGCGCGCGGCGCCAGCAGGCGCCCGGTGCGCGAGCGGCCGCCTTCGATGAAGTACTCCATCGGCACGCCGCGATCGATCAGCTGTGCGACGTACTCGTTGAACACCACCGAATACAGTGCGTTGCCGCGGAAGCTGCGGCGCAGGAAGAACGCGCCACCGCGACGCAGGATCGGCCCGATCACCGGCAGGTTGAGGTTCACGCCCGCGGCGATGTGCGGCACCACCACGCCGGACACGTGCAGCTGGTAGCTCATCAGCAGGTAGTCGGTGTGGCTGCGGTGGCAGGGCACGTAGATCACTTCGTGACCGGGCGCCGCGGCGCGGGCCTTGTCGAAGTGGTGCATGGCGATGCCGTCGTACAGCTTGTTCCAGAAATTGCTGAGCAGGAACGAGGCCGAGCGCACCACCGGATGCGAATAGTCGGCGGCGATTTCCAGCAGCAGCTTGTGCGCCTTGCGCCAGGCCTTGGCGTGGCTGATCTTTTCCCTGGCGGCGGTGGAGGCAATCGCCGCGCGCACCGGTTCGGCGTTCAGCACGGCGTCGACCACGGTGCGCTTGTGTGAAAGATCCGGTCCGATCACCGCGGCGCGGATGCGATGGAAGTGGGTGCGCAGCACGCGGGCGACCTTGCGCGCGAAACGCTCCGGCGCAATCGTGCCGGACTCGTCCAGCATCTGCCGCAGCGACACCGGCGCGGAGAAGTGCACCACCGTGTCGCGTCCGTTCAGCAGCAGCGCCAGCAGGCGTCCGAAGCGGCCGACCATCACCCAGTTTTCCGAGAACAGCACGCGGAACCAGCCGCTGTCCCGACTGGGCGCGCGGCCGACGTAAATGGACACCGGCACGATCTGCACATCGAGTTCGGGCCGGCCCTCCAGCGAATGCACCAGCTGGCGCAGCGGCTCGCTGGCGGCGCGCTTGCGGTTGCGTCCGAAGATCCAGCCATCGCGGCGGGTCAGGGCGAACACCGAACGCCGCCGACGGGTGCCGGACAGGGCTTGCATCGGGCTGGGCAGGCCCGCCTCACGGCAGGCGCGCTGCAGGATCAGCGCGTCGGAGAAACCGTCGCGTTCGATCACGTAGCAGACCGGCGCACCCGCTTGCAGCAAGCTGGCCGGTTCGGCCGGATCGCGGCGGATTCGCACCCACGGCTGCAGCAACTGGCCGGCCAGGTTGAACCACCAGGGTGCGCTTGGGCGGGCCGGAGCGTCCGCGGTACTGATCATTTGCATCCGCCTATTCTAACGGTGGTCCGGATCAGTCTTTCGTTACGCGGTTGCCCGCCGCGACAGCCGCATCGGCGATGGCCGCCTGCTGCCGCAGTTGCTGGTGCGAACGGCGCGCATTCTGCAGCAGTTCATCGATGTACCAGCGGCCATGTTCTTCCACCAGTTTCGATTCGCTGGACAGTGGTTTGCCGAGCAAGGTGTAGTCGATCTTCACCACGGCGTGACCGTTGCTGCTGGACAGCCGGGTGAAGCGGACCGAATCCAGCGTCTGTTCGATCGGCAGTCCGTAGATGGCCAGCAGTTGCCTGAAACCGGCCCAGGCGGTGGCGTACCTGGCCATGGTGGCGTCGAAATCGAGGCTGTGCAGCTGGTCGGGGTCCTTCAGGTCGAGCTTGCGGGCGGTGGCCACGGCCACGCCGATCGCCTGTTTCGCGCGGGCCTGGTCGAACCACGGCGCCTGCTGCGCCCATGGCAGCAGGGTATCGAGCACGCTGCCGGCCTGGGCCTCGCGTGCCTCGTCGAGGGTCGGGTTCCGCGCGATCGAGCGCTTCAGGAACGCCTCGCCCACGCTGAGCAGCACGGGTACCTGGTCCTGGTACTGCTGTTTCAGTGCGGCCAGTTTCGGCTGCAGTTCGGCATCCAGCGCGTCTTCCGCGCCGGGCGCGGTCAGTTTCTGCATGGTCTCGATGAAGCGTGCGCGTTGCTCGGCGCTGGCCGGCTCGGCCTGCCGCTGCTGCAGCGCCCAATCCGCACGCAGGTTGGCGTAGTCGGCCGGCGGCAGCGCGTGCTTCCACAGGCCGTGGATGTCGCCGCGCTTGAGCAGGTCGACCGACGACTGCAGTGCCGCTTCCGGCGTGCTGCCGCCCGCCTGCGCGGGATCATCCTTGCCGTGGCAGCCGGCCAGCAGCAAGGTGGCGATCAGGGGCAGCAGGGCGTGACGCAAGGAAGGCAGGCGCATCGCATCGATACTCGCGGGAGGGCAGCGGACGCAGGCGTGGCGCCTGGCGGGTAAACAGGCAGGGTAAGGGCCGTGGCGCGGCCGAAACAAGGGCGCGCCCGGTTTTTTGCGAACCCATCAAAAGAAAACCCCGCGGGCTGAGGCCTCGCGGGGAAATCCGGCAGAGCCGGAAGGGAAATGGCCTTGCCTGCAAAGCTCTTGGTCAGCAGGTGTTGGCAGACGAGATCTTAACGACTCACGAAAGCTGAGGCAACACTTTTCTTTTGTGTTGTAAAATACTGATTTACATGAATTATTTAATTTGTGTGCAGGGCCTCGATCTTCTTCTGGCGGCGCAGCTCGGGCGCTGCCGACCAATCGTTGTCGAACAGCGCCGGCTCCCACGAGCCGTAGGTGGGATTGGGCAGCACGAACCAGCGGGTACCGATCCACGGCAGATAGTCGGCGACGGCGCGGCGCCGGCCGTCGAGCGTATTCAGCGACACGTCGACGAAATCGCCGATCTGGTCGCCGAACTGCATCAGCACCCGATAGTGCTGCGCGACCAGCTGGCGTCGGCAACCCTTTTCCGTGCCGGCCTGTTCGCAGCCATCGACCACGATACCGAGGCCCAGGAATGACTGCGGCCCGGCCACCGGCAGGCCCGCCTTGCGCAGGTTGGCCAGGGTGGCCTGATCCAGATCCTTGGCGCGATTGGAGATGTAGATCACCGCGATGCCGTGGCTGGCGGCAAACCGGGTGAACTCGACCGCGCCGGGCAGGGCGCGGGCGATTCCCTCGCGGCACCAGGCCGCCCATTCGGCTTCGTTGTATTCGCGGTTGCCCTGCACCATGCGCGCGGCGAACGGCGAGTTGTCCAGCACGGTTTCGTCGATGTCCAGGATCACCGCCGGCTTGAGGCCATGCAACGGCGTGGTGCGGTCGTTCCTGCCCAGCGCGTCCCAGCGGCTGTCATGCAGCGCGGCCAGCAGGCGCGACTGCGCGTCGCGATAGGTCTGCACAAAGATGAGATCGTGCTCGATCGCGTCTTGGCTCCATGCCACCGCATTGAGGTTGTCATTGGCGCCCGCCTGCGCCGCGGCGACCGGTGTTGCCGGTGCGGCGGGGCTGGCCACCGCAACGGGCCGTGGTGTGGTGGCGCAACCCGCCAGCAGGGTGAAGGCGAGCAGGGTCGAGGACAGACGCAGTGACATGGAGAATCCTTCGGCAAGACAAACAGAACGGGACGATCAGCAGAATGAACGGAGTCTACGACAGTCGCATGGCAGGGCTGGCAGCGATGGCGGCCTGCTGACAGACTGGCGATCTCCCCAGTCACGGTTCCGCCCCGCATGGATTCTTCCCTGCCCGCCTTGCGCGCGCCTTCGCCGGCCATCCGTTACGCGAGTTACCTGCTGGCTGCCGCCGCCTTGCTGATGGTGATCGAGATTCACCTGTTGCCCGCCCTGCTGGCCGGGCTGCTGGTGTTCGAGCTGGTGCAGACCATGGTGCCGCTGCTGGGGCAGCGCATCTCCGGCGACCGGGCGCGCATGGTGGTGGTGGCGGTGATCGGTGCGGTGGTGGTGGGCCTGCTGATCCTGCTGATCCTGGGCGCGATCAGCCTGTTCCACAACGAAGTCGGCAATCCGCAGCTGCTGTGGCAGCAGCAGTTGATGCCGCTGGTGGAGAAGGCACGCCAGCAGCTGCCGCCGATGCTGGTGAACAACCTGCCGGACAGCGTCGATGATTTGCGGGTCGGCGCGATCGAGCTGGCGCGCAAGCATGCCGGCACGTTGCAACTGGCCGGCAAGGGCGCGGTGCGCGTGTTCGTGCATATCATCATCGGCCTGGTGCTGGGCGCGATCGTGGCCCTCAGCCGCACCCGGCCAGCGCATCAGATGGGCCCGCTGTCCGCTGCGTTGAGCCTGCGCTGCCAGCGGCTGGCCGAGGCGTTCCACAACATCGTGTTCGCGCAGATCAAGATCTCGCTGATCAACACCGTGTTCACCGCGATCTTCCTGCTCGGCGTGCTGCCGCTGATGGGGATCCACGTGCCGCTGGCCAAGACCCTGGTAGTGGTGACCTTCGCGGTGGGCCTGCTGCCGGTGCTGGGCAACCTGATCTCGAACACCGCGATCGCCGTGGCGGGACTCTCGGTATCCCTGGGCGTGGGCATCGCGGCACTGGTGTTCCTGATCCTGATCCACAAGCTGGAGTACTTCCTCAATGCGCGCATCGTGGGCACGCAGATCCGCGCCCGCGCCTGGGAGCTGCTGGTGGCGATGCTGTTGATGGAAGCCGCCTTCGGCCTGCCCGGCGTGATCGCCGCACCGATCTACTACGCGTACCTGAAGAGCGAACTGGAAGCCGAGTCGTTGCTGTAGCACTGCCGCGGCAGTCGTCATCCGCACAAGGCTTGCTTCGGCCCGGACGCTATGTTGCACTCGGCGGCCGTCGCCGTGACGATGCCAGGGGGCCACCATCCGGTCATGCGTCTGCGCCATATCGAGCTGTTCCATGCCGTGCTCACCACCGGCAGCCTCACCGGTGCGGCTGACCTGCTGAATATTTCGCAGCCGGCGGCCAGCAAGGCCCTGCAACACGCCGAGCAGCAGCTCGGCTTCGCCCTGTTCAGTCGCGTGCGCGGACGCCTGCAGCCGACCGAGCAGGCGCTGCTGCTGCGCCACCGGGTCGACAGGATCATCCAGGAGCTGCACGACCTGCAGCGGCTCACCGCGAACATCGGCCGTCCGCAAAGTTATCCGTTGCGGGTGACCTGCACGCCGACCCTGGCGCAGGCACTGGTACCGGATGCGACCACCCTGCTGCGCAGGAGTTTTCCCGACACCACCGCGGAACTGTTCACCCAGCACTCGGCGGAAATGTGCGAATCGCTGATGCTGCACGAAGCCGACATCGGCCTGACCTTGCAGGATGCCGGCCATCAGGGCCTGCATCGGCAGCCGCTGTGCCATGGGCACGTGATGGTGATCGCGCCGCCGGGCTGGTGGCCGGTCGAGGAATTGACGCAGCCTCTGCCGGTCTCCGCGCTGGCCGACCAGCCGATGATCGGCATCGCGATGCAGGATGCGCTGGGGCGCATGTTGCAGAGCCACCTGATCCAGATCGAGCCGGCACCGCGAACCTCGGTCTGGGTTCAGACCTATCAGCTGGCTTACGCGCTGGTCGCGCAAGGCGAAGGGCTGGCCCTGGTCGATCCGTTCACCGCATCGCGCGGCGGCGCCGCCGTGGTGCAGACGCGCCCGTTGAAGCTGCAACTGGAGGTGGTGCTGTACGCGCTCTACCGCGTGGACAGTCCGCTGAATCCGGTGCAGAAGCAGTTCCTCGAACTGGTCAGCCAGCTGGCGCGGAACATGCTGGCGTCGCCGGCCTGACGAACACCGGCCCGCCCCCAAACCGGCCCGCACCGCGCTGGTGCACCCACAACCCTCGGTTATGCCAACTGCCGGTCTTTTCATTGGTGGCTTGCGCTGGCCTGTGACTATCCTCGGTCACGTGCTGCGAGAGGTGGGCGAATGTCCGAAGCCGAGACACCGCAACAAGACGCAGGCGTGGCGCGGGGGCGTCAGTCACATGGTCAGGTCGCGCGGTCACTTTGCGTGATGGCGGGGACGATATCCGGCAAGGTCATCGGCGCGCTGGACGTCGGCGCGCAGGCTTCGCGATCGCGACACGCTTCAGGACCATTCACAGGGGACTAGTCGCTGCCTGGCAGCCACACGGCCATTCCGGCCGGTGGCGCGCCCATGGTGGCAAATCACGTTGGGGAGATCACATGAACAAGCGCTCCGGTCGGCTTACGCCGACTTTGCTGGCCACGGCGGTCATGTTTGCACTCAGTCACGCGGCGGCGGCGCAGAATGCCAGCCCGCCCGAATCCACCGCAGCGACTTCGACAGCGGAGCAGACCCCGGCCAAGGCGAAGAACCTGGGCCCGGTGGTGGTGACCGGCACGCGTGCCGGCAACCGCACCGAAAGCTCGTCGCTGACGCCGATCGATGTGATTTCCGCCGACGTGCTGAAGCAGACCGGCACGATCGACCTGACCCAGGCGCTGGAACGCGCCATACCCTCGATGAACTTCCCGTTCGCGCCGGCCTCGGACACCTTCGCCTTTCAGCGGCCGTTCGAAATGCGCGGACTGTCGCCCGATCAGGTGCTGGTGCTGGTGGACGGCAAGCGCTGGCATCCGGGCGCGCTGGTGTTGAGCCTGGGCCAGATCGGCCAGGGCTCGCAGGGCATCGACCTCAACACGATTCCGTTGTCGGCGATCGATCACATCGAGGTGCTGCGCGATGGTGCCTCGGCGCAGTACGGTTCGGACGCGCTTTCCGGCGTGGTCAACATCATCCTGAAGAAAGGCGCGGCCGGTGGCGATGTGCAGGTCAGCGGCGGCCAGTTCTCGGCCGGCGATGGCCGGCAATGGCAGGGCGCGGCGAACTTCGGCATTCCGCTCGGTGGCGACAAGGGCTGGCTGCGCATCACCGCCGAAGACAGCAACCAGAGCCCGAGCAACCGCGCCGGGATCGACCGTCGTCCCGGCCTGGCCCAACTGGGCGCGAAGTTCCACTTCGGCACGGTGTCGTTCAAGAACAAGAACCTGTTCCTCAACACGCAGTACGACGTCAGTCCCGGCGTGCAGTTCTATGCGTTCGGCCACTACGGTCGCCGCGTCGGCGAGCCACGCGGCTTCTTCCGCTATGGCAGCAACACGGCCTATCCCAACAATCCGCTGATCGGCCTGGTCTATCCGGACGGCTTCCTGCCGCGCGAGCACGGCGATTCGATCGACACCTCGCTGGTCGCCGGCCTGCGCGGAACCTGGAACGGCTGGCGCTGGGACGTCAGCGGCAACCATGGCGGCAACCGGGTCTCCTACAGCACGCGGAACTCCACCAACTACGCGCTGCTGAATGATTTCGGCAGCAGCCCTACCAGCTTCCACGACGGCATCCTGACGGCCAAGCAGCAGTCGCTCGACATCGATATTTCCAAGGAGGTCGCGTTCGGCTGGTTGCCCAATCCGCTGACGGTGTCCTTCGGCACGCAATGGCTGCGGCAGAGCTATGACGTGGAGGCCGGCGACCTCGGTTCCTACTACGTGGGCACCTCCGGCGTGCGCGGCGGTGCGCAGGGCTTTGCCGGCTGGGGGCCGCAGGACGCCATCTCGGTGGCGCGGCACGACGTTGCCGAGTACCTGCAACTGGAAGGCAACCTGACCGACCGCTTCGGTTTCTCCGCCGCCTTGCGCCACGAGGACTATTCGGACTTCGGCACCACCACCTCCGCCGCCTTGTCCGGTCGCTTCGACTTCACCGATTCGTTCGCCCTGCGCGGCAGTGCTTCGACCGGCTTCCGCGCGCCGGGACTGGGCCAGCAGCACTACTCGGAAACCACCTCGGCCGCCTTCGGCGCCGGCAATTCGCTCGGCCTGCCGCCGGGCATCTACCTGCGCGGGCTGGTGCCGGTGGACAACCCGCTGGCGCGGCTGCTCGGCAGTGAACCACTGAAGCCGGAGAAGGCGCGCAACTTCACCGCGGGGGTGGTGTGGAATCCCACCAAAGAACTCAACATGTCGTTCGATGCCTACCAGATCACCGTCAGCAACCGCATCGCGCTGTCCAGTTCGCTCTCGCTGTCGACGCCCTCGGTGGTCGCCTACCTGGCGGCCAACGGCGTCACCAACCTGCAGTACAGCGGCCTGTCCTACTTCACCAACGCCGGTACCGTGCGCACCCAGGGCGCGGATCTGGTGACCAGTTACCGCAGCGACTTCGGCGACAACGGCAACCTGCTGTCGACACTCAGCTACGGCTACCACAAGAACAAGGTCACCGACGTCAAGCCGAATCCTCCGGTGCTGGACTCGCTGGGCGTCATCTTCCTGCGCCTCAACCGCAGCGCGATCAAGGGCCTGCTGGCCGACACCGCGCCGCGCAGCAAGCTGATCCTCAACGAGACCTACAACCTCGGCCACTGGGCCTTCAACGGCACGCTGACCCGCTACGGCCGCATCACGACATACGGTTCGACCAGTTATCTGAACGACATCGTGTACCCGCACAAATGGCTGCTCGATCTGGCGGTGAGCTACAACCGCGATCGCTGGACGTTCACCGTGGGCGGCGACAACGTGCTCGACACCTATCCGGAGAAGGTGCCGCAGAGTGACGACCAGAACGGTGCCTTCCCGTATTCGTCCAGTTCGCCGTTCGGCTTCCAGGGCGCCTACGTCTACGGCAAGGTGCAGTACCACTGGTGAGCCCGCCGCCGTGGCCACAACCGCCAGTTATGCCAGGCCATCGTCTTTTCATTGGCGGCGCACGCCGGCCGGTGACTATGCTCGAACCTTGTCGTGGAGAGTGATCGAATGACCAAACGAGACAGGCCGCCCGGCGCCGCCGGAACCCTCGGCCGCCTGCCGACGCAGCGCAGGCCGCGCTGGCAAGGCATCCTGCTGGCACTGGCGATCGGCGGCTTCGGCGTCTTCGCCCACGCGCAGGACACGACGGCGAACACCGCGGCAATCGCCAGCGCCAACGCGCTGGCGACCGAGGCCGGTTTCGAAGTGCTGGCGCGTGGCGGCAATGCGGTGGACGCGGCGATCGCGGTGGGTGCCACGTTGTCGGTGGTGCAGCCGGAAGCCTCGGGCATGGGCGGCGGCTTCCTCGCCGTGATCCACGACGCGGCCACCGGCAAGGACACCTTCATCGATGCGCGTGAGATGGCGCCGCAGGCGGTCAGCGGGAAGGACTACCTGAAGGCGGACGGCACGCCCGATCGCGACACCTCGCTGAACGGTCCGCTGGCCGCAGGCATCCCCGGTTTTCCCGCGGGCGTTGCCTACATGTCAGGCAAGTACGGCAAGGTTCCGTTGGCCGTCTCGCTGAGTCCGGCGATGCGGCTGGCCGAGCAGGGCTTCCATCCCAGCGCTGCGCTGGTCCGTTCGATCGGCTACAAGGCCGAGGTGCTGCGCCGCTATCCGGCCTCGTCGGCCAAGTTCATGCCGGGCGGCAAGGCGCCCGGCGAGTCCGACCAGTTCCGCGATCCGAACCAGGCGCGCACGCTGAAGGCGCTGGCGGAAAAAGGTGCGGACGGTTTCTACAAGGGCGTGGTGGCAAAGGAACTGGTCAAGTCGGTGCGCGCCGCCGGCGGCACCTGGACGCTGACCGACCTGGCCAATTACCGAGCAAAGGAACGCCGGCCGATCGAGCTCAACTACGGCGGCTACAAGGTGATCACCGCGCCGCCGCCGTCCTCCGGCGGCGTGGCCATCGCCGAGATGCTCAACATCATCGCGCCGCTTGATCTCAAGCGCATGGATGAGGCCCATCGCATCCACTACCTCGTCGAGGCGATGCGCCGCGCGTTTCGCGACCACAACGAATACCTCGGCGATCCCGACTTCGTGAAGATGCCGCTGGACATGCTGCTCTCGCCTTACTACGCCGACGGCCTGCGCCAGAGCATCCTGCCGGAGCAGGCGACCAAGTCCGCCTGGCTGCCGTCGGTGCATGCGAAGGAGCCGGGCATGCACACCACGCATTACTCGATCATCGACAAGGACGGCAACATGGTCTCGATGACCGCCACGGTGAACACCACCCTGGGCTCCAGCTTCGTCGCCGGCAACACCGGCATCCTGCTCAACAACGAGATGGACGATTTCGCCCTGGTCTCCGGCCAGCCCAATGCGTTCGGCCTGATCGGCGGCAGCGCCAATGCGCCGGTGGGAGGGAAGCGCATGCTGTCGTCGATGTCGCCCAGCTTCGTCATCGGCAAGGATCGCCTGGCGGTGATCGGCTCGCCCGGCGGCTCCACCATCATCACCCAGGTGTTCGAGGCGATTCTTGCCTTCATCGATGGCAAGGATGCCGGCCAGATCACCGCGCAGAAGCGCATCCATCACCAGTTCCTGCCCGACCGCATCGACTTCGAAAAAGGCAGCGACATCCCGGCCGACGTACTCGCCAAGCTGAAGGCGATGGGCTACGAGATCAACGACAGCGAATCGTGGGGCAACATGAACGTGGTGGTCTGGGACAAGGCCAGCAACACCAAGACCGCCGCCAGCGACCCGCGCAACCCGAACGGACTGGGCAAGGTCGAAGCCATCCATTGAAACGTCAGCGCGTGTGGCCGGCCGAGCGCAGGTGAGGGCGGGCTGCCGGCAAGTTCCAGGCCGCAGCGCGCCCGCGCGACCCGCCCGCACCTTCCATTTCCCGCGCCGGTGCAGACGCATCGGACCACGCCCGGCGCAACCAGCTTCCATCCGATCGACGGCGCGGCCGCCACCAGGAGTATCTCTTTCATGTCCAGCCATGGCGATGCGAGCCTGCCCGCTCAATGGAGTCCGCCGTATCTGTTGTACCTCGGCAACGCCGCCGACGATCTGGCCATCAAGACGGCCAGGGGCGTGGCGTACTGGCGGCCGCAGTGGTGCGTGGGGCAGTATCGCCACCCCGATTGCCAGCCGACGCTGGGCCTGCCTGACATCGGCATGGCCGAAGCGAAGGCGATGGGCGCCGACACCATGATGATCGGCACCGCGAACGCCGGTGGCGTGATGCCGCCGGAGATGGTGGCCGACGCGATCGCGGCGCTCGACAGCGGGCTCAACGTGGTGGCCGGCCTGCACCAGAAGCTGCGCGAGAATGCGGAGATCGTGGCCGCCGCACGGCGCAACGGCCGCGTGCTGTTCGATGCGCGCGATGCCGCGCCCGGCATCCCGGTCGGCAACGGCCGGCCACGCGCCGGCCGCCGCCTGCTCACCGTGGGCACCGACTGTTCGGTCGGCAAGATGTACACCACGCTGGCGCTGGAACGCGCCATGCGGCAGCGCGGTTGCCTGGCGGATTTTCGCGCCACCGGGCAAACCGGCATCTTCATCGCCGGCTCCGGCGTGCCGATCGACGCGGTGGTCGCGGATTTCATTTCCGGCGGCGCGGAGTGGATCTCGCCGGCGCGTGATGACGGTGGCTGGGACCTGATCGAAGGCCAGGGCTCGCTGTTCCATCCCTCCTATGCCGGCGTGTCGCTGGGCCTGCTGCATGGTTCGCAGCCCGACGCGCTGGTGTTGTGCCATGAACCCATCCGACGCCACATGCGCGGCTTGCCCGGCTACCCGCTGCCCGAGTTGAAGACGTGCCTGGAGGCGAACCTGGTCGCCGCGCGCCTGACCAACCCGGCGGTGGTCGCGGTCGGGGTGGCGCTGAACACTTCCGGCATGTCGGCGAACGCGGCCGCCGACGCGTGCGCGCAAGTCAGCGACCTGCTCGGTTTGCCCTGCCAGGACCCGGTAAGCATGGGTGTCGAGGCCATCGTGGACAACCTGCTCGCATGCTTCGCGAACTGAACGTCAGCGAGCGCAACTTTCCGCTGGTGGCGCCGTTTCGCATTGCGCGCGGGGTGAAGTACGCCGCCGACGTGGTCACGGTGGAACTGCACCAGGCGGGCCGGCGCGGTCGCGGCGAGGCGGTGCCGTATGCGCGTTACGGCGAGTCGATGGCCACGGTGCTCGACCAGATCGAGTCGTTGCGGGGCGAGCTTGCCGCCGGCATGGGGCGCGACGAACTGCAACTGCGCCTGCCGCCGGGTGCGGCGCGCAACGCACTGGATGCGGCGATGTGGGATCTCGAGTCGCAACTGAGCGCGGTGCCGGTATGGGTGACCCTGGGGCGTCCGCCGCGCACCACGCTGCGCAGTGCGATCACGCTCAGCATCGACACGCCGGCACGCATGGGCGAAGCGGCCGCGCGCATCGCCGATGGCGGACTGATCAAGATCAAGGTGGACGCCGATGATCCGGCGGCGCGGATCGAGGCGGTGCGGCGGGCGGCGCCCGCGGCGCATCTGATCGTCGATCCCAACGAGAGCTGGACCATCGAGATCCTGCGGGAACTGCAGCCGATGCTGCAGCGCGTCGGCGTGGAGTTGCTCGAACAGCCCCTGCCGGTGGATGCGGATGACGCCTTGCGGGGCTTCCGCAGCGTCATCCCGATCTGCGCCGACGAAGCCTGTCACGTGACCGCCGACCTGCCGCGACTGCGTGATCGCTATCAGGCGATCAATATCAAGCTGGACAAGACCGGCGGACTCACCGAGGCTTGGCGTCTGCTGCGCGCCGCGCGCGCCGAGGGCTTCCAGATCATGGTGGGCTGCATGGTGTGTTCCTCGCTCGGCATCACGCCGGCACTGGAGATCGCCCGCGAGGCGGAGTTCATCGATCTCGATGGCCCGCTGTGGTTGCAGCACGACTACCCCGACGGGGTGAGTCTGCACGATGGCTTGCTGGTGCCGCCGGCGCCCGCGTTCTGGGGCGGCTGACGATGCCGGTTCGGCCATTGTCGCGGGCTTGCCCATGCTGACGCTGGATCCGATCCAGAGCATGGCCTGTGGCGGCCTGTTCCTGCTGCTCGGCTATGCGATCCGCCGGCGAGTGCCGCTGTTGTCGCGCTTCAGCATTCCGGCGCCGGTGATCGGCGGCTTGCTGGTGGCGCTGGCGCTGCTGCTGTGCCGCCAGTGGAACTTCACGCCGGTGCGCTTCGACGGCGCGCTCAAGCAACCGCTGATGATCGCCTTCTTCACCGGGATCGGCTTCAACGCCAGCGCCTCGCTGCTGAAGCTTGGCGGTCGCCAGATGCTGCTGTTCCTGGGCCTGGCCAGCGGCCTGGCAGTGGTACAGAACCTGGTCGGCATCGGCGTGGCGATGGCCTTCGGCCTGCCGCCGCTGTTCGGCGTGATCACCGGCTCGGTGACGCTGACCGGCGGGCCGGCTACCGGCATGGCGTTCGCGCCGCTGTTTGCCGAGGCGGGCGTGCATGGCGCCGCCAGCGTGGCGCTGGCCAACGCCATGGCCGGCATCGTGCTGGGCTCGGTGATCGGCGCGCCGGTGGCGACCATGCTGATCGAGCGACTGCGCTTGCGCGTGCCGAAGGTGGCCGGCGAAGCGGTCGATACCTTGCCAGCCGTCGCGGCCACGCCGATACCGGCTGTCGCGCCAGCGCGCCGCGCCGACGAGAGGGTCTACGCGGGATTGCGCAGCTTCGTCTGGATCCTGCTCGCGATGGGCCTCGGTGGGTGGATCAGTGGCGGGCTGGGCGCGCTGGGCCTGACCCTGCCCAGCTATATCGGAGCGATGCTGGTCGGCGCGCTGATCCGCAACGTCGACGATCGCCGCGGCTGGTTCGGCCTGTCGATGCCCGACATCGACATCATCGGCAACATTTGCCTGTCGCTGTTCCTGGTGATGGCGCTGATGGACCTGCACCTGTGGGAATTGAGCGGGCTGGCCGCGCCGCTGCTGGTCAATCTGGGCGTGCAATCGCTCATCGTGGTGGCGTTCTGCTGCTGGCCGCTGCTGCAGCTGATGGGGCGCGACTATGACGCCGCGGTGATGGCCAGCGGCTTCATCGGCTTCATGCTCGGCACCACGGCCAATGCCATGGCGGTGATGAGCTCGCTCACCGAACGCTACGGCCCGGCCGCGCGCGCATTCCTGGTGGCGCCGATCGTGGGCGCGTTCCTGATCGACTTCACCAATGCGCTGGTCATCACGATTTTCGTCAACGGCTGGAAGTGAGCGCGCCGCGACCGTTCACCGGGCCGCCAGCATCGCCTTGATCCGCGCCATGTGCGACTCGGCGGTTTCGCGGGTCACTTCCTTGTCCGCTTCCGGGTCCTTGCCCTGCCAGTGCAGGTCGTCCTGCGGCAGTTCGTGCAGGAAACGACTGGGCTGGTTGCGGTGAACTTCGCCGTAGCGCTTGGTCTGCGCACACCACGACAAGGTCAGCAACTCCTTGGCGCGGGTGATGCCGACGTACATCAGCCGGCGTTCCTCGTCGATGCGGCCTTCGTCGATGGCGCTTTCGTGCGGCAGCGTGCCGTCCTCGCAGCCGATGATGAAGACGAAACGGAATTCCAGGCCTTTCGCCGCGTGCAGGGTCATCATGCGCACTGCATTGCCCGGTTCGTCACGGTCGGCGTGGCTGAGCAGGGCCAACTGCGAGGCGAGGTCGCCAGCGCTGTTGCCACCCTTCTGCATCGCGCGGAACCAGTCGGCGAGTTCCTTGAGGTTTCCCAGTTTGCGCTCGCGCACGCTGGCGTCGGGCGTGCTGGCGGCGATCTGCGCGGCGTAGCCGGTGCGCTTGAGGATCAGCTCGACCAGGTCGGCGGCGTTCTCATGCAGGGATGCGCTGCGCAGCTCGTCAAGCAGGTTCGCAAACGAGGCCAGCGCCACGGCGGGCCGCGGCGTGAGCTGGCGCAGCACGCCATCGCTGCGGGTGGCGTCGAGCAGGGACGAGTGACGGGACTGCGCGATCTGGCCCAGCTTCTCCAGCGTGGTGGCGCCGATCTCGCGCCTGGGTGCGTTGACCACACGCAGGAAGGCGGCATCGTCGCTGGGGTTGGTCAGCAGGCGCAGGTAGCACAGCAGGTCCTTCACCTCGGCGCGGTCGAGGAAGCTCAGCGCGCCGGTGAGGTGGTAGGGCACCCGCGCCAGGCGCAGCGCCTTTTCCAGCGGGCGTGCCTGGAAGTTGCCGCGGTACAGGATCGCCATGTCGTCCCAGCGCGCCTTGTGCTTCTCGGCCAGGGTGGTGGCGATCGCGGCGACGCGCTCGGCCTCGTGCTCGGCTTCCTTGCATTCCAGCACGCGGATGGTGGCGCCTTCCGGATGCTCGCTCCACAACTTCTTTTCGTGCAGGTGCGGGTTGTTCGCGATCAGCTGGTTTGCCGCGCGCAGGATGCGCTTGCCGCAGCGGTAGTTCTGTTCCAGCTTGATCACGCGCAGGTTCGGCCAGTCACGACCGAGCTGGTCGATGTTCTCCGGGTTGGCGCCGCGCCAGGCGTAGATCGACTGGTCGTCGTCGCCCACGCAGGTGATGCCGCCGCGCTCGCCGGTCAGTGCCTTCAGCAGGCGGTATTGCGCGTCGTTGGTGTCCTGGTATTCGTCCACCAGCAGGTAGCGGAAGCGTTCGCGCCAGGCTTCGCGGCATTCGGCGTCCGCTTCCAGGATGCGCAGCGGCAGGCGGATCAGGTCATCGAAGTCCACCGCATTGAACGCGCTCAGGCGCTGCTGGTACAGGTCGTAGATGGTGGCCGCCTCGATCTCGCGCGGGCTGCGCGCGGCGGCCAGCGCTTCTTCCGGCGACAGGCCGCTGTTCTTGGCGCGACTGAGCAGGTTGCGGATGCCGAACAGCACGTCGTTCTTCGCCCCTTTCGGCGACAGTTCCTTGACGATGCCGCCGCTGTCGTCCGCGTCCAGCACCGAGAAGCCGCGGCGCAGGCCGGCGCGGGCGTGTTCGATCTGCAGGAACTTCAGCCCCATCGCATGGAAGGTACTTACCGTGAGCGCGGCGGCGTCTTCGCTGCTGACCAGCTTGGCCACGCGCTCGCGCATCTCGCGCGCCGCCTTGTTGGTGAAGGTGATCGCGGCGATCTTGTGCGCGCTGAGTTTGCGGCGCTGGATCAGGTAGGCGATCTTCTGGGTGATCACGCTGGTCTTGCCGGATCCGGCGCCGGCCAGCACGAGCAGCGGCCCTTCGCAATGTTCGACGGCGGCCAGTTGTTGGGGGTTGAGCATGGATCGGAACAGTGCGTGGTGCGGAGGCCGATGTTAGCAGAGCGGCGCTGGCGCACCCGCGGGCTTCAGCCATAATCGACCGGAACAGCCACAGGGGGAGCGGCATGGCGGAAGCGGAATGGCAGCAATGTGATGTGGCGGTGATCGGCGGTGGCCCGGGCGGCAGCACCGCCGCTGCGCTGCTGGCCCGGCGCGGCTACAAGGTGATCGCGCTGGAGAAGGCGCATCACCCGCGTTTCCATATCGGCGAGTCGCTGTTGCCGATGAACCTGCCGGTGTTCGAGCGCCTTGGCGTGCTGGACAAGGTGCGCGCGATGGGCGTGTTCAAGCCCGGTGCGGATTTCGAGGCGGACAACGAACGCGGCTACAACACCTATGCGTTTGCCCGCGCGATCGGGCAGAGCCCGCCGCATGCCTACCAGGTGTGGCGGCAGGATTTCGACCAGATGCTCTACGAACACGCGCGCGAATGCGGTGCCGATGCGCGGGAAGGGCACGAGGTGCGCCAGGTAGAGCAGCGTGGCCCGCGCGAAAGCCTGCTGCAGGTGCATGCCGACGACGGCCGCGACTACACCATCCAGGCGCGCTACGTGGTCGACGCCAGCGGTCGCGATGCCTTGCTGTCATCGAAGAAGAAGCTCCGGCGCAAGAACAGCCAGCACCAGAGCGCGGCGATCTTCGCTCACTACCGCGGTGCCGAAGCCCGCGCCGGCGAGGACGCGGGCAACATCAGCATCTACAGTTTCGCGCACGGCTGGATGTGGATGATCCCGCTGCCGGAGGGGGTGATGAGCGTCGGCGCGGTGTGCCGGCCGGACTACCTCAAGCAGCGCAAGGGTCGCACGGTCGAGTTCCTCACCGACACGCTGAAGCTCAGCCCGGCGTTGTGGGCGCGCGTGCAGCACGCCGAGCTGATCGACGACGAGGTGCGCGTCACCGGCAACTATTCCTACGACTCCAGCCGCATGGGCGGACCCGGCTGGATCCTGGTCGGCGACGCGTTTGCCTTCCTCGATCCGGTGTTCTCCTCCGGCGTGTACCTGGCGATGAGCGGCGCCGAGCAGGCGGTGGAGGTGGCTGACCAGGCATTGCGCGAGCCGCGCCGCGAGCCGGCCCTGCTGCGCAAACTGGAGCGGCGCCAGCGTGCGGCCATGGCCCGCTTCTCGTTCTTCATCTACCGCTTCAATGGTCCGGTGATGCAGCAGATGTTCCGCCAGCCGCGCAACACCTGGCAGCTGGAGCAGGGCGTGATCTCGATGCTGGCCGGCGACCTGTTCGACACGCCTAAGGTGCTGTGGCGACTGCAGCTGTTCAAGCTGGTCTACGCGATCTGCGGCCTGCGCGACTGGCGCCGCTGGCGCGCCGAGCACACATACCGGCTGGGCCAGGCGCGCGCGCAGTTCACCGGCGGCAACACGCCGCTGGACAAGGCCTGAGCCTTCTCCCTCCCCTGCGTGTGCGGGGGAGGGTTGGGGTGGGGTGCTGTTGATCTTCCGGGTGGTTTGGGTCGGGAGATGAGCCATGGCCGGTCCGCGCTACCATGCACGGTCACGACCCGAACGCATGCCCATGGCCAAACTCTATTTCTATTACTCGGCGATGAATGCCGGCAAGACCACCACCCTGCTGCAGAGTGCGTACAACTATCACGAGCGCGGCATGCGCACGCTGATCCTCACGCCGGCACTGGACAATCGTTTCGGCGAAGGCGTGGTCGCCTCGCGGATCGGCCTGAAGGCGAACGCGCGCCGCTTTGCCGGCGACGAGGATCTGTTCGCCCTGGTCGACGCGGACATCGCTGCGCGCGGCCCGCTGCATTGCGTGTTCGTCGACGAGGCGCAGTTCCTCAGCAAGGCGCAGGTGTGGCAGATCAGCGACGTGGTCGATCGCCTGAACATTCCGGTGCTGGCTTACGGCCTGCGCACCGATTTCCGCGGCGAGCTGTTCGAGGGCAGTCGTTACCTGCTGGCCTGGGCGGACAACCTGGAAGAGATCAAGACGATCTGCCACACCGGTCGCAAGGCCACCATGGTGGTGCGCGTGGATGAACTGGGGCGCGCCGTGACCGACGGCCCGCAGGTTGAGATCGGCGGCAACGAACGCTATGTCTCGGTGAGTCGCGCCGAGTTCAAGAAGATCAGCGCCGGCCACGGTCGCATCGAGCTGCAGCAGACCGTGCTGCAGCTGGGCGAGCGCGAATGAACCGAACCACCGCCGATCAAGTCATGACCAACAAGGAATCCGCATGAGCGACACCAGTCCCACAGCCAGCTGGCCGCGACCGTACTGGCAGCCGGGTGAAGACAACGCCGTGCTGCAGTTCTACGTGTTCGGCAAGTTCGACGCGGAGCTGCTGATTCCTTCGCCGCGCTACGGCAGCCCCGGCTTGCCCGCCGGCGTCGAGATCCAGCGCTTCCAGAACGCGGTACTGCGCCAGTGGGAAGGCTATCCGCTGCATGGCGCGCTGGGCGGCCTGCTGAAGGAGGATGCTCCGCAGACATACGAGCAGGCGCGCATCGCGCCCGAGGTGCTGGTGGTGCGTGGCGTGCTCAAGGACAGCGCCAGCCTGGATTACCTGCGCGACACGATGGGCGTGCTGGCCGGCATGCTCGACGTGGGCGGCACCGCGATCCTCGATCCGCAGATCCTCACCCTGTTCGACGCCGGCCACTGGCGCGGGCATTACCTGGTGAAGGGCGGTGCGCCGCCGCGCAACCATGTGTTGATCCTGCGCAGCGCCGAAGACGCCGCCGATCGTTCGTGGATCCACACCCGCGGCATGCGCAAGTTCGGCCGGCCCGACATCAGCCTGCGCAACGTGCCCGATCGCGATGTCGATCGCGCCGGCGTGTTGTGCGAGCGGCTGGTCGAGTTGCTGTCGCTGGGCGCGAACTTCAGCGCCGGCCAGCAGCTGGAAGTGGAGGGCGTGCCGGAGGGACTGCTGGCGCAGCCCGGCGGCAGCCTCGACGATCCGGAGTTCAACAACACCCACATCGCGTTCCGCTGGCCGCAATAGCCAGGGTCACGGGCAAAACAAGGGGCGACACCGCGGTGTCGCCCCTTGTCTTGCGTCAGGCGCTGGCTCAGCCCTGGACGATGAAGCGCTGCGCGTCGTCCATGAAGGCCTTCTCGCCGAAGCCACCCTCGTGCGAGCCGAACGGCATCTGCGCGCGCAGCTTCCACGACGCCGGCACGTTCCACTCCTGCACCACCGCTCCGTCCACCACCGGGTTGTAGTGCTGCAGGCTGGCGCCGACGCCGGCCTCGGTCAGTGCCAGCCACACGGCGAACTGGGCCATGCCGCCGGCCTGCTCGGACCACACCGGGAAGTTGTCCGCATACAGCGCGAACTGCTCCTGCATGCCGGTCACCACGGCCTGGTCTTCATAGAACAGCACGGTGCCGACGCCGGCGGCGAAGCTGTCGAGCTTGGCGGCGGTCGGGGCGAACGCCTCCGCCGGCACGATCTTGCCCAGCTCCTGCTTGGTCAACGCCCAGAACTTCTCGCTCTGTTCGCCGAACAGGATCACCGCGCGCGAGCTCTGCGAGTTGAACGACGATGGCGTGTGGCGGATGGCTTGCTTGATCAGGCTGGTGAGGGTGTCCTTGTCCAGCGATACGTTCTTGCCCAGCGCGTACTGGGTGCGGCGCTGCTTGAGCTTTTCTATCAGGGTGCTGTTCATGGTGATTCCTCGGGCATGTGGGGTTCGATGCTTGGGAATCGCGGCAGGTGAAAAGGCGCTTCAGGGAAACAGTCGATGCCGGGCCGTTTTGTGCTGGGTCGCCGGCCGGGACTTCCGCTTCATCGCCTTGTTCTCGCTGCATCGCGATCGATGGCCGATATGTTAGG
Source organism: Rhodanobacter ginsengiterrae (assembly GCF_050026815.1). Lineage (NCBI taxonomy): Bacteria > Pseudomonadati > Pseudomonadota > Gammaproteobacteria > Lysobacterales > Rhodanobacteraceae > Rhodanobacter > Rhodanobacter ginsengiterrae. The sequence continues at coordinate 381,751 of NZ_JALBWO010000057.1, read as the reverse complement.
CCGGTATGGCGGCCTGGCTAGTCGGCGGCTCGAAGTCAGTCTGTTTCCAAAAGGAAACGATGCATGGTCAGACGCGGCCCGGCCTCAGCGCTGGCAATGCGGGCACCAGAACGTCGAGCGCTGGCCCAGGGTGACCTGGCGGATCGGCGTGCTGCACACGTGGCACGGCTCGCCGGTGCGGCCGTAGACCATCAATTCGCGGAAGAAATAGCCGGGTGCGCCGTCGGGATTGAGGAAGTCGCGCAAGGTGGTGCCGCCGCGTTCGATCGCCCAGGCCAGCAGGCGTTTCACTTCCATCGCCAGGCGTGCATGGCGCGGCCGGGAGATGCCGCCGGCGGCGCGACGCGGGTCGATGCCGGCGTGGAACAGCGCTTCGCTGGCGTAGATGTTGCCGACGCCCACGACGATGGCGTTGTCCATCAGGAACAGCTTCACCGCTGCCTTGCGGCCGCGTGAGAGATGCCACAGCAGGTCGCCGTCGAACTCATCGGTCAGCGGTTCCGGGCCCAGCGTCGCCAGCAGCTCATGGGTCTCGCCCGGCGCCTGCCACAACAGGCAGCCGAAGCGGCGCGGGTCGGTGAAACGCAGGATGCGCGGCGCCTGTGTCGGCGTGCGCTCCAGCGCGATGTCGACATGGTCATGCTTGCCCGCCGGTGCGTCCGGCGGCAGCACGCGCAACATGCCACTCATGCCCAGGTGCAGCAAGGCGCTGCCCGCTTCGGTGTGCAGCAGCAGGTATTTCGCCCGGCGTTCCACCGCGTCGATGCGCTGTCCGGGCAGCAGTGCGCTGACTTCCGGCGGGATCGGCCAGCGCAAATCGGGACGGCGCAGGATCACGCCCGTCACGCGTCGACCGATCAGGTGCGGGGCGATGCCGCGACGGGTGGTTTCGACTTCGGGCAGTTCGGGCATGGATAAACTCGATTCACCATCGATAGGTGGGAACGTACCCTGTGCGTTCCCACAAAAAACTCAGCTCCAGTCGGCGTGGAAGCTGCCTTGTTCATCCACGCGTTCGAAGGTATGCGCGCCGAAGAAATCGCGCTGGGCCTGGATCAGGTTGGCCGGCAGGCGTTCGCTGCGGTAAGCATCGTAATACGCGATGGCCGACGAGAAGCACGGCACCGGCACGCCGCTGGTGACGGCGGCGGCCACCACCCAGCGCAGCGCGGACTGGTAGCTCGCCGCGATATCGCGGAAATACGGCGCCAGCAGCAGATTCGCCGGCGCCTCGCCAGCGGCGTAGGCATCGGTGATGTTCTGCAGGAAGCGGGCGCGGATGATGCAGCCGCCGCGCCAGATCTGCGCGATGCTGCCGTAGTCGAGCTTCCAGTCGTATTCGTCGGAGGCGGCGCGCAGCTGCGCGAAACCCTGCGCGTAGGAAACGATCTTGCTGAGATACAGTGCGCGTCCCACCGCGGCAATGAAGGCGTCGCGATTGCCGCTGAACGGCTTGCTTGCCGGCCCGGCCAGCGCCGCGGACGCGGCCACGCGTTCGTCCTTGAGCGAGGACAGCACGCGGGCGAACACCGATTCGGTGATCAGCGGCAACGGCACGCCCAGGTCGAGCGCGCTCTGGCTGGTCCATTTGCCGGTGCCCTTCTGCGCGGCACGGTCGAGAATCACGTCGAGCAGATCCTGGCCGGTCTGGTCGTCCTTTTTGCCGAAGATCTTCGCGGTGATCTCGATCAGGTAGCTGTCCAGCTCGCCCTCGTTCCAGCGCGTGTAGACAGCGGCCAGTTCCTGGTTGGACAGGCCGAGCACCTGCTTCAATACCGCGTAGCTCTCGGCGATCAGTTGCATGTCGCCGTACTCGATGCCGTTGTGCACCATCTTCACGTAATGGCCGGCGCCGTCCGGACCCATGTAGGCGACGCACGGCTTGCCGTCCCTGGCGCGCGCGGCAATCTCGGTGAGGATCGGTTCGACCAGGTCGTACGCGTCGCGCGGACCACCGGGCATGATCGAGGGGCCGTGCAGGGCGCCTTCCTCGCCGCCGGAGACACCGGTGCCGATGAAGTGCAGGCCGGCCTCGGCCAGGTCCCTGTTGCGCCGGATGGTGTCGATGAAATGGGTGTTGCCGCCATCGATCAGGATGTCACCCTGGTCGAGCAGCGGCTTCAGTTCGTCGATCACCGCGTCGGTGCCGGCGCCGGCCTTCACCATCAGCAGGATGCGGCGCGGCTTTTCCAGCGAATCGACGAATGCCTGCAGCGAGTAGGTCGGTACGAGCTTCCTGTCGCCATGTTCGGCAATGACTTCGTCGGTCTTCTCGCGGCTGCGGTTGTAGATCGATACCGCGTGGCCGCGGCTTTCGATGTTCAACGCCAGGTTGCGGCCCATCACGGCCATGCCGATCACACCGATGGATTGCTGGCTCATGCGAATCTGCTCCTGCGCTGGACGGCGATACCCGCCGGGATGGGGACGAATCGCAAAGCCTGCAAGATGGCACCGTCAGAACGCGTGAAGAAGTCGGACTCAGTGCAACTGGGTGACGCGGAGTTCCGGCGAGCGCGGCATGTAACGTGAGGACACCAGCGCCACACGGTCACCCACGCGCACGTAATGCTGCGGCCCGGTGACCGAACTTTCGCCGAACTCGAGCTTGTGTCCATCCAGCACCAGCACGGCTCGGGGTGGCATCAGCCCGATCTTCGCCGGTTCGAAATCGCTGGCCGCACGCCAACTCAGCACGTGCGCCGCGGCGATATCGGTGAGGTCGTCCAGACGGTCGTCGTCGGCGACCCGGCTGGGCGTGCCGTCGGTCCGCCACCAGTGGCCACCGCCGCGCTTCTCGTAATCCAGCGCGGCGGCGCCGGGCAGGACGAGGCGGACATGACGGATGGCGGCCGGGTCCAGCGTGGTCAGGTTGCCGCCAGCCAGGCCGGCGTCGCGATGGTGTTGCCAGAGCGCCAGCGCGAGCAGCGCCAGCACGACCAGCAGCAGGCTGAGTTGTTGCCGGCGGGCGCGCTTCATCGTTCAGCGCCGACGCCGGCGCCACGCGATACCGCCACCGATCAGCAGCAGCAGCAACGGCAGCGCGATCAGGAAGCCGACGCTCAACGCATTCAACTCGCCCTGCGATATCTGCAGCAGCCGGTCCGGTGCGCCGCGTGGCGGCAGGTTGACCAGCTTGTCATCGCCCAGCAACCAGTCGAACACGCGCTCGCCCAGCGCGCGATTGCCGCCGTTGCCGAGGAAGCTGTTGGACAGGAAATCGCCGTCGCCGATCACCACCGCGCGCTGTTCGCTCTTGTCCGGACTGGGCGAAAGCCGGCTCAGCGCGAAGCCGAAATCCAGCGGCCCTTTCAGCTCGCCGGCATCGGCATCGAAGCGGATGTCCGAGGACCCGGCATTGTCGATCGGCTGGAATTCGGTCCAGCTCTGCGTGCTGGAGCGCAGGAACGGCGCGAACGCCCAGCCGGCCTGGCCAAGCTGCGCCAGGGCGGACGTCTGCGGGAACAGTGTGGTCAGCGTGAAGCCGCGGGTGATCGCCTGCGGCGGGTAGTCGCCCAGCGTGAGCAGGCGCGGATCGCGCAGCCCCAGTGCGGCGCCCGAGCCATCCACCAGCACGCCGGGCAGTACGCGCACGCCGAGTGCATCGGCCAGCGGCTTGAGGCCGAGGTCCTGGTTGGCCGGCTCGGTCAGCCACAAGAAGTTGCCGCCGTTCTGCAGGTAGTCAACCAGCGCCTGTACCGCCGCCGGTGGCAGTGCCACTTCCGGACTGGCCAGCACGACCAGGTCGGTGTGTTCGGGCACCGCGCTGACCTGGGTGAAATTCAGTGGCACCGCGCGCATGCCGCGACTCTCCAACTGCGCGATGAAGGTGCCCAGGTCGGCATTGCCCTGGCCGTCGGCACGGCGCTCGCCGTCGCCGGTGACGAAGGCCACGATGCGGTCGCTGCCGCGCAGCAACCGCTCCAGCGCGTTGGTGAGGCTGCGCTCGGACAATTCGTCCAGACGCTGCTCGCGATCCTGATAGTGCAGGATCAGCGCGCCGTCCACGGTCACGCCCAGTTCGCGCATTTTCGCCGGGTCCAGTTGCGGGTCGACGAAGCGCAGCTTGAGATCGGGCTTCACCGCCTGGTAGCGCTGCAGGAAGCCGGCCACGGTCTGGCGCAGATCGCCCTGCGGGTTGGCGTAGCTGACGATCTCCACCGGGCCGTGCAGCTGCGCCAGCACCGCGCGGCTTTCCGGTGACAGGCTGGTGCGACCGTTCGCGGTCCAGTCCGCCTGCATCACGTAACGGCTGCCGAGGTAGCCGATAGCGGCTACCGCCAGCACCAGCAGCACGGCGAACAACCAGCCGTCCAGACGTCTGAAAAGATTCTTCATCAGCCGCGCTCCCGCTCGGCGTCAAGTCGGCGCGTGGCCAGAGCCAGCGGGAAGGCGATGAACAGCACGAACCACAGCAGGTCGGCACTCGATACCAGGCCACGCAGCAGCGGTTGCAGGTGCGTGCTCATCGCCAGCCAGTTGATCGCGCCACCATGGACGCCGGCCATCTGCGCACCAAGGTTCACGCTCCACAGCGCCAGCGCGATGACCAGCGCGGCCGCCGCGGCGATGGCCGGGTGCGAGGCGAAGCTGGAGCAGGCGACCGCGATCGCCGCCAGCGTGGCCAGCATCAGGGCAAGGCCCAGTGTGGCCGCGGCCAGCTTGCCCCAGTCGAAGTGCGTGGCATGCATCAGCGCCAGCGGCATCGCCAGGGTCAGCACCAGCCACAGCAGCAGCCAGCCCAGCATCGCCAGATACTTGCCCAGCACAATGTGCGAAGCCGGCACGCCCGTGGCGAACAGCAGTGGCAGGGTGCCGTTGCGGCGCTCACCGGCCAGCACCGACATGCCCAGCAGCGGTACCACCAGGAATGCCAACTGGGCCAGTTGGCCGAGCAGGGGCACGCCGACCAGATCGATGAAGCCGGGCCCATCGGGCTGCGCCGCCCGCTGGATCTGGCTGCCCAGGAAACCGCCCAGCAGCAAGGTGAAGTTCCAGGCCAGCCAGGCCAGCGTGAGCGCGGCCAGCACCCAGGCCAGTGGTCGCACCAGCAGCCGGCGCCATTCCAGTCGTGTCACCGCGGCGGTATTCATCAAGGCGTGGCTCATGCGGCGTGTGCCGCCGCGTTGCTGCCGTTCATGGCTATCCCGAAAAAGGTCTGCTCCAGCGCCGCGTGGTCATCGGCATGCACCGCGCCGTCATGGCGCAGCGTGCCCTCGTGCAGGATCGCCACGCGATCGCAGACCGCGGTGACTTCGGCCAGCAGGTGGGTCGACAGGATCACCGCGGTGCCGGCAGCGGCCTGTTCGCGGATCAGCGTGCGCAAGGCGGCGACCTGCACCGGATCCAGCGCGTTGGCCGGTTCGTCCAGCACCAGCAGGGCCGGCTGATGCAGCAGCGCGCAGGCCAGTCCCAGCCGCTGGCGCTGACCCTGCGACAGCACGCCGGCCAGGCGCCGCGCCAGCGGCTGCAACTCCAGCCGCTCGATGATCGCGCTGCGCGCCTTGCGCAGCGCCGGGCCGCGGATGCCGCGCAGGCGGCCGTGCGCGTCAAGATGTTCCTCGACGCTGAGTTCGGCCCAGACCGGCGCACGCTCCGGCAACCAGCCGACCAGCCGGCGGGCGATCTCCGGCTGCTCGAGGAAATCCTCGCCGTTCAGCTTGATGCCGCCGCTGTCGGGCTTCAGTGCACCGGCAATCATCGACAGGCTGGTCGACTTGCCCGCACCGTTCACGCCGAGCAGGCCCATCACCTGGCCGCCTTGCAGCGCCAGGCTCAGATCCTGCACGGCCCGGCGACCGGCGCGCCGGCGGGTGACGTGATCCAGTTGCAGCGCGGTCTTCGGTGACGCGGGGACGATGGTGGTCATTGCCTGATTGTCACGGCGCCCCCATCTGGAAACAACAGGTGCAAGCACGGCTCGTGAATAACGTCACCTTAGCTTCGCCTGCCGGAGCGGCTGCTATCATGCATGTTCAGCGCCATGCTGGTGGGTACGGAAGCCCCTGATTTACACTGACTTGTCCCTTCTTCGGTGCCTTCCATGCTCGACGCGGCAATCAACTTCCTCAACGATGGTCTGACCGGCGCGAGCTGGGGGCAGATCGCCGTGTACATGCTGGTGATGACCCAGCTGACCATCTTCACGGTGACCCTGTACCTGCATCGCAGCCAGACCCACCGCGGCGTCGATTTCCATCCGGCGCTGGCGCACTTCTTCCGCTTCTGGGGTTGGCTGACCACCGGCATGGTCACCCGCGAATGGGTGGCGGTGCATCGCAAGCACCACGCCAAGGTCGAGACGGTGGACGACCCGCACAGCCCAATGATTTACGGCATCAAGAAGGTGTTCTGGGACGGCGTGTCGCTGTACCGCGATGCCTGCGAAAACAAGCAGGACATGGAACAGTACGGCCGCGGCACGCCGGACGACTGGGTCGAAAGAAACGTCTACGGCGCACATCCGTATTGGGGTCCGACCCTGATGCTGTTCATCAGCGTCGCCTTGTTCGGCGTGATCGGTGCGGCGCTGTGGGCGCTGCAGATGGTCTGGATCCCGTTCTGGGCCGCCGGTTTCGTCAACGGCATTGGCCACTGGGCCGGCTACCGCAATTTCGAAAGCGCCGACACCGCGCGCAACCTGATTCCATGGGCGTTCTGGATTGGCGGTGAAGAGCTGCACAACAACCACCACGCCTTCCCCAGCTCGGCCAAGTTCGCCCTGCGCAAGTGGGAGTTCGACATTGGCTGGGCGGCGATCTGCGGCTTGCGCGCCGTCGGCCTGGCCAAGGTGCTGCGCGTGGCGCCGTCGCTGGACGTGCGTCCGAACGTGCGCCTGCCGGATGCGGAAACGCTGAAGGCGGTGTTGACCCATCGCTTCCAGGCGATGACCGACTATTACCGTGCGGTGATCCTGCCGACGGTGGCCGAGGAAGCCGCGCACGCCGGCGAAAGCCTCAAGTCGACGCCGCGCCGCCTGCGCCGGGCGCTGGCTGACGGTGGCCGCTGGCTGGACAACGAAGGTCGTGACCGCATGCAGGCCGTGCTGGCCAAACGTCCGACCCTGGCCACCGTGATCGACTTCCGCAGCCGCCTGGTGGCGCTGATGGAGCAGCGCGGTGCCGAGCAGGCCCTGAAGGGCCTGCAGCAGTGGATCCACGAGGCCGAGGAAAGCGGTATCCGCGCGCTGCAGGAATTCGCCCAGCGACTGAAGGGCTACGGCGTCGCCGCGGCCTGATCGCAGCCATCATGTTGCAGCAGAACCCGCCGTCCGGCGGGTTTTGTTTTTCGGGGAGCACCACGAGGGAAACGGATGGCCTTGCGCGTAGTGCTGATCGGCGCCGCCGGTGTGTTCGGTTCGCGCATCGCCAGCCAGCTGGCTGGCGATCCACGCTTTCGGCTGACCCTTGCGGGCCGACGGCTGGACCGCCTGGTGCTGCTGCGTGACGCACTGGGAGATGCCTCGGTGCAGTTGGCTGCACTGGATGTGACCGCGCCCGGTCTGGTGGGCGAGCTCGCCGCGCTGCAGCCGCAGTTGGTGATCCATGCCGCCGGCCCGTTCCAGCAGCAGGATTACCGGGTGGCCGAAGCCTGCCTGGCTTGCGCCAGCGACTATGTCGATCTCGCCGACGGGCGTGACTTTGTCAGCGGCTTTGGCCGTCTGGACGGCCAGGCGAAAGCGGCCGGTCGACTGCTGGTCAGCGGTGCCTCCACCGTGCCGGCGCTCAGCAGCGCGGTGGTGGACAGCCTGCTGCCGCGCTTTGCCGTACTGGACGTCATCGAGCACGCGATCAGTCCCGGCAATCGCGCGCCGCGGGGCGATGCGACGGTGGCGGCCATTCTGGGCTATTGCGGTCGCCCGGTAACGTATTGGCGCGACGGCCGCTGGCAGACCGGTCATGGCTGGATGCACACGCGTCGCGCGATATTCCCGTTTGGCCGGCGTTGGCTTGGCCTGTGCGAGGTGCCGGATCTGGAACTGTTCCCGCAGCGCTATCCCGACGTACGCACGGTGATCTTCCGCGCCGGCCTGGAGCTGAAGCGGCTGCACTTCGCCACGTTTGCCGCGGCATGGCTGGTGCGGCTCGGCCTGATCCGCGACCTGGCGCGTCATGCCACGCGCCTGCGCCGGGTCAGCGAATGGTTCCTCGGCGCCGGCAGCGATGTGGGCGGCATGCTGGTGGAACTGACGGGACGCGACGCGCAGGGACGACCGTTGCGGCTGCGCTGGTCGTTGTCTGCCGCGACCGGCGATGGTCCGCAGATTCCCGCCACCCCGGCCGTGGTGCTGGCGCGCAAGCTCGCCGATGGCAAGCTTGCGCTGCACGGGGCAATGCCGTGCATGGGCCTGTTCACGCTGGACGAGGCGCTGGCCGCACTCGATGCTTTCGCGATCGACATCCAGCGGGAAACGCTTGCGATCTGAAACGTCTGCGGTGTCCGGCCATGGTTGCCAAACGGACAGGCGCCGTCGAACACGATCACCGCAGGCGATGGTCTCGGCACACGCCGGACGGCGCCGGCGATGAGGGTTCCAGCCAGCCCTGGTAGGCCACCAACCGGCCCAGCCACGACAGTCGCACATCCACGCTGAAGTGGTAGCGGCCATCGCGAACGCCGCTGCGCGAAAGCACCTGGCCGCGCAATGCGCGCGGGCAGGGCAGGCCGAATACATGCACGCTGCGCAATTGCCAGTCGATCGCGTCGCCGTCGTGGCGCAAGGCAAAGCCCAGCCGGGCAGGTCCCAGACGTTCGTACAGCAAGGGCGAGCCGGCACGGCGTTCCAGCGTCGAACGCATCTGCCGGCTGGCGAAACGGCGGGTCCAGATTTCGCATTTGCCCCGTCGTTCGATGGTCAGCGCCAAGGCCTGCGCCAGGCCGGGAGATGGCAGGCCCAGCAAGCGGCGCAACCAGCGTGCGGGCAAGTGCGCATCGCCGGTGATATCGGCGACGCCGCTTGCGTGCAACAGCGGCGCTGCGCCGTGCATGGCCTGCACGGCGGGCGGCAGGTCGCGCCAGCTGCTTTCGCCGAGCAGACCGGGAAACAGGGCAGTCAAAGGGTCAGGGCTCATCCGGCGATGATGTGGGGCCGCCGCCGGCCCGGCAAGCGGGCAAAAGAAAACCCGCCACAGGGGCGGGTTTTCTTCGGGGCGGCGATCAATTACTTGATCTTGCCTTCCTTGTACATCACATGCTTGCGCACCACCGGGTCGTACTTCTTGAACTCGAACTTTTCCGGCGTGTTCTTCTTGTTCTTCTGCGTGGTGTAGAAGTGGCCGGTACCGGCCGTGGAGATCATCCGAATCTTGTCTTGGGTCTTGTTTGCCATGATTTGATCCTCAGACCTTGTCGCCGCGGGCGCGCATGTCGGCAATCACGGCCTCGATGCCATTCTTGTCGATGGTACGCAGGGCGTTGTTGGAAACGCGCAGCTTGATCCAGCGATTCTCGCTGGCCACCCAGAAACGACGCTCATGCAGGTTCGGCAACCAGCGGCGACGGGTGCGGTTGTTGGCGTGCGAGACGTTGTTGCCGCTCATCACACCCTTACCGGTGACTTGACATACACGGGCCATGACGACCTCCGTAATAATTTTCTGACACCCGTTGGCCAGGGTGTGATCGGCCCAGCGGCGCCATGCGCCACGCGATGCTGGAGTTGTTGCAACGCATGATCGTGAGGTCCGTACCGCGTGGCGGACCGCCCGGATGCACCGGGTCGACAGAGGCGAGCCGCGTATTCTCGCAGAAAAACAGGCGTCGGCGCAATCTTTGCGGGCCTTTGTCACCGCTGGCGGCGTGCGCGGGGCCGGGATGTATGGAACAATCGTCCTCTTTTATCCAAACGACCCGACTCGAGGAACGCCCGATGGCACAAGAGATCACCAACGAACAGGCCAACGGCCAGTCCAGTCAGCCGCAGCTGGTGATGCAGAAGATCTACGTGAAGGATGTCTCCTTCGAGGCGCCGAATGCGCCGCAGATCTTCCAGGAGATCGACGAGAAGGATCAGCCGCAGGTGCAGCTGAACCTGGGTCAGAAGGCCACCGACCTCGGCAACGACATGTATGAAGTGGTGCTCAGCCTGACCCTGACCTGCACGATCGGCCAGCGCACGGCGTATCTGGCCGAAGTGGAGCAGGCCGGCGTGTTCGGCATTGCCGGCTTCAGCGACGCCGACCAGGCCGGCATCATCGGCAGTTACTGCCCGAACCTGCTGTTCCCGTATGCGCGCCAGGTGATTTCGTCGCTGGTGCTCGAAGGCGGCTTCCCGCCGTTCCTGCTGCAGCCGATCAACTTCGATGCGCTGTTCGCCGAGCAGCAGCGCCGGGCGATGGGTGGCGACGAAGTTCCGGCCACGCTCAACAGCTGATCCGTCACCATGGCTGATCACCCGAAGCTGACCGTTCTCGGTGCCGGCTCCTGGGGCACCGCGCTGGCGGCACTGATCGCACGCAACGGCGTGCCCACCACCTTGTGGGGGCGCGACGCCACGGCTTTGGCGGCCATGGCCAACAGTCGCGTCAACCAGCGCTACCTGCCCGACATCGAGCTGCCGGCGCAGCTGGTCTACGAAAGCGACCTGGCGCGCGCCGTGCGCGGCGCCGGCATCGTGCTGATCGTGGTGCCCAGCCACGCGTTCGCCAGCATGCTGGTCGAGCTGGCTCCGCTGCTCGATGCCGATACCGCGATCGCCTGGGCGACCAAGGGCTTCGAGCCGGGTACCGGCCGCTTCCTGCATGAACTGGTGGCCGAGCAGCTGCCCGGTCGCGCGGCGGCCGTGGTCACCGGTCCCTCCTTCGCCAAGGAAGTGGCTTGCGGGCTGCCCAGCGCGGTGACCGTGCATTCGGATGACGCGGTTTTTGCACAGCAACTGGCGAGCCTGCTGCATGCGCCGAACCTGCGCGCGTATTCCGGTGGCGACGTGCTCGGGGCCGAACTCGGTGGTGCGATGAAGAACGTGCTGGCGGTGGCCACCGGCATTGCCGACGGCATGCAGCTGGGCCTGAACGCCCGTGCCGGCCTGATCACCCGCGGCATGAACGAAATGCTGCGGCTGGGCGTGGCACTGGGTGCGCGGCCGGAAACCCTGATCGGTCTGTCCGGCCTGGGCGACCTGGTACTGACCTGCACTGGCGACTTGTCGCGCAACCGTCGCCTGGGGCTGGCGCTCGGCCAGGGCGTGGCGATCGACGAAGCCGTGCGCCGGATCGGCCAGGTGGTGGAAAGCATCCTCACCGCCGACGAAGTGGCACGGCTGGCCGACAAGCACGGCCTGGACCTGCCGATCAGCGCCGGCGTGCGCGCGGTGCTGCACGGCGAAGTCACCCCGGTCGACGGTCTGAAAGCGCTGATGGCACGCGAACAGAAGCCGGAATATCCGCACGGTCTGTTCTGCAACGCGTGATTTTTCAGGGCACCCCGGCCGGCTTTGGCCGGGGCCGCGATCGCAACGGTCGCATCTTGCCCGTGCGCTGTTAAGCTCAATGTTTTGGTCGTCGCCACGGACCGCATGCGCATGCAGCAACCGGACGAGAAACAGCACGTCGCCAGCGCGCCATCGGGCGACGACGAAGCCCTGCCGCAGGCATGGCGGCGGCTGCTGGCTGCGCCCAAGCCGGTCGCGGCTGACGAGCACGGCGTGCTCGGTTTCTTTCTGGAAGTGATGCCCGAAGAGGGCGCCGCCTTCGTGCGGCTGGACGCGGCGCCGGTCCTGCTCAGCGTCGCCGAGCATGGCCGCTACGCGCGGCCGGTGCCGCTGGACAGTCGCCATCTGGCCCAGTCGCCGCTGCAGCCGCACGAGCAGCGCCTCGCCGCGACCATGCTGGGTCTGCCGCAGAACGTGCGCAAGGGACGCAGCTACGCGCGCCTCGGTGGCCACGTCGGCGATACCTTGCTCGCCGAGATTCTCGATACTGCGCCGTGTTTTCTCGGCGGCCTGGCTGGCTTGCGCCTGTCGCGCGGCAAATCGCACCAGCTCAACTGGCACTGGAAGATGGAGCCCGATGGCAGCCAGCGCCTGTTGCCGGTATTGCCGCACAACCAGCGCCTGCTGCGCATCGACACGCTGTGGTACCTCGATGTCGAACGCGCCACGGTGGGCCGCTTCGATGCCGCCAGCGAAGAGACCCACTGGCTCGAACTGCCGCCGCTCAAGCATGAGCACGGGCGGCGTCTGCGCAGTCGCCTGAGCGGCAGCCGGCTGGCCACGCGGGTGCCGTTGCCGCAGGTCTTCGACGAGGTGTTGCATTCGGAGCTGGCGCCCAAACCGATCCTGATTCTGCATGCGCTGACCCGGCACGCGCGGCTGGCCGCCGGCACGCCGCCGCTGGGTTACGCGCGGCTGGCCTTCGACTACGCCGGCGAACGGCTGCCCGGCCGCGGTGGCGAGCCGCTGGTGCGCCGCGTGCGCAATGACCAACTGGTCGAGATCACCCGTCGACGGGCCGAAGAGTTGTCCGCGATGGAGCAGCTTGAGCGTGCCGGGCTTACCCCGGGCGTGGACACCGAGGGCCTGCCCTGGGACGTGGCCGAGACCCTGCCCGAGGATGCCTGGCTGTTCCCCGGCACCGGTTATGCCGGTGCGCTGGAGGTCAATACCCCGGCACGCTGGCTGGCGCTGCGACCCAAGCTGGAGGCCGAGAATTTCCAGGTCGAATACGCCCCCAGCTTTCCGTTCGAGGTACTGGAAGGTCCGGTGCGCTGGTACGGCCACGCGGTGGAGGATGCCGACGACCACGCCTTCGACCTGGAGATCGGCATCGAGCTGGATGGCCAGCGACACAACCTGCTGCCCGCCGTGGCGCAGGCGCTGGCCGAGCACCAGTTGAACCTGAGCCCGGCGCCGAACGAGCCGGAGGATGCCGTGTGGTATGCGCCAGTCGATGCGCGTCGGCGCATTCCGGTGCGGCTGAAGGAATTGCGCGGGCTGCTGGCGCCGCTGGCTGAATACCTCGAGCGGCCGCGCAAGAAACTCCATCTGCCGCGCGTGCAGGCCGGGCGCCTCGAAGAACTTGCCGCGGCGATGCCCGGCGGCAGCACGCTCGAAGCGGCCGAGCCGCTGCTCGGTTTTGCCGCGCGCCTGCGCGATGCCGCCGAGCGTGCCAGTGACGTGGTGCCTGAAGGACTCACCGTCGAGCTGCGGCCCTACCAGCGCGAAGGCCTGCGCTGGTTGAACGCACTGGCCGAAGCGGGTGTCGGCGGTGTGCTGGCCGACGACATGGGCCTGGGCAAGACCTTGCAGCTGATCACCCATCTGCTGTCGCTGAAACAGGGCGGTGCACTGACCCAGCCGGCGCTGATCGTGGTGCCGACCAGCCTGATCCCGAACTGGCAATCGGAGATCGCGCGATTCGCGCCGATGCTGCAGGTGCTGACCCTGCACGGCCCGCAGCGGGCCGAGGAATTCGAACAGCTGGGGGCGCAGGACATCGTGCTGACCAGCTATGCGCTGTTGCCGCGCGACGTCGTGGCGCTGCGCCAGCAGCCGTTCGCGCTGATCGTGCTGGACGAGGCGCAGCAGGTGAAGAACCCGCGCACCCAGGCGCGCCGCGCCCTGCTCAGCCTGCGCACGCCGCGTTACGTCTGCCTTACCGGCACGCCGCTGGAAAACCATCTGGGCGAGCTGTGGTCGCAGATCGACCTGGCCGTGCCCGGTCTGCTCGGCGACGAAAGCGCGTTCCGGCGCTTCTACCGCGTGCCGATCGAAAAGCAGCACGACGAGGGATGCCAGCAGCGACTCAACCTGCGCCTGGCGCCCTTTATCCTGCGTCGAACCAAGGCGCAGGTGGCAACCGAACTGCCGCCGAAGACCGAGATCACCCGGCGGGTCGTGCTCGAAGGCCGCCAGCGCGAACTCTATGAAGGCCTGCGCCTGGCGCTGGCCGAGGAGCTGCGCGAAGTGATCGCCCAGCGCGGCATTTCGCATTCCGGCATCGTGGTGCTGGACGCATTGTTGAAATTGCGGCAAGTCTGCTGCGATCCGCGCCTGGTGAAGCTCGAGGCGGCGCGTGGCGTGCACGAATCGGCCAAGTTCGAACTGCTGATGGACATGTTGCCGGCCTTGCTCGACGAAGGCCGCAAGGTGCTGCTGTTCTCGCAGTTCACCGGCATGCTGAAGCTGATCGCCGCCGAGCTCGATCGCCGGCGCATCCGCTACGTCACCCTCACCGGCGACACCCGCGACCGCGCCGAACCGGTGCAGCGTTTCCAGAACGGCGACGTGCCGTTGTTCCTGCTCTCGCTGAAGGCCGGCGGCGTCGGCTTGAACCTCACCGCCGCCGACACCGTGATCCACTACGACCCGTGGTGGAATCCCGCCGCCGAGGCGCAAGCCAGCGATCGCGCGCACCGCATCGGCCAGGACAAGCCGGTGTTCGTGTTCCGCCTGATCACCTCGGGCACGGTGGAAGAACGCATCGAGGAACTGAAAGAGCGCAAGGCCGAACTGGCCGCGGCCGTACTCGAAGGCGGCGGCAGCCGCCAGCGGCTCAGCTTCGACGAAAGCGATCTGGATACGCTGCTGGCGCCAGGCTGAAGCTATTCGTCAGGACGACTGCGGTGGCAGCCGCGTGCGCAGCAGTGCATCGACCGACTGCTGCCATTCCGGTGAACCGGGTTGCGATTGCGGCGCCTCCTGGCCCAGCTTGTTCTGCACTGCCTGGTTCCACTCGGCCGAGCCCTGATCCGGGCCGTGGCCGTTGTCGCTGATGTCCAGCGAGCGATCGACCCAGGCGTACCACGCGGGAGAACCGAGCGCGGCGTCGGCGGGGGCGGCGCGTGAGGTGCTGGTGGCCGGTGGCGTCGGCGCGGGCGAGCAGGCGGCGAGCAGCAGGGCGAGCGGCAGACTGGCGACAAGTCGACGCATGGGGCGACTCCCTGGGGCGATAGGTGGAAAGCCTACTGTGTCGCCCGGCGCCGGTGATTAATTTTTCATGAGATGCCGCGCGACGGTTCAGTCGCGGGCGGCCACTTCGTCCACATGGCGCAGCAGATCGGCGGGGTCGTCGTAGACGCGAAACGCGCCCGACTGCTGCAATTCGGCCAGCCCGTAACCGCCGCACAGCAGGCCGACGCCGAGTGAACGCGCGCGCTGCGCGGCGAGCATGTCCCACACGCTGTCACCAATCACCAGCGACTGCTGGATGTCCACGCCCAGACGTTCGGCGGCGGCGATGAACAGGTCCGGGTCGGGCTTGGCGTGGCGCACCTGGTCGCGCGTCACCACCGGCACCTTCGCCGGATCGACACCGAGTGCCTGCAGATTGGGCGCGGCGGTTTCCATCCGGCCGCTGGTGGCGATCGCCCACGGGATGTCCTGCGCGGTGAGATAATCCAGCAGTTCGCGCGCGCCCGGCAGCGGCCGCACCGATCCCTGCGCATGCTGCCGGTTGAATGCCTCGGCATGCCAGCGGCGCAGTCGTTCAAGCCGGTCGTCGGTAATCGCCAGCCCGGTCTCGCGCAACAGCATGTTGGCGAACAGCCCGCCGCTCATGCCGATCTTGCGGTGGATGCGCCACACCGACAGTTCCACGCCTTCGCGATCCAGCGCTTCCTTCCACGCCAGCACGTGCTGGTACACGCTGTCGATCAGGGTGCCGTCGAGGTCGAACAGGAAGGCGGTTTCGCGGCGTGGCATGGGAGTTCTTCCGGTGTCAGTTCGGATGGGTCAAGGCAGCAGGCCGATACGATGCAGTCCGCGCCGGATCGCCCCCAGGTTGCCGCCCCTGGGCCAGCCAACTGCCGTATCCACGACGGTGCCGTGATCGAGGAAGTAGAACGTGGGTGTCTCGATTTGCCTGACCATCGGCAGCGCTGCACGGTCGTAGGCGATGCCGAGCCGTAGCGCGGGATGTGCCTGGTTCCAGTCGCGCACCGCATCGAAGGCGGTGACCTCCTCGGGCGGGGCCACCCATTGCCCGTATTCGCGGAATAGGTCGGCGAGCTGTGGCTCGGCTTCGATGTCGCGCGCAGCATTCACCGAAAAGGGGCAGCCGGGGGAGGCCAGCACGATGACTTGGGTGGGCGCCTGGATGTTGAAACGGAAGCGCATCAGCTCCCGCTTGCGGGTATCGGGCGTGGCGATCCACAGGCTGGGCCGGCCATTGCGGATGCGGTAGGCCATGCGCATCGACGGCGGTGGGCGACGCTCGATGGCCGGCCACGCCTTGAGCAGCGCCTTTGCCTCCTCGATCTGGCCGGAGGTGATCAGTGCGTCGTAAAAGTCGCTGGCGTGGGGTCGATCGACCAGCTGGCGCCGCCGCAGTTCGGCGAAATCATCACGCAGGTCTTTCAGGTAGGGCTGCGCGCCCGTCATGCGCGCCACAAGATAGGTGGCACGAAACAGGAACGTCATGTCGCGCTCGCCGAGTGCCTGCCGCCCGCGCGCGTTCTGCAGCGGGGCGAAGTCGACCTGGTAGCTGCGAGCCATGGTTGCCTCGTTGCCGTCGGTCAGGCTTTCGGCAGCAACCAGTTGATCGTAGGCGGGTTCCAGCGTGCCGGCGGCGGAGTCGGCGCTGGCGGCCCGCACGCGGGTTCGCGCCCCGAGGTCGAGCGCATAACTCGCCGCGCCGAACAGTTGCAACAACGTGTATGCCTGTTGGCGGGTGAGTTCATAGCGCAGGTCACCGAGGTCCATGCCACCGACACCGCGCTCACCGAACACGATGCTGTCGACAAAGCGCCGCTGCGCGCCAGCGGTGAGCCAGGCCAGCGGCGAGTCGGCGGGCGGGGTATCACGCAGATAGGCGTCCACTTGCGCGCGACTGGCAAGCGGTGCGGCGGGAATGGCCATGGTGGCGACGCGGGTGACGCCAAGCTCCGCAGCGCCTGGGGTCGCCGCTGCCAGCTGCGCCGAGGCGAGCGCCAGTGCAAGGCCGAACAACAGGCGCATCACCACGGTATCCGACATGCCTGTTCCTTGCGTTCGATCAAAAGAACCCGTGTTGCGCCGGCCGTAGCGGTGTGACTCAGCGCTGTTGCAACAGCGACCTTCCCGATTCCAGCACCGCCAGCGCCGCCGCCCCGAGCAGGCCCGGCTCCGGGTTCATGATCGCCTGGGTCGGCACTTTTTCCATGATGTCGCGGAAGCGTCCCTTGGCCTCGAAGCGTTCGCGGAAGCGGCCGCGTTCCAGCCACGGCAGCAGGATGGGGATCAATCCGCCGGTGAGGTAGACGCCGTCCCAGGCCCCCAGCGTGAGCACCAGGTCGCCGGCCACGCTGCCGAAGATGCCGGCGAACGTTTCCACGGTGCGCGTGCACAGCGAGCAGCTGCCGTCTTTCGCGCGCGCGGTGATGTCTTCCGGTTTCAGGTCGGCTGGCTTGGCGCCGACCATGTGGCAGATCGCGTCGTACAGGTTCACCAGCCCCTGGCCGCAGATCAGCCGTTCGTTGGAAACACGCCCGTACTTGTGGTTGAGGTAGTCGAGGATCGCGATGTCTTCCGGCGTGTGCGCCGCGAAGCCGGCGTGGCCGCCTTCGGTCTGCAGCACGCTGCAATGACCCTGACGCACCAGCAGTCCGCCAACGCCAAGCCCCGTGCCCGGCCCGACGATGGCGAAGGTCTGTTCGTTCTCGGCACCGATCACCGGCCGCGGCACGGTGCCCACGTCGACCAGGTCGTCGCCGCGCAGCAAGGTCACCGCCATGCTCTGCGCGGCGAAGTCGTTGACCAGATGCACCTGTTCCAGGTCCAGCGCCGCCGCCGTCTGTCGCGCCGAAATCGCCCACGGATTGTTGGTGACCTTGACCGTCTCGCCGTCGACGATGCGGCCGGCGGCCGCCACGATGGCGCGGCGCACCTCGAGACCGGTGTCGGCCAGATAGAGCTTCGCTGTCGACACCAGCGAATCATGCTCGGCCACGCGATAGCGGCGGATGCTGTCCGGCAGCAGCGGATGCTCGCGCGTGGGATCGGCCACCCCGAAGCGGACATTGGTGCCACCGAGATCGACAAGCAGGGTGGGGGCGCTGCGGGACTGGCTCATGGAGCTTCCTGACGACGTGAAGCGTCAAGCCTGCCGGCCTGCTCGCGGTTAGTCCAGTGTTTTGCTCACCGTACGGCGCAGAATGTGAGAAGGGTGGCGCATCCGGTGGCCAGCCGACGCAACGGCGTAAAATGGCCGGATGCCCCGTCACGAGACCACCTCATGAGCTTTCCCGCCATCCGCATGCGCCGCATGCGCCGCGATGCCTTCTCCCGCGCGCTGATGCGCGAGCACACCTTGCTGGTCAGCGACCTGATCATGGTGGCCTTCGTGATCGACGGCGAAGGCCGGCGCGAAGCGGTGCCGTCGATGCCGGGCGTGGACCGCCTGTCCATCGACGAGCTGCTGCAGCTGGCTGGCGAATGCGTGCGCCTGGGCATTCCGGCGCTGGCGCTGTTTCCCTCGCCCGGTGCCAACGTGAAATCCCTCGATGCCGCGGAGGCGTGGAATCCGGACAACCTGATGCACCGCGCCACCCGCGCGCTGAAGGCGACGTATCCCGAGCTGGGCCTGATCGGCGACGTCGCCCTCGACCCGTACACCACCCACGGCCAGGACGGCCTGATCGACGACACCGGCTACGTGATGAACGAGCCCACCGTCGAGGCGTTGATCAGGATGTCGCTGGCCCAGGCCGAGGCCGGCATGGATTTCGTGGCGCCCTCGGACATGATGGACGGCCGCATCGGTTCCATCCGCGACGCGCTGGAAGACGCCGGCCACATCCACACCCGCATCCTCGCCTACTCGGCGAAATACGCCTCCGCGTTCTATGGTCCGTTCCGCGATGCGGTGGGTTCGTCGGCGAACCTCGGCAAGGGCAACAAGCACACCTACCAGATGGACGTCGCCAACAGCGACGAGGCCCTGCACGAAGTCGAGCTGGACATTGCCGAAGGTGCCGACGCGGTGATGGTGAAGCCGGGCCTGCCGTATCTGGATATCGTGCGCCGGGTGAAGGACACCTTCGGCGTGCCGACCTTCGTGTATCAGGTCAGCGGCGAGTACGCGATGCTGAAGGCGGCTTCGCAGAATGGATGGCTGGATGAGAAGGCGGTGGTATTGGAGTCGCTGACTTCGATGAAGCGGGCGGGGGCGGATGCGATTCTCACCTATTACGCCATCGACGCGGCGCGCTGGCTGCGCGGGGAATAGCTGCTCAGTAGGTCACGCGCGCTGCCGCCGCCATTGCCGCACTTGCCCTCGGCGACGTCCGACTGTCCGCGGACGGTGCCGGCGGCGTCCGGGCACGCTGTGGACAGCGGACAGGGCAGTCCGGCTGAAAGCCGGGTATGCCGGGTATCCGCTCACACGTACTGCGCGACACCATTCCCGAACGACCAGTTCTCCTTTGCTACCTCGACCAGATTGACGAATACATCTTCGGTGCGCAGGCCCGGGTCCGCGGAAAAATTCTCGACGATGCGTCGATACAGCGCTTGCTTCTGTTCCACCGTGCGGCCGCTGTTGCAGGTGATCTGCACGATCACCAGGTCGTTGCTGCGGGCGATGCCGAGGTAGTTCGGGTCGTAGTCGAACTCGCCGGCGTCGTGCTGGCTGACAAGGATGAATCGGTCGTCTTCAGGCACGTTGAAGGTTTCGCGCATGGCCTGGTAGATGCCGTTGCGCAGGGCGGCGATGTGGGCGGACGACTTGCCGCGGCGGAGCGAGATACGAACCAGTGGCATGGGGACTCTCCACGAAGATGAGACACGGTAGATGGGGGTGAGCGGTGAGAACTCCAACGCCAGCCTACTGAAGTCGACGCTCGCGCTCCTCGCACTCCTCTCGCGATATCGTGATGTGGTCCAACATGCGTCGCAGAAGCAAGAGCTTTCGTGCGCCTGCGGCGCCCGAGTTACTTTCTCTTTGCGTGGCCAAAGAGAAAGGTAACCAAAGAGAAAGGCCACCCCACTTGGCGCTTGCCGGGCTCCTGCCCGGCAAGTCCGTGAGCCGGGGCCGGGCTTTTCGAACGGGCATCCTGCCCGTGCGAAAAGGAGTCGACGTCCTGTCGACTCCCGCTGCGCGGCCTGTCGACCCCGACTCACCGCCGCACAAGGGACCCCGGGTAAAGCAGCGGGCCATCGTGGCCGGCACTCTTCAGAACAGCTGGATCAAGAGCGCCCCTCACCCCAACCCTCTCCCCGGCTTTGCCGGGGAGAGGGAGTAAAGGCAGCGGCGGTGTGATCGCAGTGCATTGCCTCTGCTCTTCTTTTGCTCGTTGCTCTTTGCTCTCGCAACCGCGCAGCGGTTGCGTACCGAATGCGGGCCACGATGGTCCGCTGCTCTACCTGGGGCCCCTCTGAAGCGGCGGGTGGGTGGAGGAAAAGCCCGCAGGGTGGCCGGCATGGATGCCGGCCAGTTTGGCGTCAGGGCAGGATGCCCTGTCGACAAACCCCCTAACCCGCACGCGTACCTCGCAGGCAGGATGCCTGCGAGGCGCGGAAGCGGGGTGCCCCTCTCTTTGGTTACTTTCTCTCGGGCAAGCGAGAGAAAGTGACTCGCCCTCCGAAGGAGGACGAAAGCTCTGCTTTTGTCGACAGCCGAAAAGTGCGGAGGCTCCGATCGCGCCCACGCGATACCATTACGCGATCCGATCGCAATCCGAGTCCGCCAGCCATGACGCCTACCCGCCTGGAAATCACCCGCCCCGACGACTGGCACCTCCATCTCCGCGATGGCGATGCCCTGGCCTCCGTGGTCGGCCACACCGCCGAACGCTTCGCGCGCGCCATCGTGATGCCAAACCTGAAGCCACCAGTGACCACCGTAGCGCAGGCCGAAGATTATCGGCGACGGATTATGGCGAGCCTGCCAAAAGGCTCACGCTTCCAGCCGTTGATGACGCTCTATCTCACCGAAAGCACGACGGTTGAAGAAATTGCCCGCGCCAAAGCCAGCGACAGCGTGTTTGCCGTGAAGTACTACCCGGCCGGCGCCACCACCAATTCCGACTCGGGCGTGCGCGAGTTGTCGCGGGTCTACGACGTGCTGGAAGCGATGGAAAAGCACGAGCTGCCGCTGCTGCTGCATGGCGAAGTCACCGATCCCGACATCGACATCTTCGATCGCGAACGGGTGTTCATCGAACGCCACCTGCTGCCGTTGCGTGAGCGATTCCCCGCGCTGCGCATGGTGCTGGAGCACATCACTACGCGCGATGCGGTGGAATTCGTCCGTGCTGCGCCCGCCAACGTGGCGGCCACGCTCACCGCGCATCACCTGCTGCTCAATCGCAATGCGATCTTTGCCGGCGGTATCAATCCGCACCACTACTGCTTGCCGATTCTCAAGCGCGAGACGCACCGCGCAGCACTGCTGGAGGCAGCGACCAGTGGCGACGCCCATTTCTTCCTCGGCACGGACAGCGCGCCGCACGCGCGCGAGGCGAAGGAGGCGAGCTGCGGTTGTGCGGGTTTGTACACCTCGCACGCGGCGCTGGAGTTGTACGCCGAGGCGTTCGAGCAGGCAGGTCGACTGGATCGGCTGGAGGCGTTTGCCAGTTTCCACGGGCCGGACTTCTATCGGCTGCCGCGCAACACCGAACGCGTCGTGCTGGAACGCAAGGCGTGGGTCGTGCCGGACAGCTATCCGTTTGCCGGGTCGGTGTGCAAGCCGGTGCGCGCTGGCGAATCGGTCGCCTGGTCGATGCTGGGGCAAGCCTCGTTCTGATCAGGTGGGCGGAAGCATCCAGACACCTTCATCGAAACTGTCTGGGACCTGCGTGTCCGGATTGGCGAACAAGATCAAGAGCGGACCCCACCCCGGCCCTCCCCTGCGAGCAGGGGAGGGAGCAAAGCTGGAGGGCTGCTGCCTCAGTAGGCGAACTCGCGGAACACCGGGTCGACGCTGCCGTTCCACGCGCCGTGGAACAGTTCCAGCTTGCGCTCGGCCGGCGTCTGGTTTGCCTGCACGATCTCGATCAGCGGTTCGAGGAAGATGCTCTCGTCGGCGCCGTGCTTGTTGAGACGGGCGCGACGCTTGAGGCCGTGTGCGGCGATCTTCAGTGCTTCTTCGGCCAGATCGCGCACGGTGCCGCCGCGGAACGGCAGCTTCAGCGCATGCTTCGGCACGCCGTCGCGCAGGGCGTGGCGCTCGACCGGTGAGAAGTCCTTGACCAGGTCCCAGGCGGCATCCAGCGCTTCCTGGTCGTACAGCAGGCCGACCCAGAACGCGGGCAGCGCGCACAGCCGGTTCCACGGGCCGCCGTCGGCGCCGCGCATTTCCAGGTACTGCTTCAGGCGCACTTCGGGGAAGGCGGTGGTGAGGTGATCGGCGAAGTCCTTCATGGTGGCGTGCGTGCCGGGCAGCGCGGCCAGGTTGCCGGCCATGAACTGCTTGAAGTCCTGGCCGGCAAGGTCGAGGTACTGGCCGTTCTGCAGGCTGAAATACATCGGTACGTCGAGGATGTAGTCGACGTAGCGCTCGTAGCCGAAACCGTCGGCGAAGACGAAATCCAGCATGCCGGTGCGGTCCTTGTCGGTATCGGTCCAGATCTGCGAGCGATACGACAGATAGCCGTTTGGACGTCCTTCGGTGAACGGTGAATCGGCGAACAGCGCGGTGGCGATCGGCTGCAGCGCCAGGCTGGTGCGGAATTTCTTGATCATGTCCGCTTCGGACGAGAAATCCAGGTTCACCTGCACGGTGCAGGTGCGCGTCATCATGTCCAGCCCGAGCGAGCCGACCTTGGGCATGTATTCGCGCATGATCTTGTAGCGGCCCTTGGGCATCCACGGCATCTCGTCGCGGCGCCATTTCGGCTGGAAGCCCATGCCGAGGAAACCCAGGCCGAGATCTTCGGCGACCGAGCGCACGTCCTTCAGATGCGAGTTCACCTCGCAGCAGGTCTGGTGGATGGTCTCCAGCATCGCGCCGGACAATTCCAGCTGGCCGGCCGGCTCCAGCGTGATCGAGGCACCTTCGCGGGACAGCGCGACCGGGTTCTCGCCTTCGCGCGCCACGTCCCAGCCGTAGCGGGTGGCCAGGGTTTCCAGCAGGACCTTGATGCCGCGCTCACCCTCGAAGGTGGGTGGACGCAGGTCGTCGGTGCGGAAGCCGAACTTCTCGTGCTCGGTGCCGATGCGCCAGGCCGCGCGCGGCTTTTCGCCGGCGGCAAGGTAATCGGTGAGCTGCTGGCGACCCGCAATCGGGGTGCTCTTCACGGCACTGGGTATGGACACGGACGAAGCCTCGCGGGGTGAGCCGACACTATGGGGGCGGCGTACGGCGACGAAAAGGGGGGCCGCGGAATGCGCGCCCGGGCAGCCTATTGGAGCAGCAGTGGATGGAGTCTGCCCTGAGCTGGATCAAATCACGCGGGCACCCGGGGCAGATCGTCGGCAGCGGCCCGGTCAGGGGGAAAAATCGGGAAACCAGCTGCGAAGTCGCCGTTTCAGCGACAGCGCCGGCGCCTCCACGGCATGCCAGGAGCCCCACGCGATCAGCGCCGTGACCAGGGCGGCCACGCTGGTGGTTGCCAGATACGAGGGCGTCGTCGGCCACAGATGCACGGTCAGTTGCTGCACGAAGTAGGCGTAAAGATAGGCGCTGTACGACAGGTCACCGAAGCGGGCGGCGGAACGCAGCCCGGGGGTGCTTTGCTGCCCAAACCACAAGGTCAACGGCACCAGCACGGCCCATTGCGCCAGTCGCGCATGTTGCAGCAACGCGGCAGCCATCAGACACGCCGCGACGCCGCAGGCCAGGAGCAGCCGGTGACGTCGGATCTCCGCGATGAACTGACGGGACGCGGCACCGGCCAGGAAGAAGGCGGTGTAGAAGTAGCAGATGTTGTCGAACGCGTCTTCGCGGGAGTGTCCGGGTAGCGTCTTGACGTACATGACCGCGACGCCAGCCAGGGCCAGCAGGGTAAAGACTCGTCGGCGCAGGCCGATGGCGCCGAGCACGGCCAGATACGCATAGCATTTCGCTTCCAGCGGAATCGTCCACCAACTGCCATTGACGGCGGACAGGCTGGCGTTGGCGGGGATCGTGGCAAATACGCCAGGCAGCGTGTAGTACGCACGCAGCTGGGCATTGAAGGTGATGAAGCGGCGTGTCTCGCGCCCGAAATATTCGTGTAGCGGCAACGTGCTGAGCGCGGCTCCGGCGATCACGATGACCAGTGTCGCGACGATCAGCGCGGGCCAGATGCGCAGGAATCGGCGCATGGCGAAACGCATGATGTGCGGATCGTGAAACCAGCTCTCGGTCACCAGGTAGCCGCTCATGGCGAAGAACATCGCCACGGCGATGGAACCGAGGGTCATGCCCTGCGCCAGCGTGGACTCGTGCATGCCCAGCAGCACGAACTGGTGGGAAACCAGCACCATCAAGGATGCGACGAGCCGCAGCCCGTCGAAATTGTTTGCGTGGCTGCCCGACGGCAACGGGCGAGGGCTGTCCATGACGAAGGTCCTTGTTCGTTGGCCCGTACTTGATGGTCGGCGAAGACCGGGTTCAAGGTCCCGGAAAGGACTGGCAGAAAGAACAGGGCCGGCATGGCCGGCCCTGTTTTCAGCGCTTCATCGAATTGAAGAACTCGTCGTTGGACTTGGTGTTCTTCATCTTGTCGAGCATGAACTCCATCGCCGACAACTCGTCCATCGGGTGCAGCAGTTTGCGCAGGATCCAGATCTTGGCCAGCATGTCCGGGTCGATCAGCAGGTCTTCGCGGCGGGTGCCGGAGCGGTTGATGTCGATCGCCGGGTAGACGCGCTTCTCGGAAATGCGCCGGCTCAAATGGACTTCCATGTTGCCGGTGCCCTTGAACTCCTCGTAGATCACCTCGTCCATCTTGCTGCCGGTTTCGGTCAGCGCGGTGGCGATGATGGTCAGGCTGCCGCCTTCCTCGACGTTGCGGGCGGCGCCGAAGAAACGCTTCGGTCGCTGCAGCGCGTTGGCGTCCACACCACCGGTGAGCACCTTGCCGGAGCTGGGGATTACCGTGTTGTAGGCACGTGCCAGGCGGGTGATCGAGTCGAGCAGGATGATCACGTCCTTCTTGTGCTCGACCAGGCGCTTGGCCCGCTCGATCACCATCTCGGCGACCTGCACGTGGCGCACGGCGGGTTCGTCGAAGGTGGAACTGATCACTTCGCCGCGCACGGTGCGGGCGATCTCGGTGACTTCCTCCGGGCGCTCGTCGATCAACAGCATGATCAGGTGCGCTTCGGGATGGTTGTACTGGATCGCCTGGGCGATGTTCTGCAGCATCATCGTCTTGCCGGACTTCGGCTGCGAGACGATCAGGCCGCGCTGGCCCTTGCCGATCGGTGCGATCAGGTCGAGCACGCGGCCGGTGATGTCCTCGCTGGACCCGTTGCCGCGCTCGAGCTTGAACGCCTTGCGCGGGAACAGCGGGGTGAGGTTCTCGAACAGCATCTTGTTCTTGGACGCTTCCGGCGGGTCGCCGTTGATCGTCTCCACCCGCAGCATGGCGAAGTAGCGCTCGCCTTCCTTCGGATGCCGCACGCGACCGGTGATGTAGTCGCCGGTGCGCAGGTTGAAGCGGCGGATCTGGCTGGGCGACACGTAGATGTCGTCCGGACCGGCCAGGTAGGATTCGTCGGCCGAACGCATGAAGCCGAAGCCGTCCTGCAGGATTTCCAGCACGCCTTCGGCCCAGATGCCGCCGCCGGAGCGCGCGTGCGCCTTGAGCACGTTGAAGATCACGTCCTGCTTGCGCGCGCGGGCGACGCCTTCGAACACGCTCAGCGACTCGGCGAACTCCAGCAGCTGCGGCGCCTTCATGCGCTTGAGCTCGGTGAGGTTGATCACCCGGTCGTTGCTGCCCGGATCGGCGTTGTCGTCGTCGACCGGCAGGCCGTTCGGGTTCGGCCGCGGATGATTCTGCGGGCGCGGCTGAGGCTGATTGCTGCGCTCGTTGCGTTCGCCGCGATCACCGCGCTCATTGCGCCGGCGCCGGCCACGACCTTCACGGGCGGGGTTGCCCTGGCCACCGTTCGGGTTCGGGTTTGGATTCGGGTTGGAACCCGATGGCTGCGCCGGGTTCTGGCCAGCCTGGTTTGGCGTGCCCTGGTTCTGCGGCGCTGGCGGATTCTGCTGGCCGGCGTTGTCACGCGGTTCCGGTGCGGTGCGAGGTGTGGCAGGTTCGGCCGACGTCACCGGCAGGCTTGCCTGCACCGGAGCGGGCGCCGGTGCCGGTGCAGCGGGCTTGTCGCCGCCGACGGCCTTCTCCGCATTCGCGGCGGCAATCGCCGCCGCCGTGCGTCGTGGCGCTCGGGCACGCGGCTCGGGTTTGCCTTCGGCCACAGGCTTGGAGTCGGCGCTATTGGCGTCGTTCGGAATTTTGTTATCGGTATCGGACACGGGCAATCCTCGCGGGGCGCCGTTGAATTACAGGAGGGAGGATGTGCGTCGCGCGGAAGGCGCTAGGGGACAGGACTGTCCCGACGGACGCGGTGAATCTAGCACCCGTCGTGGTGCGCCGTAAAGCGCGGCAAGCCTGCCGGACGGCGCCGGGCAGGCTGCGGGTGACGGGTTGGCCGCCGGTGGATCAGATCGCCTTGTCGATCATCTGGGTCAGCTGACCCTTGCTGACGGCGCCGATCTGGGTTGCCTCGACCTTGCCGTTCTTGAACACCATCAGGGTCGGAATGCCGCGTACGCCGTAGGTGCGCGGGGTCTGCTGGTTCTGGTCGATGTTGACCTTGACCACGCGCAGCTTGCCTTCGTATTGCTTGGCCAGTTCGTCCAGCATCGGCGCGATGGCCTTGCACGGGCCGCACCATTCCGCCCAGAAATCGAGCAGGACGGGGGTTTCGGACTTGAGCACCTGCTCTTCGAAGGCGTCGTCGTTCACATGGGTAATCAGGTCGCTCACCGGGGATCTCCGTGGCTGGGGGCCAAAACTGGCAGGTCGAAAACAATGGGGTGGTCGGGGCGGAAAAACAAGGAGTGACGACGGGCAGGGCCGTCATCGGCTACACTCAGGCGCCCACGAAGCGCGGGTTGGGCCGGAACAGGTCTTGCCATGGCGGCAGGTCTTCATTCCAGCGCAACTCCGGGCACGATTCAAGGGCGGTCCTCCAGGCCGCCCGTCGGACCGCCGTCAAATCCGGCGTCGCACGCCGCGGCGCGACCTTGCCGACCCCGAGATTGAACGCTTCGCTGCGCCACGCGCACCCCGTCCTGCACCGTTCCGCGCCGATCCCCGGCCGCTGCAACGGGTGCAGCGCATCACGCCGCCGTCAGGCAAAGGTTCCGAATTCCCCATATGTCACAAACCGTACTCACCGATACCTTCTTCGCAAACTTCGATCTTCACCCGCTGCTGCAGCAGGGACTGGACGACAGCGGTTTCACCCGCTGCACGCCCATCCAGGAAATGACCCTGCCGCTTGCGCTGGCCGGCCGCGACGTCGCCGGCCAGGCGCAGACCGGCACCGGCAAGACCTGCGCCTTCCTGGTCGCGCTGATGAACCGCCTGCTGAACACGCCGGCCGTTGCCGACCGCAAGGACAGCGACCCGCGCGCGCTGATCATCGCGCCGACCCGTGAACTGGCGATCCAGATCGACAAGGATGCCCAGGCCATCGGCCGCCACACGGGCCTGAAGACCGCGCTGATCTATGGCGGTGTCGACTACGACAAGCAGCGCCAGCAACTGAAGGACGGCTGCGACATCATCATCGCCACCCCCGGCCGCATGCTCGACTACCACAAGCAGGGCGTCTTCAGCCTCAACAGCGTCGAGGTGATGGTGATCGACGAGGCCGACCGGATGTTCGATCTCGGCTTCATCAAGGACGTGCGTTTCATCTTCCGGCGCCTGCCGCCACGTGAGCAGCGCCAGGTGCTGCTGTTCTCCGCCACGCTGAGCCATCGCGTGCTGGAGCTGGCCTACGAGCACATGCACAACGCCGAAAAGCTGGTGGTGGAGAGCGACAACGTCACCGCCGACCACGTGCGCCAGCTGGTCTACTTCCCGGCCAAGGAAGAGAAGATGCCGCTGCTGCTGAACCTGATCGACCGGCACAAGCCGTCGCGCAGCATCATCTTCGTCAACACCAAGGCCGCCGCCGAGCGCATCACCGAGCGGGTCAAGCGCCACGGCTGCCGCGTCGGCGCGATCTCCGGCGACGTGCCGCAGCTGAAGCGGCAGAAGCTGCTGCAGCGTTTCCAGGACGGTCAGCTGGACATCCTGGTGGCCACCGACGTGGCCGCGCGCGGGCTGCACATTCCGGCGGTCAGCCACGTGTTCAACTACGACCTGCCGCACGAGGCGGAGGATTACGTGCATCGCATCGGGCGTACTGCGCGGCTGGGTGCCGAAGGCGACGCGATCAGCTTTGCCTGCGACCTGTACGCCATGTCGCTGCCGGATATCGAGACCTATATCGGCCAGAGCATTCCGGTGGCATCGATGGATCCGGCCTTGCTGGTGATGCCGAAGCCGCGCGAAGTCGACGCGGAATTTGCCGCCAATGCCGCGGCCGACAGCGCCGCCTTCGGCGATGTGGTGCCGCCGCGGCCGGGCGAGAAACCGCGCCGCACGGGTGGTTCCAGCCGCCCGGGCGAGCGCAGCGGTGGCAATCGTGGTGCTGCGCCTCCGCCGCGCGAGCGCAAGCCGGCGGTGCTTGACGCCGGCCCGGTCGCCGCGGCCGAACAGCCGGTGGCGGTGCCCGTGCAGAAGACCGCCACGGCACCGGCGGCCGATGGCAGCATCGCCGCCGAAGGCACGCGCAAGCCGCGTCGTCGGCGTGGCGGGCGCAATCGCGGGCGCGAAGCTGCGCCGACCGAGGGTACCGGGAACGGCGCTCAGCCGGCTGCCGTCGCCGAGGGCAGTCGTGCTCCGCGCGGCGAGCGTCGCCCGCCGCGCGAGCGCAATGCGACCCAGCCCACCGACAGTCCCGCGCACAGCCGTCCCTCGCGCCAGGTGGCGGTGACTTCGGGCAAGGCGGTCGAGCATGCCCATCCAAAGAAGCCGGGTCTGTTCCGTCGATTGACGCGGCTGTTCACCGGTCGCTGAGCATCGTCCGGAAAAGGGCGACAGGCCCGTTCCGGCGCGCCCGTGCCGCCGGGCTTGATCGAATCCGCGGCGCGGATCCGTCGCCGCGCATTCGCCGCGCATGAATCAACCGCGGCGATTGGCGTGCCGAGTCGTCTTCTTGACGCCGGCATCCCTTATCCTTGCGGTTGATATGACGACACGCAGGCTCGGGGACGCTCGGTGATCCAATTCGACCAGGTCAGCAAACGCTACGAGGGCGGCCATGAGGCGCTCTCGCAGCTTTCGTTCGAGGTGCCGACCGGCGAGATGGCCTTCGTCACCGGGCATTCCGGCGCTGGCAAGAGCACCTTGCTCAAGCTGCTGGGGCTGATCGAGCGGCCCTCGCACGGCGTGATCAACGTGGACGGCAAGAGTCTGGCCCGGATCCGCCACAGCGGCATCCCGAAGTGGCGCCGGCACCTGGGCATGGTGTTCCAGGATCACCGCCTGCTGCTCGATCGCAGCGTGTTCGACAACGTCGAACTGCCGCTGATGATCGGCGGCGTGCCCCGGCCCGAGCGGGCCAGAAGGATCCGTGCGGCGCTGGAGAAGGTCGGCCTGCTCGCCTACGAGCGGCAATTGCCGGCCACGCTGTCGACCGGCGAACAGCAGCGCGTCGGCATTGCGCGCGCCATCGTGGCGCGACCCAGCCTGCTGATCGCCGACGAGCCGACTGGCAACCTCGACCCGCAACTGGCAGTGGAAATCATGGGCCTGTTCGGCGAATTCCAGCAGGTTGGCACCACCGTGTTGATCGCCAGCCACGACCTGCCGCTGATCAAGCGCATGAAGAAGCGGGTGATCGTGCTGGATCATGGCCGGCTGGTCGCCGACCTGGCGGCGCAGGAGGTGTTGTGAGCGAATCTTCCGAATCCGTGCGGGTGGCGGCGGATGCACCGCAGCGCAACGGCCACAGCCGCGGCAGCCGCTTCGGCAGCTGGCAGGAGCATCATCGCTGGAGCGCCGGATCGAGCCTGCGCCGGCTGGCGTCGCGCCCGCTCGGCAGCCTGCTCACGATTGCCGTGATGGGACTGGCGCTGGCCTTGCCGCTGGCGTTCTACCTGTTGCTGGGCAATGTGCAGCAACTTGGCCGCGCCCTCGGCCAGAGCCAGTCGATCAGTGTGTTCCTGCAGCCGGGGCAGAGCGCGTCGCAGGTGCAGTTGCTGGCCAGACAGCTGGGCGATCGTCCCGAGCTGGCAACAGTCAGCGTGAAGACGCCGCAGCAGGGCATGGACGAACTGGCGAAGATGCAGGGTTTCTCCGGCGCACTGCAGACGCTGGACGACAACCCCCTGCCTTACGTGCTGCAACTGCAGCCACGCGACGGCACTACGGCGCAGACGCTGCAGCAGCTGGTGGTCGATGTGCGCGGCATGCGCGGCGTCGACCTGGTGCAGGACAGCGGCAGCTGGCGGCAACGCCTGGATGCCCTGCTCGACCTGGGCAACCGCGTGGTGCTGGTGCTGGCTTCGCTGCTGACGCTGGCCGCGCTGCTGGTGGTGGGCAACACGGTGCGGGTGGACATCGCCAGCCGCAGCGAGGAGATCGGCGTGCTGTTGCTGGTCGGCGCCAGCGGCGCCTTCATTCGCCGGCCTTACCTGTACGCGGGGATCTGGTATGGCCTGTTCAGCGGTTTGCTGGCCGCTGGCCTGGCGGTGCTGATCGAATGGACGCTGGCCGCGCCGGTGGCCCGGCTGAGTCAGGCTTATGATGGCAAGCTGCAGGTAGGCGGCTTGCCGGTATGGTTGCTGCTGGCGGTGCCGCTGGTGGCCGCGGCGCTGGGCTGGCTTGGCGCCCGTCTGGTCAGTGCATGGCAATTGCGCAAGGCCGGCTAGCGTGATGCAGCGGGGGTGACGTGAATCGCAGCGCCGGGGGCGGCTGCCGGTGCACTATGCTTCTTCAGGCTTGTGCAGGGGACGCACTTGCAGGTTCTCTGGCCGGGAATGGCCACGGGTCAAGCGGATGAGTTAAGGAATGAGTACGAAGATCAGCAGCCGTCTGCTTACCGACGCACCGCGGGTGCTGGTGGTCGACGGTTCGCGCGTGGTGCGGCAGTTGATCAACCGGGTGCTGCAGGCCGAGCTGCCGGGCGTGGAGGTGGTCGGCTGCGGCGGCGGCACCGAGGCGCAGCAGGTGCTGGGCGAGGGTGTGTTCGATTTCATCACCATCGCGCTGCGGCTGCCCGACATGGACGGGCTGGAACTGGCGCGCTTCGTGCGCGAATCGGCGCCGCAAGCCTATGTGCCGATCGTGGTGGTGTCCGGTGACGTCGACGATCGCCTGCATCGTCGCTCGCTGGGCGAGCATGTCACCGACTATTTCGACAAGGCGCTCGGTTTCCAGGCGCTGGCGGAATTCATCCGTGGCTACGTGAGCCCGGAGGCCAGCGCTGAAGGCGTGGTGCTGTACGTCGAGGATAGTCGGGTGGTGGCGCTGGCCACGCGCCGCATGCTGGAGAAAATCGGCCTGACCGTGCGTCACGTGGTCAGCGTGGAAGACGCGCTGGCCCTGCTGGAAATGTCCCGTGCGCAGGGTGAGGTGGGTGCCGACGTGGTGCTGACCGACGTCAGCCTGAAAGGCGAGTTGACTGGCGGCGACCTGCTCGAACACATCCGCAACGAGTTCGGCTACGGCAAGGGCCGGCTGCCGGTGCTGGTGATGACCGGCGACGAAAACCCCGCCAATCAGGCGGCGCTGATCAAGTCGGGCGCCAACGACCTGGTCGAGAAACCGGTCGAGGAAAGGCTGCTGATCACCAAGGTGCTGTTCCAGTTGCGCGTGGCCAGGCATCTGCGCGAGCACACGGCCGAGGCATGAGCGAGACAGCGAAGGCGCGGCTGGAGCCGTCGTGGATGGCGCGCATCGGCGACTACCTGCAGCGCCCCGAGATGCAGGCGTTGGCGGCCTTCCTGCGGGAGGAAATCCGTCACGGCAAACGCATTTACCCACCCGGGCCGGAGATTTTCGCCGCGTTTGCGCACACCCCGTTCGATGCGGTGCGCGTGGTGATCCTCGGCCAGGATCCGTATCACGGTCCGGGCCAGGCGCATGGCCTGTGCTTCTCGGTGCGCCCGGGCGTGCGGGTGCCGCCATCACTGGACAACATCTTCAAGGAAATCACCCGGGATCTGGGTCTGCCGCGACCCGACCATGGCTGTCTTACGTCGTGGGCCGATCGCGGCGTGCTGTTGCTGAACAGCGTGCTGACGGTGGAAGAGGGCCTTGCAGCGGCGCACCAGGGCAAGGGCTGGGAAGGCTTCACCGACGCCGCAATCGACGCGCTCAACCGCGAGCGCGAAGGCCTGGTGTTCCTGCTGTGGGGCGCGCATGCCCAGCGCAAGGGCGAGTTGATCGATCGCAAGCGCCACTGCGTGCTGAGCTCGGTACATCCCTCGCCGCTGTCGGCACATCGCGGCTTCATCGGCTGCGGGCATTTCTCCGCCGCCAACCGTTATCTGGAAAGTCACGGCCACGCGCCGATCGACTGGTCGTTGCCGCCGCGGGCCGCGTTGCAGCAAGCGACGGCGAGTTCCGCCTGAAGTTCTAGACGTTGGCCCACATGCGCAGCAGGTTCGCATGCGACTTGCTGATCGCGTCGAACGTGGCGCTCTTGCCCTCGCGCGAGAAAATCTGCCGCTTGGCGTTGTCCAGATCCCACAGCACTTCGCGCCTGGCTGGCTCGCGCACCTGGCTTTGCACCCAGATGATCGCGGCATGGCGCGCGCCGCGAGTCACCGGGGTCACGTGATGCAGCGAATTGGCCGGGTAGGCAATGGCCGCGCCGGCATCCAGCTTGAAGCCGTATTCCATGCCGCTGGCGTCCACCACCAAGTCGCCACCGTCGTAGCTGGCCGGATCGGACAGGAACAGCGTGATCGCCACATCGGTACGCACCGCGCTGCCGAGTCCGCCCATCACCGGCGCATCGACATGCCGGCCGTATTGCATGCCGACGTCGTAACGGTTGAACAGCGGCTGGGTCATGGCGACCGGCAGGATTGCCGTCTGCAGCATGGCGCTGCGCAGAAAGGCGCTGCGCACGATCTCCCGCAGCCGCGCCTGGCTTTCGCTGTCGGCGTTGACCTGCAGGTTCTTCTTCACTTCGCGAGCCGACCAGCCGGCCGTGTCGGCTCCGTCGATGAAGGAAGCGGTGCGGAGCTCGCTGCGTATCGCGCCCAGCTCCTCGGCGGTCAACACATTGGGAACGCAAATGATCACAGTGATTCCACTTGGCGGCGCGGTCGCTGGCGCGGATAGCTGAAGCGCGACGGGTGATTGTAGCGAGCCCTGAAACGTGTGGAAACGAACGGTAGCCTCGACGGGCTGCGGCAGCGAGCCGAGCGCGGTCGAGCCTCCGCTCGACGGGCCGTGACGCGTTTTGAACGTAACTCCCGGCAAGCTGGTGTCGAAAGAAAAGACAGCTGGACAGCGACCGCGAATATATGTACCATTCAGTTCATTAAAAGCCCGGAACCAAACCCGGGCTTAGCACTCCAACTACCCGAGTGCTAAACTTGAACGTCATGCAGGAGGTTTAACCCATGTCTCAAGCCTTGGTGACCGCCAACTTCCCGCTGCCGAGCGTCGTCGGCAGCCTGGATGCGTATATTTCCGCGGTCCACCGGATCCCGGTGCTCAGCTCCGAAGAAGAGCAGGCGTTGTCGCGCGACTATCTCGAGGAAGCCAACCTGGCCGCCGCGAAGAAGCTGGTCATGTCGCACCTGCGCTTTGTGGTGCATGTGGCGCGTGGTTATTCCGGTTACGGGTTGCAGCTGGCCGACCTGATCCAGGAAGGCAACATCGGTCTGATGAAGGCGGTCAAGCGTTTTGATCCCGATCAGGGCGTGCGTCTGGTCAGCTTCGCGGTGCACTGGATCCGTGCCGAAATGCACGAATTCATCCTCAAGAACTGGCGCATCGTGAAGGTCGCCACCACCAAGGCGCAGCGCAAGCTGTTCTTCAACCTGCGCAAGAGCAAGAAGCGCCTGGGCTGGATGAATGCGGCCGAAGTGAGCACCGTGGCAAAGGATCTGGGCGTGCCCGAGTCGACGGTGCGCGAGATGGAATCGCGTCTGTCCGGTCGTGACATCGGCTTCGAGCCGGTGGGCGACGATGAGGATGCGAAGCCGGCACCGGCGGCGTTCCTGATCGACGACGGCGCCGACCCGTACGAGAACGTGTCCGACGAAGACTACGCCGACAACCAGATGCAGACGCTGACCGACGCGTTGAGCCACCTGGACAAGCGTTCGCGCGACATCATCCAGCGCCGCTGGCTGGACGACGATAACAAGGCGACACTGCAGGATCTGGCCGACGAGTACGGTGTATCGGCCGAGCGTATCCGCCAGGTCGAGGCGAACGCGATGAAGAAGATGCGCAGCCTGTTCGCCACGGCATGAGGCACAGGCTTCGAAGGTCCGAACCTGCTTGCGGGTGAGGATTTCCGGAATGGCAAAACGGCCCCGCGAGGGGCCGTTTTCGTAGGTGTGGAACCGCCACCTCGTGGAACCACTGCTGACCTGGCGTGCAGCCTGGCCGGTCAGTGGTTCGTGGTAGCCGGTTGCCGCAGCGCCATGCCCTTCAACACATTCAACGCTTGCGACAGCGCATAGTCGCTGGCAGCCAGCTTGCCGTCGGCGGCGCTGCCGTCGTTGTTGATGTCGGTGCCGGCCGCGGCATTCTCATTGGCCAGATGGTTGGGCAGATCGGCTTCCGAGCTGATCAGCACCGGGCCGCTGTCGGCCTTGTTGACGGTCAGTTCGGCCAGCGCGATATCGGGCTTGATGCCTTCGGCCTGGATCGAGGTGCCGTTCGGCGTGTAATAACGCGCGGTGGTGATCTTCACCGCGTGGTCGGCGTCCAGCGGCAGCACGGTCTGCACCACGCCCTTGCCGAAGGTGCGCTGGCCCATGATCAGCGCCCGGTGGTTGTCTTTCAACGCGCCGGAGACGATCTCCGCCGCCGACGCCGTGCCGTTGTTGGTCAACACGATCAGCGGTGCACCGTTGAGCTGGTCGCCGGGGTGTGCCTTGAAGCTCATGTTGGCGTCCTGCAATCGGCCGCGGGTGGTGACGATGGTGCCGGCGTCGAGGAAGTCGTCGCTGACGCCGACCGCGGCGGTGAGCAGGCCGCCCGGGTTGTTGCGCAAGTCCAGCACGGCGCCCCTGGGCGGACCGTTCTTGCCGATCAGCTCGGCCAGCTTGTGCTGCAGGTCGCCGGCGGTGTCTTGCTGGAACTGGCTGATCCGCACGTAGGCATAGCCCGGTTCCAGTTCGCGCACCTTGATGCTGCTGACCGAAATGTTCTCGCGCACGAGATGCAGGTCGACCAGCTTGTCGCTGTTCGGGTGCGCGATGGTCAGCTCGATCTTGCTGCCGGGCTTGCCGCGCAACTGGCGGAACATGTCGTCCACATTCTGTGCGTCGATCAGTGTGCCGTTGATCTTGACGATGTTGTCGCCGGCCTTGATCCCCGCGCGCGCAGCCGGCGTGTCGTCGATCGGCGAGACGATGCGCAGGCCGCCATCGACCTGCAGCACCTCGATGCCAAGCCCGCTGTATTCACCGGTAGTGTCTTCGTTGAGCTGGGTCAGGCCGTCCCTGTCCAGGTACTCGCTGTGCGGATCGAGGCCGGCCAGCATGCCGGTGATCGCGGCCTTCATCAGCGTCTTGTCGTCGACCTTCTCCACGTACGCCTGGCGCACCACTTCGTAGACCCGGCTGAAATTGCGGATGTCGTCCAGGTCCACCGCGCTCGGCACGCTGGCGCTGCTGCTGGTGGCCGGCAGATTGACCGGTGCTGCGACCGAGGCGCTGCCCGGCGAGTCCTGCGCGAAGCCGGCTGGTGTGGCCAGCAGGAACGGAGCGGCAAGCAGCAGGGCGAGCGGGATACGGGAGGTGGGGCACATGCAGGGTGACTCCGGACAACGGGCAGTTGGCGCGCTCGCACGCCATCGAGTGAGTTGCTGGGACTTGAGACAACCAAACCCCGGGGGAAATTCATCGCAGGTTGGACACTAGCCTGCGGTGCGACCGCCTCGTCGTCAACGGCGCTGGCTCAACCAACTGCGCGGATCGACCGGCTTGCCGTTCTTGCGCAGCTCGAAATAGACGCCGGTATTGATGCCGGTGGGCGCGCTGGCGGTGCCGATCACCTGCCCGGCCTCGACCGGGTCGCCGACGTCGCGCAACACACTCTCGTTGTTGCCGTACATGCTCATCCAGCCATTGCCATGGTTGACGATCACCAGCATGCCGTAGCCGCGCAGGAAGCCGGCGTAGATCACCTTGCCGCGCGCCACGGCGTGGATCTCGCTGCCGCCACCGGCCTTGATCAGCACACCATTGCCATAGCTGTTGACCACGCCACTGGCCGGCCACGGCAGGTTGCCGCGGATATTCGCGCCGGCGCCGCCGATCTCGATCGGCGGTGGCGGTTGGTGTCCCGGGTGCTTCCGGACCGCCTCGGCGCGTTCGGCGGCGGCGCGCGCGGCGGCCTCGTCGATCGCCTTCTGCAATTTGTCGAGAAGGTTGTTCAGTGACTGCGCATTCTGTTTCAGGGCGACCAGCTTCCCGGCCTGATCCTTGTATTGGGCGTCGGTTTCGGCGGCCAGCTTCTGCTGGGCGGCGCGTTGCTGGCCAAGCTCCGCGGCCTGCTGCTCGCGCTTGGCTTTCGCGGCCTGCAGCGCCTGCTGCTCGGCGCTGATCGAGCTTTCCAGCTGCTGCAAGGTGGCCAGGTCGTCCATCAGTTTCTGCACGCGTTGCACGCGGTCCTGCTGGAAATACTTCGAATAGACCAGCGCACGCGCGATGCGCGCCACGTCTTCATCGCCCAGCAGCAGGCGCAGGTCCGAGCCGTGACCGAGCGCATAGGTGGCGCGCAGCAGCTCGGCGATCGCCGCACGCTGGCTGTGCAACGTCTGGTTCAGCGCCGTGCGTTGCTGCTGCAACTGCTCCAGCTGTTGCTGCTTGGCGGCCAGTTCGGCGTCGGTCTGGCGTACCGCGCGCGCTGCGCTGGCCAGCGCATTGGCCTGCTTCGCCAGCTGGGCATTGACGCTGTCGCGCTTGGCAGCAGTGTCGGCCTGCTGTTTCGCCAGCGCTTTCATCTTCTGCTGCAGTTCGGCCAGCTCCTTTCTGGCCTGGGCCTGCTCGGCGGTGCTGCCCTTGATCGGGCGAGCCATGATCGTGGAGCTGCCCAGCCCGCCTGCCAGCAGCACGGCAAGCAGGCCGGGAATGAACAAGCGGGTTACGCGGTGGCGAATGGGCATTCGGCGATTATCGCCGACGCGGTGCTCCTTGGGTTAGCTGGCAATCGCCGCTGGCAGCTGCGGCCTGCCGTGGCGTAGATTCAAGGCATGTGCCTGATCGCTTTCGCCTGGAAGATGCACCCGCGCTGGCGCCTGCTGCTGGCCGGCAACCGTGACGAGTTACATGCGCGTCCCAGCCTTCCGCTGGCGCGCTGGGACGATCTGCCGATCATCGGCGGGCGCGATGGCGAGGCGGGCGGCAGCTGGCTCGGGGTCGGTGACAACGGGCGCTGCAGCGTGGTGACCAATGTGCGTGATCCGGCGGATCCGCAGCGGGGCGCGTCGCGCGGGCTGCTGGTCAGCGACTATCTGGTCGGTGACGCCGATGCGCCGGGCCACGCGCATCGGCTGTTGCGCACGGCGGATGACTACCGGCCGTTCAACCTGCTGACCTTCGATGCGCATGCCGCGTTCTACCTGGGCAATCGCCCGGAGGCACGATTGCAAGCGGTGACGCCGGGCGTGCACGGGCTGTCCAATGCCGACTTCAACACGCCGTGGCCGAAGACGCGCGCCTTGATGCAGCAACTGCAAGCCTGGATCGATGCCGGCGACATGAACGACTTCGCCGACCTGTTCGAGGCTCTGGCCGACGAGCGGCCGGCGCCGGACGCGCAATTGCCGGATACCGGGGTGGGCCTGGAGCGCGAGCGTTGGCTGTCGTCGGCGTTCATCCGGGGCGAGCAGTACGGCACCCGTGCCAGCACGGTGGTGGCGATCGGCCACGATGGGCACGGCGTGATCGCGGAACGGCGCTTCGGCCCGAACGGACGCTTCGAGGGCGAAACGATGCTGCGCTTCACCGGGCGGCCGTCAGCCTGAGTCACTCAAGCCCGGCGCCTACGCGCGCCATCGGCATCCTCGGCTGCCGGGTGGCCGGATCGCTGGATAGCCTGCCCGCTGTATCCACGGAGCGGAGCGCGGCATGCAGACGAAGAAGCTGGTGCCGATGATCGCCCTGGCCATGCTGATGGTCGGCGCGGCGCGCGCGGGCGACTGTCCTGCGTGGTCGCCGGCACAGGCGCGACAGGAGCTGTTCGCCTTGCACGATCGACTCGATGGCTGGAATCACGCCTATCGCGTCAGCGGCCAGTCACCGGTGGATGACGCGGTCTACGACCAGGCGAAGCAGCGGCTGGCGCAGTGGAGCCGCTGCTTTCCCGCGCAGGCACCTGCGCCGCTGGCGCATCTTGCCGACGCCAGCGGCAGCGTGCGCTCGCCGGTGGCGCAGACCGGCCTGGCCAAGCTGCCCGACGCGGCCGCGCTGGCCGACTGGATGCAACGGCGCAGCGGACGCGACCTGTGGGTGCAGCCGAAGGCCGACGGCGTCGCCGTGACGCTGTTGTATGTGGACGGCCAGTTGCGCCAGGCCAGCAGCCGCGGCAACGGACTGCAAGGCTCGGACTGGCTGGCCAAGGCGCAGGACATCGAAGCGATTCCCAAGCATCTGCCGCATGCGCCGGCCCGGGTGGTGCTGCAGGGCGAACTCTACTGGCGCCTGGCGGGGCATGTGCAGGCCGACGACGGTGGCGCCAACGCGCGCTCGGCGGTGGCCGGCGCGCTGGCACGCGATGCGCTGGATGCCGATTCCGCGGCGCAGATCGGCCTGTTCGTGTGGGACTGGCCCAGCGGCCCGGCCGACATGCCGGCGCGACTGGCCGGTCTCCAGGCAATGGGCCTGGCCGACAGCGTGAGCTACACCCACGCGGTGAGATCCATCGACGACGTGCAGCGCTGGCGTGAGCAGTGGTTTCGCCACGCGATGCCGTTTGCTGCTGATGGCACCGTCGTCCGCCAGGGCCATCGTCCAGCCGCGTCGAGTTGGCGGGCCGCACCACCGGAATGGGCGGTAGCGTGGAAATATCCGGCCGCTTCGGCGCTGGCTGAGGTCCGCGCGGTCGACTTCACCGTGGGTCGCAGTGGCCGCATCACGCCGGTGCTCGAACTGGAGCCGGTGCAACTGGACGACCATCGCGTGCAGCGGGTCAGCGCCGGCTCGCTCAAGCGCTGGCAGGAGCTCGACATCCGGCCCGGCGACCAGGTCGAGGTGGTACTGGCCGGGCTGACCATTCCGCGCCTGCAGTCGGTGGCATGGCGCACGCAGCAACGCGCTGCCGTCACGCCCCCGGATCCGCGGCAGCATGGGCCGCTCAGTTGCTGGCACGCCGGCCCGGGTTGCGAGCAGCAATTTCGCGCGCGCCTGGTCTGGCTGGGTGGCCGCCAGGGCCTGCAGCTGGATGGGCTGGGCGAGGACACCTGGCAGGCGCTGATGGATGCGGGCCTGGTGCACGACCTGCTGGACTGGATGTCGCTCACGCCGACGCAACTGGCCCGCGTGTCCGGCATCGGTGCAACACGCGCAGCCACGCTGGCGCGCACGTTCGCCGGTGCGCGCGACCGCCCGTTCCCGCGCTGGCTGCGCGCGCTCGGCCTGCCGGCCGGGGTCGCCACCGGCCTCACCGACTGGCCCTCGATGAGCGCGCGCACGGCGGGAGACTGGCAGACGATCG
Source organism: Rhodanobacter ginsengiterrae (assembly GCF_050026815.1). Taxonomy (NCBI): domain Bacteria; kingdom Pseudomonadati; phylum Pseudomonadota; class Gammaproteobacteria; order Lysobacterales; family Rhodanobacteraceae; genus Rhodanobacter; species Rhodanobacter ginsengiterrae. The sequence continues at coordinate 341,932 of NZ_JALBWO010000057.1, read as the reverse complement.
ATGGCATCGGTGCCACCCGTGCGAATCAGCTGGTGCAGTTCTTCGGCTGCGCGGAAGTGCGTGCGCAAGCCGCGCGCCTGCACGCAGCCGGCGTGCAGGGCTTCTGAGCATCAGCTCTTCAGTTCGCCGTCGAGGTAGTACCAGCGACCGTCCCTGCGCGCGAAGCGGCTGGTCTCGTGCTGGCGTTGTGCACGCCCGCCGCCAAGACGATAGCGGGCGACAAATTCAATGGTGGCGTGGTCGCCGTCGACCTGCTCCGCGCGGCGGACCTCCAGTCCCAGCCAGGTCGGCGGCGGCTGTTGCGCGGCCAGTCGCAACGTGGCCGGGCGAGTGTCCGGGTGCCAGCTGGCCAGCAGGTAGTCCTCGCGCTTGAGCACGTAGGCACTGTAGCGCGAGCGCATCAACTGCTCCGCCGTCGCGGCGACCACCCCCTCGTGCAGTGCGCCACAACAGGCGGTGTAACCGGCCGGGTTGCCGCAAGGGCAGGGGGTCAGGGTATCGATCGACTTCATGCCGCCTTTGTACCCGGTTCGGCGAAATTTTACAGGTGAGCCTCGATCGACCCGCGACGCCACACGCGGCAGCGGTTGTTGGCCGGCATCGCGAGGTCGGCGGCCAGGCGCAGGCCGGCGGCGTCCGCCAGCGCGTCGACCGCTTCCGCATCGCGGATCGCCATGTGCGTGCCACGGGCCTTCAGCCACTGGTCGAATGCGGCATTGCTGTCGCTGCTGTAGCGGCCGCCATAATTGAACGGGCCGTAGACCACCATGACCGCATCGTCGGTCAGGATCGACGGCAGCCGCGCGAACATTCGCTCTACTTCACGCCAGTCCATGATGTGCAGGGTGTTGGCGCTGAATACGGCATCGAACGGGCCGGCTGGCCAGTCGCCGCCGACATCGAATGCCAGCGGCGCCGGGGTGTTCGGCAGCGCCGCCTCATCCAGCCAGGCTCGGATGCCGGGCAGGTTCTCGCGGCGATCGGAACTTTGCCAGTTCAGCTGCGGCAGCGCCGCGGCGAAATGCACGGCGTGCTCGCCGGTGCCGCTGCCGATCTCCAGCACGTGGTGACGATCGGCAAACTGCTCGCGCAGCACGGCAAGGATCGGCTCCCGATTGCGCTGGCACGAAGGCGAATGCGGTTTTTCCACGCCGCGATCAATTCAGACCGGATGGCCGCGCAGTACCCGTGCCGGCAACATCAGCAGCGCGCCGAGGAAGGCGAACACGGCGCTGACCGTGATGCCCACCAGCCGCAGCGGCAACAGCAGCAGCCACACGATCGGGTAGAGCACCAGCGCGAGCAACGCCAGCGGCCAGCAGAACACCAGCAGCAACAGCCAGAGCAGGAAACCAGCCATCGGTCGTTCCTCGCGGTTGGGGATGGCGGGAATTCTAGCGCGACCGGCTCGGCGGCCACAGATGACTCACGGCACCCCGCGACGACGCTGGTTCAGCGGGCCAGGCATTCGATGCGAACCGCCAGGGCGCGTGCGTCCTCGTCCAGGGCAATGATTGCGCCATCTTCCGTGTCCGGCCGCCAGCTGTCGCCGGCGTGCAGGCGCCCGTCGGGCGTAACCATCGAGCCTGCGGCACAGAAGACCAGCACCGTCCCTGCGGGCAGCTGACGCGCTTCCGGCCCGGTCCATGCCTGTACCTCGCCGCGCACCCGCGCACGCCGCAGCATCAGGTTGAAATCGCGGGTCGGGCCGCCGGCCAGGCTCACCGCGACCCTGGCCTCACCGGGAAAGGCGAACGGAACCAGTGGCTGGGTCAGTGCATGCGTGCGCTGGTTGTCCAGCGTCATGCGGAAGCCGTCGCCATCGAGCAACACGATCTGCCGGTCGATGCCGGGAAACACCGAGAACGGCGCGGCGCTGTCCACCTCGGCGATGCTGATCCGCCAGTCGAAATCACTGCCCTCCGCCGAGGACGGCTGGACGGCTATTTCGCGGGTGCGGCCAAGCCCGTTCTTCCATGGCTGCGAGGGACAGTCGGTGAGGCGGATGATCATGGGCTTCGCTCGATGACGCGCTCGAACGGTGGCAGCGCGCGCAGCATGCCGGCGCCGTAGCGCTTGGTGACCACGCGGCGATCCAGCAGCACGATGCGGCCGTGGTCGGTCTCGTTGCGGATCAGCCGGCCGCAGTACTGGGTGAGCAGGCGGGTGGCCTCGGGAATGCTGACCTCGATGAACGGGTTGCGCCCGCGCGATTCCAGCCATTCGGCGTACGTCGCGCCGACCGGATCGGTGGGCACCGCAAACGGCAACTGGGTGATCACCACCGTCTCGCAGAATTTTCCCGGCAGGTCGAGGCCTTCGCCGAACGAGGCCAACCCGAACAGCGTGCTGCCCTTGCCGGCCTCGATCTCGGCGCAGTGCTCGGCGACCAGTTGCGACTTGCCCAGCGAGCCCTGCGCACGCACTTTGCGCACCTGCGCGATCGGCAGCTTCTGCAGCACCCGGTCGAGCTTCATGCGCGAGGTGAACAGCACCAGGTTGCCGGCATCCCAGTCGAGGTTTTCGGCCAGCCATTGGCTGATCTCCTCGGCGTGCGCCTCGCGTGCGTCCGGCAGGGTGCGCATGGCTGGCACTTCAAATCGCGCCTGTGCGGCAAGGTCGAACGGCGAGGGCAGGCTCAGCGTCACCGCGTCGTCGGGCAGGCCGACGGCATCGGCAAAGCCGCGGAAGTTGCCGCCGGCGCTGAGCGTGGCCGAGGTCATCACCACGGCGCTGGCGTTGTCCCACAGCACATTGCGCAGCAGGCCCGCGGCGGACACCGCCGACGCATGGCAGACCAGTTGCTGGTCGGCGCCCAGGGTGACCCAGCGTGCCAGCGGGGGGCCATTTTCCGGATCCTCACTGGACCAGGCGCGCCAGCAGGAAGCCTGCTTGCCGATGCGTTCCAGTGCGATGCCCAGCTCGCGCGACAAGGCTTCCTGGGTCGGCCCGCCGTCGGTCATCTCGACCACCGCGCGGCGCACCGCGGCGAGCCAGCGCTGCACCTCGCCGGTAAGCACGTCGAGCACGCGCGCGTGCTCCACCCACGGTTCGGGCAGCTGGCCCAGCGAGCCGCGGTACATCGGCTCGGTCTCGGCCGGATCGGGCAACCAGCCGAGGCGGATCTCCTTCTCCAGTTCCTCCAGCGTGTTGCTGAGTTCCTGCAATTTCTCGTCGCCCTGGTCGAGGCCGAGCTTGCCCAGGCGTTCCTTGTCGGTCAGCGAATAGGCGGCGTGCACCTGTCGCCCGAGCCGGCTCAGCTGGCGCACGGTGGCGGTCATGTAGACCTCGGCGGCGCCGCGGTCGATCGCCTTGCCCGGCACGTGGTGGCCTTCGTCGAAGATGTACAGCGTTTCGTCCGGCCGCGGCAGGATCACGCCGCCCCAACCCTGCACGCCATCGGCGCCGCCTTCGCCGGGCATGGTCAGGTCGGCCAGCACCAGATCCTGGTTGGCCACGATGATCTCGGCGTCGTCCACCGCGCGGCGCGCGGCGAAGAACGGGCAGATCATGAACTGGCCGCACTTGCGCCCGGTGCAGCCGCCGGCGCTGGTGGTGATCATCGGCCGTAGCAGGTCGCTGACCGGTTCCGGCGCGGTGTCCATGTCGCCGTTCCATTCGTGGTGGTCGAACGCCACGCGCAGTTTCGCCAGCGCTTGCTTGTCGCGCGGTTGTGGCGGCTTGGCCCACAGCATGAGGTCCGACTCGAAGCCGGCCAGGCCCATCTGCGCATCCTGGATGCTGTTGGCCGCCATCAGCAGGTTGCGCGGGCACAGGTAGCGGCCGCGGCCCTTGGCCAGCGCCACCTTCGCCTCGATCCCGTTGAGTTGCAGGTAGAGCGGGATATCGCGTTGTACCAGCTGTTCCTGCAGCGCCACCGTGGCGGTGGCGATCAGCAGCTTCTTCTTCTGGAAACGCGCCACCTCGACGCCGGCGATCAGGTAGGCCATCGACTTGCCGGTGCCGGTTGGCGCCTCGATCACCGCCACGCCGCCGGTCTGACCGAATGCCTTGGCCACCTCGGCGATCATGCGCCCCTGCGAGGCGCGCGCACGGAAGCCCGGCAGGCCGTCCTTCAGTCGCGCATAGGCGGCGCGGATGGCGTCTTTGGTGGTGTCGGCGAGCATGGGCGAATCAGCAACCTGTGGCGCGGCCGCGGCCGGCCGCGAAGAGGATCGTCGGCAGGCACGGGTGACCGAATGCAAAGCCGCAGTCTATCGGTATTGCGTGTTCTGCCCCATGCAGGCAGGCTCGACCGGGCCGGACGAGGCCTTGCCGAGCCGGCATGAAGGGGTATCCTGACCAACCGGCGTTGGCAGGCTCGGAGCAGGGAGTCTTCATCGATGAAGCAGGCGGGTGCCGTGGGCTCGACGCCGTACGAGGGATCGCAGCAGGTGGGCTGGCTGGCCCGGCTGGTGATGGCGCACACCCCGGAAGAAGTCCTCACGACCCTGGCCGGGCTGCTCGGCAGTGATTCGCGTTGCGCTGCGGCCGAAATCCTCTGCGGAACGCATGATGAGCAGACCGCGCAGCGGCTGACCCAGGGGCTGGTGATGCCGGCCGACGCCGCCTGGCTGGCATCCGCGCGCGCGAAGTCCGGGCCGGTCTGGCATGCGGACGGACAACGAGTGGCCTGGCGCCTGTGCGAAGCCCCCGAGCCGGCCGTGCTGGTGATGCAGGTGGATCGCGCCAGCGCGCCGGACCTGTTCGCCGAGTGGGAGGTGCCGCTGCAGCTGGCCGGCCAGCTGTTGCAACGCTCACTGGAGTGGGTCGAGCTGCGTGACTCGCATCAACAGCTGGAGCGTTCGGAGAATCTCCAGCGCGCGCTGTTTGCGATTTCCGATCTGGCCGGCTCCGAGCGCGACATGCCGGACATGCTGCGCGGCATTCACGCCATCGTCAGCACGCTGATGTACGCGGAAAACCTGTTCATCGTGACGCGGTCCTCCGACGAGGACACGATCCGCTTTCTCTACTACGTCGATGTCGAGGACTCGACGGTTCCCGGCAACGGCGAAGACATGCCGCTCAGTGCGATCGAGCACACCCTGACCTGGTACGTGATGAGCGACGGCAACGCACGCATGGGCAACGCCGAGGAACTGCGCAGCCAGGCGCCGGGGCCGGTCACCTTGATCGGGCCGGACAGTCACGACTGGCTGGGTGTTCCGATGTTGCGCGAGGGTCATGTCGGCGGCGTGCTGGTGGTGCAGAGCTACCAGCAGAACATCGGTTTCAGCGATGAGGATCTGGCCCTGCTGCAGTTTGTCGGCAGCCACATCCTCACCGCGCTCGAGCGCAAGCAGGGCAAGGATGAGCTGGAGCGCCAGGTGCAGCTGCGCACCATGCAGCTGGCCGAGGCCAATCGTGGCCTGCAGCTGGAAGTCGTCGAGCGTCAGCGCGCCGAGCAGCTGCAGGCGGCGTTGTTCCGGATTGCCGAGATGGCCACCGCCGATATCGACCAGGACGCCTTCTACCGGCGTGTCCACGGCGTGGTCGGCGAACTGTTGAACGCCGAGAACTTCTTCATCGCCCTGCTTTCCGACGATCGCCGCAAGCTGACCTTTCCCTATTCCGTCGACGCCGTGCTGGCACCGCCGGCGGAGCGTCCGCTGGGCCGCGGCCTGAGTGAGTACGTGCTGCGTCACGGCACCGAGCTGCGCCTGGACAATGCGCAGATCGAGGAGCTCGAGCGGCGCGGCGAGATCGCGCCCGGTCGCATGGGCTCGCCGGCGATGTGCTGGCTGGGCGTGCCGCTGATCGTCGGCGATGAAGTGATCGGCCTGGTCACCGTGCAGAGCTACCGGCCCGAGGTGGTGTACGGCCCGGCCGACCAGGAGTTGCTCAGCTTTGCCGCGTCGCAGATCGCCAACAGCCTGACCCGGCGCCGCTCGGCCGAGACGCTGCGGCGTGCCTACGGTGAACTCGAGCAGCGGGTGGAAGAACGCACGCTGGCGCTGCGCAAGGAAATCATCGAGCGCGAGCGCATGCAGGATCAGCTACGCCATCAGGTCATGCACGATTCGCTGACGGGGTTGCCGAACCGCAGCTACCTGCGCGACCGCATCGACCGCGTGCTGGCCACGATGCGGCACAACGCGGACCAGCGCTGTGCGCTGCTGTACCTGGATGTGGATCGCTTCAAGATCATCAACGACAGCCTCGGCCACCTGGCCGGCGACGAGGTACTGAAGGAAGTGGCCAATCGCCTGGCCGCCTGCGTGCGTCATCCCGATCTGGTGGCGCGCCTGGCCGGCGACGAATTCGCGATCCTGCTGGAACAGGAAGAACTGCCGCCGGCAGCCGCCACTGTGGCGCAGCGAATCCTGGATGCACTGGGTCCGCCGATGCTGATCGCCGGCAAGGAGTTGCAAGTGACCGCCAGCGTCGGCATCGCGATGGGCGACGACCACTATGCGGCCGCCGACGAGATGCTGCGCGATGCCGACATCGCGCTTTATCGGGCCAAGGAACTCGGCCGCAAGCGCTACGCGATGTTCGACGAGACGCTGGCAAAGAATGTGGTCGACGTGCTGGCGCTGGAAGGCGAGCTGCGCCAGGCGCTGCAGCGCGATCAATTCGAGCCCTATTTCCAGCCGATCTGCGCCCTCGACGGCAGCGACCGCGTGCTCGGTTACGAGGCGCTGATCCGCTGGAACCACCCGCGACGCGGCGTGCTGGTCCCCGGCGATTTCCTGAAGATCGCCGAGGACAGCGGACTGGTCGAGGCGATCGACTGGCGCATGTTCGAGCTGAGCTGCCAGCGACTGCTTCGCCACGGCAGCGACGACACATTCATGACCATCAACGTCTCGGCGCTGCATCTGCGCCATGCGGATTTCGACCACCGCCTGGTGCAGCTGCTGGAGAAGACCGGGCTGTCCCCGTCGCGGCTGGTGGTGGAGGTCACCGAAGGTGCCTTGCTGGACAATCCCGATCATGTGCGCGGCATGCTGGACCGACTGCGCCTGATCGGCGTCGGCGCGGCGCTGGATGATTTCGGCACGGGGTATTCGTCACTGAGCTACCTGCACTCGCTGCCGCTGCGCATCCTGAAGATCGATCGCGCCTTCGTGAGCGAGCTGGACAAGGGGGCGAACACGTCGGGTACCACCGTGGTCGCGGCGATCCTGGCGCTGGCGCGCGCGCTGAACATCCAGATGATCGCCGAGGGCATCGAGACGCCGATCCAGCGCGGTGCGCTGATCGCGATGGGTTGCGAGATGGGCCAGGGCTATTTGCTCGGACGTCCCGCGCCGATGGTGACACCGCCATTGCGCGGCGTCACCGGCTGAAGTCAGGCCGCGTCGCCCGCCGCAATCTGGCGCAAGGCCTGCTCAAAAGCTTCCGGCGGCTGGCCACCCGAAATCAGGTGCTGGCCGTTGATGATGGTGGCCGGCACCGAATGGATGCCACGGCTCTGGAAGAACGCCTCCTGCACGCGTACCTCGTCGGCGAATTCGTCGCCAGCCAGAATCGCGCGGGCGCGATCCACATCCAGCCCGACTTCGCCGGCCAGCCGCAGCAAGGTGTCGTGCGCACTGACGTCCTCGCCATCAGTGAAGTAGGCGCGCAGAAGCATCTGCTTCAGTGCCAGCTGACGACCTTCGAGTTCAGCCCAATGCAGCAATCGGTGCGCGTCGAAGGTGTTGTAGACGCGGCTGCGCCGATCCATGTTGAAGGTGAAACCCAGTGCCGCGCCGCGTTCGCGGATCGCCGCACGATTGGCGTCGATCTGTTCGGCGCTGCTGCCGTACTTGCGCACCAGGTGTTCGGTGGAATCCTCGCCCGCGGGCGGCATCTGCGGATTCAGCTCGAATGGCTGGAAATGGATTTCGGCGCTGACCTCGCCCTCCAGCTTCGCCAGCGCCTGCTGCAGCGAGGCCAGGCCGATCGCGCACCACGGACAGGAGACGTCGGAGACGAAATCGATGCGCAGCGGGACAGGCGTGGTCATGGCAATACCTCGATCGGAAGCGTGGCAGGCGGAAAGCCCGATGCCTCCGAGATGAGGTCGCAGCGGCAGGCAATCAATCGCCGCCCAACAGCTCAGGGCCCGGCGATATCCCGCGCCACCGCCTCGGCCACCTTGATGCCGTCCACCGCCGCCGAAAGGATGCCGCCGGCGTAGCCGGCGCCTTCCCCGGCGGGGTACAGGCCGCGGGTGTTGAGGCTTTGCAGGCTGTCGTCGCGCTTGATCCGCACCGGCGAAGAGGTGCGGGTTTCGACGCCGGTGAGGATGGCGTCGTGCATCGCGTAGCCGCGGATCTGCCGCTCGAATGCGGGCAGCGCTTCGCGGATCGCGGCGATGGCGTACTCGGGCAGCGCGCTGTCGAGGCTGCCCAGGCTGACGCCGGGTTGGTAGGACGGCTGCACGTCGCCGAACTGGCGTGAGGCACGGCCGGCGAGGAAGTCGCCGACCAGTTGCGCCGGAGCGCTGTAGTTCTCGCCGCCCAATGCATAGGCATGGCTTTCCAGCGTGCGTTGCAGGGCGATGCCGGCAAGCGGGCTGCCGCTGGCGTCAAACGCGGCAAAGTCAGACGGTTCGATGCCGACCACCACCGCCGCGTTCGCATTGCGTTCGTTGCGCGAGTACTGGCTCATGCCGTTGGTGACCACGCGGCCCGGTTCACTGGCGGCAGCCACCACGGTTCCGCCGGGACACATGCAGAAGCTGTACACCGAGCGGCCGCTGCCGGCGTGACTGCCCTTGCAGTGATGCACCAGCTTGTAGTCGGCTGCGCCGAGGATCGGGTGGCCAGCCTGAGGGCCGAAGCGGGCCAGGTCGATCACCGACTGCGGATGCTCGATGCGGAAGCCGATCGAGAAGGGTTTCGCTTCCAGGTAGACGCCGCGCGCGTGCAGCATCTCGAACGTGTCGCGCGCACTGTGGCCCAGGGCCAGCACCACGTGATCGGCGCGCAGCTGCTCGCCGCTGGCCAGGGTGACGCCGCGCACGTGCCGCACGCCGGCTGCGTCGGTGTCGATCAGCAGGTCGTCGACGCGCTGGCTGAAACGGATCTCGCCGCCCAGCGACTCGATCGTCTCGCGCATTTTCTCCACCATCGTCACCAGCCGGAAGGTGCCGATGTGCGGCTTGCTGACGTAGAGGATTTCCTCCGGCGCGCCGGCCTTGACGAACTCGGTCAGCACCTTGCGGCCATGGTGCTGCGGGTCGCGGATCTGGCTGTACAGCTTGCCGTCGGAAAAGGTGCCGGCGCCGCCCTCGCCGAACTGCACGTTCGACTCCGGATGCAGGTTGCGCTTGCGCCACAGGTCCCAGGTGTCACGGGTGCGCTCGCGCACGGCCTTGCCGCGATCGAGGATGATCGGGCGGAAACCCATCTGCGCCAGGATCAGTCCCGCGAACAAGCCGCAGGGGCCGAAGCCGATCACCAGCGGGCGGTGCTCGAGCTGCGGCGGCGCCTTGGCCACGAAGTGGTAATCGGTGTCCGGTGTTGGTTGCACGTGCGGGTCGTCGGCGAAACGCTGCAGCAGCTCGGCTTCGCGCGGCGTGTCGATGTCCAGCGCATAGACCAGCAGGATCGCGCCCCGCTTGCGCGCGTCGTGGCCGCGCCGCGCCACGGTAAAGCCGTGGACGTCGCTTGCTTCGACGTGCAGCCGCTGGCGGATGGCCGCGCCCAGTGCGGCCTCGTCGTGATCGAGGGGCAGCTTGAGGTCGGTCAGTCGCAGCATGGTCCAGCTATCCGGAGGGGCGTGAGATGCATGCGGCGATTTTCGCAGATATCGCGCCGTCGCGAGGGTCGCGACGGCGCATGCCACTCAGGCCTGCCCGATTCAGGCCTGGCCGATGAAATCCATCTTGCCGATGTCGGTGCCCGCCTCGCGCAGGATGTTGTAGGCGGTGGTGCAGTGGAAGAACAGGTTGGGAATCAGGAAGCCCAGCAGGTAGGCCTGGCCTTCGAAATTCATTTCGCCGTTGCGCATCTTCAGCTGGATCGCGCGGGTCTCGCTGCCGTCGATCTGCGCGGCCGTGAAGCTCTTGATGTAATCGGTGGCGCGGGCGATGCGGTCGTAGGCCTGCTCCAGCGTGGTCTCATTGTCCTCGAAGCTCTGCGGCTCCATGCCGGCCAGGCGGGCGGTACCGCGGGTGGCCATGTCGCAGGCGATCTGGATCTGCTTGATCAGCGGCAGCATGTCGGGAATCAGCCGCGTCTGCAGCAGCACTTCGTCGCTGACGTTCTTCGCTTTGGCGTGCGCCGCGCCCTTCTCCAGCACGTGGGTGAGGTTGCCCAGTGCACGGACGAAAACGGGAACAGAGGCCTGGTACATGGAAAGTGTCATGGGTGATCTTCCTGGTCGTGGATGGCTTGGGGAGGGTGGGACGGTGCAGAGGGATGGATCGCGACGAACGGCGGCATCTCAACCGGCGGCATCGCGGGCAGCGGTTCTTCGATCTGCGCGCTGGCGCCGGGCGGTGACAGCCGCCGTGTCGCACGCGCGGCCATCACCAGGCCGATCAGCATCAGCGTGGCCGAAAGCAGGAAGGCTACACCCGGCAAGTGGATCGCCGAACCCGGCGCGATCGACAGCGCGAAAATCTGCGCGAACAGGTATGGCCCGAAAATGCCGGCGAAACTGCCCAGGCTGCCGATCGCACCCTGCAGGCGGCCCTGCTCGGACGGATCGACCTGTTGCGTCATCAGCGACTGGATCGGCGGCATCGCCAGTCCCCACAAGGCCAGCAGCGGAACGCCAAACAGGAAGGCCCAGCCGACATCGGCCAGCCCCATCACCAGGAATGCACCCACGCCGAACAGCATGCCGGCCAGCAGTACGCGTCGCTCGCCGAAGCGCGGCGCCAGCTTGCCGGTGAGCACCGCCTGCACGAAGCCGTCGCACGCGCCCACCAGCATCAGCACGTAGCCGACCGCCTGCGGCCCCCAGCTGTAGCGATAGTCCGCATAGAGCACGAACACTGTCTGCAATACGTAATGCGCCAGGTAGACCAGGAACAGCACCAGCGCCAACTGGAACACCTGGGGCTGGCGACGCAGCAGTTTCAGCGAGCCGAACGGGTGCGCGCTGTGCAACTCGATGCGCGCGGTGCGACGTTCCTTCGGCAGCGATTCGGGCAGGATGAAGCAGCCATACAGGAAGTTGCACAGCGCCAGCGCGGCGGCCACCCAGAATGGCAGCCGCAACGCGATCCCGCCGAGGAAACCGCCCAGCCCGGGGCCGATGATGAAGCCCAGCCCGAACGCGCTGCCGAGAACGCCGAACGCGGCGGCGCGTTTCTCCGCGGGGATGATGTCGGCGACATAGGCATTGGCGGTGCTGAAGCTGGCTGCGGTCATGCCCAGCAGCACCCGCGCCACGAACAGCAGCCACAGCGTGGGTGCCAGCGCCAGGATCACGAAATCCACCGCCAGCCCGAGGTTGGAAATCAGGATCACCGGTCGCCTTCCATAGCGATCGGAGAGCGCGCCCTGCACCGGCGCGAACACGAACTGCACGATCGCGAAAACGGTGCTGAAGATGCCCACCCACCAGGCCGCCTTCGCGATGCCGCCACCGGCCAGTTGCTCGATCAGATGCGGCAGCACCGGAATGATGATGCCGAACGCCAGCATGTCCAGCAGCACGGTGACGTAGATGAAGGCCAGCGCGGCACGATGGCGCGGAGCGGCGGGAATCGGCGGCTGGTCCATGGGCGTGGCGAAGCAGAGGGACTGCGACGATAACCGAAGCACGGGCCGTGCGGCATGTGCAGCTGGTCAGGTATCACCGCGCTGCCGCCGCGATACCATGGCACCTCTCCTTCGCCCAGGACACGATCATGCTTCGACGTCTGCTTCCCGTCTGTCTGATGCTGGCGCTCGCCGCCTGTTCTTCCCGGCAGGACGCCGCAGCGCCCGCGCCGGTGTCCAAGGAAGAACTGGCGCCGGCGCCGGCGGCCAGCGCCGCCATGCCGGGCGCCGGCGAAACGGCCGCTGCGGTGCAAAAGCATCTGGCCGACTACGCCACGGTGAAACTCACCGCCGACCTGTCGAAGTTCGATGCGAAGCAGCAGCAGATGATTGCGCTGCTGGTCGAGGCGGCCGACAGCATGAACGCGCTGTACTGGCAGCAGGGCTGGGGCGACAAGGATGCATTGCTGCAGAAGATCAGCGACCCGGCCACGCGCGAATTTGCCGAGATCAACTACGGTCCGTGGGACCGGCTGGACAACGATCGGCCGTTTGTCGCCGGTATCGGTGCGCGCCCGGCCGGTGCGCAGTTCTATCCGGCCGACATGAGCAAGGCCGAGTTCGAGCAATCCCCGCTGAAGGACAAGTCCGGGCTGTACACCTTGGTGCGCCGCGATGCGCAAGGCCAGCTGATCACCGTGCCGTATCACCAGGCGTACAAGCCCGAACTGGAAAAGACCGCCGGCCTGCTGCGCGAGGCGGCGAAACTGGCCAGCGATGCCGGCTTCCGCAACTACCTCACGATGCGTGCCGAAGCGCTGCTCAGCGACGACTACCAGCCCAGTGACTTCGCCTGGATGGCGATGAAGACCAATCCGGTCGACATCGTGATCGGGCCGATCGAGACCTATGAAGACCAGCTGTTCGGCTACAAGGCCAGCTATGAATCCTATGTGCTGATCAAGGACCAGGCATGGAGCGCGAAGCTGGCGCGTTTCGCCCAATACCTGCCCGAACTGCAACGCGGCCTGCCGGTGGCGGACAAGTACAAGACCGAGAAGCCCGGTTCCGACGCCGACCTCAATGCCTACTTCGCGATCTACTACGGTGGCGACGCCAACGTGGGCGCCAAGACCATCGCCATCAACCTGCCCAACGACGAGCAGGTGCAGCTGAAGAAAGGCACCCGCCGGTTGCAGCTGGAAAACGTGATGCAGGCGAAGTTCGACAAGATCATGCTGCCGATCGCCCATGAGCTGATCGCCGACGACCAGCAGAAGAACCTCACCTTCGACGCGTTCTTCCAGAACACCATGTTCCACGAAGTGGCGCACGGGCTGGGCATCAAGGAAACCCTCGACGGCAAGGGCACCGTGCGCAAGGCGCTGAAGGACCAGGCCTCCAGCTTCGAGGAAGGCAAGGCCGACATCCTCGGCCTGTACATGGTGACCAAGCTGGCCGACAAGGGCGAGCTGGACAAGTCGAAGCTGATGGACAACTACGTCACCTTCCTTGCCGGCATCCTGCGCTCGGTGCGCTTCGGCGCCAGCGACGCGCATGCCAAGGCGAACATGGTGCGCTTCAACTTCTTCAAGCAGCAGGGCGCGTTCAATCGCGATGAAACCACCGGTCGCTACCGCGTCGATTTCGACAAGATGACCGCGGCGATGAACGCGCTGTCGGCGAAACTGCTGACCATCCAGGGCGATGGCGACTACGCCGCGGCGAAGCAGCTTACGGACCAGATGGGCACCGTCGATGCCGAACTGGCCGGCGACCTCAAGCGGCTGGACCAGGCGCACATCCCGGTCGACATCCGCTTCGAACAGGGGCTGGACGTGTTGGGCCTGAAGAAGCCCTGATTGGCCTACGCTGACGGGGCGCGACTGATCCAGTCGGCGACCGCTTGCGGATGCTCCAGATGCAGGTGGTGGCCGCCGTCCATGTGCTCGACGCTGATCTGCGCCACGCAGTCGGCGCGCGCCTGCATCGGGCCGCCGGGCAGATAGGACGTCGCCGGTTGCGCCAGCAGCAGTGAGGTGGGCGCGCTGATGCCGCGCAGCAGCGCGTGCACCTGCGACTCGGCCAGCCGCGTCGGGCTCGGCCGAGTCAGCGTCGGATCACTGCGCCAGCTCCAGCCGTGCTCGACTTCGACCAGGCCGCGCTCGACGATCGGGCGCGCCAGTTCGGCGGCCAGGCCGCTGACCATGCTGCGCGCCTGGATCGCCTGTTCGATGCTGGAGAACACGCGCAGGCGCTTGCTGTTGCCGTTGCGCGGCGCCACCGCTTCGCGGAAGCGTTGCAGCGTGTGGCTGCCGTCATCGCCCAGCGGTCCCAGCCCCTCGATCAGCAGCAGTTGCCCGATGCGCCCGGGATCCGCGGCCGCGACCAGTGATGCAATGCCGGCGCCCAGCGAATGTCCCAGCAGGGTGTACCGCGCAAGAGCGAGCATGTCGGCCGCGACGATCACATCGCGCACATAGTCAAGGTAGTGATAGCTGTTGCCTGGTGCCAGATGGTCGGAGTGGCCATGACCGGGCAGCTCCAGCGCGATGACGTGATGACGGCTGGCCAGCAGCGGCGCAAGACGGGCGAAGCTGCCGGCATTGTCCAGCCAGCCATGCAGGGCCAGCAGCGGTGGCAGCGAGGCAGCGCCCCAGCGCTGGGCGCGCAGCGAACGCTGCGGCAGCGTGATGGTGAATTCAGTCGGCGTCGGCACGCAGGTTCCTGGCGCGCTGTCCGGCCTGGATGCGTCGCCGGCGGGCGGCTTCGGCATCGTAGTCGGCGGCGAACTCCGGCCAGCCCTGGGTGTGCTGCAGCACCAGCGAGGCGAGGCTGCGCACCTGGCCGGGGCTGTCGTTGAGCGCGGGGATGTAACGCAGGTTTTCGCCACCGGCGCCAATGAAGAAATCACGATTCTGCATGGCGATCTCTTCCAGTGTTTCCAGGCAATCCACCGCGAAGCCGGGGCAGACCACGTCGAGCTGGCGCACGCCTTCGGCGGCAAGCTTGCGCACGGTGGCATCGGTATACGGATGCAGCCAGCGTTCACGCCCCACCCGCGACTGGAAGCTGAGCACCAGTTGCTGCTCGTCCAGCTGCAGGCGTTCGCGCAACAGCCGCGCGGTGGCGTGGCACTGGCAGAAATACGGATCGCCTTCGTGCAGGTAGCGCTCGGGAATGCCGTGGAACGACAGCAGCAGCTTGTCGCCGCGACCGTTCGTTGCCCACCAGCTTTCGATGCCTTGTGCCAGCGCCTCGATGTGCGCCGGGTGGTCGTGGTAGTCGTTGACGATGCGCAGCTCCGGCGGCCAGCGCAGCTGCTTGAGGGTGTCGGCGACGGCGTCCAGCACCGAACCGGTCGAGGTGGCCGAATACTGCGGATACAACGGCAGCACCAGCAACCGGCGTACGCCTTCGCGCTGCAGTTGTTCGATCGTCGGCTTCACCGAGGGTTCGCCGTAGCGCATCGCCAGCGCCACCTTGACCGGCGCCTGCGGCCGTTGCCGCGCGAGCTCCGCCTGCAGGCCGGCGGCCAGTGCCTCACTGCCGAAGCGCAGCGGTGAGCCGCGCTCTTCCCAGATCTTGCCGTAGGCGTGCGCCGAACGCTTCGGCCGCACGCGCAGGATCACCCCATGCAGGATCAGCCACCACAGCCAGCGCGGGTACTCGATCACCCGCGGGTCGGCGAGAAACTCGGCCAGGTACGGGCGCACCGCCTGTGCCGTCGGCGCCGTCGGCGTGCCCAGGTTGACCAGCAGTACGCCAGCCTGAACGGCGGCCATGCCGGGGTCGTGGGAATAGCCGGCAAGGCCGGTATAGTTGTTGCTGAATGGCATGGCGGTGGTCGTGCGAAGTCGATCAGTGAGTCTGCCACAAGCCTGGCGCATCGCGTTGCACCAGGCCCGGATCCCAACTTTCCCCCGTGTCCGGTCCGGACGCACCCCAGCATCGAGTGGAGCTGCCCATGTTGAAGACCCCCTTGCAACGAATGCTGCTGATCGGCCTGGCGCTCCTGCTGCCGGCCATGACCGTGCACGCCGAGGACCCGCCGCTGGTGCGCGCCAGCAATGCCGTGCGGGTACTGAACGACATCATGCAGGCGCCGGACAAGGCGATTCCGCAGGATTTGCTGCGCGACGCCCGCGCCATCGCGGTGATCCCCGACATGATCAAGGCCGGTTTCATCTTCGGCGGCCGCCGCGGCGAAGGACTGATTTCGGTGAAGGGCGCCGATGGCACCTGGTCCAATCCCAGCTTCATCACCATGACCGGCGGCAGCATCGGTTTCCAGGCCGGCGTGTCCTCCACCGACGTGATCCTGGTGTTCCGCACCCAGCGCGGCGTGGATTCGATCGTCAACGGCAAGTTCACCCTCGGCGCCGATGCTTCGGCCGCCGCCGGTCCGGTCGGGCGCACCGCCACCGCGGCCACCGACGCGCAACTGAAAGCGGAGATTTACTCGTACTCGCGCACGCGCGGACTGTTCGCCGGTGTCGCGCTGGACGGTTCGGCGCTGCGCATCGACTATGATGCGAATGCGGCGGTGTACGGCGCAGGCATCACCCCGCGTCGCATCTTCGAAGGCGGCGTCAGCAACGTGCCGACGCCGGTGGTGGACTTCCGCGACCGCCTCGAAGAGTACACTTCACGCTGATGCGGAAGTGCCGGCAGCGCGAGGCTGCCGGTACTCCGGTTCGATCCGTTCCTGAGGTAACACATGAGCATCTGGCATCTGATCATCCTGCTGGTCGTGGTTGTAGTGATCTTTGGCACCGGCAAACTGCGCAACATCGGCTCGGACCTGGGCAGTGCCATGCGTGATTTCAAGAAAGGCCTCAGTGGCGACGACGACGAAGCCAGGCGCAAGGAAGACGCCGAGCGCCTGCGCGCCGATCCACCCGCACCGCCCGCTGACCACGCCACGCAGAGTCAGCGCGACTCCAGCGATCCGAAGTAAGCAGGCAGGTCGCGGCGATGATCGAGATCAGCTTCGGCAAGCTGGTGCTGCTCGCGCTCATCGCGCTGATCGTGCTCGGCCCGGAAAAGCTGCCGGGCGCCGCGCGCACCGCCGGCGCCCTGGTCCGCCGCATGCGCAGCGGCTGGGACAACGTGCGCGCCGAAGTGGAGCGCGAGTTGCAGATCGAGGAAATCAAGCGCACTGCCCGTGAAGCGGCGGCCCGTGCCGAGGCGGCGCAGGCGGAACTGGACGTGGCGGTGCACAAGGTGCGCAACTTCGGCAGCGAGCTGCCGCATGGCGAGGCAACGCGGGTGGATGCGGAAGATCCCGCCGTGATGCGGCCCCTCGCCGATGCCCGTACCAGCGACCGCGAGGTTCCTGCAGCGGCCGAAGACAGTCGCACCGGCGATCTGTTTGCTCCGGCGAAGACCCCTGCGGAGCCGCCGCATGGCAACGCCTGAACCCGAGATCGATCTGCAGCAGGGCCTGTTTTCGCACTTGCTGGAGCTGCGCGCGCGCCTGCTCAAGGCCTGCGCCACGGTGCTGCTGGTGCTGCTGGCGCTGGTGCCGTTCGCCAACCGGCTGTACACCGAGCTGGCGGCCCCGCTGGTGGCGCGCCTGCCACAGGGCGCGCACCTGATCGCCACCGAGGTGGCCAGTCCGTTCGTGACGCCGCTGAAGCTGGCGTTTTACGCGGCACTGTTCATCAGCATGCCGATGATCCTGTACCAGCTGTGGGCCTTCGTCAGCCCCGGCCTGTACAAGCACGAGAAGCGGCTGGCCCGTCCCTTGCTCGCGGCGGCGCTGGTGCTGTTCTACGTCGGCTGCGCGTTCGCCTACTTCCTGGTGCTGCCGGCGGCGTTCCGCTTCCTCACCGCGGTGACCCCGCAGGGCGTGGAGATGATGACCGACATCACCCACTACCTCGATTTCGTGATGCTGATGTTCTTCGCGTTCGGGCTGTGCTTCGAGGTGCCGGTGGCGGTGGTGGTGCTTGCCGCGGTGGGCATCGTCGACGTGGCCAAGCTGCGCAGCGGCCGTCGTTACGCGATCGTGGGTGCGTTCGCGGTCGCCGCCTTCATCACCCCGCCGGACATCACCTCGATGATCATGCTGGCGGTGCCGATGTGCCTGCTCTACGAGCTGGGCGTGCTGGCGGTGCGCTGGCTGGTGAAGCCGGTGCCGCCAAGGTCGGCCGAAGGCTGAGTGGCGCGCCGGCCGGTCGATGGAGACCGGTCAATACAGATCGATCGGGTCCACGTCCAGCGACCAGCGTACCTTGCGCCCGGCCGGCAGCGCGGTCAGCGCCAGCTGCCATGAGCGCAGCATGCCGTGCAGCAGGCGTCGGCTGCCCGCTTCCAGCAGCAGCTGGGCGCGATGGCGGCCGGCGCGCAGCGGCATCGGCGCGGGCATCGGACCGGCGATCTGCAGCGCGTCATCGTCGGGCAGCGCCGCGCGCGCGGCGGCGAGAAATGCATCCACGTGCTCGCGCTGAACCGCTTCGGCGCGCAGCAAGACCTGGTGGCTGTACGGCGGCAACTGGATCAGCCGGCGTTCGGCCAGCAGATCGTGCGCCGCTGCCGCGTAGCCCTTGGCCAGCAGGTTGCGCAGCAGCGGGTGTTCCGGCTGGTGCGTCTGCAGCACCACGCGGCCGGGCTTGCGCGCGCGACCGGCGCGGCCGGCCACCTGCACCACCAGTTGCGCCAGCCGTTCGCCGGCACGGAAGTCGATGCTGTGCAGGCCTTCGTCGACACCGACGATGGCGACCAGGGTGAGGTTGGGCAGGTCATGCCCCTTGGCCAGCATCTGGGTGCCGACCAGGATCGCCGGCTGGTCGTCCTGCAGCGTGGCCAGCAATTGTTCGAAGGCGTCGCGCCGCCGGGTAGTCTCGCGGTCCACGCGCAATACCGGGACCTGCGGAAACAGCGTGACCAGTGCTTCCTCCAGCCGCTCGGTGCCCTGGCCTTGCGGTTTCAGCTCGCTGGCAGCGCAGGTGGGACAGGTTTGCGGCGGGCGCTGGCGATAGTCGCAGTGATGGCAGATCAGCTGGCGTCGCCCGGCATGCAGGGTCAGCGGCCGGTCGCAGCGGGGACAATCGGCGTGCCAGCCGCAGGCGTGGCACAGCAGTACCGGCGCATAGCCACGGCGGTTGCGGAACACCAGCGCCTGTTCGCCGCGCGCCACCGTATCGGCCACCGCGGACAGCAGCGCAGGCGACATGCCGTGTTCCAGCCGTTGCGCGCGCATGTCGATGATCTGGATCTGCGGAGCGCGCACGGCGCCCGGCCGTGCACGCAGGTGCAGGGTGCGGTAACGACCGGCTTCGGCATTGGCCAGCGATTCCAGCGACGGCGTGCCCGAACCCAGCAGCACCGGCACACCGAGCGCGCGGGCGCGCACCACCGCGAGGTCGCGGGCGTGGTAGCGGAAGCCATCCTGCTGCTTGTAGGCGCTGTCATGCTCTTCGTCGACGATGATCAGGCCGGCCTGCGGCAGCGGGGTGAAGATCGCCGAACGGGTGCCCAGGATCACCCGCGCCGTGCCTGCGCGCGCGCGCAGCCAGGCGCGTGCGCGGTCGCCTTCGGACAGGTTCGAGTGCAGCACCTCGACGATCACGCCCAGTCGTTCGCGAAGCCGTCGCACGGTCTGCGGTGCCAGTCCGATCTCCGGCACCAGCAGCAGCGCCTGCCGGCCCTGCGCCAGCACCTGCTCGATCAGGGCGAGGTAGACCTCGGTCTTGCCGCTGCCGGTGACGCCGTCGAGCAGGTAGGGCTGGTAGCTGCCCAGGCTGGCACCGACGGTGGTTACCGCCTGCCGCTGTTCATCGTTCAGTTGCGGTGCCAACGACGGCGGCAGGCGATGATCGAGCGGCGGCCGTTCGCTGCGCTCGATCAACTCGGCAGCGGCCAGTCGGCGCGCCGCCTCGCGCCAGCCGGGCAGGCGCTCGGTCAGTTCCTGCGCGCTCAATGCGCCGCCCGCCAGCAGCGCCAGCAAGGCCTTGCTGCCGCCGCGCCGGCTGCCGGCATCGTGGGCGCTGTGTCCGGCCACGGTGAGCGACCAGTACTCGTCGCCGATCGCCGGCAGCGGCCTGGCCTCGCGCAGGGCCAAAGGCAGCGCGTTCGCATAGGCCTCGCCCGGCGCGCCGAGCCAGTAGTCGGCGGCCCAGGCCAGGGTCTGCATCAGCTCGGCGTCGAGCAGCGCCTCATCGTCCAGCAGGCGCGTGACCTGCTTCAGCCGGCTGCCATCGACGGCTGCCGTCGCCTCGATCGCCACCACCACGCCAACCCGCTTGCCGCGACCGAACGGCACCAGCACCCGACTGCCCACGCATGCTTCGCCGCCAGCGGGCGGCAGATAGTCAAACAGGGTGGGCAAGGGCACCGGCAGGGCGATGCGCAGGACGGCGGGCATGGGCGATCTCATGGGCGGGCCAGTGTAACCGCCGGGGTCGGTTCAACTCGTCGTGTGCCGCTTGCAATTGCGCGAGGGCCGCAGGCGCCGAGTTGGGCGAACTTGCTCCCCGACTATCGAGGAGTCTGGGGTAAGTGACTGCCCCCGGGAGGGTTTTGAGCTTATCCACAGCGTCTGTGGATAAGTCTGTGGATGCAACGGGGAAGGGGCGCCTCAAAGGGCGTGGTGGCGCCTTTCATGACGGCTTGACGACGTTTTGGCCACGCAAAAAACATTTTGAAAATCAATCATGTGGAAATGCAGTTCGGGCAGGGTTCACATAATTGGCAGAGTTGGCCGGCGCGCCTTGACAGGCCCGTGACGCTGTGCAAAACCCCCGGCGGAGCGGCCGGAAAACGGCCTCAGTGGGCCATCCCGAGCATGGCGGCGATCATCAGCGCCAGCAGCAGCAGCCAGAAGTAGCACCAGCCGATAAACCAGAATTTCAGCAGGGTCATCGGCCAGCCCTGGTGGTAGATCCGCTTCTGCATGATCAACAGGTAGACCGGTATCCACAGTGCCAGCGCCCATTCCAGCCAGTGCAGCGGATGAGTGATCCAGGCGGCGTGTGGCGCCAGCCAGCTGGACAGGGCGCCAAGCGACACCCCCAGCAACAGGCTGAGGAACATGCAGGCGTGGCTGTGCAGCGCCACGATCAGGTGTTCCATGTACAGCCGCCGGCGGAAGACATAGAACAGCTTGAGCAGCAGGGCGAACAGCGGAATCATCACGAACATGGTCGGCGGCAGCACGCCGAAGAAGTTCGCCAGCATCCGGTCGGTCGCTTCCTGGCGGCTTGCGCCGGGGGACTTCAGCGCGCGGATGTTGGCCTTGAGATGGTCGACGCCAACGGAAAGCCGATGATTGACGAATCCAGGCAGCCACGCGATGTCGATGTGCGAGGGCCGGGTCAGCCAGCTGTCCTTGATCTTCGTGTGAAG
The DNA here is from genome assembly GCF_050026815.1 of Rhodanobacter ginsengiterrae. Taxonomy (NCBI): domain Bacteria; kingdom Pseudomonadati; phylum Pseudomonadota; class Gammaproteobacteria; order Lysobacterales; family Rhodanobacteraceae; genus Rhodanobacter; species Rhodanobacter ginsengiterrae. The sequence continues at coordinate 320,930 of NZ_JALBWO010000057.1, read as the reverse complement.
GTGCGGCGTCTGATCGTCCAGCGCGGGCGGCGTCACAGACGGCGTGCTCACTGCCGGCTTGGGAGGCACCTGGGTTGCCGACGTCTTTTCCAGGGTCTGCAGCCGTTGCGTGGCTTGTTGTCGCAAGGCGCTTTCGGCCTTGTCCAGGTTGGGTGCGGCAAGGCTGCTCATGGCTCCCATCGCCACGCGCGCCCGCCGCAGCTCGGTCAACTGCTGTTGCAGGGCCAGTTCCACCTCGGCCGGGGTGGTCGCTGCATCGAACGCATTGTCCGTCGTGTTGACCTCGGTGTTCGGACCGAGCTCGATGTGGCTGCTCTCGATGCGCAGGTGGCAGACGAAGAACACCAGCAGGCACAGCACGAACATCAGCCGGAACGGGGCGATGTAGCGCACCCGCCGGCCGCTGAAATATTCCAGCGTGAGGAAGCCGGGCTTGAGCAGCAGCGGCGGCAGCGTGTGCACGATGCGGCCGTCGATGTGCAGCACGGTTTCGACGGTCTCCTCGAACATGTGGTGCATCGGCTGCAGCACGCTGTGGATCGACTGGCCGCATTCGTGGCAGAACTCGCCCTGCATCGCGGCGCCGCAATTGGCGCAATGCAATCCCTCGTGGCTGGTCAGCTGCTTCATCGCGGTTCCCGTCCGGTGCAGCGGGCGATCTTCGCACAGCGCCGCCTGCGGCGGGGCGTGACGAATGGCTCAGGTAGAATGTGCCGCCCTGGAGTCTGCTGTGTCGATGAAGTCCTTCCGTCCCGAGCGCACCCGCCTGCTGCACGAGGTGAGCGCCACCGTGCGCCTCGCGCTGCCGCTGATTGCCGCCCAGCTGGCGGCGATCGGCAGCAACGTGATCGACACGGTGCTGGCCGGCCACGTCGGTGAACACGTGCTGGGCGCGGTGGCGGTGGGCGCGAACATCTGGTCGCTGGCGATCGTCAGCGGCATCGGCATGATGATGGCGGTGCCACCTTCGGTGGCCCAGCTCGATGGCGCCGGGCGCCGGCCCGAGGTCGGCGCGGTGTTCCACCAGGCCTTGTGGATGGCGCTGGGCATGGGCGTGCTGCTGTGGTTCGCGGTGCGCCACGCGGCGCCGCTGATCGACTTCATCGGGGTGGCGCCGAGCCTGCGCCACGACGTGCAACGCTTTCTGCTGGCGATCAGCTGGGGCGCGCCGGCGTTGACCTGCTACTTCGCGCTGCGCGGCCTGTCCGAAGGCCTGTCGCTGACCCGGCCGTCGATGTACTTCAGCCTGGGCGGGTTGGTGCTGCTGATCCCGCTGGGTTACGTGCTGATGTTCGGCAAGCTGGGTATTCCGCCGCAGGGCGCGCACGGTTGCGGCGTGGCCACCGCGATCGTGCTGTGGCTGGAGATGCTGGCGTTCGGCATCTATGTGATCTTCCGGCGCAATTACCGCGGGCTGGGACTGTTCGACCGTTTCGAATGGCCGGACCTGCGCCGGATCGGCCACCTCCTGCACATCGGCCTGCCGATGACGGTGACCCTGCTGGCCGAGGCCGGACTGTTCGTGGCCACCGCGCTGATCATCGCCACGCTGGGCGAGTCGGTGATTGCCAGCCACCAGATCGCGATCAACATCGCCTCGTTCTTCTTCATGATCCCGCTGGGGCTGGCGATGGCCATCACCGTACGCGTTGGCAACGCGGTGGGCCGTCGCGACGAGCAGGGCGTGCGTTATGCGGGTTTCTGCGGGATCGGCCTCACCCTGGCGACGCAGCTGCTTTCGGCCGGACTGATGCTGGGCCTGCCGCATTTCATCGCCACGCTGTACACGCACGATCCGAAGGTGATCGCGCTGGCCGCGCAGCTGATCGTGCTGGCCGGGCTGTTCCAGTTTTCCGACGGCATCCAGGTGGCGGCCAACGGCGCGCTGCGCGGCCTCAAGGACACCCGCGTGCCGATGGCGATCACCCTGTTCGCCTACTGGGTGGTCGGCATGCCGGTCGGCTGGTGGCTGGCATTCCACCACGGCATGGGCGCGCGCGGCATGTGGATCGGCCTCATCGCCGGCCTGTCGGTGGCCGCGGTGATGCTGTTCACCCGCTTCTGGCGCAGTGCCTGGAAGCAGCGCTGGCGTCGCTCGCTGCCGGCCACGGCGACCGCCTGACGATATCCGCCCCACCCGCCACGCTTGCCTTCAACACCGGATACCCATCGCATGACCTCACCGCCACCGCCACCGCTCCGCCGCAATGGCTTCTGGGCCTTTCTCTGCACCGTGGGGCGCGTCATCAACGGCTTCCGGCTGGTGATCATCAACCTGGTGTTCTTCGGCCTGCTGTTCATCCTGCTGCTGGTGCTGGGCGCGGACGTGGACCGCACGGTGCAAGCCGACAGCGTGCTGGTGATCAAGCCGCAAGGTCAGCTGGTCGAGCAATCCAGCATCGATCCGCTGCAGCGCGCACTGGCCGGGCTGTCCGGCGAAGAGCCGAAACAGGTGCAATTGCGTGACCTGGTCGGTGCGATCGATGCGGCGGCGAAGGACAAGCGGATCAGCCGCATCCTGCTGCTGCCGGACCAGCTGCAGGGTGGTTTCGCTGCCTTGCACGAGGTGGGCGCGGCACTGGACCGCTTCCGTGCGGCGGGCAAGCCGGTGATCGCCTGGGGCGTGAACCTCGATCAGGGGCAGTTCTACCTGGCCGCGCACGCCGACCGCCTGCTGATCGATCCGCAGGGCGGGGTGATGATCACCGGGCTGGCCAACTACCGGCTGTTCTACAAGGACCTGCTGGACAAGCTCGGTGTGGACGTCCATCTGTTCCGCGTCGGCGAGTTCAAGAGCGCGGCCGAGCCATACATCCTCAACCACGCCTCGGCCGAGGCGAAGCAGGCCGACAGCTACTGGATGAGCGGCCTGTGGGATGGCTATCTGGCCGAGGTGGCGCAGCTGCGCAAGCTGGACCCGGCAACGCTGCGCGACGACATCGACAACCTGCCCGAACATATCGCCAGCACCGCTGGCAACCTCGCCGAGCTGGCGCTGAACCAGCATCTGGTCGACGGGCTGGCCACCCGCGCCCAGCTGATCGCGATGATGCGCAAGGAAGGCGTACCGGCCGACCGCAAGGGCGACAGTTTCCGCCAGGTCGCATTCGGTCGCTATGCGACGGCCGTGTCGGCCACCGGCGATCTGCTGGCGCCGGGCGTGGCGATCGTGGTGGCCGAGGGCGAGATCGCCGGCGGCAAGCGCGGGCCCGGCTCGATTGGTGGCGATTCGACGGCAGCCCTGGTGCGCAGCGCGCGCGAGGATCGCAAGACCAAGGCGTTGGTGCTGCGGGTCAACTCGCCCGGCGGCGAAGTGTATGCCGCCGAACAGATCCGCCGCGAGATCGAGCTGACCCGCGCGGCCGGCATTCCGGTGGTGGTTTCCATGGGCGACGTGGCGGCCAGTGGCGGCTACTGGATCTCGATGAATGCCAACCGCATCTTCGCCGAGCCGAACACGATTACCGGCTCGATCGGCATCTTCGGCCTGTACTACACCGTGCCTGGCACGCTGGCGAAGCTGGGTGTGCAGAGCGATGGCGTCGGCACTGGGCCGATGGCCGGCGCGTTCGACATTACCCGTCCGCTCGATCCGAAGGTCGGCACGGTGATCCAGGCGATCATCGACAAGGGTTATCGCGATTTCGTCGGCAACGTGGCCAAGGCGCGCGGCAAGAGTTACCAGGCGATCGACGCGATCGCGCAAGGAAGGGTGTGGACCGGCGAGCAGGCGCTGCAGCGCGGGCTGGTCGACCAGCTCGGCGGGCTCGATGCGGCGGTCGCCGATGCAGCCAGTCTGGCCCACCTGGGCAAGGGCTATCCGGTACGCTACGTGGAACCGCCGCAGGGTGGCTTCGAGCGCTTCCTGATCGGCCTCAACCAGAGCGCCGGCGTGCACGTGCTGCAATCGTTCGGCGTGCGCCTGCCGAGCTGGGTCGCGCAACTGCCGGCGAAGGCCCCCGAGCTGCAGTTGTTGCGCAACGCCCGCGCCGGAACCCCGAACATCTACGCGGACTGCCTGTGCCGTCCGCGGTGAGGTGAGGTGCCGGGCGCTATTGCCCGGCGGCCTCGATCTGCCTGTCCTGGTCGGCCGATTTCTTCTCGACCGACTTGCTCACGTCCTTGGCGCGCTGCTCGTCGGCGCGCATCGCGTCGAACGGCGTGCTGACGGCGGCCGGTTTCGCCTGCGGTTCCGGTGGTTTTCGCGAACACGCGCCGAGGGCGGCAAGACAGAGCAGGAGCGGCAGCAGCTTCATGGTGATTCCCGTGCGGGTATGCAATGGATGCGCTGCAGTGTCCCGCCAGCCATGGCCTGCAGGCAAGGAACGCGTTGGCAGCGTGCCAGTGACGCTTTAAGCTGGCTGCATGAACAGCCGTCTCGATGCCTGGCATCTGCAAGGCCACAACGCCCTGATCACTGGTGCCAGCAAGGGCATCGGCCACGCCACCGCGCGCGAGCTGGCCGGCCTGGGCGCCAACCTGCTGCTGGTGGCGCGCGACGCGGATCATCTGGAGCAGGTCAGGGTCGAACTGGCCGATGACTTCCCCGCCAGCGAGGTGATGGCGTTCGCCGCGGACGTCAGCGAGGCGGAAGATCGACTGGCCGTGTTCGACTGGATCGCCGACCTGGGCACGCCGCTGTCGCTGCTGGTCAACAACGCCGGCGGCAACCAGCCGGGTGCCACGCTGGACTATCGCGAGGACGACTACCGCGCAATCTTCGAGCAGAACCTGTTCAGCGCGTTCGAGATGTGCCGGCTGGCGCATCCGCAGCTGGTCCAGCATGCCCATGCGGCGATCGTCAACGTCGGTTCGGTGTCCGGGGTGACCCATGTGCGCACCGGGTCGCCGTATGGCATGAGCAAGGCCGCGCTGCACCAGCTCACCCGCAATCTGGCCGCGGAATGGGCGGTGGATGGCATCCGGGTCAACGCGGTGGCGCCTTGGTACATCCGCACCCAGCGCTCCGAGCCGGCGCTGGCCGATGCCGACTATCTCGATGAAGTGCTCGATCGCACGCCGCTGGACCGCATCGGGGAGCCCGAGGAAGTGGCCGCGGCGATCGCCTTCCTGTGCCTGCCCGCGGCCAGCTACATCACCGGCCAGGTGCTGGCGGTGGATGGCGGCTTTCTCAACTACGGTTTCTGAATCGGCGACGTGATCCTCGGCAGCGAAGCCGACGGTCACCGCGCCTTCGCCCACGTTGACCATGCCGGTGATGCTCATCGGCGCTTCCATCAGCTCCACGCCGCATTCCTCGCACGCCTGTTGCAACTCCCGGTAGCCGGGCAGGTGTTCCAGCACGGCGAGGTCGCCGCCATAACTGGCGCACACCAGGGGAACCAGCAGGCCGGCGCGGACGCGTTTGGCCGCATAGTCGAACAGCGCTTCGGCGCCCTGCTCGAAGCCGCGCACCTTGCCGACCGGGCCGGTTTCGCCCTGGAAGCAGCGCAGGATCGGCTTGATGTCCAGCGCCGAGCCGAGCATCGCGCTGACCAGGCCGACGCTGCGGTCATTCTTCTTCTTGGCACGTGCGCGCAGGTAATACAGGTCGCGCGGCAGCATGTAGCCGTAGCTGTGGTTGGCGATGTAGGTGAGCCGTTCGCGAATGGCTGCCGGTGTTTCATCCGCCGCAATCAGGCGGCTGGCCTCGTAGATCGCCGGCGCGGCGCCGGCGAAGATGTTGCGGGTATCGACCACGCGCATCATGAACGGGCCGGGCACGCCGGCCTGCTCACGCACCTGGCGATAATTCTTGAGGATGCCGAAGCTGGCCTTGTTGACGTGCTCGTTGATCGGGCTGCGGGTGGCGGTGATGGTCAGGCAGAACACGCAGTCCTGCTCCAGCACCAGCTTCTCCAGGAACAGCTTCTGGACCTCTTCCACCGGGCACGGCTCGGTTTCGGCCGAGTGACTGCGGTTGCCCAGCCGACGGTCAATGAACCGCTGGATCTCCTCGGGCCGGCGATCGTCCATGAAGACTTCGCGATCGACCTTGATCGTGATCGGCATCACCGCGACGTTGTGCTTCTGAAGGAACTCCTGCGAAAGATCGCAGGCCGCATCGATTGCCAAACCCATCCGCATCAGGTCATCCCCCTGCTCGTTGAGGCAGCCGAAACATAACATGGTCGCCGTGTTTGTGGCGTCGGTCGCGACTTCGGGCAAACGGCACGGCAAATTGGCTGGTCCGCTGCTGATCCCACCCCTAAGATGACGCCACCTATCTGGCATCTCGCCGGCGTGGCGTCGCCGGTAACCTGATTCGGGCAAGACCTAGATGAAAAGCAAACAGGAAATCGTCTCCAACTGGCTGCCGCGGTATACCGGCACCCCGCTTGAGCAATTCGGCGAACATATCCTGCTGACCAACTTCGGCCATTACGTGGAGCTGTTCGCCCAGTGGCACGGGGTGTCGGTGCAGGGGCGTGACCGGCCGATGCCCAACGCCACCGCCGACGGCATCACCCTGATCAACTTCGGCATGGGCAGCCCCAACGCGGCCACCGTGATGGACCTGCTCAGCGCGATCGCGCCGCAGGCAGCGCTGTTCCTGGGCAAGTGCGGCGGGGTCAAGAAGAAGAACCAGCTGGGCGACCTGGTGCTGCCGATCGCGGCGATCCGCGGCGAAGGCACCAGCAACGACTACCTGCCGCCGGAAGTGCCGGCGCTGCCGGCGTTCCAGTTGCAGCGCGCGGTGTCCACCATGATCCGCGACCTCGGCCACGATTACTGGACCGGCACGGTCTACACCACCAACCGGCGCGTATGGGAACACGACGACACGTTCAAGGAGTACCTGCGGCGCACCCGCTGCATGGCAGTGGACATGGAGACCGCGACGATTTTCGCCGCCGGCTTCGCCAACCGCATTCCCTGCGGCGCCCTGCTGCTGGTGTCCGATCAGCCGATGATTCCCGAAGGCGTGAAAACCGAGGCAAGCGACCGCAGCATCACGGCGAAGTTCGTCGAGGCGCACATCAAGGTCGGCATCGAGGCGCTCAAGCTGGTGCGTCGCAATGGCCGCAGCGTGAAGCACCTGCGTTTCGAGGAAGAGATCGAGACCGACTGATCGGCAGCTCGGCAAAGGCCTGGTGGCGAGGCCTTTGCCGATACGGGCCGGTCGGCGCGCGCCGCGCTCAGGTCGCCGGCGCGTCGGGGAATTTCAGGCTGAGGCCTTCGCCCTGCACGGTGGACACCCAGTCGATCACGATGCCCCTGGCGCGTTGGGCGCTGGCCGGATCGAAATGCACTTCCAGCCCGTTGGCGACCGCCACGATGTCATGCTCGCTGGCCGGTGCCAGCTGGAAGCCGGCGCTGTGGTCGGGGCCGATCTCCAGGTGCAGCGACACGCCCTGCGCGTTCGCGGTGCCCTGGCGAATCGCCTCGGCGGCAGCGTCGGTGATGGTGATTTCCGGCGGCGTACGATCCGGCGCGGTGGCGCCGAACAGCTGGTGCAGTTCGCCGCTGCCGTACATCTGGCGAATGATGTCGGCGCCGCCGACCAGTTCGCCTTCCACGTACAACTGCGGAATCGTCGGCCAGTCGCCGTAGGCCTTGATGCCCTCGCGGATCTCGGCATCTTCCAGCACGTTCACCGTGTGATATTCCGGCAGCAGCTCGTTCAGCGTGTTGGTGGCGGCGGCAGAAAAGCCGCACATCGGCTGCTGCCGATTGCCCTTCATGAACAACACCACGCGGTGGTCCTTGAGCAGGGTTTCGATACGTTCGCGGGTGCCGGGATCGAGCGACATGGCGTGATTCCTGAAGATCGGGTGGGAGACCATGCATGATACCGCGCCTGCGTCGCAGGCTGACTTGACCCGGATCAGGCTTGTGTAATGACCTTCGGTCATTTATAACTGACCCATGGTCATCAAAATTCCCCCGAGCATCGGCCCGCGCCGTCGAGCGGTCAGTGCCGACCTGAAAGACCGGCGCCGCTGCGACATCCTTGCTGCGGCGCTGCGGCTGCTGTCGGAGCGGCCATACGCGACCATCACGATGAGCGACGTGGCCAGCGCCGCCGGCGTGGCCAAGGGCACCAGCTATCTGTATTTCCCCACCAGGGAAGCGCTGTTCCTGCAGCTGCTGGTCGAGCACTACCTGAGCTGGTTCGACGCCTTCGATGCGCAGCTGCAGACGCCGGCCGCCAGCCTGGATCAGTGGATCGACTGGTTGTTGCGCGATCTGGCCGGGCGTCCGTTGCTGCTGCAATTGATGGGGGTGCTGCACGCGGTGCTGGAGCACAATGTGCCGGTGGCCGAGGTGCTGGCCTTCAAGCGCCAGCTGGCGCAGCGGATGAGCCGCAGCGGCGTCGCCCTGGAGCAGGCATGGCAACTGCCGTCCGGCTCCGGCCAGCGCTTGCTGCTGTGGTGCCAGGCCATCATTCCCGGTCTGGCGCAAATGGCCGCGCCCCCGGCGCCGCTGCGAGCCGCCTTGCAGGCGGCGCCGGAGCTGTCCGGTTTCGTGATCGACTTTTCCACCGAATTGCGGCGGCTGCTGCAGGCCCTGATCCGTGGCCTGCATACCCGCCCGGAGCAATCTGCATGACGACGACAGCTGTCCGCCGCACCGCCCTGGTGACCGGCGCTTCCAGTGGGCTGGGCGTGGCCTTCGCACACGAACTGGCCCGGCGCGGCTGGAACCTGGTGCTGGTCGCGCGCAGCGAAGCACCGATGCAACTGCTCGCGCGCGAGCTGCGCGCCGGCGGTGCCGAGGTCCGCGTATGCCCGGTGGATCTGGCCACCGCCGACGCACGCATCGCGCTTGCGGCGATGCTGGCCAGCGACGGCGTGGCGATCGATGCGCTGGTCAACAACGCCGGCTTCGGCGTGTTCGGTGCGTTTGCCGATGCCGACTGGGCACGCCTGGAAAACATGTTGATGGTGGACGTGGTGGCGCTGACCCATCTCACCCGCCTGTTCCTGCCCGGCATGCGCGAGCGTGCTTTTGGACGCGTACTGCAGGTGGCCTCCACCGCTGCGTTCCAGCCCACGCCCGGCTACGCCGCCTACGCGGCGGCGAAGAGCTACGTGCTGGAGTTCTCCCATGCGCTGGACGTGGAACTGCACGGCAGTGGCGTGCATTGCACCGTGGTCTCGCCGGGCGTCACCGCAACCCGTTTTCTGGAAGTCTCTGGCCAGCGCGCCACCTGGTATCAGCGGCTGACCCGAATGCAGGCACCGGCGGTAGCCAGGCGCGGCATCGATGCCATGCTGGCCGGCCGCGCCGGGGTGATCGCCGGCGGGGTCAACGCCTTGATGGCGCACTCGATCCGCCTGATCCCGCGCAGCCTTGCGTCACGCGTGGCCGGCTGGCTGATGCGCAACTGAGCCGTTGCGCGCGAATCAGTCCGGTTCGCGCAAGGCCTGCGCGGCCGCCGGAGCAATCGCCTCCAGCCACAGGCGATGCTGCGCGGCGGCGGGATGCAGTCCGTCGGCGGCGAGCAGTTGCGGATGCGCGCGCGAGATGCCGGTGATGTCGACAAAACGGGCGCCTGCATGTTCGCTCGCATTGCGGGCGATCGCGTTGTAGGCATCCAGCTCCTGCGCAATCGTCGAACCATCGCGACCCTGTTCGCCAGCGAAGCGGGTGACGCCCCAATCGGGAATCGAGACCACGATGACGCGCCCGGCATGCTTCCCGGCCAGGGCGATCGCGCGCGCCAGCAGGCCGGTGAATTGCACCCGGTACTCCGCCGCCGCGCGCCCGCGATACTGGTTGTTCACGCCGATCTGCAGGCTGACCAGGGCATAGGGCGGGCTCAGCGTCGCCGCGTCCATGCCCAGTGACAGCTCATCGGTGGTCCAGCCGGTGACGGCGATGATCTGTGGTTCTTCGATATCCAGCTGCCTCGCCAGCAATGCCGGCCAGCGCTCGTCCGCGGCCACGGCCTCGCCGATCGTGTAGGAGTCGCCCAGCGCGAGATAGCCTGGCATCGTGGTCTCTAGGCCACCGCGACCGCGGGCGATTGCTCGCGCGCCATGCCTGCCAGCACCCGTTCAATGCGCACGAACACCTCGTGCAGTTGGGCCGGCGGTGGCAGCAGGGTCAGTCGGAAATGGCGGCTGCGCGGCACGTTGAAGCTGCTGCCGGGAACCACCAGCACGGATTCCTCTTCCAGCAGGCGCAGCGCGAACGCCTCGTCGTCAAAGCCCGGAATGCGGTCGGCGCGCACCTGCGGGAACGCATAGAGCGCACCGTCGGGCGTGACCAGTTCCAGGAATTCGCTGGCGGCAACGCCGTCGAGCACGGCGCGTCGAGCTTCATGCAGCCGCCCGCCGGGCGCGGTCAGGGCGCCGATCGTGGGTGCATCCTGCAGGGCCGGCAACACCGCCCACTGCGCCGTGACGTTGGCGCACAGGCGCAACGCGGCCAGCAACTGCAGCGCGTCGCGGTAGGCGGCACTGTGCGCCGGATCGCCGGAAAGGCTCATCCAGCCGACCCGGTAGCCGCAGGCGCGATGCACCTTGGACAGGCCGCCGAAACTGAGGCAGGACAGCTCGCCGGCCACCTCGGCCAGCGGCTGGAAACGGGCGCCGTCGTAGAGGATCTCGTCGTAGATCTCGTCCGCCAGCAGCAGCAGCCGATGCCGCGCCGCGATCGTCACCAGCCGCTCCAGCATCGCGCGCGGGTAGGTCACGCCGGTGGGGTTGTTCGGGTTGATCAGCACCAGCGCGCGGGTGCGCGGGGTGATCAGCGCCTCGATCTCGTCCGGGTCGGGCAGGTGGCCGTTGCGGGCCAGACAGCGGTAATAGCGGGGCTGGCCGCCATTGAGAATGGTGGCGGCGCTCCACAGCGGATAGTCCGGACTGGGCAGCAGCACCTCGTCGCCATCCTGCAGCAGCGCGCGCAGGGACAGGTCGATCAGCTCGCTGACACCATTGCCGATGAAGATGCGCTCGGCGTCCACGCCGCGCGCGCCACGAGCACGTTGCTGCGCGGCGATCGCCTCGCGGGCCAGCTCCAGTCCCTGCTCGTGGCCATAGGCCTGGCTGTCGTGCAGGTGACTGGCGATCGCCTCGCGCAGATGCGCCGGCGCCTCGAAACCGTAGCGACCGGGATTGCCGATATTGAGCTTGATGATGTCCAGCCCGGCCGCTTCCAGCTCGCGTGCGCGCCGGGTCAGCGCGCCGCGGATTTCGTAGCGCACGTCCGCCAGGTGCGCACTGGGTGTGATCGAGACCAACGCCGGTATCCTTAAGTCGCAGGGTGATGACAGGCGGTCGCGCCGCCGATGCCTCGATGCTAGCAGTGTGATGCAGTGCAGCGCGAGCCTCGCACGGGGCGGATTTCTGTTCATCGTCGGCTGGTCCCCGGGCAAGGCATAATCCCCCCGTACCCGCCGACCGAAAATTCCATGAGCGATGCCGAAACGATCGAATGCCTGCGCCGTATCGGCTGGCGTGGTGATGCGCTGCCGTCCAGTGGCTTGCGCCTGGCCCGGGTGGTTGCCCAGCATCGGGCTGGCTACGAGCTGCACGACGGCGGGACCCTGTTCGGCGCGCAGCCCGACGGGCACTACCTGAAGCGCGGCATCGACGCGACCGAGCGTCCGGTGGTCGGTGATTTCGTCGAGGTCGCCGACGGCAAACCGCCGCACATCGTCAAGGTGTTGCCGCGACGTACCACCTTGTCGCGTGCCGCCGCCGGCGAGCGCTACGAGCGCCAGTTGATCGCCACCAACATCGACTACGTGCTGGTGCTGACCGGCCTGGACGGCGACTTCAACCCGGCGCGGATCGAACGCTACCTGTCGCTGACCGAGGATTCCGGCGCCCAGCCGGTGGTGCTGCTCAGCAAGCTGGACACCCGCGACGATGCGGCGGCGCAGATCGCGGCACTGCGTGAACGACTGCCGGCCAGCGTCCCGATCCATCCGTTGAACGGCAAGGATCCGGCCAGCGTGGCGTTGCTGGCGCAGTACCTGCAACCGGGCGACAGCGCGGTACTGGTTGGTTCCTCCGGGGCCGGCAAGTCCACCCTGACCAACACCCTGCTCGGTACCGCCACGATGGCCACCGCCGAGGTGCGCAGCCACGACAGCCGCGGTCGCCACACCACCACCCATCGCGCCCTGCTGCAGTTGCCCAGCGGCGGCTGCATGATCGACACCCCGGGCATGCGCGAACTCAAGCTCACCGGCGAGGAAAACCTCGACCTGTTCGCCGACATCGAGGTGCTGGCCGAGCAATGCCGCTTCGCCGACTGCAGCCACGGCAGCGAGCCGGGCTGCGCGGTGCAGGTGGCGCTGGACAACGGCGAGCTGGCGCCAGGGCGCTGGCGCAACTACCTCAAGCTGCACGATGAGCGCGAGGAGCAGGCGGCCACGCTGGAAGCGCGCCTGCGCCGACAGCGCGGCGGGCGGCCGATCGAGCGGCCGCACGGTCATCGCGGGCAGCGCGAGCGCGACTGAAGAAGCGCCGGCCAGGGCCGCTGGCGGCACCGAAGAACACTTACTATCGCCTTCATTGACGCAGGGGGGCGCATGCAACGACTGTCATCCGGCAGCACCTGGTTCCACAGGCGGGTATTCCCGCTGGTGTGGTTCGGATTCATCGCGGTGTTTTTCGCGCTTTCACTATGGGCGCGAATCCATCCCGGGCGTATCGATGGCCTGCCGCCGGACCTGGTGTTCCTGGTGATGCCGGCGCTGATGGTCGTGATCGGATACTTCGTTTTTCGGCGACTCGTCTTCAACCTGATGGACGAGGCATGGCTGGACGGCGACTGCCTGGTGGTGGCGAATCGGGCCCAGAAGCGGCGGGTACCGCTGACTGGCGTGATGAACGTCAACGCCACCACCACGACCAATCCGCGGCGAATCACCGTGATGCTGCGCACCGCGAGCCCGCTCGGAACCGAGTTCAGCTTCATGCCCGCCAGTCCGCGCGGCTTGTTCAGCCTGTTCAAGCCCGATCCCGTCGCCACCGAATTGATCAAGCGTGTGGATGCGCTCAGGCAGGTGGCCCGATGAGCACGTCGGCTGCCACCGTGATGCCCGGGCTGGAGCGCTACGCGGCACTCGACCAGCGCCTGCTGGCGGCGGTGCGCGGGATCCGCATCCTGCCCACGGTGGCGTGGTCGGCATCGCTGGAAAGCCGGATGATCGACGCCTACAGCAAGGGCAACTTCATCCTGCCGGAGGTGACCTACGCGCGGCCGGACCTGGCCGCGGTGCGCGCCGAGCTGGCGACGATCGAAGCGGCGGCGGGCGGCACCGATCCGCACGACATCGATCCACTGGGCGACTACCTGCGGCGCACCGCGGAGTCCTGGCGGATCGCCGCCGAGATGCTGGAGTCGGTCGGCAGCGCCGGCGTCACCGCGCCGTCGATCGCCTTGTATGGACGTCCGGACGATCTGATCCCGGGTTGCCAGCGCAGCAACCTGGATGCCGCGCGCTACTTCGTCGCGCTGTCCGACGAACTGGGTGCGGACCTGCTGGCCGACGAGAGCAGCGTGAACATGCCGGCGGACACGCTGCGCGCCGACCTCACCAGCACCCTCGATGCGTTCTTCGGCGTCGGCACGATCAGTGTGGAGGTGGATCCCGAACTGACCGCCAAGGCGGCTGCCGGCGCGACCCGCATCCGCCTGCGCGGCGGCGACTGCTTCAGTGAGTACGACCGCCACCAGTTGCTGGCGCACGAGGCCTTCGTGCATTCGCTGACGGCGTTGAATGGTCGCCGGCAGCCGCTGCTGGCCTCGCTGGCACGCACCTCGCCGCGGGTCACGGCGACCCAGGAAGGTCTGGCGGTATTTGCCGAGCTGATGTCCGGCGCCATCGACATCACCCGGCTGAAGCGGATCAGCCTGCGCATCCTGGCGATCGACATGGCGCTCAATGGTGCCGACTTCGTCGAGGTCTACAAGTATTTCAGCCTGTGCGGGCAGAACACCGCCGACAGCTTCCATTCGGCGCAGCGGGTGTTTCGCGGCGTGCCGCCCGGCGGTGGCGCGGCCTTCGCCAAGGACAACGTCTACCTGTCCGGCCTGCTCACCGTGCACACCTTCTTTCGCTGGGCACTGCGGCAACGACGGATGGATCTGCTGCGCCACCTGTTTGCGGGCAAGCTGACCCTGCACGACGTGATCGCGCTGCAACCGCATTTCGAATCCGGCGCGATCCTGCCGCCGCGCTGGTTGCCGCCGTGGATGCAGCATGTGCACGGACTGGCCGGCAAGCTGGCGTTCTCGGTCTTCATCAACGGCATCCAGTTGAGCCAGGTGCAGGGCGACGACTGGCTGGCCGGCGTCTGAACCCGCGCCTCGCTCCGGGCGGGGCCAGGCCGCGCCAGTGCTAAGATCACGGGACGTTGACTGCTGACGCGGCCCGCGCTCCTCCCATGACAAAACGCATCCCATGAGCCTCCCTGAAGAACTGCGCCTTGCTGCACTCGAATATCACCGGTTGCCGCGTCCCGGCAAGATCAAGGTCACGCCGACCACCCCGCTGCTGACCCAGCGCGACCTGTCGCTGGCGTATTCGCCCGGCGTGGCGGCGGCCTGCGATGCGATCGTGGAAGACCCGACTTCGGCGGCCGAATACACCGCGCGCTCGAACCTGGTGGCGGTGATCACCAACGGCACCGCGGTGCTCGGTCTGGGCAACATCGGGCCGCTGGCGAGCAAGCCGGTGATGGAAGGCAAGGGCGTGCTGTTCCAGAAGTTCGCCGGCATCGACGTGTTCGACATCGAGATCGACGAGAACGACCCGGACAAGCTGGTCGACATCATCGCCAGCCTGGAGCCCACCTTCGGCGGCATCAACCTGGAGGACATCAAGGCGCCGGAGTGTTTCATCGTCGAGCGCAAGCTGCGCGAGCGGATGAAGATCCCGGTGTTCCATGACGATCAGCACGGCACCTCGATCATTGTCGGCGCGGCGTTGATCAATGCGCTGGTGGTGGTCGGCAAGAAGATCGAGGACATCCGCGTGGCGACCACCGGCGCCGGTGCCGCGGGCATTTCCTGCCTCGACATGCTGGTGGCGCTGGGCGTGAAGCCGGAGCACATCCTCGCGTTCGACCGCAACGGCGTGATCCACAACGAACGCGACGATCTGGATCCGGACAAGCAGCGCTACGCGCGCGACACCAGGGCGCGCACGCTGGCCGAGATCGTCGAGGGCGCGGACGTGTTCCTCGGCCTGTCCGCCGGCGGCATCCTGAAACCCGAAATGGTCGCCACCATGGCCGCGCGGCCGATCATCTTCGCGCTGGCCAACCCCAATCCGGAGATCACCCCGGAAGAGGCCAAGGCGGTGCGGCCGGACTGCATCATGGCCACCGGCCGCTCGGACTATCCGAACCAGGTCAACAACGCGCTGTGCTTCCCGTACCTGTTCCGCGGCGCGCTGGACGTGGGCGCCACGGTGATCAACGAGCCGATGAAGATCGCCTGCGTCAAGGCGATCGCCGCACTGGCGCGGCGCGAGTCGTCCGACGTCAGCGCGCGCGCCTATGGCGGCAAGCCGCCCAGCTTCGGTGCGGACTACCTGATTCCGCAGCCGTTCGATCCGCGCCTGCTGTTGCAGTTGCCGCCGGCGGTGGCGCGGGCGGCGATGGAGTCCGGGGTGGCGACGCGGCCGATGGCCGACTTCGCCGAGTACAACGATCGCCTGACCAGTTTCGTGTTCCGCACCGGCCTGCTGATGAAGCCGGTGTTCGAACGGGCCAAGTCCGCGCCGTGTCGGCTGGTCTACGCCGAGGGCGAGGAAGAGACCGTGCTGCGCGCGGTGCAGGCGGTGGTCGACGAGGGCCTGGGCAAGCCGATCCTGATCGGCCGTCCGGAGGTGATCGAGAAGCGCATCAAACGCGCCGGCCTGCGCATCAAGCCGGGCGTCGACATCGAGATCTGCAACATCAACAGCGACCCGCGTTTCGATGCCTACTGGCAGCACTATCACCGCTTGATGGAGCGCCGCGGGGTGACCCCGTCGATGGCCAAGGCGGTAATCCGCTCGCGGCCCACCGCCATCGCCGCGCTGATGGTCGAGCGCGGCGAAGCCGACGCGATGATCTGCGGCCTGGTCGGCCAGTACCAGAGCAAGCTGCGCTACATCCGCGACATCATCGGCCTGGACGAAGGCGTGGTCGAGCCGTCGGCGATGGCCGCGGTGTCCACCGACAAGGGCACGTTCTTCTACCTCGACACCCATGTGCAGGACGATCCCTGCCCGGAACAGGTCGCCGAGGCGACGCTGCAGGCGGCGATCCGCCTGAAGCTGTTCGGCATCCAGCCGAAGATCGCGCTGCTCTCCGGCGGCAACTTCGGCAGCCGCGACACCTGTGGCTCGAAGAAGATGCGCAAGGCGCTGGAACTGATCCGCGCACGCGCACCGCGACTGGAAGTGGAGGGCGAGATGCAGGCCGACGTGGCGCTGACGCCGGCGTTGCGCGAGAAGCTGTTCCCGAACTCGCGGCTGGAAGGCAAGGCCAATGTGTTCGTGTTCCCGAACCTGGACGCCGCCAACATCGCCTACAACATGACCCGCATGCTCAGCGACGGCGTGGTGATCGGGCCGATCCTGATGGGCGTGGCCAAGCCGGCGCACATCCTGATGCCGCAATCCACCGTGCGCCGCGTGGTCAACATGAGCGCGGTGGCCTGCGTCGAGGCGCAGATCCGCGCGGCCAGCCGCCAGCAGGGTTGAACGCCGGCGCCGCCGGATGGGCGGCGCCGGCAGCGGCTTTTGCCGTGCGCCCGCGCATGGCATCCGGATTGGCCAGCCCCCGGCCCAGCGGCTAGACTTGGACGTTGATTCCCGCCGCAGTCCCCCGGCGGCGGGCATTCCCCCTCAAGCATGAGCGCTGCAACGGCGCCGCGGAGAATCTTCATGGATCAGCTCGACGATATCCTCAACCAGGACATCGACCCCACCGAAACCCGCGAGTGGATCGATTCGCTCGACGCGGTGATCCATCACGACGGTACCGAGCGCGCACACTTCCTGCTGGAGAAGATGGTCGACACCACCCGTCGCTCGGGTGGCTACCTGCCGTTCAATCCCACCACCGAATACGTCAACACGATTCCACCCAGCCAGGAAGCGAAGAGCCCGGGCGACGCCGCGATGGAGTGGCGGATCCGCTCGCTGATCCGCTGGAACGCGATGGCGATGGTCGTTCGTGCCAACCGCAAGCCGGGCGAACTGGGTGGCCACATCGCCAGCTTTGCCTCCAGCGCCACGCTTTACGACGTGGGCTTCAACCATTTCTGGCGCGCGCCTAGCGCCGACCATCCGGGCGACCTGGTGTTCCACCAGGGTCACTCCAGCCCGGGCATCTATGCCCGTTCGTTCCTCGAAGGCCGCCTGGGCGAGGATCAGCTCGACCTGTTCCGCATGGAGGTGGCAGGCAAGGGCCGCGCGTTGTCCTCGTATCCGCATCCGTGGCTGATGCCGGACTACTGGCAGGTGCCCACGGTGTCGATGGGCCTGGGTCCGATCCAGGCGATCTACCAGGCACAGTTCTTCAAATACCTCGAGAACCGCGGGCTGGTTCCGAAGAGCGACCGCAAGATCTGGTGCTTCCTGGGCGACGGCGAAACGGACGAGCCGGAATCGCTGGGTGCGATCTCGCTGGCCGGCCGCGAGGGGCTGGACAACCTGATCTTCGTGATCAACTGCAACCTGCAACGGCTGGACGGCCCGGTGCGCGGCAACGGCAAGATCATCCAGGAGCTGGAAGGCGTGTTCCGCGGCGGCGGCTGGAATGCGATCAAGCTGGTCTGGGGCAGCTACTGGGATCCGCTGCTGGCCCGCGACGACAAGGGTGTGCTGCGCAAGCTGATGATGGAAACCGTCGACGGCGAATACCAGGCCTGCAAGGCGTTCGGCGGCGCGTATACGCGCGAGCATTTCTTCGGCAAGTATCCGGAGACGCGCGAGATGGTCGCCAACCTCAGCGACGACGACATCTGGCGACTGAACCGCGGCGGCCACGATCCGCACAAGGTCTATGCCGCCTATCATGCGGCGTCGCACACCAAGGGCATGCCCACGGTGATCCTGGCCAAGACGGTCAAGGGTTACGGCATGGGCCTGGGCACCGGCGAATCGCAGAACCCCACCCACCAGCAGAAGAAGCTGGACGACGAGTCGGTGCGCCATTTCCGCGACCGTTTCCAGATTCCGATCGCCGACGACAAGCTGCATGACGACGTGCCGTACTACCACCCGGGCAAGGACTCACCGGAAGTGCAGTACATGCTGGAACGCCGCAAGGCACTTGGCGGCTTCCTGCCGCAGCGCCGACGCAAGGCCGAGGCCAAGCTGAAGGCGCCGGAACTGTCGGCGTTCGAGCAGATCACCAAGGGCACCGGCGAGCGCGAAATTTCCACCACCATGGCGCTGGTGCGCGGCATCAACCTGCTGTTGCGCGACAAGCAGCTCGGTGAGCGGGTGGTGCCGATCGTGGCCGACGAGGCCCGCACCTTCGGCATGGAAGGCATGTTCCGGCAGATCGGCATCTACGCGCCGTTCGGCCAGAAGTACAAGCCGCAGGACTCCGACCAGCTGCTGTACTACCGCGAAGACCAGAAGGGCCAGGTGCTGCAGCAAGGCATCAGCGAGGCCGGCGGCATGGCCTCGTGGATGGCCGCGGCGACCAGCTACAGCATCAGCAACCAGGCGATGCTGCCGTTCTTCATCTACTACTCGATGTTCGGTTTCCAGCGCATCGGCGACCTGTGCTGGGCGGCCGGCGACATGCGCGCGCGCGGCTTCCTGGTCGGCGGCACCGCCGGCCGCACCACGTTGAACGGCGAGGGCCTGCAGCACGAGGACGGCCATTCGCACCTGCTGGCCGGCGCGATTCCGAACGTCAAGGCGTACGACCCGACGTTCTCCTACGAGGTGGCGGTGATCCTGCAGGACGGCGTGCGCAGCATGCTGCAGGAGCAGGAAGACCACTACTACTACATCACCGTGATGAACGAGAACTACAGCCATCCCGACCTGCCCAAGGGCAGCGAGGAAGGCATCATCAAGGGTATGTATCTGTTCAAGGATGGCGGCAAGCCGAAGAAGGGCGAGCCGCGCGTGCAGCTGCTGGGTTCGGGCACGATCCTGCGCGAAGTGATCGCCGCGGCCGAACTGCTGGAGAAGGACTTCGGCGTGAAGTCCGACATCTGGTCCTGCCCCAGCTTCGTCGAACTGCGCCGCGATGGTTTCGACGCCGAGCGCTGGAACCGCCTGCATCCCGAAGCCGAGCAGCGCGTGCCGTATGTCACCAGCCTGCTCGACGGACGTGCCGGTCCGGCGATCGCCGCCACCGACTACGTGCGCGAATATGCCGACCAGATCCGTGCCTTCATGCCCGACGGCATGCGCTACACCGTGCTGGGCACCGATGGCTTCGGTCGCTCCGACACGCGTGCGCACCTGCGTGACTTCTTCGAGGTCGATCGCTACTGGATCGCGCATGCGGCGCTGGCCGCGCTGGCGAAGGACGGCAAGATGAACGCGAAGGATGTCAGTCGCGCGATCAAGGAATACAGGCTCGACCCGGACAGGCCGAATCCGCTCACGGTCTGAGCGTTCTGCACGTTCCCATGAAAAACCCGCCGATCGGCGGGTTTTTCATGGGCAGCGATGCGGCGACCGCTCAATCTTCGTCGTCGCTGCGGAATGCGCGGCGCAACAACAGGAAGGCGCCGATGGTGCCGGCCACGATCGCGACCGCCGCCACCGGGTGGCGATTCACGTTGCGACGCAGACGTCGATACTGGTAATTCGCCTCGTCGGCAAAATCTTCCGCGGCGTTGGTCAGCTGGCGACTGTAGTCGCGGCGCTTGTCGAAGCGCTCACGCAGCGTCCGGCGCCCGCGTTCAAGCAAGTCTTGCGCGCTGCTGGTGGCGCCGTCGGCGTAAGAGCGTGCCCGCTCGCCGGCCCGCTCGGCGGTGTCGTGGAGCTGGCGGCCGATATCGTGTTTGCGCATGGTCATCTCCTTGGGACGTCTGAGCGCTCAGGCTGGCAGCGATGCCGTGAGTGAGGCGTAAACGGAGTGGCCTGCCACCGGTTTGCGTTCAGCCAAGCCGGTATTCGCCGCCCTTTGCCAGCGCCTGCTGGTAAGCGGGGCGGGCGTGGATGCGCTGCAGGAAGTCGCTCAGATTCGGGTGGCCGGCATCGAGGCCGCCGCGCGCCGCAAAAGCTTCCAGCGGAAAGCTCAACTGGATGTCGGCGGCACCGAAGGTGTCATCGACGAACCACTCGCTGCCGGCCAGCTCCCCTTCCAGATAGTCCAGGTGCAGGCGCAGCTGCGGGTCGACGAACGTGCGCAGCACCTTGTGCGCGATGCTCCTGGCAACCGGTTTGACGAAGAACGGCGCCGGGGCGGTCTCCACCCGGCGGAACACCAGCTTCATCAGCAGCGGGGGCATCGCCGAGCCCTCGGCGTAATGCAGCCAGTAACTGCAGCGCAGTCGTGCCGGCGTGCCAGGCGGTGGAATCAGCCTGCCCGCGCCGTAGCGATCGGCGAGGTATTCGATGATGGCGCCCGACTCGGCCAGCACCAGCTCGCCATCGCTGATCACCGGCGACTTGCCCAGCGGATGCACGGCCTTCAACTCCGGCGGCGCCAGCATGGTCTTCGGATCGCGCTGGTAGCGCTTGATCTGGTACGGCACGCCGAGCTCTTCGAGCAGCCACAGGATGCGTTGCGAGCGCGAGTTGTTGAGGTGATGGACGGTGATCATGGGGCGCTCCGCGGTGCAGGATGGAACGGCAACATCGGTCACCGCAGGATTGTTTACGCAAATCGGGCTTCAGTAGATCTCGCCGACGCAGCAGCGCAGGCTGCCGCCGGCCTTCTCGATCTCGCTGAGGTCGACCGAGCCCAGGGCGAAGCCGTAGCCACGCAGCGCGTCGATCTGTCCGCCCAGCAGCGAGTTCGCCGCGCACTCACTCATCCATACACGTTCGTCGGACAAGCTGATCGCGTTGCCGGCGAAGGCCTGCTTCTGCGCCGGGCTGATCCGGATCGCGCGACCGCCGTAGGCCCGGGCGATCGCCTGTGCAGCGGCCGGGTCGCGGAAGCCGTCGGCGGCGATGATCACCGCGCGGCTGGCCAGCAGGGTCAGCACCACGTTGGTGTGGTATTCGCCCTCGGCCAGTTCGAAGCAGAACATCAGGCGCAGGTCGAAGGCCTGCAACATCGCTTCGGCGCCCGCCATGTCGCAGCGTTCGCCGAGGCCGCAATAACCGACCCCGTGCACACGGTCGATGATCAGCGAGCCGGTCAGCTCGGCGACCAGGTCGTCGCGGCCGGACAGATCGATCTCGTCGTAGCCCAGCACCTGGCCGAAAAACCTGCGAATGTCGGTGCGCGCCGCCTCGCGCTGGCGCACCGGATGGCGCATCCGCCCCACGATCAGCCGGCCCGGCGCGGTGGCGAACACATTGTTGGGAAATACCGCGTCGGGCGTGGCCGGATCGCCGGGGAAGGTGATTACCGGCACATCCGCCCGCAGCGCCTGCGCCAATGCGCTGTGCTGGGCCAGCGCCCGCAGCGGATCGACGGCCAGGTTCAGATCCATGTAGCGGTTGTCGCGCGCCGATTCGGCAGCCAGGCTGAACTCGGCCGGTGCCACCAGGTACGCGGCGCGTGCGGTGGCCGCGGCGTCCGGCAGCGGCGCCAGGGTAGCGAAGGCTGCGAGGAATTCGGCGGGCGAGGTGGTGATCACGAAATGGCTCCTGCAGTCCTAAAGCATATCCGCCGCCGGTTGATCTGGCGCCGCGGTTTCCATCTGCAGCTGCTGGCGTCGTCGCAGGCTCGGGAACATGCCCATCCACAAGCCGACTACCACCAGCGTGCCGATGCCGCCGATCAGCGTCGCGCCGACCGCGCCCAGCCACGCGGCCAGCATGCCCGACTCGAACTCGCCGAGCTGGTTGGAGGTATTGATGAAGATCGCGTTGACTGCGCTGACCCGGCCGCGCATGTCGTCGGGCGTATCCAGTTGCACCAGTGAGCCGCGGATCACCATGCTGACCATGTCGAACGCACCCAGGGCGAACAGCGCGGCCAGCGACAGCCACAAGGCGGTCGACAGCGCGAACACCAGGGTCGCCACACCGAAACCGGCCACCGCGGCAAACATGATCATGCCGACGCGCCGCTGCATCGCGTGCCGCGCCAGCCACACCGACATCAGCAACGCGCCCACCGCCGGCGCCGCACGCAGCAGGCCCAGGCCCCATGGGCCGGTGTGCAGGATGTCCTTGGCGAAGATCGGCAGCAAGGCGGTGGCGCCGCCCAGCAGCACCGCGAACAGGTCCAGCGAGATCACGCCCAGCACGTCGGGGCGGCGCCGGATGAAATGCACGCCGGCGAACACCGTTTGCAGGGTGGCCGGCTCGCGCTTCGGCGGCGCCTGGGCGTAGCGCAGCCGTGCCATCAGCGTGATCGAGATCAGGTACAGCACCGCGCAGGTGGCATACACCACGCCCGGGCCGGCGACATACAGCAAGCCGCCCACGGCCGGACCCATGATCATCGCCGCCTGGCCGGCCGAACCGTTCACTGCCATGGCGCGCGGCAACACTTCGGCGGGCACCAGGGCCGGCAACATCGACTGCAACGCGGGAAATTCAAACGCCTTGGCGATGCCGATCACGAACACCAGCAACAGGATGCCCACCTCGTGGATGTCATGGGCGAGACTCAGCCCGGCCAGCACGGCAATCGCGATCCACTCCACCAGCTGGCCGAGCAACACGATGCGGCGGCGCTCGAACTGGTCGGCCACGTGTCCGGCGGGCAGGGCCAGCAGCACCGACGGCACGAACTGCACCAGGCCGATCAGGCCAAGATCGAACGCTCTGCCGGTGAGCGCATAAATCTGCCAGCCGACCGCCACCGACAGCATCTGGAAGCCGAAGCCGGAGGCGATCCGGGCGAACCAGAACGCGACAAATGCATGGTGTTGCCGCAGCGAGCCCGCTGTCGGCGAAGTGGCAGATGACATCGGCTGTCCTTGCGGGCCGCCATTATCCGGCTGTTGCGAGCGCTGGCAAAGTGCCGCGCTGGCGCCGGTCATTCAGCTGCCAGACGGGCAAATTGACGCGATCTTACCGGTACCCGACTAGGTTCGTGATTCACCCAATCATGCGGGGCGAGTCCCATGAGCAGACTGGCGCATCATGTCTATACCGATCAGGCCAGCATTCGGAAGCTTGCGTCGTTGATCGACCAGTTGCCGACCCATGGCCACGTGGTGCTGGTCATGCATGACGGCTGCAGTTGCGACGGCGTGGTCAGCGCCCGGCCGAACATGCAGATGTTTCATGACGCCGACGAGCACCAGGGGATCAACGCCCGGGTGCGGCTGCAACGCCCGGACGTGCCAGAGTGGAGCCTGCGCGTGTGGCTGGACCAGGTTGCGCGGGTCGAGAGCATCTTTGGCTGAGCATGACGAGCGAGAGGTCAGCTCCCTTGTCGAGCCGGGCGGCGTCATGCGTCATGTAGTCGGGTGAAACCGTCGGCGCTCCAGGCTTCGCTGCCGACGCCATGGTGCACGAAGAACAGGCCGTCCGGATCGTACTTGCGCTTCACCGCCGCGAGTTTCGCGTAGTGCGAACCCCAGAACCCCTGCTGCCAGTCGTGCAGGAAATAGTCGCTTTCCGAAACGTACGAGCCGGCGCCGGGTGCCGCCACGCGCAGCGCCTCCATCGCCTTGTCGATGGTTGCCGCCTCGCGCCGTGCCCGGGCCAGTTCGGGCTGGGCGTTCGGCATGCCTGGAAAAGCCGGCTCGCCGCTGCTGGCGCAGATGGCCAGCGCGAAGGCGTCGAGTACCTGTGGATGGGTCGCGGTGTCACGGGCACGCTCGATCGCGTCGGCGGCACCGCCGGCCAGCCCCTTGTTGAAATGCAGCGAAAACCCCCACTGCCGCGACGCGGCGAACAGCGCATCCACCAGCCGTGACTGCTGCCCCGGTTGCAGCAACGCGGCCGGCAGCCAGGCCGATTGATAGCTGTGGATGAACCAGCCGACCTGCTCCTGGTCGCCGGCCCAGAGCACATGGTGGGCCGGCGCACCGGGCCGATCGTCCGCCACCACCAGATGGGGCGCATGCTCGCGAAAGAATTCCGCATCCCAGAAATGCCGCGCCGGCAGCGCCAGCACTTGCACGGGTTTGGCGAACCGGTAGTCGCTGCTGGCGCGGACCCAGTCGAGAAACGGCGCCCAGACCTGCTCCGCCTGCGACTGGGTCAAACCCTGGAACACCATCGATATATTCAGCGTGTTGCTGCCACGGAACGACATCTGTTCGCCCCAGTGCGGGTTGAACAGCGCGCTGCGATAGAACGCCATCGCCTTGGCGATCAAGCGGCGAAACGCATCGTCGGATGCCGCCTTGATGCTGCCGAACACCGCGCCGAATACCTCCGGCAATTCGAACGTGCGCAAGGTGAGCCGGATGATCGTGCCCAGGCTGCCGCCACCGCCGCCCTTGATGCCCCAGAACAGGTCGGGATGGGTGCAGGCGTTGGCGATGCGCACCTTGCCGTCGGCGGTGACGACTTCCGCCTGCAGCAGGTTGGCCGCCGCCGTGCCCCAGTTCTTCGAGAAGCTGCCGAAGCCGCCGCTCTGCACCAGGCCGGGCACGCCCACCGTGGTGCAGCCGCCACCCTGCACGTAGCGGCCTCCTTTCGTGGTGACCGCGTCGTAGGCGTCGCTCCACATCGCGCCGGCCTCGATGGTCACCGCGTGCTGCGGCGCCTCCCGGCCGGCGCAGCCCTGCGCGACGAAGGCGTCGTGCAGGGTCACCTTGTTCATGTGGCGTGGCCAGATCAGCAGCGAATCGGGCGCGTCCGAGGTGCCCTGGTAACTGTGGCCACCGCCTTTGACCACCAGCCGCAAGCGGTGTTTGCGGGCGAAGTTGACCGCCGCTACCACGTCGGC
Source organism: Rhodanobacter ginsengiterrae (assembly GCF_050026815.1). Lineage (NCBI taxonomy): Bacteria > Pseudomonadati > Pseudomonadota > Gammaproteobacteria > Lysobacterales > Rhodanobacteraceae > Rhodanobacter > Rhodanobacter ginsengiterrae. Next base: position 296,019 of record NZ_JALBWO010000057.1, on the reverse strand, counting down.
GGTGTTCTCCGCGGCCACCGCGTAGGCGCTGGGCTGCGAGGTCCACGCATCGGCCCAGCCGCTGGTCTGGGTCAACGCGGGGTTGTCGCCCAGCGCGAACGGGTTGTCCAGATGTTTCAGCGCCTGGGCGCACACACTGTCGGCAGGCGACATGGCGCAGCGGGCGAAGGGCGATTCGAGCTGCAGCAGCCGGCCGCCGACGTCGCGTTTGAGCTGCTCCCACTGGCCCGCCAGCGGCCAGCCCGGGTCGCCCGGCCGCACCCGCGAACGCCCCTTCGCCGCGATGGCGGTGACTGCCTCCCGGGCGGACGTCGCCCCGCTGCGCATCAGCAGCGGCAACAGCGGCAGCGCCGCCATGGCTTTCAACAATTCACGTCTCTTCATCACGCTGCTCCAGATCGGCTTGTGAAGGATCACCACGACGGAGCGCGGCGGCCGGTCCATGATGCGCGGCGGTAATCGGTTGTCGATTCGCCAGTGATGGATCGTGCCGTGGCAGGGACCAGCGGCGGCTCCGCGGGACGAATCGTGTGGGCGCCCACGCCGCCACGTAGAATGGCCGGCATGACCGCACCGACGGCTTTCGAATATCGCGATTTCCAGCGCTGGCGACACCCGGCCGAAGTCGCCTTCTGGGTCGTGCTGACGATTTTCAACACCGTGTTCAACAGCCTGGTCGCGCAGATCGACCATGCGCGGACGGCGGCGTGGGAGCCGTGGGTATGGGAGTGGAGCAGTGCGATCCTGATCCTCGCGCTGATTCCGGCGGTGCTCGCGGTCGAGCGACGCTGGCCGTTCCGCTTCGACACCTGGCGGCGCAGCCTGCCATGGCACCTGCTGGCCACCGTGCCATTCAGCCTGCTGCACGTCGGCGGCATGGTCGGGCTGCGCAAGCTCGCTTATGACCTTGCCGGCTGGCATTACCGCTTCGGCGCCTGGTGGCCGAATTTCGGCTACGAATACCTCAAGGACATCCGCACCTATTTCGTCATCATCGCGCTGACCTGCCTGTCGCGACTGTGGCTGATGCGCTGGCAGGGCGAGGCGCGCTTGCTGGTCGCGCCGGAAGAGGGGCCGCCAGTGGAGCCGGTGGAGCGGCCCGAACGTTTCCTGGTGCGCAAGCTGGGCCGGGAGTTCCTGGTCAATGCCAGCGACATCGAGTGGCTGCAGGCCTCGGGCAATTACGTCAACCTGCATGTGCGCGGTCGTGACTATCCGTTGCGCGCGACCATGGCCGGGATCGAGGAGCGGCTGGACCCGGCGCGCTTCGTGCGGGTGCACCGCAGCCATTGCATCAATCTGGACCACCTCGCCGAGATCGAGCCGCTGGACACCGGCGATGCCCGCCTGCAGATGCGCGACGGCGCCAGGATCCCCTGCAGCCGGCGCTACCGGGCCGCGCTGCGCGAACGCTTCGGCCAGGCCGATCGAGCCACGACGGTTGCGCGGCGGGGGCCGATCGTTCCAAGCTGACTGCCCGTTCCCGCCTGATGTGCCGCCCATGATGAGCTCTTCGCTGCGTATTCCCGTTGCCGGCCTCGTGCTGGCGGTTGCCGTGCTGTGTGCCGGCTGTTCACAACAGGCAGGGACGCCCGCACCTGGCGCGGCGCAGCAGACGTCGGCCGTCGACGCCGACGCGGCGCGCGGCCTTGACACGTATCGCCAGCTGTTGCGCATCCACAACGACGAGATGGCGGTGACGATGGGCAAGGACATCGTCAAGCGTTTCCCCGGCAGCGACGCGGCGAAGGAAGTACAGCAGACCCTGCCGGAGATCGAGAAGCGCTACACCGAGGCCAGCGAGAAGAGCCGTCTTGAGCGGCTGTGGCTGTACCAGGTGGCACCGATGGCTGGCGGCACGCAATCCACCGCGACCATCGACAACAGCCAGCCGGCGAGCGGCGACCGCGTGCGCCTGGTATTGCGCCGGCACACCAGCTGGGGCCAGAGCGTGTTCCTGTATGGCAGCAAGCCGGGCTTCGTCTGTCGCGGCAATTGCACCATCGCCGCCCATTTTGATGGGCGCGCGGTTGCGGTCAAGGCATTTGCGCCCAGCACCGGCGAGCCGGCGTTGATGATCCGCGACGACAAGGCATTCATCGCCATGCTCGGCAAGGCGAAGAGAATCAGCATGGACATCACCCTGGTCGATGGCGAGAAGAAGCAGACCCTGGTCTATGAAGTGGCCCGCTTCGATCCGGCCAAGTGGGCGGTCGTGGGCAAGGGCAAGCCGGGCAGGAAGTAGCTGACCAGACGGCCCATGCCGTGTCATCCGCAGGGGCGCTGGCGCGTTTTCACCATGGAGTTCCCCATGGAGGATTGCAGCATGGACAAGTCATTCCTGATCCCCGCCGGTGCCCTGATGCTGGCGCTGGTGACGGCCGGATGCTCGAGCGTGCCGTATGCGCAGCGCATGTCGCAGCGGCAGGCCGCTTATGCCGCGGCGGCCGGCGCGCCGGTGCGCAGTTTCCATTATTTCAGCCTGTATTCGTGGGAGCCGCTGAGCGATACCGAGCTGGCGGTGTATACCCGTCCGAACCAGGCCTGGTTGCTTGAGCTGGGCGGATGCCAGGACCTGATGTTCACCAACACCATCGGCCTCACCTCGAACATCAACCAGGTGATGGTGGGCTTCGACAAGGTGCTGACCGGGCGCCGGAACTTCCCCTGCACGATCACCGGCATTCGTCCGGTTGACGTCAAGAGCCTGAAGATCGCCCAGGAAAAGCAGCGCAAGATCGAGGCAGCCGCGCGCAGCGCCGAGCAGCCGGCAGCGAAATAGCCCGCCGCTGCATGGAAATGGCGGCAGGGCCTGCACTGATCAGGCCTTGCCCGTCTTTCAGCGCACCACGGTGACCGGCACGTGGGCACGTGCCAGCACGTTGCCGGAAACCGAACCCAGCAGCCAGCGGGCGAGTGCGCCACGTTCGGTATGGCCGATCACGATGTGGTCGATGCCGTGTGGTTCGACCTGGCTGAGCAGCACGTCGCCCGGGCTGCCATAGGCCAGCTCCACGTCGACCATGTGGTCTGCGTCGGGCACGATGGCGCGCAATTCCTGCAGCAATTCCTGCGCGCGCTGGGTGCCGGAGTCGGCCATCATCAGTGCCGACACGTCGGCGCCGCCCTCGGTGACCTGCAATACCGATACCACGCGAACGCGGCCGCCCGAGCAGCGGGCCAGATCGATCGCGAACTGGAACGCGCGTTGCGAGACTTCCGAGCCGTCGTAACCCACCAGCGAGTGCCTGACCATCGTTTCCCTTCGCGACTGCACGGCGATCAAGCCGTGGTTCGAGTCTAGGCACGTGGCGGCCCCGGCCACAAGGCCGAGTCGGGACCGTCCTGCGCGCGATCGGCAAACCTGAACGGGCGGCGCGCATCTGCACATCTCTGTCACGTCGTCCTGCACAGCATTGCCTCCACCGCACCGATCGCGACCGGGCCATCCGGCAACGGCGGATCGCGTGCCAACCCTTGTTCCGCCTACTTCGAGGAGATGAATCATGATCAAGCGTACTTTTGGAATGGCTGCCCTGGTAATGGCCTGCGCAGGTGCGATGACCGTGCTGCCGACGAGCAATGCCCAGGCGGCGGAAGCCACGGTGAAATGCGACCTGGTCTACAACCTGTCCGGCTGGTCGCTGATCTACAAGCATGCCGAGGGTACCGGCATGGTCACCTGCAGCAACGGCCAGAGCTCCAAGGTCAAGATCGTGGTGGTTGGTGGCGGCCTGACTGCCGGCAAGTACCACATCGACCATGGCAAGGGCGAGATCAGCAAGGTGCACGGCATTGCCGACGTCTTCGGTGATTACGCGCAGGCCGGCGCCGAGGCTGGCGTGGTCAAGAGCTCGTCGGCGCAGGTGCTGACCAAGGGCACCACCTCGCTGGCGCTGGCCGGCACCGGTGAGGGCGTCAACCTGGGCGTTTCGGTGGGCAAGTTCACCATCACCCAGTTGTAATCGCGCAGTTGTAATCCTGCAGGCCTGACCGCAGCCAGGTCGGAATGAAGAAGGGCGCCATCGGCGCCCTTCTTTTTGCGTGCGCGTAAACTGCACTGATTGCGCCAACCCGATCGGAGATCCTGTCCATGCGTCGTCTTGCTGTCCTGCTTGCCTTGCCCTCGTTGTCGGCCGATCCGGCCCGCCTGAAGGTGGCGCACTGATGCAGCTGCCATCACGCACTGACGCCGCCTCGATACGGCGTTTCGCCGCCTGGGCGATCGGTCCCTGGGTGTTGCTGCTATTGGCTGCGCTCGGCTGCGTGCAATACCTGCGGCAGGCCGAGTTTCCCTATCTGGTGGCGGCGTTGCTGGTCATCGTGGTCTGCGCCGGGTGCATCCTGCGTCAGGCCTGGTCGCGGCCCGCCATGCAGGTGCTGGCCGTATTGCTGGCCGTCTGGTCGCTGGTCACCGCGGTGCTGATGCTGCAGCAGTGGGGCGACTTCGAGCTCGCCCGCCAGCATGCACGCGCCCAGCCGCAACTCGGTGAGCTGGCGCTGTGGATGATTGCGCGCGCCCAGCGCACCTGGCGGGTCGCACTGGGGCTGAAGCTCGTCGCGATACCGGCGCTGCTGTGGCTGGCCTGGCAGCTCGGGCGACCGGTCGTCCGCACGCAATTTCGCTCGCGTCGACGCTGAAGGTCGTCAATACTCTGCCGGGTGTCTTGTCGAACGTGCATCGGGGGACGGGATGAAAAACTGGCTGCTGGGATTGTGCTGTCTGGTGCTCTCGGGTGCGGCGCTCGCGTCCGGTCCCGGCGGCGTGCGCAAGCGGGTGCAGGCGAGCATGCTGCTCACCGGGACGATCGTGGTGGCACCGGACGGCGGCGTGCGCAGCTACGCCATCGATCATGCCGACAAGGTCGAGCCGGCGGTGATTGCGCTGATCAGCCGCAAGGTTCCCGCTTGGAAGTTCGAGCCGGTGCTGCTCGCCGGCAAGCCGGTCGCCGCAGAGGCCAGGATGAGCCTGCGCGTGGTTGCCCGGCCGATCGGGGAAGGGAATTACGCGTTGAGCATCAACGGTACGCATTTTGGTCAGGACGTTCCCGGGGAACAGATTACCTTCCAGGACCGGGTGCCACCGAGGTATCCGCCGCAGGCCGTCAAGGGGCGTGTCTCGGGTACGGTCTATCTGCTTTTGCGCGTGGGCCGCAACGGGCAGGTCGAGGATGCCGCGGCAGAACAGGTCAACCTGGCCCTGGTCGACAGTGACCAGGAGCTCGCTCAATGGCGCAAGATTTTTGCCAGCTCGGCGCTTGCGGCCGCCAGGAAGTGGACGTTCCACGTGCCCACCTCAGGCGTCCATGTCAATGCGCCGCACTGGATTGCGCGGGTGCCGATCAACTACCGGTTGAGGGAACGTGGGCAGCCCGAGGTCGACCAGTACGGCAAATGGCAGGCCTATGTGCCTGGACCGAAGGCGCTGGTGCCGTGGATTGATGATCAGCGGCAATTGTCCGGCAGCGCGGATGCGCTTCCGGGCGAGGGTATCTACCAGCTCCATCGCGATGGGCTGCGCCTGCTTACCCCACTGAGTGGTGCCTGATTTCCCGCTGGCGTCCTCGATGTCGGGTTTCGCGTCTGGTCAGGAAATCCCCGGACAACCCGATGTTCAGCATGGGTTGGCCCACAGCCGGTTATCGCTGGGCGCATCCCCTTCAGGAATGCATCCATGCCCATTCGTCGACTGTCCGTCCTGCTGTTGTCCCTGCTGTCCGTCTGCGCCGTGCAGGCACAGGATCTGGCGTCGACCTGTCATGCCAGCAGCAGCTACGACGTCACTCTGAAACCCGGCAGCCTGCTGTTCGACCGACCGGCGCCGGCGCCCTTCCATGTGGAATTGCAGCAGGGCGTGCTGCGCAGCGATGGCGCGCTGGTGAAGTTGAATGCCGAGGACCAGGATCGGCTGACCCTGTTCGAACGCGAGTTGCGTGCGCTGGTGCCGCGCGTGCGCACCGTCGCGCGCAACGGCGTCGACATCGCGGCGCAGGCCTTGAGCCAGGAGGTCGCCGGCATGGGCCTGGGCGCCGATACCCGCGCCGAGTTCCAGCGTCGGCTGGACGCGCACGCGGCGGAGCTCAAGCGCCGCATCTCGGTCAGCCAGAGCACGCATGACTGGCAGGGCGATGCCGCCAACCAGGCGATGAACCAGATCGCCGGTGACCTGATGCCGTTGCTGGCGGCCGACCTGGGCCAGCAGGCGATCAATGCAGCGCTGTCCGGCGACCTGCAGACCGCGGCCAGCCTGCGCGACCGCGCCGCCGACCTGGCCACCGATCTGCAGCCGCGACTGCAGGCGCGGATGCAGGCGTTGCGGCCGCAGATCGAGGCCTTGTGTCCGTCGATCGAGCATCTTGCCTCCCTGCAACAGGGCGTGCGTGGCAGCGATGGCCAGCCACTGAACCTGCTGCAAGTCGGTCGCTGAAGCCTGCACAACGATCGCCCCGGCAGCGTATTTGCATTGCCCGCAGGCCGGCAGGCATAGTCGGAAGGTCTTCAGCTGCCGATGGGCAAACCATGCAGACCACCGCTCGGGATGTCCTCGATTTCTGGTTCGCCGAGGCGAACGCCGCGCACTGGTTTGCCGCCAGTGCCGCCTTCGATGCGCAGATCCGCCAGCATTTCGATACGGCAGTGCACGCGGCCGCCGACGGACGGCTGGATGGCTGGACGACCACGCCGGATGGTTGGCTGGCGCTGCTGATCCTGCTCGACCAGTTTCCACGCAACCTCTATCGCCACGATCCGCGCGCCTGGGCAGCCGATGTGGACGCGCAACGCATCGCCTTGTCGGGTCTGGCCCGTGGTGATGACCGCCAACTGCCCGCCATCCAGCGCGTGTTCGCCTACCTGCCGCTGGAGCACGCGGAGAATCCCGCGCTGCAGCGGCGTTCGGTCGAATTGTTCGAGGCACTGCGGCTCGACGCACCCGCTGGACAGGGCGCCCAGTTCGACAATTTTCTGGACTATGCTCGACGCCACCGCGAGGTGATTGAGCGCTTTGGCCGCTTTCCCCATCGAAATGCTGTGCTCGGTCGCGCCGATACACCCGAAGAGACGCTTTACCTGGCACAGCCGGGCGCGGGATTTTGAAGTTCGCTGATGCCATGGAGGAATCCACATGCGCAATCTGATGCTGGTCTTTTTTCTGATGTTCAGTGCGATCGTCCATGCCGGACAGACGCTGCGGGTCGGGCAGCAGGTGCTCACCACCGGCGACACCGCAACGCATGCGATCGCCCTGTTGGGTGATCCCGGCTACAAGGAGCCGCTGGAGAACAAGTTCGGTGCGCATGTCGGCGAACGCTGGCAATACGCGCGCGGCGACGGCCATGTCGTGGTGCTGACGATCATTGATGGCAAGGTCAGCGACATCGACGATCGCCGCCGTTGAGTGCAAGTCGCCACACGGCGACCGACAGTTCAGAATTTCCATCAGACCAGGGAGCAGGTCATGCACATGCGTCTTGTCATTGCGTTGTTCGCGTTCAGTGCTGCGGTGCAGGCAAACAGTACCTTGCGTGTCGGCAACCAGGTGCTGGTCGCCGGCGACAGCCGCGAAAGGGTGGTGGACTTGCTGGGCAAGCCCAGTTCGAAATCGCATGCGCACAAGTCGCGCAGCCACGGCAGTCGCCGCGGCGGCGTGCGGGTGGTGGATCGCAACCAGGGCGGCGAGCAGTGGCGCTACCGGCGCGATGGTCATGTCACCGTGGTGACGATCGTCGATGGCAGGGTCACCGACATCGAGGATGATCGGCTTTGAGACCAGCCGATTGCCGTGTCGACGGAAGGTTTTCGATCGCTTCACGCACCGACATCGCGCAGCTTTTCGGGTGGTTTGCTAGGCTGGTGAAATTCTCCGCCTGAGTTGAAGCGATGCACGATTTCCTCGACAGATTGCTCGGTACCGCGCTGTCCACCAGCGTGACCCATGCCGGATTGAACCTGCTGTTTGCCTTGCTGATCCTGCTGGTTGGCATCTGGGTGGCTGCCCGCATGGCCAACTTCAGTCGGCGCGCGCTGCAGCGCGCGAGCGTGGACGACACCCTGAGTGGTTTCCTGCGCAACCTGATCTACGGCGTGATGGTGGCCATGCTGATCGTGATGGCGCTGACCCGTGCCGGCGTGCCGTCGGCGCCGCTGGTCGCCGCGCTCGGCGCCGGTGGCCTGGCGATCGGACTGGCCTTGCAGGGCTCGCTCGGCAACCTGGCCTGGGGCGTGCTGCTGGTGATCTTCCGCCCATTCCGGGTCGGCGACTTCGTTACCGCCGGCGGTATCGATGGCACGGTCCAGAGCATCAACCTGATGCACACCCTGCTGCTGCTGCCGGATGGTCGCGAGGCGGTGGTGCCGAACGGCAAGGTGGGTGGCGATGCCATCCTCAACTACAACCGTCGCGGCACGCGGCGCTTCGAACTGAAACTGGGCATCGGCTACAAGGACGACATCGGCGCGGCGATGGCCGAGATCCGTCGCCTGTTCGATGCCGATTCGCGCATCCTGAAAGATCCCGAGCCGGGCGTGTGGACGGTTGGCCTCGGCGAGAGTTCGGTCGACCTGGTGGTTCGCGCATGGACCGCCACCGACGATTTCTGGGCGGCGCAGACCGACCTGCTGCGATCGATCAAGGAGCATCTCGATGCGGCAGGCATCAGCCTTCCGTTCCCGCAACGCGAGTTGACCATCGTGCGCGGCGACCTGACCGGGACCGCGCCGAGGCAGGCGTGACGCGCGGCCGCTGAACTTCCCGGCGCGAACGGCTATTCCACGGTCACCGTGCGGCGGTTGTCGCTGGACACCTTGTCGATCAGTTCGTTGTACGGATCGACGCCGGCCAGGGCAGGCTTGCCGTCCACGGTGACGGTGATCGTGCTGTCGCCGTCAGCCAGCAGGCGCTTTTCCAGGTACAGCGGCTTGCCGTCCTTGCCGCCGCCAGGCGAGGCGGCGAACACGCCGATCTCGATCGGGATGTCCGGCCTGGCCCCGGTCTCCTTGCCCTTGCCGTCCACGTAGACCTTGCCGGCGTGCACTTTCAGGGTGACTTGATACTTGCCACCCGGCAGCTTCTTCGCGTTCGCGTCGGTCAGCCGGTTGTCGAACAGGGTGATCTTCCAGAAGAAATCATCCAGCAGCGATTTCCACTGCGGCCCGGCCGCCTTGTCCAGCGCGTCCATGAATTCGGCCGAGGTGGTGTAGGGCGGTTGCTGGAAGCCCTTGTCGAGCAGGAACTGTTTCAGCATCGCGTTGAGTTTTGCTTCACCCAGGTAATCCTGCAGTGCGTAGAAGATCAGCGAGCCCTTGCGATAGTGGATGTATGGCTGGTTTTCCACTTTCGCCAGTGGCTCCTCGGCCAGCGTCTCGGTGGCGCGACCGATCAGGTAGGCATCCAGTTCGTATTTCAGGAACTTGTGCATCTGGTCGGCGCCGTATTTGTGCTTCATCACCATCAGCGACGAATACTGCGCCAGCGATTCGCTGAGCATGGTCGAACCCTGCATGTTTGCCCCGATCACCCGGTGCGCCCACCACTGATGCGCCACTTCATGCGCGGTGACGTCGTAGACATAGTCGATCTTGGACTTGTCGCGCAGGTCGGCGATGAAGCCGATCGATTCGGAGAACGGGATCGTATTGGCGAACGACTGTGCGATCGCGATGTAGCCGGGAAATTCAAGGATGCGCAGTTGCTTGAACTGGTACGGCGTGTAGTTGGCGTTGTAATAATCCAGTGAATCCTCCGCACTCTCGATCATCCGGTCCACGTTCCAGGCATGCGCCGGGTTGTAGTAGACCGAGATCGCCACGCCGTTGTGTTCCACGCGCTTCACCGCGTAGCGCGCCGACAGATACGCAAAGAAATTCAGCATCGGCTGCTGCATGGTGTAGTGGAAATAGCGCCGGCCGTTGGCCGTCCATTCCTTTTGCAGGGTACCCGGCGCCAGCGCAATCTGATCGGCGGCGGTGGAGACAGTGGTGTCGAAGTCGATCCAGTCCGCGTCGTTGCTGATATAGGTATTCGCTCGTGCCTTTTCGTCATCCAGCTTCGGCATCCGCGGCACCGCGGCCGACAGGCCATACTTGCGCCGGTCGTTGCGGTCGGTCAGCTGGTATTGGGTCTGGTAGCCGAACTGCGGCAGCATGCCATTGTTGAAGAAGGTGCCGTCGTGGACCAGGAAGGTTTCGCCGGTGTCGTTGGTGAAGCCCTTCGGCGCGTATTCCAGGCTGAAATCGAAATCCATCGAGGCGCCCGGCGCCAGCGGTGTCTTCAGCCGGTAGACGGTGAAGCCGAGATCCTTGTCCGCGCTGACCGTGTCATGCGGCGCGAATTGCAGCGACTTCACGGTGAACTCGTCGGCGAAGTTCACATACAGCTCGCTGATCGGCGCGTCGTGCTTGTTGACCAGGGTGTAGTGGGCGCGGATGTCCAGGCGACGCCGGTAGGGATGAATGTCCACCGCGGCCCTGACCGCGGTGATGCGCGGCTGCGGCGCGTCCTTGTACTTCGCGTACTTCTTCTCGTAGTCCGCGCGCTGCACCGTCTTCGCGGTGCTGTTGCGGTAGGTGTTGAGCACATTGGTGTTGTAGTAGATCCACGCGCCACTGCCGATGAAGCCGAGCGCGGCCACCACCAGCACGACCAAGGCGGGTGCCCGCAGCCTGGCCCGTGCTTCGCGCAGGCGGTCGCGCCAGGCATCGTCGGTGCCGCGCGCCCAGAACAGCGCGGCCAGCACCAGCATGGCCACCGCAAGGCAACCCCAGTAGCCATCGAACCACAGCGCGCCGGCGAGGAAATGGCCGAAGCCGTTCATGTCCGAATACGGCACGCTGGGAGCGCTGCCGTAGTTGTAGAGGTTGTGGTCCCAGTGCAGCAGGCCGAAGCCGATCGAGCTGGCCGCCACCCACAGGATGGTCAGCAGGTAGCCGAGGAACTTGTTGTTGGACATCACCTGCAGGAACAGCGCCAGCACCGCGATCAGCACGAACGGGATCGCGTTCAGCGCCAGCATGCCCGCGTAGAGCCCAGGCTCCAGGTGGGTGTAGCCGTGCGCCAGCTGCCAGCCGATGCCGACCACCGCGCCGACCAGCAGCATCAGCACGATGATCGCCAGCAGCGCGCCGAACTTCGCCAGCAGCGGCACCCAGTCGGGTACCGGGAACGCATCGGTGACTTCCGCGGAGTGCTGGCTGCGCTCGCGCCAGACCAGTTCACCGGCATAGAAGATCACGATGATGATCAGTGGCAGGCTGAAACTGCCGTTGATCGCGGTGAGCACCTGGTGTGTCACCGGCCACACCGGCGTGCCATAGACCAGGCCGGACGACATCAGCGAGACCAGCATCAGCACCAGCGCCAGCGCCAGCAACACCAGCAGTGCCACACCACGCACGATGCCCAGCGTGTCGAAGGCGAATTGCGCGCGCAGCTGCTGCAGATGGGCGCGCCAGCCATGGCCGGTGCTCACCTGTGGCAGGGTCAGGGCGGCCGTGGCATTTGACGGGCGCAGCATCGGCGGTTCGGCGCGCTTCTTGCGACGCGGCAACTGCAAACCCTCGCGAGTGGGTCGGAACAACAGGTACGCGGCCGCGAACAGCAGCAGTGAAACGCCAAGCCACAGCAGGCGATTGAATAGCAGCACGCCATGCAGGGCCGGCAGCACGTGGTTGGTTTGTTCGGACGACCAGTAGCGGGTGACCAGTGCCAGCGTGCGACCGCCGAACGGGTCGAGCATCGCGGCGATCGTGTGGTTGTCGATATCGCGGCTGAGATAGCCCGCCACGCCTTGCAGCACGAAATAGGCGATCACCCCGATATAGGTGGCCAGCAGCGAACGGGTGGTGGTGGCCAGCAGGAACAGCAGCGCGGCGATGAACAGCATGTTCGGCAGCACCATCACGCCGAACGACCAGGCATAGCCATGCCAGCTGGCCGGGCCCAGGCGTGCGGCATCGACCCATGGCATCGCCCCGCCCAGCGCCACGCCCAGCGCGCAGACCAGCATGATCGCCAGCGCCGCCAGGTAGCCGGCGGCAAAGCGTCCGCCCAGATAGGCGCCACGACTCATCGGCGTGCTGAAGAACAGCTCCGACGTGCGGTGGTCGAAGTCGCGCAGGGCAGCGCCGGCGACGAAGATGGTTATCAGGAAGATGCTGAGCACGGTCAGCGCGGCCAGCAGGCGCACGATCACCAGTGGCGCGTTGCGCAGCACGTTGCCGCTGGCGCCGCCGACGATCACCATGTCGGTGCTGGCAAATGCGAAAGCCAGCGCACCGAAGGCCGCCGCGACGATCCAGAACAACGGCGCCTTCAACTGCTGGCGCAACTCGAAGCGAAGTATCTCGAAGAACATCGGTAGTCCCGTCCGCAGTGTCGGAAGTTGGCGTCAGGCGGCTTTGCTGGTGGCCTGCGCGCGCAGGTGGCCGAAGTAGACGTCTTCCAGGTCCGGGGTGACCGCTTCAAAGCCTTCCTCCGGCAGCGCATCGGCCAGCACGTGCAGCAGGGTGCGGCCGCCGGCGAGGCGGGTCGACAGGATGTTCATGCGGGCGCGATAGCCGTCCAGCTGGTTCTTGTCGATGCTGCGGCGCCAGACGCGACCCTCGAGCGAGCGGATCGCCTCGGTCGGCTCGCCGGTGAGCAGCACCTGGCCCTGACCGATGATCGCCATGCGCGAGCACAGGTCGGTCACGTCCTCGACGATGTGGGTGGACAGGATCACCACCATCCGCTCGCCCAGTTCGGCCAGCAGGTTGAGGAAGCGGTTGCGCTCCTCCGGGTCGAGTCCGGCGGTGGGCTCGTCGACGATGATCAGGCGCGGCGCGCCGATCAGCGCCTGGGCGATGCCGAAGCGCTGGCGCATGCCGCCGGAGTAGGTGCCCAGCTTGCGCTTGCGCACGTCCCACAGGTTGACCTGGCGCAGCAGCGCCTCGACCAGTTCGCGTCGCTCGGCTTTCACGGTGACGCCCTTGAGCACCGCGAAGTGGTCCAGCATCGCCTCGGCCGATACCTTGGGATACACGCCGAACTCCTGCGGCAGGTAGCCGAGCAGCCGGCGCGTGGCCTGCTTGTCGGCGAGCAGGTCCATCTGGTCCAGCATGATCGTGCCGCTGTCCGGATCCTGCAGCGTGGCGATCGTGCGCATCAGCGAGGACTTGCCCGCGCCATTGGGGCCGAGCAGACCGAACATGCCGTTGGGGATGTCGAGCGATACCCCACGCAAGGCTCTGACGCCGTTGGCGTAGGTTTTGGACAGGTCACGTATCGTCAGCATGGGTTCCTTCCGGTGCCGCCCGGTGCGGCGTGGACATGGGATCAGACTAGGTTAGAAGGCCGCGCAATGCGTCCGCTCAAGGTCATGGATACGCTGGCGCATGGTGGGCCCCGAAGCCCCGAAGTTACACGATCCGGCATACGCAAGGCGCGCCCCTTCGCTATGATTGGCCTCTTGCATGCAGCCGCCATCCCCGAGCGGCGCGCCATCGACAGCAGGAGTCATCATGGCCGATCTCAAAGAAGCCCGCGTTCCGGACATTGGCCACGCCGACGTCCCCGTCATCGAAGTGCTGGTGAAGACCGGTGACCGGGTCCAGAAGGAACAGAGCCTGATCACGCTGGAATCGGACAAGGCGACGATGGAAGTGCCGTCGCCGTTCGCCGGCATCGTCAAGGAAATGAAGCTGAAGGTCGGCGATGAGGTTTCCGAGGGCGCGGTGATTGCGATCATCGAAGCCGAGGGCGCTGCCGCCGAGCCCGCTGCCGCCAAGCCGGCAGCGCCCGCTCCGGCTCCCGCGGCTGCCGCGCCAGCTCCACCCGCTCCGCCCGCGCCCGCCGAGCCGGCTCCTGTGCCGATGGCCGGCCAGGGCGTGCAGCCGGGTATCGCACCCGAGGGCGACGTGCCGTCGCAGCTGCGTCCGCCCGTCGATGCACGCATCGTGATGCCCGGCGACGCTCCGTATGCCAGCCCGGCAATCCGCGCATTCGCGCGCGAGCTGGGCGTGGACATCCAGCAGGTGAAGGGCAGCGGCCGCGGCGGCCGCATCCAGCGCGAGGACGTCAGCACCTATGTCAAGCATGCGCTGGCCTCCGGCGCGCGTCCGTCGACCGGTGCCGCCGCCTCGCTGGGCGGCCTGAATCTGCTGCCGTGGCCGAAGGTCGACTTCGCCAAGTTCGGCCAGATCGAGGAAAAGCCGCTGTCGCGCATCCAGAAGATTTCCGGCGCGAACCTGGCGCGCAACTGGGCGATGATCCCGCATGTCACCCAGCACGAGGACGCCGACATCACCGAGATGGAGGCGTTCCGCAAGAAGCTCGGCGAAGAGAACAAGGATCTGAAGATCAGCCCGCTGGTGTTCCAGATCAAGGCGGTGGTGGCGGCGCTGAAAGCGTTCCCGCAGTTCAACGCCTCGCTCGACGAATCCGGTGAAAAGCTGATCCTGAAGAAGTACTTCCACATCGGCATCGCGGTGGACACGCCCGACGGACTGGTGGTGCCGGTGATCCGTGACTGCGACAAGAAGGGCCTGCTCGACCTGGCCCGCGACCTCGGCGAGATCTCGAAGAAGGCGCGCGAGAAGAAGCTCGGCCCGGCCGAGATGTCCGGCGGCTGCTTCTCGATCAGTTCGCTGGGTGGCATCGGCGGTACCTACTTCACGCCGATCGTGAATGCGCCGGAGGTGGCCATCCTCGGCGTCTCCAAGGCGGTGGTGAAGCCGGTCTGGAACGGCAAGGAATTCGCGCCGCGCACGATGCTGCCGCTGTCGCTGTCGTACGACCACCGGGTGATCGACGGTGCGCTCGCCGCGCGCTTCGCCAGCTTCCTCGCCAACCAGCTCGGCGACATCCGCCGGCTGCTGCTGTAACCGGCGAGCTGGTGCGGCCGATCACGGCATCGCCTGGTCTTGGCTTGGCGCTGGTACCTGCAGCGCCAACGGCGATCCATGAGGGAATCACCCAGGTCGATGACTGGCTCGGCCTATACGCCACCATCGGTGGCATGAAGATCTACCTCGGCTCGATCCTTGGCGCCATCCTGCTGTTCGCCGGTTTCCTGATTGGCACCGCGATTCTCAAGCGCATGTTGCGCCGTTATGCCCAGCGCAATCCGCAGGTCGATCAGTCCACGTTCTACACCGTGGAGCGCCTGCTGCATTACCTGTTGCTGGTCATCGGCCTGCTCTGGGCGCTGGACGTGGCCGGCATCCCGATGGCGAAGATGACGGTATTCGCCGGTGCCCTCGGTGTCGGCCTGGGCTTCGGCCTGCAGGCAATCTTCAACAACTTCGTTTCCGGCCTGATCCTGCTGTTCGATCGCAGCCTCAAGGTCGGTGACTTCGTCGAGCTGGCCTCGGGTGTGCACGGGCATGTGCGCGAGATCCGCATTCGCGCCACCCTGATCAGCACCAACGACGACATCGACATCCTCGTGCCGAACTCCGAGTTCGTGACCGGGCGGGTGGTCAACTGGACCCTGCGCGAAGTGGCGCGACGTCAGAAGATTCCGTTCGGCGTGGCCTACGGCACCGACAAGGAATTGGTGAAGAAAGCCGCGCTGGAGGCTGCCGCCGCCGTGCCATTCACGCTCACCCTGGATGGCCCGCGCGCGCCGCAGGTATGGCTGGTCGGCTTCGGCGATTCCTCGCTCGACTTCCAGCTGGTGGTCTGGCTCAACGCCGAGGCCACGCGCCGCGTGGGCGCCATCACGGCCGCCTATTACTGGGCGCTGCACAGCGCTTTCGAAAAGTACGCCATCGAACTGCCGTTTCCCCAACGCGATCTGCATGTGCGCAGCTGGGTTGCCCCGCCATCGCGCGCAGGGCGCGGCACCGCCGATTCGGCTGCCGCCGACGGCACGCAGGACAATGACGCAGCGCGCAGCGTCGAACGCGGCATCGCCGAAGCGTCAGCGGCCCGCGCAGATTCCCCCACTCCCCAAGATCCGGACGCCCGCTGACGTCCCGCAACACGAAGGAAACCACAGCATGGCCAATACCATCGAAATCAAGATTCCGGACATCGGCGGCCACGGCAGCGTGCCGGTGATCGAAGTGCTGGTGAAGGCTGGCGACACGGTGGCCAAGGACCAGAGCCTGATCACCCTGGAGTCCGACAAGGCAACCATGGAAATTCCCTCCACTGCCGCCGGCGTGATCAAGGAGCTGAAGCTCAAGGTCGGCGACGAGGTTGCCGAAGGTGCGGTGATCGCCGTGTTGGAGCTTGCTGGTGACGTCGCGCAGCCAAAGGCTGACGCGCCCACGCAGACTTCCCCGGTGGCACCGACGCCTGCCGCCGTTCCGGCGGCTACCCCTCCCCAACCCTCCCCTGCCAGCAGGGGAGGGAGTGAGCCGGCACCACGAGCTGCGGATGCCTCGGGTCGCAAGCCCGACATCGAATGCAAGCTCGTCGTGCTCGGCTCCGGCCCCGGCGGTTACACCGCGGCGTTCCGTGCCGCCGACCTCGGCGTCGACACCGTGCTGGTGGAGCGCTATGCGACGCTGGGCGGCGTCTGCCTCAATGTGGGCTGCATCCCGTCCAAGGCGTTGTTGCATGCGGCCGCCGTGATCGACGAGGCCGCGGCGATGGAGGCGCACGGCGTCAGCTTCGGCAAGCCGAAGATCGACCTCGACAAGCTGCGCAGCTTCAAGAACAAGGTGGTCGGCCAGCTCACCGGCGGGCTCGCTTCGATGTCCAAGCAGCGCAAGGTGCGCACGGTCGAGGGCAACGGCACGTTTGTCTCGCCGAACGAACTGGAAGTGCAGACGAAGGACGGCGTGAAGCTGATCCGTTTCGAGTACGCCATCATCGCCGCCGGTTCGCAGTCGGTGAAGCTGGGCATGTTCCCGTGGGACGACGAGCGCATCCTCGACTCGACCCGCGCGCTGGAAATGAAGGACGTCCCGAACAAGCTGCTGGTGGTCGGCGGCGGCATCATCGGGCTGGAGATGGCCACGGTATATGCCGCGCTGGGCAGCGAAGTGACTGTGGTCGAATTCATGGACCAGCTCATCCCCGGCGCCGACGCCGACCTGATCAAGCCACTGGCCAGGCGCCTCGGCAGCCGGCTCAAGGGCGTGCACCTGAAGACCAGGGTG
The DNA here is from genome assembly GCF_050026815.1 of Rhodanobacter ginsengiterrae. Lineage (NCBI taxonomy): Bacteria > Pseudomonadati > Pseudomonadota > Gammaproteobacteria > Lysobacterales > Rhodanobacteraceae > Rhodanobacter > Rhodanobacter ginsengiterrae. The sequence continues at coordinate 278,934 of NZ_JALBWO010000057.1, read as the reverse complement.
GTCGAGGCGAAAGCCACGAAAAAAGGCATCGAGGTCGGCTACGAGGGCGACAGCATTCCGGCGACCACGCTGTTCGATCGCGTGCTGGTATCGGTGGGCCGTTCGCCGAATGGCGGCAAGATCGGTGCGGACAAGGCCGGTGTGGCGGTGACCGAGCGCGGCTTCATCAACGTCGATACGCAGATGCGCACCAACGTGCCGCACATCTTCGCCATCGGCGACCTGGTCGGCCAGCCGATGCTGGCGCACAAGGCCACGCATGAAGCGAAGGTCGCCGCGGAAGTGGTTGCCGGGCACAAGAGCCACTTCGACGCGCGGGTGATTCCGTCGGTGGCCTATACCGATCCGGAAATCGCCTGGGTCGGCGTGACCGAGCGCGAGGCGAAGGAAAAGGGCCTCAAGATCGGCGTGGGCAAGTTCCCGTGGGCGGCTTCGGGCCGTGCGATCGGCATCGACCGCACCGAAGGCTTCACCAAGCTGATCTTCGACGAGCAAACCCATCGCGTGGTCGGCGGCGGCATCGTCGGTGTGCACGCCGGCGACCTGATTTCCGAAGTGGCGCTGGCCATCGAGATGGGTTCGGAGGCGGCCGACATCGGCCTGACCATCCACCCGCATCCGACGCTCAGCGAGTCGGTCGGGATGGCAGCGGAGATCTACGAAGGCACGATTACCGATCTGTACATGCCGAAGAAGAAATAAGGACGGGTTATGCAAAGGATGGCGTCCGTGTTCGTTCTGTTGCTGCTTGGTTCGATGGCGCTTGCACAAGCAAGGGCTGGCGACATGGATGCTGCGAAGCTGGCGCAGCATTGCCCCGGTTTTGCCGCATGGCAAAGCGCGCATCCCGAACTTTCCGAAAAGAATCGGGCCAAGCCGGTTGATTCGACCAGGCCGACTGATCCGCATCTGCGTCAGCAGCTGCTGGCCATGTCGAAGGCCGATGAGGCGGTGCGCGATGCCTGGAACAAGGCCGGCATGAAAACCGGGCAAGGCAAGGATCCGACGTTCATGAGGGTCATGGCGGTGGACGCCGACAATCTGAGACAGCTCAAGCCGATCGTGGAGCGCAATGGTTTTCCGACGCCGAGTCGTGTCGGCGCGGATGGAGTCGATGCAGCCTTCATGCTCGTCCAGCATGCCGACGCGGATCCGGCATTTCAGTCGCGTGTGCTGCCTCAGCTTGAGGCGCTCGCCAAACAGAGGGTGGTGAGCGGACAGCAAGTTGCCATGCTGACGGACCGCGTTTTGCGAAATGAAGACAGTCCGCAGCGTTATGGAACCCAGTTCGTGAGCGATGACAAGAGTGCCGCCATGAAGCTGCAGCCGATCGAGGATGTCGAGCACGTCGATGCGCGCCGCCGCGACATGGGGTTGCCGCCACTTGCCGATTACGCATGCATTCTGTCGGCGGTATACGGCAAACCGTTCACTCTGAAGCCTTGAAGGTGCACGCCGTGGTGATGATGCGTCGTGGCCTGTTCACGCCAGGGAAGCGGTGAAGCTTCACTTGTCCGAGCCGGTATCGCGCAAGCTCGGGTTCGGTACTTCGAAATGCATGGAATCGGTCCGTGGATCGGCGCGGGCGGAACTTGGCCGATCCCGATTCACGCGGGATCGCCCACGGCTTGACCGGCTCGTCACGTCCATCCGGCTATTGGTGCTCATCACCAAGACGGAGAAAACCGCATGAACAAATCATTGATTCTGATCGCCTCGCTGGCCCTGGCCGTGCCCGCGCTGAGCACGTTGCCGACACCGGCGCAGGCGCAGCAACGTCATCATCGTGTGGTCTGCGAAAACGTGCTGGTCAAGCACAACGGATCGAAGGATGATCACCGCATCATCGGCACCGGCCTTGGCGCGGTCGCGGGTGGGCTGCTGGGTCATCAGGTGGGTGGCGGCAAGGGCAAGACCCTCGCCACCGTAGGCGGTGCGGTGGCCGGCGGTTATGTCGGCAATCGCGTGCAGAAGAACGCGCAGGACAAGAAGACCTACTACACCACTGAACGCCGCTGCCACAACGTCTACGACTGATCGACGCTGCGGATCACCGGTGCGCCGCGCCAGTTCAATACGGCGTGCCCTCGCGGCGCTGTCGCTGCAGGGCGCGGGCGTACCATTCGAATTCGTCGAGGAAGCGGTTGAGGGTACGGGGGACGTGTTCGTTCTGCGGCTTGCCGTCTTCGTCGAGCGCCGCGGCGATGCGCGGGATCGGGCATTCGCTGGGGATGCCGGGCATGCCCAGTTCGGCCAGGGTGGTGCGCAGGGCGACGGCGGCGCGCACGCCGCCGAACATGCCCGCGGAGTAACAGACGATGCCGGACGGGCGCCAGAAGTACTCTTCGAGAAAGTGATCGAGCAGGTTCTTCAGTGCCGGCGGAATGCCGTGGTTGTATTCGCCGCTGATGATCAGGAAGCCGTCGACGCGACGGTACAGCGTGGCCAGTTGCTGCAGGTTTTCAGGAGCCGCGCCGGGTTCGTATTCCTTGTACATGCGGTCGAGCAGAGGCAGTTGCAGCTCCATCGGGTCGACCAGCTGTGCCGCGTGGCCACGCGCTTTCAGCGCCTGCATCACCAGCCGGGCGGCGCGGATGCCCATGCGATCGCGGCGCACGGAGCCCAGCAGTACGGCGAACGACATCGGTGGAGGGGCGCTGGACATGGCTGCTTCCTGGATCAGGTGTGGCGGGAATGACGCGTCGATCCAGATTACTCTGGGTCACTCATCCGATGAAACGAGGTCACCATGTCACTCAAGGTCTGTGTTGCCGGTGCCACCGGCTGGGCCGGCTCCGAACTCGCGCGCGGCATCGCGGCCACCGACGATCTCGCGCTGGTCGCCGCAGTGGCGCGACGCCACGCCGGTCGGCGTCTGGCCGAGGTGCTGGGCGAGCCGCGTTTGAATGCCTCGATCTTTGCCAGCGTGGACGAGGCGCTGGCACAGCCGTGCGATGTGCTGGTCGAATACACCCGCCCCGACAGCGCGAAGGCGAACGTGCTGGCCGCGCTGGAACAGGGCGTGCACGTGGTGGTGGGCAGCTCGGGCCTGGGCGACGACGACTACGCGCAGATCGACGCGGTGGCGCGCGAACGTGGATTGGGCGTGCTGGCCTGCGGCAACTTCGCGCTGACCGCGGTGCTGCTGATCAAGTTCGCCGAGATGGCGGCGAAGCTGATTCCGCAGTGGGAGATCATCGACTACGCGTCGGCCGGCAAGCCGGATGCGCCCAGCGGTACGGTACGCGAACTGGCCGGACGGCTGGGCAAGGTGCGCCAGCCGCACTTGCAGGTGCCGATCGAAGCGACCGTCGGCATGCCCGAAACACGCGGTGGCACGCTGGCCGGCAGCCAGGTGCATGCGGTGCGCCTGCCGGGGTTCGTGCTTGGCGTGGAGGCGATCTTCGGCATGCAGGATCAGACGCTCAGCCTGCGCCACAACGCCGGCGGCAGCGCCAAGCCTTATGTGGATGGTGCGCTGCTGGCGATCCGCAAGGTGTCGAGCCTGGTCGGCCTGCACCGGGGGCTGGATGCGGTGATCGACTGGTAGTGCGCTGCTCGTGTTACGTATGCCGCGGCCAACGTCCCAGCAACCACGAGGCGCCCAGGCAGCCGGCCAGCGCCAGCAGCCAGCGGCTGGCCGGCGGTTTCGGCAGCAGCTCGACGAATGAGGGCAGCCATGCCTGGCCGTAGATCACGACCACCGCACCGGCGGCGATGGCAAGGGTGGCGGCCAATACCAGCATCAGCCTGAATTCGAAGGAGGTGCCGGCCGCGGCTGGCGCCGCCGGCGCGGCGCCGGCCCGCGCGGCCAGCTGCTGCGCGAAATCCGCCGGCAACGAATCCGGCAGCGGCTGGCGCAGGCTGCGCGCGATCAGGCGATAGCGCCGGCTGCGCGGGTCGTCGCCGGCGCAGTCCAGCTGCAGCCGCTCGCGTCGACTGGCGGCTTCCTGCGCCAGCCACTCGCGCTCCTGCGCGGCGTCATCGAAGGCGGGGATATGGTCTTCGTCGTGCGGAATCATGCGGCAACTCCTGTCCGTGTCTCGAGCGTATCGCGCAGGCGCAGGCGCGAGCGAAACAGATGGCTCTTGATCGTGCCGGTGGCCAGCCCGGTGATCCGCGCGATCTCCGGGATCGGTGTTTCTTCAAGGTAGTACAAGGTCAGCAAGGTGCGCTGCAAGGGCGGCAGCGCCTCGATCGCCTGATGCAGGTGTCGCGCGGTTTCCTCATCCACGCAGGCCGCTTCGAGGTCGAAGCCGTCGCCGATGTTTTCGACCAGGTCGAAGCCGTCGCGGTCGCTGCCGGGCTCCAGCAATGGGATGCGCTTGTGCTGCAGGTGGCGCAGCGCGATGGTGAAGGCGATCCGGCCGATCCAGGATTTCAGCGCGCTTTCGTAACGGTATTGATGCAGGCACTGGTGCACGCGCAGGAAGGTGTCCTGGCACAGCTCGCGCGCGTCCTCGGGATTGCGCACCATGCGCTGGATGATGTGCCAGCACAGACCCTGATATTCGCGCACCAGGCGTTCGAACGCGCCCGGCCGGTTGGCCAGCACGGCGTCGACCAGGTGGCGATCGGGGCTGCTGCGGATGTCATCCATGGGGCAAGAGATACGCGCGGGGGAGGAACGGTTGCAACCAGCTTGCTGCAACCGTTCGTCGAATGCCTGTATCCATGGTCACGAAGGTCCACCATCCCGCCACCCGAGGAGCACGCCGTGAATTTCGAAATACTGATCCCGATCACCCTGTTCGTCTGCATCGCCTATGCGATCAAGGTCGTGGTCGACGCGCGGGTCCGCCGCCGCATGGTCGATGCCGGCGGCTCGGAGGAGCTGGTGGGTGCGGTGCTGCGCGACGAGGAACTGCGCCGTCGACATTCCTCCTTGCGCTGGGGCATCGTGCTGCTGTCGGTGGGCGTCGGCTTCGGCCTGATCCAGTGGTTCGGCTGGCAGGAAGTCACGCCGGGCATGATCGCCGTGCTGGCGCTGGCGACCGGCGCGGGCAACCTGGCGTTCTTCACGATCTCGCGCAAGCTCTCCTGAAGCTGGTTCAATGGCGGGTATTCGCCGCATCGCCGGCATGCCCGCAGACAAGGCACCAGCGTGAATGAGCAACTGTTGTTCAACCTGGTGGATCTGGCCGGCACGTTCGCGTTCGCGATCAGCGGCGCGACTGCGGCCAGGCGCTGCAACCTTGACCTGTTCGGCATCCTGGCGATTGCCTTCATCACCGCCTGCGGTGGCGGCATCGCACGCGACCTGTGCATCGGCGCGATCCCGCCGGCCGGCTTGTCCGACTGGCGCTACCTGGCCACCGCGCTGATTGCCGCCTTGCTCACCATCCTGGCGTATCCGTGGGTGGAACGGCTGACCTACCCGGTACGCCTGTTCGATGCGATGGGGCTGGGTCTGTTCGCGGTGTATGGCGCGCACAAGGCGCTGGCGTTCGGCCACAACGCCGAGGTGGCGATCCTGCTCGGCATCGTCACCGCGATCGGCGGCGGCATGGCGCGCGATGTGCTGCTGGCGCGCGTGTCGATCGTGCTGGAGAAGGAGATCTACGCCTCGGCAGCCCTGGTCGGTGCCGCGCTGGCGGTGACCGGCGAGTACTTCCGCTGGCCCGCGGTGTGGGCGACCTGGCTGCCGATCCTGGCCTGCTTCGGGCTGCGCTTCCTGTCGCTGCGTCTGCACTGGAACCTGCCGCGCTTCGGCCGCGACCAACGGCCCTGACGCTTTGTCCGCGCTGCGCAAGGCCGGTAGGTCGGCTTTGCCCGCCATGCCGGGCATGCTAGCTTGCCGGATTCGGGCGGGGAGCCCGGTCTTCGAGGGAAGTGCATGAGCGCAGCTAGTGTTCGCGTCGAGTCCGTGACCAAGCGTTTTTCCGGACATACCGCGGTGAATCATCTGAGCATGGAAGTTCCGGCCGGCGGCATCTTCGGCCTGCTCGGCCCCAACGGCGCCGGCAAGTCGACCACCATCCGGCTGGTCATGGGGATCCTGGAACCGGACGAGGGCAAGGTGGTGCTGTTCGATTCGCCGCACAACAGCCGTGCGCTGTCGCAGCGGATCGGTTACCTGCCGGAGGAGCGCGGCCTGTACAAGAAGATGAAGGTGCTCGACCACCTGATTTTTCTGGGCGAGACCAAGGGCATCGGCCGCGCCGATGCGCGCAAGCGGGCGCAGGCGTGGCTGGAGCGGCTGGGCATCAGCGACTGGGCGCTGAAGAAGGTCGAGGACCTGTCCAAGGGCATGCAGCAGAAGGTGCAGTTCGCCGGTGCGCTGCTGCACGAGCCCGAGCTGGTGATCCTCGACGAACCGTTCTCCGGGCTGGACCCGGTCAATGCGCAGGTGATGAGGGACATCGTGGTGGCGATCGCCGCCGAGGGCCGCACCGTGCTGTTCTCCACCCACGTGATGGAGCAGGCCGAACGCATGTGCGACCGCATCGCGATCATCGCCCGTGGCGAGATGGTGGTGAACGGCACGGTGGCCCAGGTCAAGGCTGATTTCGGCGGGCGTCACGTGGCGCTGGGTTTCACCCATGACAAGCAGCGGGCGGCGAACATCCTCGCCGACCGCACGCTGATCAGCCGTGTCGACGATTACGGTGCCAGCGCCGAGTTGCAGATGGCCGACGGTGCCGATCCGGAACAACTGCTGGCCGCACTGGTGCGCGAGGGCGTGGGCCTGCGCCGCTTCGAGGTGGTCGAGCCATCGCTGCATGCCATTTTCATCGCCAAGGTCGGCGCCGATGCCGCCACCGCCCACGCCGGAGTTGCCGCATGAAGAAGATCATTGCCGTGATCCGGCGCGAGTTCGTCGAGCGCGTTCGCACCAAGGCGTTCGTGATTTCCACCGTGCTGTTGCCGGTGTTCATGGTGGCGATGGTGGTGCTGCCCGGGCTGATGATGAGTGGCAGCGACCGCACCACGCGCGTGGCGCTGGTGGATGCGTCCGGCAGCGGGCTGGGCCAGCCCGTCAGCCAGGCGCTGCAGTCGGAGAAAATCGGCGAGGGATCCAACGCGAAGGCGCGCTACGCCGTCCAGGTTTTCCCCGCCACCGGCAGCGACGTGGTCAAAGTGCGTGACGACCTGATCACCAGCACCGGCTTTTCCAGCAAAACGCGAAAAGACGGCTTTGATGGTGTGCTGGTGCTAACCGACGCCACGCTTACCAGTGGCAAGGCGTCCTATTACGGTGCCAACGTCGGTTCGACGGAGTCGATGGTGAAGTTGCAGCGCGGCGTGTCCAGTGCGCTGGCCGGAGTGCGGCTGGGCAAGTCGGGCGTGGATGCGACCCTGGTCAAGCAGGCGATGAAGCCGGCTGACCTGGACACCACCAAGGTGTCCGACGGCAAGCTCACCGGGCAGAGCGGCCAGGAGTCGTTTCTGATCGCGTACTTCATGGGCTTCATCCTGTACATCGCGATCCTGATCTACGGCCAGCAGACAATGACCTCGGTGATCGAGGAGAAGACCTCGCGCATCATGGAAGTGCTGACCTCGTCGCTGACGCCGTTCCAGATGCTGCTGGGCAAGGTGCTCGGCGTGGGCATGGCCGGGCTGACGCAAATGGCGATCTGGGGTGGCTCGATCTTCCTGGTCAGCAGCCAGCGCGTGCATCTGGCCGGACTGTTCGGGATGAGCGCCGACGCCATGCAGAACTTCCCGATCCCGAGCATGCCGGCCGGCCTGCTGGTGGTGTTCCTGCTGTATTTCGCGCTGGGCTTCCTGCTCTATGGCGCGCTGTACGCGGCGATCGGGGCGATGTGCAACACCATCCAGGAGACCCAGCAGTACGCGATCTTCGTCACCATGTTCATCATCGTGGGCTTCTTCGCGGTGTTCGCGCTGATCAAGGATCCCTCCAGCCAGCTCGGCGTGACGCTGTCGTTCATCCCCTTCTTCGCACCATTCACCATGCCGGTGCGCTGGTCGCTGAGCTCGGTGCCGCCGCTGGAACTGGCGCTGTCGCTGGGCTTGATGCTGGTGACCTTGCTGGCCTGCGTGTGGCTGGCGGCGCGGATCTATCGCACCGGCATCCTGATGTACGGCAAGAAGCCGTCATGGCGCGAGTTGTGGCGCTGGATCCGGGCGTAAACGACCATCCGCGGGAGCGCACCGAAGTGCGCGATGGCTCTTCGTCAGATCATGGAGAGCATCGCGCACATGGTGCGCTCTTGCGCAGGAATCAGTCCTGCGGCGCATCGAACAGGTTGGTCTGCGCCTGGTAGCTGTCGCGATCGACGAAGCCGGCCAGGCCCACTCCGACCAGGCGGTAGCGGCTGTCGGCCGGGCGGTCGACGCGCTCGCGCAAGGCGCAGGCGATCTCGCCCAGTTCGCCGGCCGACATCGGTCGCGTCGATGGGGTGAGGCTGCGCGTCAGCGACTGGAAGTCGGCGGTCTTCAGCTTCAGCACCACGGTGCGCGCCACGCGGCCGAGCTCGCGCTGATGACCGGCCCAGGCCTTCTCGGCCAGCTGGCGGATATGCGGTTCGAGTTCGTCCAGCCGCAGATCATGTTCGAAGGTGTCTTCGGCCGAGACCTGCAGGGTGAGCCGCTCGGACTGCACCGGATGCTCGTCGATGCCATGCGCCAGTTCGTGCAGGCGCCGACCCCAGCGGCCGAAGCGCATTTCCAGCTGCGCCTGTTCCAGCGCGCGCAGCTCGCCCACGGTGTGGATGCCGAGCGCCGCCAGCTTCGCTTCCATCACCTTGCCCACGCCGGGCAGGCGGCCGACCTTCAACGGCGTGAGAAAGGCTTCGACCTGGTGCGGGCGCACCACGAACAGGCCATCGGGTTTGCGGAAGTCCGAGGCGATCTTGGCCAGGAACTTGTTCGGCGCCACGCCGGCCGAGGCGGTCAGCTGCGTCTCGTCGCGAATCGCCGCACGGATCGCCTCCGCCGTGGCGGTGGCCGAAGGCAGGCCGGTCTTGGTGCTGGTGACATCGAGATAAGCCTCGTCCAGCGACAGCGGTTCGATCAGGTCGGTGTGCCGTGCGAAGATCTCGCGGATCTGCCGCGACACCGCCTTGTAGCGCACGAAGTCCGGCGGCACGAACACCAGTTGCGGGCACAGTCGTTCCGCGCTGACCGCCGGCATCGCCGAACGCACGCCGAACACGCGCGCCTCGTAGCTGGCCGCACATACCACCGACCGCGCGCCGCGCCACGCCACCGCTACCGGCTTGCCGCGCAGCGACGGATCGTCGCGCTGTTCCACCGACGCGTAGAACGCGTCCATGTCGACATGCAGGATCTTGCGTGGTGGGGACATCAGCGTTTTGCGGACACGGCGCGATCGGGCGATGGCGACATTGTACGCAGCGATCCGCGCACCTTCAGCGCCAGCACGCAATCACTTGCCGGATGATCCGGCGTCGTGCGACCCGCGCAAAGACAAACTGTCGAGCCGCCGCGCCAGGTCCCGTGCGAAGTATTCCGCCGCGCGTGGCTGCTCTTCCAGAAACAGGAAAGGCTCGATCAGTTCCAGCTCCATCACCAGAAACGCGTCATCGCAGATCACGCCGTCGACACGCGCATAGGCGAGCTCGCCATAGCCCCTTGCGGCAACCGCCGCCAGCGCCGTTTCGGCGGCGGCCAGGCTGGCGGCAGGTGGCTGGCCCGCTTCGACCGTGCCGCCGTGCTCGCTTTGCACGCGATAGTCGCCCGTGGCCGGGCGCTTGACCACCGCGTGGCTGAAGGCGCCGCCGAAATACAGCAGCGACCATTCACCGGCGCTGACGATCTCCGGCACGAACGGCTGCACCAGATAGTCGAGTTCGCGTGGCAAGCGGGTCACGGCTTCGGCAAACTCGGTATCGCCGACACGACCACGCAAGGTATGCCAGGCACCGCCACTGACGGTCGGCTTGATCACCACCTGTTGCGCCGGCATCGTTGCCAGCACGTCAGCCAGTTCGCCGCCAGCGGCCAGTCGGGTGGGGATCGTGGTGACACTCACCGTGGCCAGTTCGAGCAGATAGCGCTTGTCGCTGTTCCAGCGCAGCACGCGGCTGTCGTTGATGGTGGGAATGCCGATCCGGTCGAGCCGGTCCAGCCAGGCGATGAAGTCGGGGTGGTGCTTGTAGTAATCCCAGATCGTGCGGATCAGCACCGCATCGAACATCGACCAGTCCACCGCCGGATCATTCCAGATGCAGGAAATCGGCGTGATGCCGAGCTGTTCCAGCACGCTGGCGAGCTGGGCGTCATCCGCCTGGATCGAGGGAAGCTCGGCCGAGGTGGCGAAGGCCAGACGACGGGGGATGGCAGCGATGGACAAGACGATACCTCTTGCAGCGGAAAGCACGCGCTTGCCGGGAGGCCGCCCACCCGGCGGATCACGATCCGTCGCAGCACCGTGGCGGAGCCGCCAGTGTTTCGACGTGGCCGGGGATTGTCAATTTGCGGCACACGCCAGCCATGACCTCGCCAATGGAAGGCCGGGCTTCGCTCAGTGGCGGGAAGCCTGCGCGGCTGACTGCATCAGGTAAAGGCGTACATCGGGGTTCGCGCTGGGCAGTTCGAGCGCGGCGCCGTCGACGACCCGGATGCCGGTAGCCGAAGGTGCGATGGATGCCTGCATTGCCGAGATCAACTGGCGGGTCTGCAGCTGTCGAGTGATGACGCCGGGCAGCAGTGATGCCAGCGTCAGCAAGGAGGCAGCCAGGGCCGCACCGAGCGGAATCCACCGTTGCCATCGGTGAGTGGTACGGTGGCTGTCGGCGAGGCTGCGTTGCAGGCGCAGCAAGCCACCGGTGGGGGGCGTCAGTTCGACGAATAGTCGACTGGAATCATGCATCGGCAGAGGCTCCCATCAAGACTTTCAAACGCTCCAGCGCCAGGTACTTGCGCGAAGCCACCGTGCCGGCCGGAATACCCAGCACGATGGCAATTTCGGTACCGCGCAGGCCGCTGAATTCGGACAGAAGAAGCACCTGTTGCCAGGCACGAGGCAGCTTGCGCAAGGCCCGGTGCAATTTCCGCGCAGCGAGGAAATCCTGCGGCGGGGCATCGACGGGCAACGGCAGCGATGCTTCGTCCAGCAGCTCATGTCGGCGCAACAGGTGCCAGCGCAGGCGGTTCTTCGCCAGGTTCAGTGCGGTGGTCCAGACCAGGGCATCAAGTGTGGTTTCATCCACCTTGGCGCGGCGCTCCCACACCCGCACGTAGGCGTCGTGGATCACGTCCTGGCAATCTTCCGCCTGCCACAGCTGGCGGTATAGCACGTTGTAGAGCGGCCGTTCCAGCCGCCGGTAGCTGGCGTACAGCGCATCCTGGCGCAGTGGCATCGGAGCCGCTCAGGCCTGCGGCGGCAAGATGTCCGCACGCACGATCAGCAATCGCAGCGCGGGTCTGGCGTGGCATGGCGGCGCGTTCTTCCCGGGCAGTGCCGGCGCGCAGGCGCCGGGGCCTTGGGCAAGCACCACATACTGGCCGGATCGAAGGCTGACCTCGGCCTTGAATTTGGCCAGCCCACGCTGGCCGTGATCGTCATAGGCAAGCCAGACATCCAGCATCTCGCCGTTGATGCTCTTGACCGCAAAGTCGAAGCCACGCGAATAGCCGCCATCGGTTGCAGCCACCATCGACGTGTCATCGCTTGTCGATGCCCTGCCGGAGACCACCTGATCGAGACTGAAGTGCAGCGGCCCCATGCTTCGGCGTACCCCATCGAGCGCGGATGCCAACGGCTTCAGTGCCGTGTCATCGTCGCCGGCGCCGTATGCCCCGTCGACGACCCAGAACTGCAGATTCACCTGCGTGACCGGTGTTGGGGTTGCCGGGGATGGTCCGAGCGATGCGATCGCTTTGCCGATCGATGCCTGCGCATCCGGTGGTGCGTAAACCAGCAGCTTGCCGGGCGCGGGTGAGGTGACACTGGCCTTGCTGCCGAGCACATCGCGCAGCGCCCCTGCCAGCTGGCCGGTTTGCGCCGACGGCACCCTATGGACCTTCAACTCCATCAACCCCGTCGCCTGCTTCGACGAGGCATCGCCCGGAGCGTGGCAAGCCGCCACGGCCAGCAGCAGCGTGCTGGCGATCAGTCGGAGTATCTGTTTCATGCCATTCCTTGCACGACGACCAATGAGCCGCCTTCCTGACTATATACACGCCAGCGCGGATTTCCTTCACCGCCGAAAGGGTGGCGCCTGCAAGTGTCGGGCGACAGCAAGAAGGTTGAAACTAGCCCTCGTTTTCCCATCGTACGTCGATGGCATCGCCATCCAGCGAACCCACCCAGTAGGTGCCCAGCCGTACCCACGCCGAGCGGTTGCGTTTGCGCGAGGTGTCGTACACCGCCACGTGAAAGACCACCTGGGATCGCGAGGTGGTGAAGTACATGCCCAGCGGCATGAACAGGCTGCGCCTCGCGTGGAGGATCGTGTAGCCGTTCGCCCTGGCCCAGGCCTTCAGCAGTTCACGCGAACCCACGTAGTGACGGTAGCCGAGCCAGCAGGCCAGGCCGATCACGACCGCAGTCAACAGGAATCCGCCAAGGGAGTTCATCGTGCACGGTCCTTGCGCCATGGGCTGGAGCGCTGTCGAGCGGTCAGCACCGTAGCAGATGGATGATGGGACTGGTAGAAACGGCACCGACAATGGCAAGGTAGCCGCCATGCTGACCGAACCTGCCAATGCCTATGCCCGTCGCCTGAACACCTGGGACGCCGCGATGATCGTCATCGGCGGCGTGATCGGGGCGGGCATTTTCCTCACGCCGGCCACCGTGGCACGCAGTACTGCTTCGGGTGCGGAGCTGCTGGTGTTGTGGGTGATCGGTGGCCTGCTGACCCTGGCCGGCGTGCTGTGCTACGCCGAACTGGGCTCGCGCCGACCGCAGGCCGGCGGCATCTATGTCTACCTGCGCGAAGCGTTCGGTCTGTTGCCCGGCTTCCTGTTCGGCTGGACGATGGCGCTGATCAACTACCCCGGCAGCGTAGCCGCGGTGGCAACCATGTTCGCCGATTACCTGTGCACGGCGCTTGGCCTGGCGCCGCTGGTCTACGTGAAGCCGGTGGCGGTGGGTGCGATCGTGTTCATCGTCGGCATCAACCTGTTCGGCATCCGCGCCGGGGCGTGGATGCAGAACATCTTCACCGTGCTGAAGCTCGCGGCGGTCGTGCTGCTGGTGATCAGCGGGCTGGTTCTGGCACAGGGCCAGCTGGGCCCGGCACTGGCAGCGGACACCACCTATCCGGTGTCGCCTTGGGCGTTTGCCGGCGCCTTGCTGCCGGTGCTGTTCACCTATGGCGGCTTCCACTACCTCAACGACCTGGCCGGTGAAGTGCGCAACCCGCAACGCACCCTGCCGCGCGCGCTGGCCATGGGCATGGTCGGCGTGGTGGTCTGCTATGTGCTGGTCAACTACGCCTACCTGGCCGGATTGGGTCATGCCGGGCTTGCCGCCAGCGAGGCGCCGGCGGCGGACCTGATGCGGCGGCTGTTCGGCAAGGCCGGCGCCACCGTGATCGCGATCGGCATCGCCTGTTCCACCTTCGGCTATTGCAGCATCGCGATCGCCGGCGGTGCGCGCGTGCTGCAGACGATGGGTGCCGACGGCGTGTTCTTCCGTGCCGCCGGTCGCGTCGATGCGCGCACGCGTGCACCGCAGATCGCGCTGGCCTTGCTGGGCGCATGGGCCGCCGTGCTCACCTATTCGGGCAGCTTCAACCAGTTGCTCAACTACACCACGGTCGGCGAATGGCTCGGCCACGTGTTCGGCATCGGCACGCTGTTCTGGTATCGCAAGCATTTCATCGACCAGCCCGCGCCGTACCAGGTACCGTTCTATCCGCTGCTGCCGCTGATTTTCGTGATCACCGTGTTCGGCGTGATCGTGGCCAGCGCCATCCATGCCCCGGGCGATGCCGGCATGAGCCTGTTGATCATTGCCCTGGGCGTGCCGGTGTATTACGGCTGGCAGTGGTGGGTGCGCCGGCACCCGGTCGCGTAGCTGTTCTGCGCGCGCCCGCGCGAGGATTCCCTCGATGAAATGCCACGCTTGGTCCTGGCTATGGTGTCTGGGCTGCCTCGCGGCTTGCCATGCGGCCGCACCGGATGGGCTGGATCTGGCGAATCCGGATTCGGCTGGCCGGGTGCAGCTGGAACAGGTGCAGCGTGTCGGCAGCGTCGAGCGCGCGCGTGATGGCGTGCTCCAGCAAGCTTATGCGTTCCAGCCGGCGGCACATCCGTGGATCGTGATGGCGCCAGCGGGCGCGGCGTGGGATTGGTCGGGCCAGTGCGAATTGCACGTGCGTGTGCAGAACGCGATGCCGTGGCCGGTGACGCTGGATGTGCAGATCGACAGCGCCGGGCAGCCACTGCAGGCCAGCGTGGGGCTGCCGGCCGGGCCGCCACAGACACTGGTGATTCCGCTGCATGCGACCTCTCCGCGCGACCAGGGCATGCAGGTCGGGCCGCCCATGCCGTTTGCCGATCACGGCCAGCCGACCTTGCTGGCGACTGCCGTGCGCGGCACGCCGGATCTGCGCCATGTCCGTGCGATTCGTCTCGGTATCCCGGCGCCACAAGCGGTGCAGACACTGCTGTTCGGCCGCGTGGAAACGGCAGCCGCGGCGACCACGCTGCACGATGCGTATGCAGGCATCGTTGACCGTTACGGGCAATACACGCGCAGGCGATGGCCGGAGAAGATCGACTCCGATAACGCGCTGCGCGTGGCGGATGTCGCCGGGCCGCTGGCGACGAAGCCAGCCGGCCTGGATCGTTACGGTGGACGTCTGGACGGCCAGAACATGCGGCGGACCGGTTGGTTTCACACGCAGAAGCAGGGCGCTCGCTGGCAACTGGTGACGCCCGAGGGGTACGCATTCTTTTCGCTGGGCGTGAATGCGGTGACCATCACCGGCGGCCGCAGCTACGTCGAGGGTCGCCAGTTCATGTTCAGCGAGCTGCCGCCGGACCGCGGTGAATGGGCAGCGTTTTACGGTCGTGGCGATAACCGCAACCCGGAGCAGGGCGCCAGCCAGGGCATCGGCTACAACCACGGCCGCTGGTTCGATTTCTACGCAGCGAATCTGTATCGCCGGGACGGCGAAGGCTGGCGGGACGCGTGGCGCACGCGCACGCTGGAGCGGCTGCAGGCATGGGGCTTCAATACCATCGGCAACTGGAGCGACGATGCGCTGGGCCGCATGCATCGACTGCCGTATACGCGTTCGATCAATATCGCCGGCGACTACGCCAACGTGGCCAGCGGCCACGACTACTGGGGCCGCATGCCCGATCCGTTCGATCCGCGCTTCGTGCAGGCGACGGAAGTGGCGGTGGTGAAAGCCAGCGCCGACGTGCGCGACGATCCCTGGCTGCTCGGCTATTTCGCCGACAACGAACTGGCCTGGGCCGGCAGCGGTCCCCAGGGCCGCTGGGGGCTTGCCATCGGCACGCTTGCCGGCGACGCGAAGAGTCCGGCCAGGCAGGCCTTCATCGCGATGTTGCGCAAGAAGTACGTGGCGCCGGAAACGCTGTCCGCGGCGTGGGGTATCGCACTGGGGTCATGGGAGGCATTGAATGTCACCGGCTTCGCTGCGCCGGTGCCGAATGAAGCGCATCCGGCCATCGACGCCGACTACAGCGCGTGGCTGCGCGATTACGCCGACGCCTACTTTCGCACCGTGGCTGCGGCGATCCACCGCCACGACCCGCATCACCTGTTCCTCGGCGGTCGCTTCGCGGCGAATACGCCCGAGGCCGTCGCCGCCTGCGCGCAGTATTGCGACGTGGTCAGCTTCAATGTCTATGCCGACCTGCCGCAGCACGGTTTCGATGCGTCGGCGATGCACCAGCTCGACAAGCCGGTGCTGCTCAGCGAATTCCACTTCGGCTCCGATGACCGCGGCCCCTTCGGCAAGGGTGTGGTGTCGGCATGGAACGAGCAGCAGCGTGGCCAGGCATATGCGAGTTTCATCGCCACGGCGGCAAGCGCCCCGGATATCGTCGGCGCACACTGGTTCCAGTACACCGACCAACCGGTGAGCGGTCGCCTGCTTGACGGCGAGAACAGCCATATCGGACTGGTCGGCATCACCGATATTCCGTTTGGCGGGTTTGTCGAAGCGGTGCGTGCGGCCAATCTGAAAGCGACCCGGCCGTAGCGGCTGGCACCCGGCCGGGAATTGCACGTGGTGTGCTGTGGTTTCCCATAAAAAAACCCGCAGAGGGGGATCTGCGGGTTTTGGGGGTATCCATCTTGATCGCGTGGAGGAGGAGGGGAGGCCTCGCCACGCAGTGGGAGTGGTGTCTCACGACACGGCGTTAATGTACCGCAGGGTTTGTTAATGTCGTGTAACTGAGATGTGGCCTGATCGAAGCCATGCGTTGACGGCGAACGAGTCGCATGGTGGGTTTGCCAAGGCCGGGCATCACGGGGCTGTATTTTCACCACAAAAGGTGAAAACATGGCGTCCATGAGCCTGCACCTGACCAGTCGCCAATCCAACATCCTCGAGTTCATCCGTGCGCGGGTGGCGCAAGGGGGGCAGGCACCCACCCTGGAGGAGATCGGCCAGGCGATGGGCTTGCCCAACGTCAGCGCGGTGCTCAAGCACGTGCGTTCGCTGGAGGCCAAGGGGCGGCTGGCGATCGAGCCGAACCGGTCGCGGGGCATCCGGCTGGTGGATTCGGCCGATGCGCTGGATGCGGACACCATGGAACTGCCGCTGGTGGGTCGCATCGCCGCCGGCGAGCCGCTGTTTTCCGAAGCGCGGATCGAGCGCACGCTGCGCGTGTCGCGCTGGCTGTTCCGGCTGCGACCGGACTATCTGGTGCGGGTGGTCGGCGACTCGATGCGCGATGAAGGCATCCTCGATCAGGACCTGGTCGGCGTGCACGCCACGCCGGTGGCGCGGCATGGCCAGGTGGTGGCGGCGCGGGTCGGCGGTGACCGCTTCACCATCAAGCGGCTGCACTGGCAGGGCGAGGTGATCCGCCTGTTGCCGAACAGCCCGGGCTATCAGCCCATCGATCCGGATCCCACCGAGGACTTCGCCATCGAAGGTCTGTTCGCCGGATTGCTGAGGGGCAGCTGATGAGTGCGGTGGTGTCCTTGTCGTCGTTGCTCGATGCGCGCGAGGTCTGGCGCGGTCGCGCCGCGCCGGCATCCGCTGGCGAGCAACCCACCGGCTGGGCGGCACTGGATGCGGTATTGCCGACGGGCGGCTGGCCCGCGGCCTCGCTGTCGGAAATCCTGCTGCCGCTGGATGCTGTGGGCGAGTTGCAACTGGTGCTGCCGACGCTGGCGCGACTCAGCCGTGGCCAGCGGCCGGTGGTGCTGGTGACGCCGCCGTATGCACCTTGCGTGGCCGGCTGGCGCCAGCAGGGCGTGGACATGCGCCGGGTCGAGATCGTCACCGCGGCCGAGGCCGATGTGCTGTGGGCGATGGAGCAGTGCCTGCGCTCGGGCAGTTGCGCTGCGGTGCTGGCGTGGCCGCGACAGGCGGATGACCGCGCGCTGCGGCGCTTGCAGGTGGCCGCCGATGGCGGACGTGCGCTGGCGTTTGCCTTCCGCGATCGACGGCATCTGGGCAATGCCTCACCCGCCGCACTCCGGCTGGAACTGGAGGCACGGCCACGCCCTCAGGTGTGGGTGCGCAAATGCCGTGGTGGCGCCGTGCCCGAGCAGCCGGTGGCGCTGCCGCGCGCCCTGCATTGATGGTTGGCGCTGATGTTGTGGGCCTGCATTTTGTTGCCGCGTCTGGCACTGGACGGTGTCCTCCGTCGCCGCCCGGGCGAGGGCCCGCTGGTGCTGGTGGCCGGTGCCGCGAATGCGCGCACCATCGTGGCGGCGAACGCGGCCGCGCGCGCGGCCGGTCTGCGCGTGGGGCAGCGACTGAACGCGGCGCAGGCACTGCTGGCGCAGTTCGAGGCCTTGCCGTACGAGCCTGAGCTGGTCGATCGCTGGCATCGGTTTCTGGCCGCGGTCGCGTATCGCTACAGCTCCGAGGTGAGCCTGCTGCCGCATGCGATCGTGCTGGAGGTCAGTCGCAGCCTGAGCCTGTTCGGCTCATGGCCGCGGCTGGAAAGCCTGCTGCGCGACGAGCTCGATGCGCTGGGCTTTCGCCATCGGATCAGCGCCGCGCCGACGGCGCATGCGGCGTACGTGCTGGCCGGTGTCAGTGATGGCCAGGCGGTGTTGGGCGACGAGCATCTGCGCCACGCGCTGCAACGCATCCCGTTGCAGCAAAGCCGCCTGCCCGCGGCTGCCGTCGAGGCCTTGCCCGGCATGGGCATCCGCACCCTGGGCCAGTTGCTGAACCTGCCGCGCGATGGCCTGCGGCGGCGCTTCGGCGCCGACCTGCTGCTGGCGCTGGATCGGCTGACGGGCGATGCGCCCGCTGGCCTGGATGCCTATCGGCCACCGGACAACTTCGACCTGCGCATCGAGCTGTCGCACGAGGTGGAGAACATCGGCGCGCTGATCTTTCCACTGCGTCGCATGACCGGCGATCTGGCCGCCTACCTGGCCGGTCGCGACGGCGGCGTGCAGCGCTTCCTGCTGCGGCTGGAACATCGCGAGGAAACCACCGAGGTGATGGTGGGCCTGCTCGCGCCCGAACGCGAGGCGAGCATGTTGTTCGAGCTGGCACGCGGGCGGCTGGAGCAGGTGCAGTTGCCCGCGCCGGTGCTGGCCATGCGCCTGATCGCGCGCGATCTGCCGGCGTTCGTGCCGGCCGGCCGCGACCTGTTCGACGAACGTCCGGCGCATGCGCTGCCGATCGAGCAACTGCGCGAACGCCTGCGTGCACGGCTGGGTGATCGCGCCGTGCATCAGCTGGGCAGCACCACCGACCCGCGTCCCGAGCTGGCGCAGAAAGTGACGGCCTCCGACAATGGCTGGCAGGAATCGTCGCCGCGGCCGACCTGGCTGCTCGATCGACCCCTGCCCCTGCGCGGCCCCGCTCCGCACATCCTGGCCGGACCCGAGCGACTGGAAACCGGCTGGTGGGATGGTGGTGAAGTGTGCCGCGACTACTACGTGGTGGAGACCGCGCAAGGCCAGCGCGCGTGGGCATTCTGCGCGCCGGGCGAGCAGGCCGGCTGGATGCTGCAGGGCTGGTTTGCATGAACGCCTATGCCGAGCTGCATTGCCTGTCGAACTTCTCGTTCGGCCGCGGTGCCTCCAGTGCCCACGAGCTGTTCGAGCGCGCCAAGGCCTGCGGCTACAGCGCGCTGGCGATCACCGACGAATGCTCGCTGGCCGGCATCGTGCGTGCGCTGGAGGCATCGCGCGCCACCGGCGTGAAGCTGATCACGGGCGCCGAGTTCCAGCTCGATGACGGGCCGAAGCTGGTGCTGCTGTGCGAAACGAAAGCCGGCTATACCGCCTTGTGCGGGCTGATCAGCCGCGGCCGGCGCGCCTCGGCCAAGGGCAGCTATCGCCTGCATCGCAGCGATCTTGCCGACGGCCTGCCGGGCACGTTCGCCTTGTGGCTGCCCGAGCGCACGCCCGATCTCGCGCATGGCCGCTGGATGCGCGATACCTTCGGCGAGCGGGCGTGGCTGGCGGTGGAGCTGCATCACGGGCCGGACGATGCGCAACGCCTGCACGAGCTGGAACGGCTCGGACGCAGCCTGCCGCTGCCGCTGGTGGCTGCAGGCGACGTGCACATGCACGTGCGTCGACGGCTGGCGCTGCAGAACACGCTGACCGCGATCCGCCATCGTCTGCCGATCGCGGAGGCCGGTGCGCTGATCTTCCGCAATGGCGAACGCCACCTGCGCCGCCGCGATGCACTGGGTGCGATCTATTCCGCAACGCTGATGCAGGAAAGCGCCGCCATCGCCGCTCGCTGCCGCTTCAGTCTGGACGAGCTGCATTACCGCTATCCGGCCGAGCTGGTGCCCGCTGGCCATAGTGCGAGCAGCTGGTTGCGACAACTCACCGAGGAAGGCATGCGCTGGCGCTGGCCAGACGGTGTGCCGGAGAAAGTCGAGGCGCAGATCGAGCACGAGCTGGGCCTTATCGAGCATCTGCAATACGAGTCGTACTTCCTCACCGTGCATGACATCGTGCGCTTCGCGCGCGGCCGGAAAATCCTCTGCCAGGGTCGCGGTTCGGCCGCGAATTCCGCGGTGTGTTTCGCGCTTGGCGTGACCGAAGTCGATCCGGCGCGGATGAACCTGCTGGTCGAGCGCTTCATCAGCAGGGAACGCAACGAGCCACCCGACATCGACGTGGATTTCGAGCACGAGCGACGCGAGGAAGTGATCCAGTACATCTACGCCAAGTACGGCCGCGAGCGCGCCGCGCTGGCGGCCACGGTGATCTGCTATCGCGGCAAGAGCGCGGTGCGCGACGTGGCCAAGGCGCTGGGTCTGCCGCCGGATCAGGTCGATCAGTTGAGCGGCATCTTCGGCTGGCGGGGTGGCGAGGCATCACTGGACGAACGTCTGCGCGAACACGGTTTCGATCCGCACAGCGCGGTGCTGCGGCGGGTACTGAAACTCACTGCCGAACTGCTCGACATGCCGCGACACCTGTCCCAGCACGTGGGCGGTTTCGTGATCAGCGACGCGCCGCTGAGCGAGCTGGTGCCGGTGGAGAACGCGGCGATGCCCGAGCGCACCATCATCCAGTGGGACAAGGACGACCTGGATACCATGAGGCTGCTCAAGGTCGATTGCCTGGCGCTGGGCATGTTGAGTTGCGTGCGCAAGTGCCTGGACCTGCTGCGCGCGCATCGCGGCCAGGATTACAGCCTGGCGACCCTGCCGCCCGAGGATCCGGACACCTACCGGATGATCCAGCGCGCCGACACCGTCGGCGTGTTCCAGATCGAGAGCCGGGCGCAGATGGCGATGCTGCCGCGGCATCGGCCGGCGAATTTCTACGACCTGGTGATCCAGGTGGCGATCGTGCGACCCGGCCCGATCCAGGGCGACATGGTGCATCCCTACCTGCGTCGCCGGCGCGGCGAGGAGCCAGTGGACTATCCGTCGGAGGATCTGAAAGCGGTGTTCGAACGCACGCTGGGCGTGCCGCTGTTCCAGGAGCAGGTGATGAAGCTGGCGATCGTGGCGGCTGGCTACACGGCGGGCGAAGCTGACCAGCTGCGTCGCGCGATGGCCGCGTGGAAGCGCCACGGCGGCATGGAACACCATCGCGAGCGGATCATGACGGGCATGCTCGAACGCGGCTATACCGCCGAATTCGCCGCGCGGCTGTTCGAGCAGATCAAGGGCTTCGGCAGCTACGGTTTTCCGGAGAGCCACGCCGCCAGTTTCGCCGGCATCGTCTACGCCAGCTGCTGGCTGAAATGCCACGAGCCGGCGGCGTTCGCCTGCGCCTTGCTGAACGCGCAGCCGATGGGTTTCTACGGCCCCAGCCAGATCGTGCAGGATGCGCAGCGCCACGGCATCGAGGTGCGGTCGGTGGATGTGTGCCACAGCGATTGGGATTGCACGCTGGAGGATGACGCACACGGCCGGGCGCAGCCGGCGCTGCGGCTCGGCCTGCGGCAGGTGCGCGGCATGCGCCAGGACGTCGCCGAGCGACTTTCGCTGGCGCGCGCCGCGCGCGCCTTCGTCGATGTGGTGGATCTGTGCGCGCGCACCGGCATCGACCGGCGCCAGCAACAGTTGCTGGCCGAGGCGGGCGCCTTGCGCGGACTGGCCGGTCATCGCCATCAGGCGAAGTGGGCGGTGGCCGGTATCGAACCGCAGCTGCCATTGTTCGGCCAGGCCAGCCCGGCGGAGCAAGCCATCGCGTTGCCGGCGCCATCGGTCGCGGAAAACCTGCACGCGGATTACGCGCGCACCGGCCTCAGCCTGGGTCCGCATCCGCTGAAGCTGATCCGCGCGCGACTGCGCGCGGCGCGCTTCACCGATTCCCGCAGCCTGCGCGGCCAGCCGCATCAGAGCCCGGTGCGCGCCGCCGGCCTGGTGACCCAGCGCCAGCGCCCGCAGACGGCCAGCGGAGTGACCTTCATCACCATGGAAGACGAGCACGGTTCCATCAACGTGGTGGTCTGGAGCCATGTCGCGGAAAAGCAGCGCCGCGCCTACCTGGAGGCCAGCCTGCTTGGCGTGGAGGGGCAGTGGGAAAGCGTCGACGGGGTGAGTCACCTGATCGCCCGGCGGCTGGTCGACATGAGCGCCTGGCTGGGTTCGCTGGACAGTCGTTCGCGCGACTTCCATTGAGCAGGCCATCGCCAGAACCGAGGCACTGCCGCCAGGCAGGGAATCGGGTAGGCTGAAGTCGCCGCCGGGGCCAGCATGGGGATGCTGGGGGCGGTTTCTTTTCATTGCCTTGGGGGATTTATGGGTACTTCTTCGTTGGCTGCATTGGCCGGCATGGGGCTGTTCGCCATGCTGGTGATGATCGTCGTCGGCATCCTGGTGGCGGCGCTGGTATTGAGTGTCGCGTTCCGGCTGGTGGTGGGCTACATGCCGTCCTACCTGCGTGCGCTCGGCGCCGTGGTGCTGACCTGGATCGCGGGCGTCGTGGCGATGATCATCATCGGCATGGTCAGCTCCGGTGGCGCCGGGGGCGTGCTGTCGCTGATCGTGCAATTCCTGGTCGGTGCGTTCGTGGTGAACTACCTGCTGCTGTCGCAGGACGGCAGCCAGATCGGCTTTGGCAAGGCCTGCGTGGTGCAGGTGATCTACCTGGTGATCTTCATCATTCTGGCGATGATTTTCGCTGCCGCGATGGCGATGTTCTTCGGCGGCATGATGCTGCACGGATGATGCGCCGAAGGGGCGGAGCGATCCGCCCCTTCGTGCGGCGTGCTTCAGGCCAGGCTGGTGGCGATGCCGAAACTGATCGCCATGATCGCAGCGACCGCCATGCACGCGCTGCCGGGACGGATCCGGCGGGCATCCACGCGCGGTACCAGCCGCCACAGCAGGGCGGTGCCGATCAGCATGTCCAGCACCAGCGTCCAGCGCAGCAGGCCGGAACTGAGCAGCGCCGCATAGGGCGGATGCAGGTGACCTTCCCAGGCGGCCACGCCGACGACCAGCAGCAGGCCGACCATCGTCCACAGCAGGCAGGCCAGGTAGATGCGGTTGAATACCACCGCGCAGCGCTCGGTCCAGCGCATCACCGACCAGCCGATCAGGGCGAACACCAGCGCAGCCATGCTGCTGTACAGCACCCACCACAGCAGGGTGCTGATCACGGTAAGCAGGGTAGTCATGTGACTTGCTTGAACCCCAGTTTGCGCAGCAGCTTGGCCATCAGCCAGGCCGGGCCGATCAGCAGATAGGAAAGGTCGGTGAGGAAGCTGGGCCTGCGTCCCTCGAACTTGTGCCCGATGAACTGGCCGATCCAGGCGACCACGAACACGCCGATCGCGAGGTAGCACAGCTGCGCCACGCCCAGCCGGTAATACAGGAAGTTGGTGAGCAGGCCGAACAGGGCGAACACGAGCAGCAGGCCGAGCGCCAGCCGGTGCGAGCGTCGCCAGTACCAGTAGAACGCCAGCACCATCACCAGCACTGCCCACGAACCGGGCCGCAGCAAACTGACCGGCACCGGAATCGCCCACAGCAGCGCGATCACCGACCACAGGATCGGCGGCACGCAAAGCCAGTGGAACATCTGGTTGGTCGGGTTGCGATGGTCGCCGCTGTAGCTGTCGAGCCATTCCTGCATGGTGCGCATGGCATTCCCCCGTTGAACGTTTCAGTCGAGCCGGATGCCCGCCAGTCGCTGCAGGGCCTCGGCATATTTGGCTGCGGTGCGGGCGATCACCTCGTCCGGAATCACCGGGCCAGGCGCGGTCTTGTTCCAGTCCTGCGTCTCCAGCCAGTCGCGCACGAACTGCTTGTCGTAGCTGGGCGGGCTGATGCCCACGCGGTATTCGTCGGCCGGCCAGAAGCGCGAGGAATCCGGGGTCAGCATTTCGTCCATCACGTACAGCTTGCCGCTGGCATCGGTGCCGAACTCGAACTTGGTATCGGCGATGATGATGCCACGTTCGGCCGCATAGGCGGCTGCCCAACGATAGATCGCCAGGGTGGCGTCACGCACCTGGTTGGCCAGCTCGCTGCCGACCGCATCGATGACGACATCGAAGCTGACGTTTTCGTCGTGGTCGCCGACGGCGGCCTTGGTCGACGGGGTGAAGATCGGCGCCGGCAGCTGTTGCGCCTGTTGCAGGCCGGCGGGCAGGGCGATGCCGCACAGCGAACCGGTAGCCAGGTAATCCTTCCAGCCCGAACCGATCAGGTAGCCGCGGGCGATCGCTTCCACCGGCACCGGTTTCAGCCGCCGCGCCACCACCGCGCGTTTCTCGTACAACTTGATGTCGGTGCCCGGCGGCAGCACCTCGGACAGCGGTACGTCGAGCAGATGATTCGGCAGCAGGTGCGCGGTCTTGGCGAACCAGAAGTTCGACATCTGGGTCAGCATCTCGCCCTTGCCGGGGATCGGGTTGGGCAGCACCACGTCGAACGCCGACAACCGGTCCGTGGCGACCATCAGCAGCCGATCGTCGGACAACGCGTAGACATCGCGTACCTTGCCGCGGTGGACCAGTTCGAGTCCGGGCAGGTTCGATTGCGGCAAGGTGGTGGGCACGGCGGCGGGTTCCACAGGGCGGGGAAGCGCCCATTCTAGCCGCTGCAGCCGGGGTGCCGGAAACGCCGCGTCGGGGTTTTCGGGGCACTGCTAGAATTGGCGTCCTTTGGCCCCATGTGTTGCCGATGCGCATTCCATTGATCGCGGTGCTGAGCCTGCTCGCCGCCCTCCCGCTTCACGCACAGACGCCGGTGCCGCCCGCCCGGCTGGGTCTTTGCGCCGCCTGTCACGGTGCCGACGGCCACGCCAGCATGCCCGGCGTGCCGAACCTGGCGGGCCAGCGGCTGGACTATCTGCGCGACGCGCTGAAGCAATACCGCGACGGCCGCCGCAACATCCCGGTGATGCGTGCTGCGATCGGTCCGGTCAACGACATCGAGCTCGACGCGCTGGCGCGCTGGTACAGCGCACAACCGCCGCAGGCAAAGCCATGAGTTTCACCTATACCCTGTGGTTCGCCTTCTTCGGCCTGCTGATCGGCCACCTGCCCGGCGCCGTCACCGGTGCGGTGCTCGGCTTCATTTTCGACAACATGCGCTACAGCCAGCGCAAGAACGCCACGCCGGAGGCCGGTGGTTTCGTCGGCCCGCTGTTCACCTTGCTCGGCGCAGTGGCCAAATCCGATGGCCGCGTGTCGGAACAGGAGATCGCGATCGCCGAACGGCTGATGACGCGGATGAGCCTGGACGCCGAACTGCGCAAGCAGGCGGTGACCAGCTTCAATGTGGGCAAGCAGCCGGAGTTCGACGTCACCCGCACCATCGCCGAACTGCGCAACTGGGTCGGCCTGCGCCGCGATCATGCGTTTCCGGTGCTCGACGTGGTGATCGAGACGGTATTGGCCGAAGGCAATCCGCCGCCGGAGAAGATGTCGATCCTGCGCCAGCTCGCCTTCGCCCTGCGCATCAGCGACATGGAGTTGATGGCGCTGATGGCGATGAAGGGCTACGCCTGGAACAGCGGCGGCCCGCGTGGCTACAGCCATGGCCCGGCCGGCGGCGGCTACGTGCCGCCGCAGCGCACGCCGCAAGGCCCCGACCCGTACGCCGTGCTCGGCATCGACCGCAGCGTCGACGATCGCGCGGTCAAGCGCGCCTATCGCAAGCTCATTTCCGAACACCACCCCGACCGTCTCGGCGACCTGCCCGAAGACATGCGCAAGCAGGCCGAATCGCGCGCCAGCGAAATCAACGCCGCGTACGACCGGATCAAGGAGGCGCGGGGATTCAAGTAACGCGAAATGTTCTCCCTCCCCTGCTTGCAGGGGAGGGCCGGGGTGGGGTCGCTCTTCGCCTCAACGTCAAAAGCATCCCCTCACCTGAAGGACTCCCTTCGGTCGCCAACCTCCGCCTGCTGCGCAGGGTGAGGAGCCAGACGGCCATGGCGTGGCAGACTTTGCACTCCGCACTTACCCCTCATTCCGGCAACTACCATGCCCAAGCAAACCCCGATCATCGCCCCCTCCATCCTCGCCGCCGATTTCGCGCGGCTGGGCGAAGACACCGCAGCGGCGCTGGCCGCCGGTGCCGACTGGGTGCACTTCGACGTGATGGACAACCATTACGTGCCGAACCTGACCATCGGCCCGATGGTGCTGCAGTCGTTGCGCAAGTTCGGCATCAGCGCGCCGATCGACGTGCACCTGATGGTCAAGCCGGTCGACCGCATCGTGCCGGACTTCGCCAAGGCCGGCGCCAGCCTGATCAGCTTCCACCCCGAAGCCAGCGAACACATCGACCGCACGCTGGGACTGATCAAGGAATCCGGCTGCCAGGCCGGGCTGGTGTTCAACCCGGCCACTCCGCTGGATCACTTGGATTACGTGATGGACAAGCTGGACATGATCCTGATCATGTCGGTGAACCCGGGTTTCGGCGGCCAGAAATTCATTCCCGGCACGCTGGAGAAGCTGCGCCAGGTGCGCCAGCGCATAGACGCCAGCGGTCGCGCGATCCGGCTCGAAGTGGATGGCGGCGTCACCGCGCAGAACATCGGCGCCATCGCTGCGGCCGGCGCCGACACCTTTGTCGCCGGCTCGGCGATCTTCCACGCGGCGGACTATCGTGCCGAGATCGCGGCCATGCACCGCGCCATCGCCGAAGCGCAGGCATAAAAATCCCGACGCAGTGAACGGCTGCGCCGGGATAAACGTCGTCGGAGACGTGAGAGGAAACACCATGATTGGTGTGCCGGCGCGGCCACTATGGGGAGAGCTTGCTGCCGCACCGGCACGTTCCACGGCAAGAGGAACCGCACCAATCACAAGTTCTGACCGGGCCGTTCCGGTTTGGTTCCCGCGCCGGCTGACGAATCGACCACGCTCGCGTTCAGCTCCAGCCGACGGGCCTGCACCGCATAGCGCAACGGCCCGCCCGGCACGATCGCGTCGAACGGATAGCAGGTGACCAGCCACAGGCCGTCCATGCTGTCGGCGGGCGGCACGCGCACCAGCCGGCTGTCGATCACGCGACTGCCGGTCACCACGTAATCGCTGTGTCCGCGCGGCCCGTCCAGCGCCAGCTGGTCGCCGGGGCGCAACTGCGGCAGAAAGCGGAACTGGGTGTCGCGATGCGCGCTGATCACGCCGAGCCCGGCTGCGCCTGGCCTGGCGCCGCCGGCATTCCAGCCCGGACCGAACGCCAACGCCTGGCCGCTGTCGCCATCCAGCACGATCAGATCCTGTTGCAGGCGCGGCACGCGGAGTCGCGCCAGCGGGGTGATGTCCGCCCAGGGCCATGGATGCTGCGGCAAACGCCCGTGGTCGGAGTGACTCCACGCGCGCTCGAGCAGCCATTGCGCCAGCACCGCCTTGGCGTGAATCCAGCTTCCATGCGCACCCAGTCCGGCAGCCAGCAGCAGTGCACCGCACATCACCCAACGCCAGCTGCGTCGGCGGATCACCGACACGATCGTTGCCGCCACCACGCCCATGCCGCCAGCACCAGCGCCAGCAGCGCCAGCCACAGCTCCAGCGTCGCCGACGTCGCGGTTTGCGCGAAATGCGTGCCGGCGGGCATCACGTTGGGAATCTGCTGGCGCTGCAGCGTCGCCTCGGCGCTGCGCGCCGGGGTCCGATCGACCGCCACCAGGCTGGTATAGGCACTGACCAGGTGGGCGTCGAGCGCGGTGCGGGTGATCGCTTCGACCAGCGGCTCGGCTGCGCCGCCACGGGCCAGCTGGTCGGAGAGATCGGCGATGCGCGATTGCGCCCACAAGCGATCCAGCCCGTCGGCCGCCTTCGCCGCGGACAAGTCGGCCGGCACCGTCCAGCCGCGATCGGCGAGCTGGCCGCGCACCTGCACCTGGCTGACCGGTTGGGCCAGTTTCGCGGTGACCAGCAGCGGCTCGCCCAGGTACAGGTCGGGCAGCTGGCGCGGGTACGCCTCGCTGCCGGCCGGCCAGTCCACCTGGATGTCGCGCAGGGCGGGGTGGTCGAGGCGGGCCAGCAGGCCGATCATCGCTTCGCCCAGGTTGCCGGTGTCGGTGATCAGGGTTTCGCTGCCGCGACCATGGCGCGCCGCCGCCTGCAGGAAGTCCGCGTTCGGCGCACTGCCGATGCCGATCGGGAACAGCCGCGAATCGCCCAGCTTCTCGTCGATCAACTGCATCAGGCCGTTCGGATCGTCGACCGCGCCATCGGTGGCGAACAGCACCTGCCGCACATAGCCTGCGGGCGCGTGCCCGGCCAGCGCGAAGCTCAGCGCCGGCGCCATCTCGGTGCCGCCGCCCGCCTGCAACTGATCGACCCAGGCGCGCGCCTTCTGCAAGGCCTCGGGCGTGGCCGCCACCGCCTCGCTGGCCCAGGGATTCAGCGTCGAGTTGAATTCGGCCACGTTGAAGCGGTCGCCCGGCTGCAGCTGGCTCAGCGCCAGATCCAGCGCCGCGCGCGCCTGCCGGATCGACTCGCCGCCCATCGAGCCGGAAGTGTCGATGATCAGGATCAGTTCGCGCGGGAGGCGCTGCGCCTGCTGCTGTGGCGGCAACAGCATCAGCATCGCGTAGTGCTGGCCGTCGATGTCCTGCTGGAAGCTGGCCACGTTCGGCTGGGTTTGTGCTTGCGGCTGCCAGCTCAGCATGAAATCACGGTCCGGCAGCACGCTGGCATCGCGCAAACGGATGGCCCAGCGCCGGTCGTGATGCATGCTGGTGATCGCATGGCTGGAGCTGTCGACGCTGGCCAGTGGCACGCCGGCATCCAGTTGTACCGCGATGTGCGTACGCAGCGGCGCCTGCGCATCGTCGGCGGCAAACACCTGTGGCGTGGCCACCCCCGCGTCGCCGGGCTGGGCGCCATCGCGCATGTGGTAGCGCGGGGTGTAGGTAAGCGGAAAACGCAGCCAGAACCGGCCTGCGCGGTAGTCGATGCGCTGCCAGTAGTGCAGCACGATGGTCACCGTCTCGCCGGGTGCCACGTTGGTCACCGCGGTGCGGAACAGATTGCCGTTGTCTGCCTCGACGAGCGCGGCGCGCTTGCCGCTGTTGCGGGCCTGTTCGAAGACTTTTTGCGCGGCCTGCTTGCGCTGGATGCTGGCCACGATGCGGCGCTCGCCGATCTCCAGCGACATCGAGTACACCGCCGCGCCGCTGGGCAGCGGCAACAGGTATTGCCCTTCCAGCCAGTCCTTGCCGGTGTTGCGGAACTGCTGGCGCACCTGTACCTCGGCGACCAGTCCGCTGACTTTGTATTCGACATCGGTATCGAGGCTGGCGAGGGTCTGCATGTGGCCGCTGGCGTCGCGCCAGCGCAACTCGCCGCTGCCCGGCGTGGTGGCCTGCGCGGCCAGCCCGGACAACAGGCCGACGAGCAGCAGCAGGAGTCGCAAATGGAAGAGAAATCCGGGTGATGCGCGCATGGCCGTCCCTTGGTTGTTGGCAAGTGCTACGGCTGCATTGGCGCATCCGCGGCGGCCCGGCTGGCGTCGCGGATGCGACGTTCTGCAGTGCAATCGGGGCAGAACGCTGACCGGTGCGTTCGCTGCGTCGCGGCGAGGTGGGCGCGAAACGGCGGGCAAAAAAAATCCCCTCGCGAGGAGGGGACAAGGAACCACCATGTCGGATGGATCGGGGAGGTCGGAACGGAAAGGCCGCTTTCGGCAAGCGGCTAAAGCGGTTGCCAGTCCGTATCGGGCTGATCCTGGCCCACGCCCGCTGCGCTTCCCTGCGCAGCGGGCGTGCCAGTGCCTTCCACGGCAAGCGGAAGCAGACGAAGTGCGATGCATCGGGCTTTTGTCATGACCATCTCCTTCAGTGGATGCCGAGCAGCAGGCCCAGCAACAGGGCGCCCAGCGCCAGGGTGATGCGCAGCGGTTCGAAGCCGTGCAGCTCGGCGTTCGTGTTGCGCGGGTCGGGGTCGACTTTCATGATCTTTCTCACCGTGCGGTTGACGGTTCCATCAAAACGCCGGCGGCGGCGCGTGCAGCGGCGGCGAACGGCCGGTTTGCGGTCCGCTCATGGCAAAACGCGGGCAGTCGTCATGGATGGCTTGCGCACGGGCGATTCGCATAGCACGCTGCGCCCATCATTCGAAGGGGACGCACCATGGGTCGCAGCATTGCCATCGTCGAAGACGAACCGTTGATCCGCGCCAACTACGTCGAGGCGCTGAACCGCTTCGGCTACGACGCCCGCGGCTACGGTTCGCGCCGCGAGGCGTCGAGCGCGTTCGCGATGAAGTTGCCCGAGCTGGTGATCATCGACATCGGCCTGGGCGACGAACCGGAAGGCGGCTTCGACCTGTGCCGCGAACTGCGCGCGAAGTCGGCCACCTTGCCGCTGATCTTCCTCACCGCGCGCGATTCGGATTTCGACGTGATCTCCGGCCTGCGCCTGGGCGCCGACGACTACCTCAGCAAGGACACCAGCCTGCACCAGCTGGCCGCGCGCATCGCTGCGCTGTTCCGCCGGATCGAGTCGCTGAAGGCGCCGGCGTCGAGCGAGACGGTGATCGAGCATGGCCCGCTGAAGCTGGAATCCGAGCGCATGCGGATCAGCTGGAACGGCGAGGAGGTCCCGCTCACCGTCACCGAATTCTGGATGGTGCACACGCTGATCCGCTTCCCCGGCCACGTGAAGAATCGCGACCAGCTGATGCGCGAAGCCGAGCTGGTGGTCGACGACGCCACCATCACCTCGCACATCAAGCGCATCCGCAAGAAGTTCGTCGCGGTCGCGCCGGAGTTCGATGCGATCGAGACCGTGCATGGCGTCGGCTACCGGTGGAAGCCGTGAGCCTGCGCCTCGGTGCACTCCTGGCGCTGTGGCTGGTTGTCGGGTTGGCGCAGGCCGCCGGCACCGACGACGTGCTGGCCCGCGGCGCCCGCGATGGCAAGGCGCCGGCCTGGGCGGTCGCCGTGGCCACGCCCGCCGGCTGGACGCGCGACTGTTGCACTTACGCCCGCGCGATCGGTGTCAACGCCGTGCTGTACCAGGGCGAGTGGAGCGGCAAGCCGCAGCGGGTGATGGTGCTCAACGTGTGGCCGCGCCAGCTGCCTGCGCTGGCCGACGAAGTGCAGGCCGACCGCAAGCGCTACCTGCAGCACGACCCGGCCGGCAAGACCACCTCCTTCGCCGTGCGGCACCCGGCGATGCCGTGCCAGGCCTCGGTCTACGAGGGCAGCGATCATGTCGACGACGTGCTGGTGTTCTGCGATCCCGGCGCCGCCAGTGGCGTGCGACTGAGCTGGTCGATGGCGTTCGACGATGCCGATCCGTCACGCCAGGCATTGCTCGACGATTTCATGCGGGTGGTGGTGGCCAGTCGCTGGATGCGAGATTCAGGGGTGCCTGCCACGCATGTGCCTTGATCGTCTGCTCCGATGAGCCTGCGCCGCAAACTGCTGCTGGTTGCCCTGTGCACGCTGGCGTTGCCGATCGCCGGCTGGCTGTATGTGCGGCAGATGGAGACGCTGCTGCGCGAAGGCCAGGCGCAGGCCTTGCTGGCCTCGGCCAATGCGGTGGCACGCAGCCTGGTGGTGACCGATGCGCTGCCGCCGGTGACCGGCCATGCCTGGTATGTGGAGCCGCTCAGCCAGCCGATCACCGTCGACGGCTATGGCGATGACTGGGCACCGCTGACGCCGTGGAGCCAGTCGCTGGGCACGCAGGGCAAGTTGCTGCTGGCGGCCGACGACAGCTGGCTGTACCTGTATGCGGACGTGCGCGACACGCGGCGCAGCCGCGCCGATGCGGACGACGCCAACGCGCTGGCCGCCGATCACCTGACCCTCGCGCTGGGCAATGCCGGCGGCCAGCGGCGCTACCTGCTGACCAGCGCGGCGCCCGGTGCCTTGTCGGCACGGCCGCTCGATCCACCGGTGGATGGCTTGCCCGAGATGATTCCTGCGCAATGGCAGGAAGACGGCAGCGGCTACCGGGTCGAGTTGCGGCTGCCGCGCAGCCTCGCGCTGCGCAGCCTTGGCGTCGGCATCTATGACGCCGCGACCGGCGGCGACCGGATGGCGGCGGACACGCGCCCGCTGCTGGCCTACGCGGACAAGCTCTCCCGCGAGCTGACCCAGCTGGTGCCCGATCGCGTGCAGGCGCGGGTACTGACGCCACAGGGCTGGCTGCTGGCGCGCAGCGGCCGGCTGAACACGCTGCCGGGCAGCGACGGCCAGCCCGGCTGGTTCGCCGCGCTGGTCTATCGCTCGCTGCTCGCCAACCGGCTGGAGGATGCCAACCTGTGGGCGCAGGACGTGCCGCGACTGGATACCGGTGAAGTGCGCGAGGCGGCGGCCGGACAGCCGACAACGGTATGGCGTGCCGGCGAGGAGCGCGGCAGCGTGGTGCTGGCCGCCGCGGTGCCGATCGAGCGCGCGGGCAAGGTCGACGGCGTGCTGCTGCTGGAACAATCCAGTCGCACCGTGCCCTTGCTGGCCAATCGTGCGCTGTTCGGCCTGTTGCTGACCAGCTTCGGCGTGCTGCTGGTGGCTGGTGGCATCCTGTTGTGGTTCGCCACGCGCTTGAGCCTGCGCCTCGGCCGGCTGCGCAATGCGGCCGAGCGGGCGCAGTTCAACGATGGCCGTCTGGACGGCTTGTTCGAGAGTGGCAAGTTCCCGATGACCGATGCGCCGGACGAGATCGGCGACCTCGCGCGCAGCTTCGAAAAGCTGTTCGAGGTGGTCGACAGCTATACCGACTACCTGCGCACGCTGGCCTCGAAGCTCTCGCACGAATTGAACACGCCGCTGGCCATCGTCAAATCCTCGCTGGACAACCTCGAGCATGCCTTGCAGGCCGAGGGTCACCTGCCGTCGGCGGCGCAGCCGTATCTGTCGCGCGCCCGCGACGGCGTGGCCAGGCTGGGCGCGCTGGTCCGCGCGATGAGCGAGTCGAGCCGGATGGAGCGTTCGATCACCGCCGCGGAACCCGAGGATGTCGACCTGCGCGACGTGGTGCGCGGCTGCGCCGAGGCCTACCGTCCGCTGATCGGTACGCGGCGACTCGATTGCGAGCTGCCGGCCAGCGCGGTCAATCTGCACTGTGCACCCGAGCTGATTGCGCAGGCGCTGGACAAGCTGCTCGACAACGCCATGTCGTTCACGCCACCCGATGGCTGGTTGCGGTTGAGCCTGCGCCAAGCGGACGACGGCGCCGAGATCGAACTGGCCAATCAGGGCCCGCCCTTGCCGGCGGCGATGCAGGGTCGGCTGTTCGATTCGCTGGTCAGCCTGCGCGACAAGTCGACGCCCGGCGATGCGCCGCACCTCGGACTCGGGCTGTACGTGGTGCGGCTGGTGGCCGAACGCCACGGCGGCGTTGCCAGCGCGCGCAACCTCGACGACGGCAGCGGCGTGGCGTTCTCGCTGCGTTTGCATGGGATGCCCCGGCCGCGGCTCTGAGCCGGTCGGGTCGTTCACGTTGCCGCCGGCTCTGCCCTACAATCGGCGATTCAGCCTCAGCCACGGATTGAGCACGTGATCTCCCGAGACGAATTCGACGCGCTGGTGGCCAAGGGCCACACGCGCATACCGCTGGTGCGCGAGGTGTTTTCCGACCTCGACACGCCGCTGTCGGTGTATTTGAAACTGGCCGATGGCCCGTACACCTTCCTGTTCGAGTCGGTCGAGGGCGGCGCCACCTGGGGGCGCTATTCGATCATTGGCTTGCCGGCGAAGCGGGTCTATCGCCTGCGCGGGCACGAGCTGGAAGTCGAGGATTCCGGCGAGATCACCGAGCGCCGGCATCTTGACGATCCGCTGGCGGAAATCGAAAAGCTGCGCCTGCAGTACGACGTGCCGCGCTTGCCGCAGCTGCCAGCGTTCAGCGGCGGACTGGTCGGCTATTTCGGTTTCGAGACGATCGGCTACATCGAGCCGCGGCTGGCGCAGTGGGATCGCGCCGACGAGTTGGGCACGCCCGACGTGCTGCTGATGCTGGCCGAGGAAGTGGCCGTCTTCGACAACCTCAAGGGCCGGCTGTACCTGATCGTGCACGCCGACCCGGAGCAGCCGCAGGCGTACGCCGAGGCGCAGCGCCGGCTCGACGCGCTGGTCTACCGGCTGCGCCAGGGCGGTGCCTCGTACCCGCAGCTCACCCAGTCGATCGCGCTGGACGAGGGTGACTTCAAGTCCTCGTTCACCAGGGAAGAGTTCGAGGCGATGGTCGAGAAGGCGAAGGAATACATCCGCGCCGGCGACGTCTTCCAGGTGGTGCCGTCGCAGCGACTCAGCGTGGGTTTCAATGCACGCCCGGTCGACGTCTATCGCGCGCTGCGTGCGTTGAATCCGTCGCCGTACATGTATTTTGTCGACCTGGGCGACACCCAGATCGTGGGCTCCTCGCCGGAAATCCTCGCCCGGCTGAAGGACGGCAAGGTGGTGGTGCGGCCGCTCGCCGGCACGCGCAAGCGCGGCGCCACGGAAGAAGAAGACCAGGCGCTGGAAGCCGAGCTGCTGGCCGATCCGAAGGAGCGCGCCGAGCACGTGATGCTGATCGACCTGGGTCGCAACGACATCGGCAGGATCAGCGAGACCGGCAGCGTGGAAGTCACCGATTCGTTCGTGATCGAGCGCTACTCGCACGTGATGCACATCGTCTCGCAGGTGCAGGGCACGGCGAAGCCCAACCTCAGTTACATGGACGTGCTCAAGGCCACCTTCCCGGCCGGCACGCTCAGCGGCGCGCCGAAGATCCGCGCGCTGGAGATCATCCAGGAGCTGGAACCGACCAAGCGCAACATCTACGCCGGCGCGATCGGCTGGATCGGCTGGTGGGGCGATGCCGACACCGCCATCGCGATCCGCACCGCGGTGATCCAGAACGGCCGCCTGCACGTGCAGGCCGGCGCCGGCATCGTCTACGACTCCGACCCCGCCACCGAGTGGGAAGAGACGATGAGCAAGGGTCGCGCGTTGTTCCGCGCGGTGGCGCAGGCGGCCAAGGGACTGTAGACGCGAGGCCATCGTTGAGTCTGGCGGAGCGCCTTTCCGCCGGCAGCCGGGGTTCCCACGCAAGTCAGTGAGCGCAAGTTCTTGCAGACTTTCGCGACGGATTGGTACGTTATATCGTTGCGTCCTCGTCCTTCCCGTCAAGACGCGTTCGCATGATCAATCCGTGGTTCGAGTGCTTGCCGGCGCCGTGGCAATGACGGCCGCGATGATCGGGCGGGTGCGCTTGCTGCCGCGTGCGAC
The DNA here is from genome assembly GCF_050026815.1 of Rhodanobacter ginsengiterrae. Classification (NCBI taxonomy): domain Bacteria; kingdom Pseudomonadati; phylum Pseudomonadota; class Gammaproteobacteria; order Lysobacterales; family Rhodanobacteraceae; genus Rhodanobacter; species Rhodanobacter ginsengiterrae. The sequence goes on along the minus strand of NZ_JALBWO010000057.1, from coordinate 243,753 downwards.
GCGGTTGTCGTCGTTGCGCCATCTGCTCGTCGCGGTTGCCGTGCTGGGCGTCGCCGGTTGTGCGGTGGGTCCGGATTTCCATCGGCCCGCAGCGCCCGAGGTCGGCAGGTTCACTGCCGCACCACTGCCGGCAACCACCGCCGGTGCGTCAGTCGCGGGCGGGCAGCCGCAGCACTTCGTCGCCGGCGCGGATATTCCGGCGCAGTGGTGGACGCTGTTTCATTCGCCGGCGCTGAATGCGCTGATCGAGCAGGCGCTGGTGCACAACCCGGACCTCAAGGCGGCGCAGGCGGCGCTGGCGGTGGCGCGCGAAAACACCCGGGCCGGGCGCGGTGCCTACTATCCGTCGGTCAGCGCCGGTCTGTCGGCCAGCCGCGAGCAGGATCCGCCCGGCGCGCTGGCGCCGGTGCCCAGCAACAACGCGTTTCTGTACAACCTGTTCACGCCGCAGGTCAGCGTGTCGTACGTGCCCGATGTGTTCGGCTTGAATCGACGCACGGTGGAATCGCTGAAGGCGCAGGAGCAGTCGGCGCGATTCGAGGCGATTGCCGCACGCATCACGTTGAGCTCCAACGTGGTGGCCGCAGCGGTGCAGCAGGCTTCATTGCGCGCGCAGATCGCGGCGACCCGCGAGCTGGTCGGGATCAACGGCCACATGGTCGAGATCCTCACCTACCAGCACGACAAGGGCTATGCCGGCGGGCTCGACCTCGCCGCGCAGCAAGCGCAGCTGGCCCAGGTCAAGGCCAGCTTGCCGCCGCTGCTGACCCAGCTGGATCAGCAGGATGATTTGCTGGCGGTGCTGGCGGGGCGCTTTCCGGGCGAGGCGGGCGCACCGTCATTCGACCTGGCCGAGCTGCAATTGCCGCAGCAACTGCCGCTGAGCCTGCCGTCGGCATTGGTGGCGCAACGTCCGGACGTGCGCCAGGCCGAGGCGAACATGCATGCGGCCAGCGCGCAGGTCGGGGTGGCGATCGCCAACCGGCTGCCGAATATTTCATTGACCGCGAACGCGGGCAGTACCGCGCTGGCAATCAATCAGCTGTTCAAATCCGGCACCGGCTTCTGGAGCCTGGGCGCGGATCTGGCTGCGCCGATCTTCCAGGGCGGCAGCCTGCTGCACCAGGAGCGCGCCGCCAAGGCCGCCTATGTGCAGTCGGCCGAGGCATATCGCAGCACGGTGCTGACGGCGTTCCGGAATGTGGCCGACACTCTGTCTGCGCTGCAGCACGACGCCGAAGGCCTGCAGGCCGCGGCCAGCGCTGCGGATGCGGCGAAGCGCACGCTGGATCTGTCGCAGCACCAGTACCAGGACGGCTATGCCGGCTACCTTTCGCTGCTCAGTGCCGAGCAGGGCTTTCAGCAAGCTCGCATCGCGCTGGTCCAGGCTCAGGCAAGTCGTTATGCCGATACCGCCGCGCTGTTCCAGGCGCTGGGTGGCGGCTGGTGGCATGCCGCCGAAAGCGATAGCGCAACCGGGCAACCGGACACCTCCGATGCGGACCCTGCCAAGGCAAACCGGGACAGCGATGAAAAGTAGATTCTCTTCGTCGGCAACGCGCTTCATGCCGCGACGTCGTGCGACATCGGTGTTCGCCATGGGCGCGCTGCTGTGTGTCGCTGGCTGCTCCTCGAAATCCGGGCCGCCGCCAGCCGCCGCCGACACGCCGCAGAACGTGACGATGACCGCGGCGCAGCGCCAGCACATTCACCTGCTCACCATCGCGCCGGCCAGTTTTCATCGTGCGATCGAGACCACCGGCGTGGTGGATTTCGACAACGACCAGGCGACCAGCGTGCTGGCGCCGTTCTCCGGACCGGTAGCGCGACTGCTGGTGGCGCCGGGCGACAAGGTGCATCAGGGACAGCCGCTGGCGCTGGTGGATTCGCCGGACTTCTCCGCCGCGATCGGCGCCTATCGCAAGGCGTTGATCGGTGCGCAGAACGCGCGCCGCCTGGCCGACGCGGACAAGGACCTGGTGCAGCACGAAGGTGTTTCGCGACGCGAGGCCGAGCAGGCGCAGACCGACGCGGCCAGTGCCGAGGCCGATCGCGATGCCGCGCTGCAGGCGCTGGTGGCGCTGGATGTCGATGCGGGGACGCTCAAGGCGCTTCAGGCCGGCCACACCGTTGCGCGCGTTCAGGGCATCATCCGTGCACCGGTCAGCGGCACTGTGGTCGACAAGCTGATTACCCCCGGACAACTGCTGCAGGCGGGCACGTCGCCCTGTTTCACCGTTGCCGATCTGTCGAAGGTGTGGGTGATGGCGCAGCTCTCGATGGCCGAGCTGGCCGACATCAGGGTGGGCGATCCGGCGCAGATCGATAGCGGCACGACGGGACATGCGCTGGCGGGCGCGGTGGACAACATCGCCGCGGTGGTGAATCCGGATACTCGCGCGGTCGCCGCGCGCATCGTGGTCGACAACCCTGAGGGCGTGCTGCGCAAGCAGATGTACGTGCGCGTGCGGATCCAGTCGCGCCAGGCCGGCCAGGGCTTGCTGGTGCCGGCGTCGGCGCTGCTGCGCGATGACGACAACCTGCCGTTCGTCTACCTCGTCCAGCCTGACGGCAGCTTCGCGCGCCGACACGTCACCCTGGGTTCGCGCACGGGCGACGACTACCTGGTCGGCGACGGCTTGAAGGCGGGCGACCGGATCGTGGTCGACGGCGCGATCTTCGTGCAGTTCATGCAAAACCAATGAGCGACCATCTGCCGCCCATGCCGCCGCGCGCGGCGTCGCTGATGAATCGGATCGTCGGTGCCTCGCTGGCGCAACGTTTTCTGGTCGCGCTGCTGGTGCTGGTGCTGGTCGGCGCCGGCGTGCATGCGCTGCATCGCCTGCCGGTGGACGCCTATCCGGACCTGTCGCCGCCCAGCGTCGAGATCGTCACGCAGTGGCCCGGCCATACCGCCGAGGAAGTGGAGCGGCTGATCACGGTGCCGGCCGAGCAGGGCATGACCGGCATTCCGAAAACCGACAACACCCGCTCGATCTCGCTGTACGGCCTGTCGGTGGTGACGCTCACCTTCGACAACGGCACCGACAACAACTTCGCACGTCAGGAAGTGTTCAACCGGCTGGGCGATCTCGATCTTCCCGACGGGGTGAAGCCGTCGGTATCGCCGCTGTCGTCGCCGTCGGGGCTGATCTACCGCTACGTGCTGCAAAGCTCCGATCGCTCGCCGATGGAGTTGAAGACGTTCGAGGACTGGGTGGTCGAGCCGCAGTACCGCACCGTGGCCGGCGTGGCCGACGACTCGGGTTTCGGCGGCGGCAGCATGCAGTACCAGGTGCTGCTCGATCCGGCGAAGATCGCCGGGGTCGGGCTCACCGCGCAGCGGGTGCAGGCCGCGCTGGCCGCCAACAACGGCAATGCCGGAGGTGGCTTCTATTCGCAGGGCGGGCAGTTCTACTACGTGCGCGGCGTCGGTCGGCTGCAGACGCTGGAGGACATCGGCAACGTGGTGCTGGCGGTGCACGACGGCAACCCGGTGCTGGTCAAGGATGTCGGTCGCGTGGTGATCGGCATCGCGCCACGGCTGGGCCAGTTCGGCTTCGAGAAGCAGGACGACGCGGTGGAGGGCGTGATCTCGCTGCGCACCGGCGAGAAGACCCAGGACGTGCTGCAGCGGGTCGAGGCGAAGACCAAGGAACTCAACGAGCAGATCCTGCCGAAGGACATCAAGGTCCATCCGTTCTACGACCGCAGCGACCTCGTCGCGGTGACCACCCAGGTGGTCAAGGACAACCTGATGCGCGGCATGTTGCTGGTGGTGGTGGTGCTGATCTTCTTCCTGTACGACGTGCGCGCCGGGCTGATCGTCGCGGTCACCATCCCGCTGTCGCTGCTGGTCGCCTTCATCGGCCTGGATCTGCAGGGCGCCTCGGCCAACCTGTTGTCGATCGGCGCGATCGACTTCGGCATCCTGGTCGATGCGGCGGTGGTGATGGTGGAGAACATTTACCGCCAGCTTGCCGATCGCGAGGGAACCAGGTTCAACCTCATCGAGGTGATCCGCGATGCGGCGGCCGAGGTCGACCGTCCGCTGTTCTATGCGGTGGCGGTGATCGTGGTCAGCTTCCTGCCGATCTATGTGCTGTCCGGACCATCAGGCACGCTGTTCAAGCCGATGGCGGACACCATGGTGTTCGCGCTGATCGGTTCGCTGGTGATCACCCTGACCCTGTTGCCGGTGCTGTGTTCGTGGTTCATGCGCAAGGGCGTGCGCGAACGGCGCAACCGCGCGTTCGAGGCGATCAAGTCGGTCTACATCAAGGGGCTGGATTTCTGCCTGGCCCGCGTGTGGCCGACCACGATCGCTTCGGCGCTGCTGCTGGGCCTGTCGCTGCTGCTGATTCCGCGCATCGGCGCGGAGTTCATGCCGCACCTGGACGAAGGCGCGCTGTGGGTGCGTGCGACCATGCCGTACACCATCTCGTTCGACGAGTCGGCGAAGATCACCCCGCAGATCCGCGACATCCTGCGCTCGTTCCCCCAGGTCACCACGGTCGCCTCGGAACTGGGCCGGCCCGACGACGGCACCGACTCGACCGGCTTCTTCAATGTCGAGTTCTACGTCGGCCTGAAACCGTATTCGCAATGGACCGGTGCCTACCGCACCAAGGCAGCGCTGACCGCGGCGATCAACAAGAAGCTGCAGAGCTTTCCCGGCATCACCTTCAACTACACCCAGCCGGCCGAAGACGCGGTGGACGAGGCGGAAACCGGCCTGAAGAGCGCGCTGGCGGTGAAGGTGTTCGGTGCGGACCTGAACACGCTGCAGCAGAAGGGCAAGGCGATCAAGCATGTGCTGGAGCAGGTGCGCGGCATCCATGACGTGACCCTGGTGCAGGAGCTCGGCCAGCCCAGCCTCAGCATCACCATCAAGCGCGCGGCGATCGCCCGTTACGGCCTGAACGTGGACGACATCAACGGCCTGATCCAGACCGCGATCGGCGGCGACGTGGCGACCCAGGTGATCCAGGGCGAAAAGCAGTTCGACCTGGTCGTGCGGCTGGATCACCAGTACCGCGACAACGCCGAGGAAATCGGCAACATCCTGGTGGCGACGCCGGGCGGCCAGCAACTGCCGCTGAAGGAATTCGCCGATATCGCCGTGACCAACGGCGCCTCCTTCATCTACCGGCAGGACAACTCGCGCTACATCGGCGTGCAGTTCTCGGTGCAAGGACGCGACCTCGCCGGCGCGGTGGAGGATGCGATCAGCCAGGTCAACGCGAAAGTGAAGCTGGCCCGCGGCTACCGGCTGGACTGGGGCGGCGAATACAAGGAATACACCGCCTCGCGCGCGCAGCTGAACCTGATCGTGCCGCTCACGGTGGGGCTGATCTTCCTGCTGCTGTTCACCCTGTACAGCAACTTCAAGTTTCCCTTCATCACCGTGCTCGGCGTGGTGCTGTCGGCGCCGGCCGGCGGCATCATCGCGCTGTGGCTGACCGGCACGCCGTTCTCGGTGTCGTCCGGCATCGGTTTCCTCGCCCTGTTCGGTGTCTCGGTGCAGACCGCGGTGGTGTACATCTCCTACGTCAACGAGCTGCGTCGCAACGGGGTGGAAGTGGCGCAGGCGATCCGCGAAGCGGCGATCCTGCGCCTGCGCCCGATCATGATGACGGCACTGGTGGCGGCGCTCGGCCTGCTGCCGGCGGCGCTGGCCACCGGCGTCGGCACCGATACCCAGCGACCGTTCGCGCTGGTCATCGTCAGCGGCCTGTTCACCCGCCTGCTGATCAGCATCTTCCTGATGCCGGCGCTGTACGCGATCGTGGCGCGACCGGACGACCGGCTGGAAGTGTGATCCTGGCGAAGCCGTGCCAGGACAGGCTTCGCTAACGCCAGAATCGCGACGACCACAGCCCGATGGCGGTCAGTGCCAGCACGACCGCCCATGCCTTCTCGCGGCGATGGGCGGCAGTCGCCAACAGCGCCAGCTGACTGGCGACGATGGCAGCCAGCAACAACAGCGCAAAGATCGCGCGGTCGCCGGAGGCGTCGTCGGGCGGCAGCACCATCGACGGATCCATCTGCCGCATCCAGGCGTACTTGTTGTCCGGCAGCGCGATGAAAACGAACACGCCCCAGGCAAACAACACCCAGGCGGCCAGCTTCGCGAAGAAGCGGATCTTGCCTGTCTTCATGGCAACAAGGTGCTGAAGTGCGGCCAGAACGTCACGATGGAGTTGTCATGGTTCATAGCTGTCCGATCTGTTCCATCGACCGAGCAATCGCGCAATCGTAGCTGCGATCAAACCACCAGTTTCAGTCTGTCGGCGTCGTGCCTGACTCGATGGCCTGCGCGAGGTTGTAAAGGATGCGCGCATCTTGCGCGTCCAGCGCATCGCCGCCCGTGCCGCGGAAATGGTGGTGGAAGCTGCGCACGGTGGCGGCGCGGTCGTCCAGCGGATAGCCGATCAGCGCCAGCGCCATCCATGGATCGAAGCCGGCTGGCGGATCGGTCAGCGCGCCTTGCGGCCAGCGGCCGAAGCCGGCGGCGGCGAGTTGCTGCCATGGGAACAGCGGGCCGGGATCGTCCTTGCGGCCGGGCGCGAAATCCTCGTGGCCGACGATCTGCGTACGCGGGATGTGCAGGCGTTCGGTGAGATCGGCGAGCAGGTGCAGCAGGCTGTCGATCTGCGGCTGCGCGAATGGCGTGGCGCCGTCGTTGTCCAGTTCGATGCCGATCGAGGCGGAGTTGATGTCGGTGATCGTGCCCCAGCGTCCGGAGCCGCCATGCCACGCGCGTAACTGGTCGGATACCAGCTGGTAGATATGGCCGTCGGCGCCGACCAGGTAATGCGAGCTCACCGGGCCGCCACTGTTTTTCGTGCGCAGGGTGTCCAGGCTCTCCTGCACCGAGTGCTGGTTGGTGAAGTGCAGCACGATCAGCACCGGTCGGCGGATGTCGTGGTTCGGCGAGGGCACCCAGGTCGCCAGCGGGTTGCGCGGCGGCGCGTGGACGCATGCCGTGAGCAGTGCGATCAGCGCCAGCAGCACGAGTCGACGCGGGAATGCGGATGATGAAAACAGCTTACGCATGTCGAGTGGTTCTCCGCTGCATCACTGCTGCAGGTACCGCGCGGCGATCGCCAGCGCGGTGCGGTACGGTTCCGGCTCGTTGCGGTTGCTGAGCAGGATCACCGTGAGGTGTTGCTGCGGCCAGCGCACGATCACGTTGCGGAAGCCGATGCTCTCGCCGGAGTGCCACAGGGTGTCGCCGGTGATGCGCCAGCCGTAGCCGTAGCTGGCCTCGTACGGCTCGCCGGTGACCTTCACGTGCGGGCTGAAGGCGAGCTTGCGCGAGGCGGCGCTGAGCAGGCGGTCGTCGTACAGCGCGGCGTCCCACCTGGCCAGGTCGTCGATCGAGGCATAGATGCCGCCGTCGCCGCGGGTGGCGCTGGTGACGCTCTGGTCGGTGCGCGTCCAGCCGCCGTTTTCTTCGCTGTAGCCGTAGGCGCGATTTTCCACCTCGGGGCCGCCGCGCTCATACAGCAAGGTGTGGTCCATGTGCAGCGGCTGGAAGATGTGCTGCCTGAGATACAGCGGCAGGCTGATGCCCGACGCACGCTCAACCACCAGGCCGAGCAGCACGTAGCCGGAGTTGCTGTAGCGGTAGGCCGCGCCGGGCGCGAAATAGGTCTTCGGCGTGGCGGACAGCAGGCGCAGCACGTCGTTGTCGCTGACCTGTCCGGTGGTGCCGGGCGGAATCAGGTCTTCGTAGTCGACCAGGCCGCCGGTGTGCGTCAGCAACTGGCGCAGGGTGACCGCGGCCGTCGTCTCCGGCAGCGAAGGCAACCAGCGGCGCACCGGATCGTCGAGCTTGAGCCGGCCGCTTTCGGCCAGCAGCAGGATCGCCGTGGCGGTGAACTGCTTGCTCACCGAGGCGAGCCGGTAGTTGGTGGCCGGCGTGGCTTTGTCTTCGTCCTCGAGATTGGCCAGGCCGTAGCTGCGGCGCACTATCGGCTTGCCGTCCTTGAGCACCAGCAGCGAGGCGCCAGGGACGTCGCCGGCGTAGCGTTGCATCAGCGCGTCGATCGGGTCGATCGGCTTGACGCCGGCGGAGCAGCCGCCGAGCAGGAGGATCATGGCGAAGCTTGCGAAAGGTTTGTACATGGAAGGTCGTCTCTCGGTAGGACGTGTAGGAGCGCACCCTGTGCGCGATGCTCTTCGTTACGTAACGGAAAGCATCGCGCACAGGGTGCGCTCCTACGGGTTATTGCACGGGTACGTCGTAGAGGGTGTGCGGGGTGGGTTCGGGCATGAGCGTGTAGTGCCACCACTCCATCGGGTAGTTGCGAAAACTTTCGCGCTGCATTGCGTCGCGCAGCAACTGGCGGTTGGCGTGTTGCTGCGCGGTGACATCGGGCGTGTCGGTGTGCGCGCGCACGTCGAAGAAATCGAAATCCGTGCCCATGTCCAGCGGCTGGCAGTGGCTGCCGTCGGCGGCGCATTGCTGCAGGGTGAGGTCGATGGTGGCACCGCGGCTATGGCCGGAAACCGCGGCGATGTAGCCATTCAACAAGGTCGACTTGTCCAGCCTGGGGTAGTGCCGTGGCTTGGTGCGCTGGTCGCCCAGGTCGTGCGCCCAGCGCACGAAGTGCGCCACCGCGCGGGCGGGACGGTAGCAGTCCCAGATCTTCAGGCGCCGGTGCTGCGCGCGCAGCTCGTGCTCGACCTTCGCCAGCGCCTCGGCGACCGGACGCAGCAGCAGACAGGCCGGGGCGAGATAGCCGTCCGCCGGCACGCCCATGAAATTGTCACTGCCGGCGTACTTGATGTCCTCGGCGATGTCCGGCACCAGGCTGCGGATGTCGACCAGGTTGGCAGCGGCGGCAGTCGTCGCCGGCGACAGGGTGGGCGGTTGCTCCTCGGCATGGGCGCGGCCGATGGCGCCGATGGCGCCGAGGGCGACGAGCAAGCCGAGCAGGAGCAGGGGACGGCGGGTCGAGGTAATCATCGGTGGCAATCCCCACGACGCTGGAAAGCCAAGTCTTCGTAGTCGGAGCTGAAATCGCCCTGCGGGTCGAGCTTGGCCATGCGCAAGGTGATCGGCTGGCTGGTGGTGGCCGCGTGGAAATCCAGCCACGCGTCCAGCTCGCCGCTGTCCCAGTGCACCAGGTAGCGGTCGCCCAGGCGCATCACCGTGCCGGTCAGCGTGGGCGACTTCGCGGCGGCGAAACGCAGCTTGCCGTCGCGCGGGCACAACGAGACATCGCCGAACCACGGGTCGCGGTATGCGCCGGTCCAGGAGGCCAGCTCCGCCGTGGTGGCCGGGCGCCGGGTCGAGGTGTCCGGCGCCGACGCCGATGGCGATCGCTGCTTGGACTGCCGCTCCAGCGCGTCGGCATACCAGCTCACGTCGCGCGGTTCGTCGGCTGCGGTGAAGTGCTTGACCAGCATTTCGCCGAGCACGGTGCGCGCATCGTCCGCCTCGCCGTTGATCATGAACACGAAGCCGCTCTTGCGGTCCGGCAGCAGCGCCAGCATCGAATACATGCCGTTCAAGGTGCCGGTGTGCCAGACCAGCCACTGGCCGTCGACGTCGGCCATGCGCCAGCCGTAGCCGTAGGCCATCACGTGGGTGTTGTCCCATGCACGGCGTTGTTCGGAAACGGGGATCAGCATGTGCGGCGCCTGCAGCACGCCGCGTTGCACCGGCGACAGCCACTCCAGCTGCGCCGTGCTGGGCACCAGCCAGTTGCGCGCCCAGGCCAGCATGTCGGTGAGGTCGCAGCGGATGCCGCCCGCGGCGGCCGAGGTGATCGCGGGAATCGCCGCGTCTTCGGGCATCGCCACGTTGCGGCCGTCCTCGCGGCGATGCGGCGTGGCCACGTCGCCCACGGTGTCGCGGTTCCACGCGCCGACCTGGCAGCGGTCCAGGCCCAGCGGCTCGAACACTTCGCGGCGCATCAGCGTTTCGTATGGCGCGCCGCCCGCGGCGGCGGCGACTTCGCCGGCCACCACGTAGAGCAGGTTGTCGTACTGGTATTGCGAGCGGAAGCTGTAGCCGGGCTTGATGAAGCGCAGGCCGTGGATGATGTCGGCGCGGGTGAACGCGTTCGGCTCGGGCCACAGCATCAGGTCGCCGCCGCCTTCGGGCAGGCCGCTGGAATGGGTGAGCAGGTCGGCCACGCGCATGTTCGCGGTGACCCACGGATCGTGCATGCGGAACTGCGGCAGGTACTTCGTCACCGGATCGTTCCAGCGCAGCTTGCCGGCATCGACGAGACGGCCAAGTAGCGCGGTGGTCATCGCCTTGCTGTTGGAGGCGATCTTGAACAATGTCTGCGGCGTGATCTTCTGACCCGAGCCGGCGATGGTTTCGCCGGCGGTTCGCACGTAAACGACCTTGCCGTTTTCGATCACGCCGACGGCGATGCCGGGCAGGTGATAGCGCGCGATGGTGGCGTCGACGATCCTGTCGTAAACGGGGTTGGCGGTTTGCGCCCTGACTGCTGCTGGCGCCAACAGCAGCGCAAGAGCAAGAGCACCACACCCCAACCCTCCCCTGCTTGGCAGGGGAGGGGGCAGGGCGCGGGATTCTTGTTGCAAGGCGCTTTGCTTCTGGCTCCTCCCCCTGCTGGCAGGGGGAAGTCGGGAGGGGGTAGCCGCGGCGTGCGAAAGAGCACCCTGCTGCGGCACTTCCCCGCCTGGTCTCAGTGGGGCCTCAGTGCTGCGCATGGCGTTCGACCTCGCCCCACACGCGCAGCAGGTTGCCGCCCCACAGCTTGGCGATGTCGGCGTCGCTGAAGCCGGCCTGGCGCAGCGCCGCGGTGACGTTGCGGGTTTCGCCGGCGTCTTTCCAGCCGGTGATGCCGCCGCCGCCATCGAAGTCGGAGGCGATGCCGACGTGGTCGATGCCGGCCACTTTCACCATGTGCCGGATCTGCTTCACGTAGTCGTCCAGGGTGGCCAGCGGGTATGTCTTCTGGATCTGCGCCATGCCGGCTTCCATCTCCGGCCGGTAGTCGTCGCTGTCGCTGTCGTATTCCTTCTCGCCGGCCTGCTTGGCGATCGCGTCCTGCAGTTTCTTCTCGGCCGCTTCGCGGCCCGGGTCCTTCTTCAGGAATTCCTTGTAGGCGACGGCGTCGATCACGCCGCCCTTGGCGGCGATCGCGCGCAGCAGGTCATCGGGCAGGTTGCGCGGATGATCGAGCACGGCGCGGGCGCCGGAATGCGAGGCGATGAGCGGGGTGCTGGATGCCTTGAGCGCGTCGCGCACACAGTTGTCCGAGGCGTGCGAGATGTCGACCAGCATGCCGAGCTGGTTCGCCCGCTTCACCACGGCGTGGCCGAATTCGCTCATGCCCTGGTCGCCGGGGCTGTTCATCGCCGGCTCGCCGTGTTTGGTGTCGGGCAGCGAGCTGGTGCACAGGTCGTTGTTGCCGACGTGGACCAGGCCGACCGAGCGCGCGCCGCGATCGAAGGCGGCGTCGAGGCGGCGGATGTCGTGGCCGAGCGAGTAGGCGTTCTCGATCTCGATCGTCGCCGAGAGCAGGCCGGCCTTGTGGTTGGCCATCAGCTGTCCGGGCGTGGTGGCCAGGCGGATGCGGTCGGGATACTGCATCAGCATGCGGCCGATGCCGTCGTATTTCTGGCTGGCCTGCTGCACTGCCTTGGCGTAGCCGGCGGCGTCCAGCTTGTGCTGCGGCACCCAGATCACGAAGAACGCCGCGTTGAGGCCGCCGCGTTCCATCTTGCCCAGGTCGACCAGCAGGCGGGTGTCGTGGCCGACGTCGAAGCGCGGCTCGCCCATGTAGTTGAAGGGAATGTCGACATGGCTGTCGATGGTGATGGGCGGGTCCTGCACGGCCGGACCCGGTGCAGCCTGGGCCGATACGGCGCTGCTGCCGGCCAGTGCGGCGAGCAGGGCGAAGCGGAATGTGCTCTTCATGCGGTCTCCCAGTGTCGGGCCGGCTGTTCGCCGGCGATCATTTCCTCGAAGTGCTGGCGACGCCGCACCACCGCGTAGCGGCCGTTCTGCAGCATGACTTCGGCCGCCAACGGCCGCGAGTTGTAAGTGGACGCCATCGACGCACCGTACGCGCCGGTGGCCCTGATCAGCAACAGGTCGCCGGCCTCGCACTCGGGCAGTTCGCGCCCGCGCGCGAAGGTGTCGCCGGTTTCGCAGACCGGGCCGACGATGTCGTAGGTGGTCAGCGGTCGGCCCTGGTCGATGACCGGCACGATGTCGTGCCAGGCGTCGTAAAGGCTGGGCCGCTGCAGGTCGTTCATCGCCGCGTCCAGCACCAGGAACTGGCGCTGCAAGCCCGACTTGATGCGTATCACGCGGGTCAGCAGCACGCCGGCCTCGGCGACCAGGTAGCGGCCGGGTTCCAGCAGCAGGCGGCCGTGGTAGCCGGCCAATGCTTCGCGGACCACGCCGATGTAGTCGGCGGCGGCCACCGGCTGGTCGACGCCGTCGCGGTAGCACACGCCCAGCCCGCCACCGACATCAATGCTGCGGATCGGATGGCCGGCCTGCTCCAGTTCGTGCCAGAACGCGGCGACGCGCTGCAGGGCGAGACGGAACGGATCGAGGCTGAGGATCTGCGAGCCGATATGCACGTGCAGGCCATCGAGCTGCACATGGTCGAGCCGGTCGGATCCGGTGAACCAGAGTCGTGCCTCGTCGATGCTGACGCCGAACTTGTTCTCCGACTTGCCGGTGGAAATCTTCGCGTGGGTCTGCGCATCCACGTCGGGATTGATGCGTACCGCGGCGCGCGCCACGACTTCCTGCGCATGGGCCACGCGCTGCAAGGTGAGCAGTTCGTCGTGCGATTCCACATTGAAGCGCTGGATGCCGACATTCAGTGCGCCGGCGATTTCATCCGCATTCTTGCCGACGCCGGAGAACACGATGCGGTCGGCGGGAATGCCGGCATGCAGCGCGCGGCGCAGTTCGCCGACCGAGACGATGTCGGCGCCGACGCCGGCGTTGGCCATCAGCTGCAGAATGGCGAGGTTGGAATTGGCCTTCACCGCATAGCAGATCAGTGCGTCCTGGCCGACCAGGGCCGCGTGCAGTTCGTCGATGCGCTGGCGGATGGCGCTGGCCGAATAGGCGTGCAACGGCGTGCCCAGGCGCTCGGCCAAATGCGCCAGGTCGACGCCATCAAACAGGCGCAAGCCGCCCTCCGCGGGTCGGTCCGGCTGCGGCGTCGCCGTGCGACTGGTCTGCGTGGACATGGCTTGAGGTTCTTTCGACTGAAAAGGGGCTAAAAAAAGAGCGGCCCGCCAGTGGGCGGGCCGCGATCGGGGAGGTCGATCAGAAGTTGATGGACATGGTCAGCTGGGTGAAGCGCGGCGACTGGAAGCCAAGCGGCTGGCGGAACGTGCTGCTGGTCTCGTTGGAGATGTCGGTCTGCAGGTCCTGATCCACCTGGGTGGTGCGCTTCTCGTTGAGCAGGTTGTAGACCGCCAGCTTCACGCGGAATTCGCCGCCGTCGAACGGCCTCACGTAGCTGAGGCCGGCGTTGAGGTTGTAGGTCCACGGCAGGCGGCCGTACTTGCCGCGCGGCGAGCGTTCGTAGACGCGGTCCTCGGACGTCGGCGAATCGCAGTTCTGCACACAGATGAAATAGCTGTGATAGTTGGTGCCGTCATAGGGATTGCCCACGCCGAAGCCGGTGATCGGGCCGCCGGAGGCCACGTTGAGGTCGGCGCCGAGCTGCCAATGCGGGGTGAGTGCATAGGTACCGCGCAGCTTGAACTGGTGACGGCGGTCGTTAGGCAGATAACCGTCACCGCCAAGGTTCACCCACGGATCGTCGAAGTTCTCGGTGCGCCCGGTGTCGTCGAAGTTGGTGTCGGAGTTGACCGGGCCCTCCGCATTGCCGCGATTCCACGACATCGTGTACGACGCGTTCATCGACCACTTCTCGTCCCACGCGCGATTCAACTGCAGCTCGACGGCGGCATAGGTGCGCTTGGGCTTCACCCAGCCACGCTGGCCCAGGTAGTTGCCGTCGGCGTCGTACATCGCCCAGCCTTCGTTCGAGGTATCCACCGTGAGATAGCCGTCCGCAGTGCCGTCGCAGTTGGTGTCGCCCCATACGGTGACTTTCTGGCCGGGGTTGGCCATCACCCAGCCGATGTAGCCGTTCTCGCCGCATTGGGCGGTGGCGCTGATCTCCATGTCGTCGATCGCGTTGTGCAGGCGTCGATAGGTGGCGCTGACACCCCATGACCAGCTGTTGCTGATCAGCTGCTGGAAGCCAAGGATCGCCTCGTCCTGGTAGACCGGGTCCATGTTCTTGTCGACTTCCGAACGCAGGTCACCGACGGTGCCGTCACCCTGCGAATTGTCGACCGCCCCGACCTGCGGACCGAGTTTCGGCGTCGCATATTGCACCCCGTTGAGAGTCTGGATGTCCCAGCCATCGAACGCGTAGTAGGTACGCTCGTCAAGCAGGCCGCCGGCCTGCTTGATGTTGATCACGTTGGCCACCGGCAGGTAGTAGCGGCCGAGGTTGCCGAACACCTTGGTGCTGCCGTCACCGTTCATGTCCCAGGAAAAGCCCAGTCGCGGGGCGATCTGCCGGCTCATCTTGATATAGCTTCTGCCCGCGGCGTCCTGGTTGTCGAAGCTGTCGTTGCGCACACCGGCATTCAGCACCAGGTTGGGCGTGAGCTGCCAGTTGTCCTCGATGTAGTAGGCGGCATTCTTGGTGGTGAAGGTGCCCGAGATTTCGTAGCGGCGCGCACGCACGTAGGCGTCGTAGCCGGCCGGCAGCACGCCGCCGTTGGGGATGGTGGAGCCGGCGCTGGCCGCGTAGAGGTTGTAGTAGTACGCGCCCGGTCCGGCGTAGTAGCGGCTGTAGTCGGAGGTGTCGTTCTCGTGGTCGTAGCCGAAGCGCAGCAGGTGGTCGCCCAGCGTCCATTCGAAGTCGGCGCGCGCCTGCTTGCGGACGTCGTTGCGGTCATAGACGGTGGAGTTGCTGGTGCAGCCCAATGGCACCCCGGGGTCATGGATCTGCTTGAACGCGTTGTTGGCCGAGACGTAGTTGCAACCGAGGTCCAGCTGCGAGCGCGTGAAGGCCTGGCGCTCGTTGCGACCGTACATCAGCTTCATCGACAGGTCGTTGGTGAGGTAGCTGGTCCAGGTCAGCGCCCAGTCCTTGCCGCCGGTATCGCTGAATACCTTGTTGGTGAGCTGTCCCGTGGTGTTGTTGTCGTAGTTGTAGCTGTAGACGTCACCGGTGTTCTTGTTCTTGTCGGAGAACGCCATCAGCTGCAGCACGTTGCTGTCGGTGATGTTCCAGTCGATCGTGGTGCCCCAGAAACCGGTATCGGCGCTGTTGGAGGTCAGCGTGTCGCCGGCGTTGTTGGTGTTGCGTGGGGTGCTGCCGCGCGCCTCGTACATCGCGAAGATGAACAGCTTGTCCTTGATGATCGGGCCCGAGGCCCAGACGTTGGTTTTCACCAGCGAGTCCTGATCGCGGCTGGCGGTGAGGTAGCGATGGCCGCCTGCGTCATAGTGGTCATCCGCGCGCGAGTGCCAGTTGCCCGGCTCCAACGTGATCTCGACGCCGCCCTTCAACTCGTTGGTGCCCGAACGCGCCACGGCATTGACCACGCCGCCGGTGGTGCGGCCGAACTCCACCGAGTAGCCGCCGGTCTTGACCTGGAACTGGTCGTAGAAGGCGAACGGTGCCTCGGAGAAACCGTTGCGGTTGTAGAAGTCGGTGACGTTGAGGCCGTTGACGTAGAACGCGTTCTCGGCGATCGACGAGCCACCGAAGGAAATGCCGCCGAAGCTCGCCGTGCCCTTCACCACGCCCGGCGCCAGCAGCGCGACCGAGGTGACGTTCTGGTCGACCGGCAGCCGCACCAGTTCCGCGCGGGACACATTGGTGGCCGATTCGGTGGAGGTCACGTCGATCACCGGCAGGCCGTTGCCGACGACCTGGATGGCTGACAGATCGGTGGCGTTCGGGCTGGCGCCCAGATCTAGCGTGGTGGCGTTGCCGAGGCTGACGGTGACGGTGCGCGACTGGCCCAGCGGCTGGCCATTCACGCTGGCGCTGATGGTGTAATCACCGACCGGCAGGAACGGAAAGCGGTAATTGCCCCGCTGATCGGCGGTGATCGTGCGGGTCAGGCCGGTCGCCGGGTTCACGGCGGTGATCACCGCGCCCGCCTGGGCGTGACCGACCACCGAGCCGTCGTTGTTGCCGGCAAATGCCGCCGGTACCGCCAACGACCCCAGGCCAAGGCCCAGCGCCATGCAAAGTACGGTTCTGCGCAAAGTGCGACTGCTGCTCATTTCCCCATCTCCCCATCGACGCCGTCGATGCCATGTTTATTGAAGGCTTTGTGTTATTTGCCGCTGCGTCCCTGCGCCGCCGGCAGGAGCTGCCAGTCGAAGTCGTAATCCAGTTGGTCGAAATAGAGGTTGCCGCCCTTCCACTCCGCTTCGCCGCGCTGCGAGTCCACGTCGTCCGAGCGGAACTGCTGTTTGGCCGGCTGGAACGGACGATCGAAGTCGCTGTTGAAGGCGAGGCGGTATTCGTCGAGTCCGCCCAGGTAGAACCACTCCAGCGCGGGGGCATCCGTCGCCGCCGGATGCAGGCGGCCGGTGGTGACATCCATCGGCACCCAGCCGTAGGGCGCCAGGTACAGAAAGCCCCAGTCATGGATGTTGCTGTAGCCGCTGCCGTCATCGGAGAACACCATGCCCGACTGCCAGCGCGCGGGAATCCCGTTGAGCCGCAGCAGGGTCATCAACAGCAGCGTCTGCTGGCCACAGTCGGCGTGGCCGGTGTGCAGCGCGTAGTCGCTGATGTTGGAGATCGTCGAATACTCGCGAGCACCCGCCCATGGAATCTTGTCGACCGCGGCGAACAGCTTCTGCGCGATGCGGTAGGGGTTCTTCTCGTCGCCGACCGCGTCGTGCGAGAACTTGCGCATGGCGTCGGTGAACACGATGTGCGGTGCGCGCTCGGCCACGAACGGTGCGAGCTCGGGGGTGATCGTGGCGGGTACCACGCGCGCCGGATCGATCGCGTGGTATTGCGCGTACTGGGTCAGCTCATAGGTGACCGAGAACACTGTCTTCTGGCCGGCTTTCGCGGGCTTCTCCAGATAGACCGTGCGCTGCGGCGCGGATTCGGCTGCGATCCGGTGTTGTGCCGGCACGCTGGCGACGTAACGGATGTCTTCCTGCTGACCAGGCACCGCCTGCGGATAGGGAATCCACGCGCGCACCGTTTCACCGGCCGGCACCGCATCGGCGGCGACCGTCAGGGTCTGCGTCATGCGCAGCCGGCGCGGCAGCACGCTGCTGCGATGCTCGGACAACGCCGCCTGGTAGATCGCGCGCTGGTGATCGTTCAGCGCTTCCATCGGGCCTTCGCCGAGCGGCTTCTGCACCGCGCGTCGTGCACGTGCTTCGGCACTGAGCTGGAACAGGTTGCCCGGCGCGCGCTTGAAAAAGAGCGTCTCGCCGTCGATCAGCTGATGCTCGAACAGGCCGGCCGCGTTCCAGTTTTCGAACTCGGCGTCGGTCAGGTCGGGAATCTGCTTGCGCAGGCGCGCCTTGACGTCGTCGGCACTCAGCGTGAAGTCGAGCAGGATCCGGCGCATGCGTTCGCGCTGGAACGAAAGCGCGCGCTGCGTGTCGGGCGTCAGCGCGGACTTCGCCTGGGCAGCGGTGATCGCCGCGTCGGCAGCCTTGAAGTGACCGGCGTCGATCTGGGCGATGATGGGGGCGGTGGTCGCGTCGACGAGGTTCTGGCCGGCGCAGGCGGCCTGGCCGAAGCAGAGCAGCACAAACAGGCACGCGATCAGGCATCCGCTCCGCGTGCGATGGCGTATTCCCGGTGCGACAGGTAGCAACGTATCCATCGACAAATCGTCCCCGCAACAAGTCCCCTGAAACCGTTGTGTAACACGCTTGCAAATGCTGGTCAATAATTTATGCTTCGATTGAAGTCGACAAGAATCACCTATTCCTTGCGGGCCGAAAACCGCCTGCCCGCGAATAGCCGCGAACGATCCACGAGGGGATGCATGTGATCCACACGGTCTGGCCTTATCTGGCGCTGATGTTGCTGATCGCCGGCCTGTTTCCGGCGATCGAGCGCCGCTTCGGCTGGAAGATCTTCTCGGTGCTGCCGCCGATCGTGCTGACCTATCTGCTGGTCACTGCACTGGCGGTGTCAGGGCTGTGGCAGGTCAACGCGGAGATCAAGGCGGCGCAGTCGATGCTGGTGTCGCACATGGTGCCGGCACTGCTGTTCCTGCTGATGATCAATTGCGACCTGCGTGCGATCTGGCGGCTGGGGCCACGCGTGCTGGGCGTGTTCGCCTGTACCTCGATCAGCCTGTTCGCGGCCTTCATCGTCACCTTTCTGCTTTACCGCCACTGGTTGCCCGGCGACCAGTGGCAGCCGCTGGCGGCGCTCTCGGGCAGTTGGGTCGGCGGCACCGCCAACATGATCGCGGTGAAGCAGGCGATCGGCATGCGCGATCAGCTGCTGGCGATGTCGCTGCTGACCGACGCGGTGTGCTATTCGATGTGGGTGGTGGTGCTGTTTTCGGTGGCGCGGCTGGCGCCGGCATTCAACCGCTGGACCCGGGCGACCTCCAGCGGCGACATCCCGCTGGCGCAGGCGAAGACCAGCGCGCCGACCACCTACGACAGCGTGCTGCTGTGGCTGGGCATGGCGCTGGCGGTGGCGGCACTGGCGGGCTGGCTGGCCGGCTGGCTACCGGTGTCCGGCATGGTCAGCGCCACCACCTGGACCATCCTGCTGGCTACCGGTTGCGGCCTGGTGGTGGCGCACACGCCACTGGCGAGGTTTCCCGGCGCCGGCACGATCTCCAGCGCAATGCTGATTGGCGTGGTGGCGGTGCTGGCTTCGCAGAGCAATTTCCAGGGCATCGCCGCGGCGCCGCTGTACCTGCTGTGCGGGGTCACCGTCATCGCGATCCACGCAATGCTGCTGGTCGGTTTTGCCAAACTGTTCCGCTTCGATCTGTATCTGTGCGGAATCTCCTCGCTGGCGCATATTGGTGGCGTGGCGGCCACGCCGATCCTGGCGGCCAGCTATTCGGCCGCCCTGGTGCCGGTGGGTATCCTGCTGGCGCTGCTCGGTTACATCCTGGGCACCGGCTTCGGCCTGTTGGTGGCGTCGATCATGTCGTCGCTGGCGATTCCATGATGCGACCTCGACAAAGGACAACAGCCATGCGACTTCCCCTGCTTGCCGTCAGCGTGCTTGCGCTGGCCCTGACCGGCGCCCCGCTGCAGGCGCGTGACGCCGACGCTGCGCTGGCCATTCCGCCCTCGGGCGTGCTCGGCGTGGGCGATGCGCAACTGACCCCGGCCTTCTGGATCGGCCTGCAGCCGCAGCCGGATCTGGTGATCCTCGATGGTGCGGCGATCGCGGCGCAGAACGCGAAATTGCTGCATGTCGATCCCTCGATGCACGACCTGCATGCGCTGCCGGCCACGCTGGAACGCGCCCGCGTCGCCGGCTGGATCACCGATCTGTCCGCGCGACCGGATCGGCCGCTGTTCGATGTCGATGGCCAGCCGGTGACCAAGGCCACGCTGGATGCGATCGTCGCCAATCGCGCGCTGGAAAGCATTCCCGCGCAGCAGCAGACCCGCTACGGCCTGATCGTGCAGCGCGCCGCGCTGCGTACGTTCCCCACCACGCTGCGCGTGTTCAGCGAGAAGGGCGATACCGACATCGACCGCTTCCAGGAGACTGCCGAATTCCCCGGCACGCCGGTGGTGATCGCCCATGCCAGCGCCGATGGCAAGTGGCTGTTCGTGGTCAGCCCGCGCTATGCGGCCTGGACCGAAAAGGACAACGTGGCCGAGGGCAGCGCCGCCGAAGTGTTCGCCTATGCCGAGCGGACGCCGTACCGGATCGTCACCGGCGACAGCGTGCACACCGTGTTCACCCGCGAGGTGCCGGCCGTTTCGCAGTTGCAGCTGGACATGGGCACCCGCCTGCCGCTGGTCACCGACCTGCCGCCCGATCAGCCGGTCAACGGGCAGACGCCGTACGCCACCCACGTGCTCGAGCTTCCCGTGCGCAACGGCGATGGCTCGCTCGCGTTCCGTCCCGCCCTGCTGCAGAGGAACACCGACACCGCGGCCGACTACCTGCCGCTGACCCCCGCCAACCTCATTCGCCAGGCGTTCAAGTTCCTCGGCGAGCGCTACGGCTGGGGCCACGCCTACGACGGGCGCGATTGCAGTGGCTTCGTCTCCGACGTGTATCGCAGCATGGGCGTGCAGATGCCGCGCAATACCAGCAAGCAGGCGATCAGTCCCGCGCTGGAGCATCGCGCCTTCACCAGCAAGGACAGCCGCGAAGAGCGGATCAAGGCGGCGCACGCGCTGCAGGTGGGCGACCTGGTCTATATCCCGGGCCACGTGATGATGGTGATCGGCCAGTACCGGGGCCAGCCCTGGGTGATCCACGACGTTGGCGGCATGAGCTATCGCAAGGCCGACGGCAGCAAGGCGCACGTCAAGCTCAACGCGGTGTCGGTGACACCGCTGCTGCCGATGCTGTTCAACGACCGGCAGACCTTCGTCGACCGCATGACCAGCATCGTGCGCATGCGCCATTGAGCTGGTCTGAAATCAGAAGAACAGGAATATCGATTCCATGAAGGCTTGTCCATGAAGATCACCGACATCCAGTTCGGCATGTTGCGGGTACCACTGAAGACCCCGTTCAAGACCGCGCTGCGCACGGTCAACACGGTGGAGGACATCGTGGTGATGGTGCACACCGACTCGGGCCACATCGGTTACGGCGAGGCGCCGGCCACCGCGGTGATCACCGGCGACACGCATGGCTCGATCATCGACGCGATCCGCCATTACATCTCGCCGCGACTGATCGGCCAGGACATCGCCGACCTCAACCAGGTCACCCAGCTGATCCAGGCGTCGATGGAGAAGAACACCAGCGCCAAGGCGGCGGTGGAGATCGCGGTCTACGACCTGTGGGGCCAGCTCTACAACGCGCCGCTGTACAAGTTGCTGGGTGGCGGCGATCCGGTGATCACCACCGACATCACCATCAGCGTCGACTACATCGACAAGATGGTGGCCGACTCGGTGTCGGCGGTGGAGCGCGGTTTCGAGTCGCTGAAGATCAAGGTCGGCAAGGACATCGGCGTCGACATCGAGCGGGTCAAGGCGATCTACGCGGCGGTGGAGGGTCGCGCGCTGCTGCGGCTGGACGCCAACCAGGGCTGGACCGCGAAACAGGCGGTGTATGCGCTGCAGACGCTGGAAGACGCCGGCATCAAGCTGGAACTGATCGAGCAGCCGGTGAAGGCGCGCGACCTGGCCGGCATGCGTTACGTCACCGAGCGCGTGCACACGCCGGTGATGGCCGACGAGAGCGTGTTCGGCCCGATGGAAGTGATCGAGCTGATCCGCATGCGCGCCGCCGACATCATCAACATCAAGCTGATGAAGACCGGCGGCATCTCCAACGCGATCAAGATCGCCGACATCGCCGGCATGCACGGCATCGAGTGCATGATCGGCTGCATGCTGGAAACCAGCATCAGCGTGGCCGCGGCGGTGCACGTGGCGGTGGCCAAGTCGAACGTGATCACCAAGATCGATCTGGACGGCCCCTCGCTGTGCCAGTTCAACCCGGTCGACGGTGGGGTAATCTTCAACGAATCGGAAATCTCGGTGACGGATGCGCCCGGCCTCGGCATCCGCGAGATCCGCGGTCTGGAGAGGATCGAAGGCTGATGTCACCACTGGTCAAAATCCGTTCGGAGCGCGACCAGATGTCGGCGGTGGAGCGGCGCATCGCCGACTTCGTGCTGGAGAACGCGCAGTTGCTGCGCGACTACTCCTCGCAACAGCTGGCCAATGCGCTGGGCATCAGCCAGTCCAGCGTGGTGAAGTTCACCCAGAAGCTGGGTTTCAAGGGCTATCCGGATCTCAAGTATTCGGTAGGCGAGGCGATCGCCCGCGCCGACCATGGCGAGACACCCGAGCTGAGCACGGCGGCGGACGGCGAGAGCACCTCGTCGGCGGGTCACCTGTGGCGGCGCAAGTCGGAAGCCGAGGAGGCGACCCGGCTGATCAATGCACCGGAAACCCTGCAGGCGGTGGCCGATGCGATCTCCCAGGCCGGCCGCGCCGGCAAGGTGTTCATCATCGGCCTGGGCGAGGACGACATCTACGCCCGCGGCTTCGCCCTGAAGCTGTCGCTGCTGGGCATCCTCACCGTGCACAATTTCGACACCGCGCGGATGACCGCGAATGTCTCCGCTGCCAGCGCCGGCGACGTGTTGCTGGTGTTCTCCGAGCACGGCAACCACCCCGCGCTGTGCAAGATCAGCCGCTACTTCCGCGAGCGCCGCGGCCAGGTGATCACGGTGACGCGGCATACCGCGAACCCGCTGCGCACGCTGGCGGATCTGGCGCTGGTGGTGTCGGCGCACGACGAGCTGCCGTACATCCAGCCGCTGCTGTACCAGTCGTCGCTGCAGCACTTGCTCGATGGCGTGTTCGTGCAATTGTGCGAAGGTCACGACGACCGCCACGCGCAGCTGCTGGCCAACCTCGACCGGATCCAGCTGATGCTGGAACCCTGACCCGTGACGCTTGACTGCGCACCCTTCACCCGCCGGATGAAAAGCCGATGACTGCCCGTCGCCGAATCCTTGCCGTCATGATGTTTGCCACCGCATGCACCGGGCTCGCCCATGCCGGCGCGATGGACACGCCGTGGCACGATGCGCGCCAACTCGTGCTCGTGACCACCGCCAGCTGGAACGCCGACCACGGCATGCTGCGCACGTTCGAGCGCAACGGCGACGGCTGGCGCGAAGTCCGCGCCGCGGCGCCGGTGACCATCGGCAAGAACGGCGCGGGCTGGGGGCTGGGCCTGAATCCGCCGCAGCATGGCGGGCCGTTCAAGCGCGAAGGCGACAATCGCAGTCCCGCCGGCGTGTTCCGCATCGGCGAGGCATTTGGCTACGCCGCGCATGCCGCCACCGCCTTGCCGTATCGCGCGCTGAGCGCCACCGATTACTGCATGGATGTCAGCGGCTCGGCGCAGTACAACCGCATCGTCGATGCGAAGGTGGTCGGTGCCGACGCGGTGAAGGGTTCCACCGAGCCGATGCGCCGCGACCTGCACGCCAACGGCGACCAGCGCTACCGGCTCGGCTTCGTGATCGAGAACAACCCGCAAGCGGCGCCCAACGGCGGCAGCTGCATCTTCGCCCATCTGTGGAAGTCGCCCGCCGACGCCACCGCCGGTTGCACCGCGATGACGCCGCCGGTGATGCAATCCTTGCTGGCGTGGTTGAAGCCGCAGGATCATCCGGTGTTCGTGTTGCTGCCGCAGGCCGAGTACGAACGGCTGCGCATGCCATGGCAATTGCCGGCCATCGCCGCAACGGACGGCGCACGATGAGTGCAACCTCGCGGGTGTTGAGCGGACTGGCGGCCGGCGCGCTGATCGGTCTGTTGCTGGCCGGCTGGAATGAAAACCTTGCGTTGCAGGTGGCGAACGTGGTGCAGCCGGTCGGCAAGTTGTGGCTGAACGCGCTGCAGATGACCGTGGTGCCGCTGGTGCTGGCGCTGGTGGTGGTGGGCGTCAACACCGCCACCGACGCCGCCGCCTCCGGCCGCATCGCGCGGCGCGCGATCGTGGTGTTCATGCTGATCCTCACCGGTGGCGCGCTGTTTGCCGCGCTGGCCGCGCCGCTGGTGTTCGCGCTGTTCCCGCACAATCCGGCGCTGGTCGCCGCGCTCGACCATGCCAGCGTGCCGGCGCTGGCGCAGGCCAGTGCGGTGAACTGGCTGGATACCCTGGTCGCCATCGTGCCCAGCAATGCGATCAACGCGGCGGCGCAGAGCGCCATGCTGCCGCTGGTGGTGTTCGCGTTGTTCCTCGGTTTCGCGCTGACCCGGATCGTGCCGCCACGTCGCGCGATGCTGGTGGAGTTCTTCCAGGCCATCGCCGACGCGATGATCGTGATCGTGCGCTGGGTGCTGTGGGTGGCACCGCTGGGCGTGTTCGCGCTGATTCTTTCGGTGTGCGCGCGGTCGGGGCTGGGCATGCTCAGTGCGCTCGGCGTCTACGTACTGGTGGAGTGCCTGCTGTACCTGTCGGTCACCGTGATGATGCTGCCGCTGGCGCTGTTCTTCGGTGGCGAACGGTTGCGCCGCTTCGTGCCGGCGCTGGTGCCGGCACAGGTGGTGGCGATCAGCACGCAGTCGTCGCTGGCCTCGCTGCCGGCGATGCTGGAAAGCGCCGATCGCCGATTGGGCTATCCGAAACAGGTTGCCGCGCTGGTGCTGCCGATGGCGGTGAGCCTGTTCCGCTTGACCAGTCCGGTGCAATACGTCACCTCGGCGGCGTTCATCGCCTGGGCTTACGGCATCGACCTGTCCACCGCCCAGTTGCTGGCCGGTGCGCTGCTGGCGGTGGTGGTCAGCCTGGGTTCGGTGGGCCTGCCCGGCCAGGTCACCTTCGTCGCCACCAACCTGCCCGTGGCGCAGGCGATGGGCCTGCCGCTGAGCCCGCTCGGCCTGATGCTGGCGGTGGACACCATCCCCGATGCCCTGGCCACGCTGGGCAACGTCACCGCCGATCTCACCGCCACCAGCGTGGTGAACCGGCAATCGCAGCGAGACACCGTCGAGCCGGCCGCATGAATGAATACGATGCCATCGTGATCGGTGCCGGCATGGCCGGCGCATCGGTTGCCTATTTCCTCGCGCCACATGCGCGGGTGCTGGTGCTGGAGCGCGAGTCCCATGCCGGCGTGCATTCGACCGGGCGGTCGGCGGCGCTGTTCAGTGAAACCTATGGTTCGCCGCAGGTGCGTGCGCTGACCCGTGCGACGCGTTCGTTCCTGGCGGCGCCGCCGGCAGGTTTCGCAGCGCAGCCGATCCTCGCGCCACGCGGTGCCACACTGATCGGCAGCGCGGCGCAGGCCGACGAGGTGCGCGCGCTGTACGAGGCGATCCTGCCATTCAGCCGCGACATCGAACTGCACGATGCCGCGCGCCTGCAGGCAACCGTGCCGGTGCTGAAACCCGAGTTCGCACAGATCGGCCTGCACGAGCCCGGTGCCGCGGATATCGATGTCAACGAATTGCACCAGGGCTTCCTGCGCGGATTGCGCGCACGCGGCGGCCAGCTGCGTCTCAATGTCACCATCCGCGCGATCAGTCATGGTGCCGCCGGCTGGCAGGTGGACGACGGCGAGCTGATGTTCCGTGCGCCGTTGCTGCTCAATGCCGCTGGCGCATGGGTCGACCAGGTGGCTGCGCTGGCTGGCGTGGCACCGATCGGCATCACGCCGAAGCGGCGCTCCGCCTTCGTGTTCGATCCGCCGGAACAGCTCGACACCGCGCATTGGCCCTTCATCAATGCCTTCGACGAGAGCTTCTACTTCAAGCCCGACGCCGGCTTGCTGCTCGGCTCCTGCGCCAACGCCGATCCGGTGGAGCCACACGACGTGCAGCCGGAGGAATACGACATCGCGCTGGGCATCCATCGCATCGAGGAGGCCACCACGATGACCATCCGCCGGCCTCGCCGCACGTGGGCCGGCCTGCGCTCGTTCGTCGCCGACGGCGACCTGGTCGGCGGCTTCGCCGCCGCTGCGCCGGGTTTCTTCTGGGTCGCCGCGCAGGGCGGCTACGGCATTCAGACCAGCGCCGCGATGGGCGAGGTGTGCGCGAATCTCGCGCTGGGCCGGCCGCTGCCGGCGCCGCTGGTGGATGCAGGCTTGTCGGCGGCGCTGCTGGCTCCGCGGCCGGCTGCGTGACCGTCTCCGGCGCACCGGGTACCAGCGGCAACTCGATCCGCCGCTGCCGGCGTGCGCCAAAGGCTTGCCATCAGCGCAAGCCATGCATGATGGCAGTCAACGCCCGACCGGGGCCGGCGCAGCTTTATCGGCCACGCCGGCGGCGATCGACAAGGCGTGCGCCTGGGCTGCGCCCTTGCGCTCACTGTAGCGATCGACCAGGTAATCGCTGCGATCGCGCACCATCAGGGTGAACTTGAACAGCTCTTCCATCACGTCCACGACGCGGTCGTAGAACGGCGACGGCTTCATCCGGCCGGCGTCGTCGAATTCCTGCCACGCCTTGGCGACCGATGACTGGTTCGGGATCACCACCATGCGCATCCAGCGGCCCAGCACGCGCAGCGCGTTGACGACGTTGAAGGATTGCGATCCGCCACTGACCTGCATCACGGCGAGGGTGCGTCCCTGCGTCGGGCGCACGCTGCCGTCTTCCAGCGGCAGCCAGTCGATCTGGTTCTTGAACACGCCGGTTACCGCACCGTGCCGCTCGGGGCTGACCCAGACCTGGCCTTCGGACCACAGCGACAGCGCGCGCAGTTCCTGCACCTTGGGGTGGGAGGCCGGCACGCTGTCCAGCATCGGCAATTCGTGCGGATCGAACACCCGCGTCTCGGCACCGAAGTGCCGCAGGATGCGCCCGGCTTCCAGCGCCAGCTTGCGGCTGAACGACTGCGGGCGCAGCGACCCATACAGGATCAGGATGCGCGGCGGGTGGCCGGCGCCCGTCGGCAACGCCAGTCTGGCCAGGCTCGGCGTTTCCAGCACATCGGCGGCAATGTGCGGCAGATCCTGCATCGTCATGGAAGACGTTTCCCGTTGCGTTGACGAAATAATTCTATCATTATGGAAATATGGAATCCAATCCGGGACTGTCATGCATCCGTGCCGCGTTCTGTTCATCTGCACAGGCAATTCCGCCCGCAGCATCCTGTCCGAAGCGACCCTCAACCATCTGGGCGAGGGCCGCTTCGAGGCGTTCAGTGCCGGCAGCCAGCCGACCGGTCGCGTCAATCCCCATGCGCTCGAACAACTCCAGTCCGCCGGCATTTCCGTCGACGGTCTGGCCAGCAAGTCGTGGGATCGCTTCACCGAAGCAGGTGCGCCGCCGCTGGATATCGTGATCACGGTGTGTGACAACGCGGCAAACGAAGCCTGCCCGGTGCTGTTCGGCGACTTCGTGAAGAGCCACTGGGGGCAGCCCGATCCGGCCGCGGCCCGGGACGCCGCGGCCGCGGTCGCGGCGTTCCGGCGGGCCCATGCCCTGGTGCTGCGCCGGGTCACCGCGCTGGTGCAGCTGCCGGTGGAAACGATGAGCCGGGACGACCTGAAGCAGGCGCTGGATCACATCGGCAGCAGCACCGGTGCTGGGGAGCAACGCGCATGAGCCAGCTGCCTGCCGCCGCCGATGCGGATCTTGCCGATGGCAAGCGCATCGGCTTCTTCGAGCGTTACCTCACGTTCTGGGTGGTGCTGTGCATCGTGGCGGGCACGATCCTGGGGCACGGGCTGCCGGGCAGCTTCGAAGCCCTGGGCGGCATGCAGGTCGCCCAGGTCAACCTGCCGGTGGCGGTGCTGATCTGGCTGATGATCATCCCGATGCTGCTGAAGATAGATTTCGGCGCACTGGGTGGCGTGCGTCGGCAATGGAAGGGAATCGGCGTCACGTTGTTCATCAACTGGGCGGTGAAGCCGTTCTCGATGGCACTGCTGGGCTGGATCTTCATCCGCCATGTCTTCGCCGGCTACCTTCCGGCCGAGCAGCTCGACTCCTACATCGCCGGCCTGATCCTGCTGGCTGCCGCACCGTGCACGGCGATGGTCTTCGTATGGAGCAACCTGTGCAACGGCGAGCCGAATTTCACGCTGAGCCAGGTCGCCTTGAACGACGCCATCATGGTGGTCGCGTTCGCGCCCATCGTGGCGCTGCTGCTGGGCATTTCCTCGATCACGGTGCCGTGGAACACGCTGCTGTTGTCGGTGCTGCTCTACATCGTGGTGCCGGTGGCGATCAGCGTGGCGCTTCGGCGCTGGGTACTTTCCCGGGGTGGAGAAGCGCGGTTGCAGAAACTGCTGCAAGGCCTGGGCCCGGCCTCCCTGTTCGCGCTGCTGGCCACCCTCGTGTTGCTGTTCGGTTTCCAGGGCCGGCAGATCCTCGCCCAGCCGGCGGTGATTGCGCTGCTGGCCGTGCCGATCCTGATCCAGGTGTATTTCAATGCCGGCCTGGCCTACCTGCTCAACCGTCGGTTCGGTGTAGCCCATTGCATAGCCGGCCCCTCGGCGCTGATCGGTGCAAGCAACTTCTTCGAGCTGGCCGTCGCCACCGCGGTCGGCCTGTTCGGGGTGCACTCCGGCGCGGCGCTGGCCACCGTGGTCGGCGTGTTGATCGAAGTACCGGTGATGCTGTCGGTGGTCCGGATCGTCAACGGCAGCAAGCGCTGGTACGAATCGCCGCAGACTTGATCGGAGCCTTGTCATGCAAGGTTGTTGCAAGGTGTTGTCCGGATGCACCGGCAACCCGGCGCGGCATGCTGGCCAAGGCGATCGGAAAGGCACCCAGTCACGGCCCGGCGGGTTCATCGGGCAATGAGCGCAAGCATTACACTGACCACGAAGATCACCACACACCGTTCCGAGCCGGCCATCCGCATCATGCAGACCAGACAAGCCCTCACGATCCTTTCGGCACTCGCCCAGGAGTCGCGGTTGGCGGTTTATCGACTGCTGATCGAGCACGCCCCGGGCGGACTTGCCGCCAGTGCGATCGCCGAAAAACTGGGCTTGCCCAATGCCACGCTTTCGTTTCACCTGAAGGAGCTGTCGCACGCGGGTCTGGTGACCAGCGAGCAGAGTGGGCGCTTCATCTACTACGCCCCGGTGATCGAGGCGATGAACGACCTGATCGGTTATCTCACGGACCATTGCTGCAGTCAGACCGATGGCAGCTGCAAGGTCGAGAACACTTCGTGCAAGCCGTCGGCGGCCACGGCCAAATCGCGCAGCAAGGTCCGAACAGCCTGACGGGCGGGATTGGGCCACGTCATCAAGCCAGTGCGGCAGCAAGCGTCGCCACTGCGTGCCGGCCGGGCACATGCACGCCGGCCCGGTTGACCGGGTCATCCCGTCCAGGGTCATCCAATCACAGGCCCGGAGAGTCCTCAATGCGCTTGCGATCGTCGCCCGACCGAACCACCTGCCGGCATCGATCCGTGGCCGAGCAGGTAACATAGCTGTGCGTCACCGCCAGGTGACCTACACGTCCATTGAGTGGGTTCCATATGCTGCTGATGATCGACAACTACGACAGCTTCACCTACAACCTCGTGCAGTACCTCGGTGAGTTGGGGCAGACGGTCAAGGTGGTGCGCAACGACGCGCTGGATGTCGCCGGCATTCGCGCGCTCAGGCCATCGCACATCATGATTTCGCCAGGACCGGGCACGCCGGACGATTCGGGCGTGTCGCTGGACGTGCTGCGCGAGCTGGCGGGCGAGATCCCGGTATTCGGCGTGTGCCTGGGGCACCAGGCGATCGGCCAGGTGTTTGGCGGCAAGGTGGTGCGCGCGCGGCAGATCATGCACGGCAAGACCTCGCCGGTGATCCATCGCGGCCAGGGCGTGTTTGCCGGCCTGCCCAATCCCTTCGAGGCCACGCGCTACCACTCGCTGGTGGTGGAGCAGGCGTCGCTGCCGGATTGCCTGGAAGTCACCGCATGGACGCAGAACGCCGACGGCAGCATCGACGAGATCATGGGCCTGCGCCACAAGACCCTGGCGGTCGAAGGCGTGCAGTTCCACCCCGAGTCGATCCTGACCCAGCACGGTCATGATCTGCTGCGCAATTTCCTCGGACAGCCGCTGCGGGCAGCGGCATGAACGCTCACGCCCGCGCGACCACCATCACGCCGCAGGAAGCCTTGCAGCGCACCATCGAGCATCGCGAAATCTTCCACGACGAGATGATCGCGCTGATGCGCCAGATCATGCATGGCGAAGTGAGCCCGTTGATGACCGCCGCGATCATCACCGGCCTGCGCGTGAAAAAGGAAACCGTGGGCGAGATCACTGGCGCGGCGCGGGTCATGCGCGAGCTGTCGGCCAAGGTCGACGCACCGGCGCACGATCACTTCATCGACATCGTCGGCACCGGCGGCGACGGCGCCTCGAGCTTCAACATCTCCACCGCCTCGATGTTCGTGGCGGCGGCCGCCGGCGCGCGCGTGGCCAAGCACGGCGGGCGCAGCGTATCGTCGAAATCCGGCAGCGCCGACGTGCTGGAAGCATTGGGTGCGTCG
Source organism: Rhodanobacter ginsengiterrae (assembly GCF_050026815.1). NCBI lineage: Bacteria > Pseudomonadati > Pseudomonadota > Gammaproteobacteria > Lysobacterales > Rhodanobacteraceae > Rhodanobacter > Rhodanobacter ginsengiterrae. The sequence goes on along the minus strand of NZ_JALBWO010000057.1, from coordinate 213,602 downwards.
ATCGAGCTGGCGCCGGCGCAGGTTGCCGCGTGCATGGCCGAGACCGACATCGGCTTCATGTTCGCGCCGAACCATCATCCGGCGATGAAGGTGGTGGCACCGGTGCGCAAGGAGATGGGCGTGCGCACGCTGTTCAACATTCTGGGCCCGCTGACCAATCCGGCCGGCGCGCCGAACATCCTGATGGGCGTGTTCCATCCCGACCTGGTCGGCATCCAGGTGCGCGTGCTGCAGCAGCTCGGAGCGCGGCATGCGCTGGTGGTCTGGGGCCGCGACGGCATGGACGAAATTTCCCTGGGTGCGGCGACCCTGGTCGGTGAATTGCGCGATGGCGTGGTGCGCGAGTACGAGGTGGAGCCGGAGGATTTCGGCCTGGCCATGGCGTCCAGTCGCAATCTGCGGGTGGACAACGCGGCGGAATCGAAGGCGATGTTGCTGGGCGCGCTGCAGGGCGAGCCCGGTGTGCCGCACGACATCGTCTGCCTGAATGCGGGCGCGGCGCTGTACGCGGCCGACGTGGTGGCATCCATTGCCGACGGCATCGAGCTGGCGCGTGCGACGATTGCCAGCGGCGCTGCGCATGCGAAAATGCAGGCCTTCGTGGCGGCCACCCGGCGACTTGCCGGTCTGGCGCCTGCGGATAGTTGAGCTTCGATGGCGTCATCATCGCTTTCCTGGCGCAGCTTTTGCGCTTTCATTCAACAGTGAGATGCCATGACTGACATCCTCAATCGCATTCTGGTCCGCAAGGCGGAAGAAGTGGCCGAGCGCCGGGCGCGCGTGTCGGAGGCCGAACTGGTCGAACGCATTGCCGAGCTTCCGCCCACGCGCGGGTTCAGCGCGGCGATCGAGGCGAAGATCGCCGCGGGTCAGCCCGCGGTGATTGCCGAGGTGAAGAAGGCCAGCCCGAGCAAGGGCCTGATCCGCAGTGACTTCGACCCGGCCGCGATCGCGGCGAGTTACGCGGCCGCCGGTGCCGCCTGTCTGTCGGTGCTGACCGACAGCGACTTCTTCCAGGGCAGCGAGGCGTTCCTGCAGCAGGCGCGCGAGGCCTGTTCACTGCCGGTGCTGCGCAAGGATTTCATCATCGACCCGTACCAGGTGTACGAGGCGCGGGCGATCGGTGCGGACTGCGTCCTGCTGATCGTCTCGGCACTGGACGATGATGCGTTGCTGCAGCTGTCGTTGCTGGCGGCCGAGCTGGACATGGACGTGCTGTGCGAAGTGCACGATGAGGAAGAACTGGAGCGCGCGCTGGCCTTGCCGGTGCCGCTGATCGGCGTCAACAACCGCAACCTGCGCAGTTTCGAGACCTCGCTGGAAACCTCGCTGGCGCTGCAGGAATTGATGGAATACGACCGCATCCTGGTGGCCGAGTCCGGCATCCACACACCGGAAGATGTGGCGCGGCTGCGCGAGGGCGGCATTCAGGCGTTCCTGGTCGGCGAGGCCTTCATGCGCGCCGAGGATCCAGGCAGCGAGCTGCGGCGATTGTTCGCCATACCGTGACTGCCATGCCGGAACCGGAAAGCCTGTTGCCTGCCGTTGAGCAGGCGACTGCCTTGCGCGTGGTGCTGTTCGATTTCGACGGCGTGCTGATCCACGGCGACGCGTTCCATCTGTTCATGCGCCACCGCTATGCCGCTTCGTGGTGGCGCAAGGGTCTTGCCGTGCTGGCGTTGCCGCTGCTGCTGTTGCAACTGCCTTTCTCGCGTCGCTGGCCGGTGCGCACGCTGGTGCGCATTGCCTTGCTCGGCCTGCGCGAACAGCGCTATCAGACCATCGCCAACAGCTTCGCCGCCCATCTGGTGCGTCGACCGAAGCTGTTCTGTCGCGACGGTCTGCAGGCGTTGCGCCGGCATCAGGCACAGGGCGATCGGGTGATCGTGGTGACCGGCTGCGAGCATGCGCTGGTGAGCGGCATTCTCGAGCAGTTGGGTCTGACCAGGCTTGAAGTGGTGGCCTCGCAGCTGCGCCCCGGCTGGCTCGGCATGCGTCCGCTGCGGCACAACGTCGGCCGGCGCAAGGTGACGGCGCTGGCCGAGCACGGGGTCGCCGAGTGGCAGCTGGCGTACGGCGATTCGATGCATGACGTGGCGATGCTGAAACAGGCCGTCGAGGCAGTGCTGGTCAACGGCACGCCGACGTTGTGCAAGAAAGTCGAGAAGGCCCTGGGGCGCACGGTCACCCGCGTGGAGTGGTTCTAGACGAACAGTGCCGCCGGCCTTTTGACAGGCCCGAAGGTTGGACAAGAGCGCCGGTGGACCGTGCCCGCGCCACGGCAGCCGCGACTGCGTCAGCTGGCCCCGGCTGATTACACGAGCGGGGCGCCGACCGCGACCATAGCCAAGGGCTGTCTCGCCACCGACGGCGGAACGCCATCTGCGACCAGTCTTCATGAAAGCCGGTTCAGGTGGCGCCCCGTCGAACTTCGCGAACGCTCAGCGTGTGCCGCGCACCACGATGGTCTTGCCCGACACGTCGATCATGCGCTGCTCTTCCAGCTGCTTCAGCACGCGGCCGACCATCTCGCGCGAACAGCCGACGATGCGGCTGACTTCCTGACGCGAGATGCGGATCTGGGTGCCGTCCGGATGAGTCATCGAATCCGGCTCCTGGCACAGGTCGAGCAGGGTGCGCGAAATACGATTGGTGACGTCCATGAAGGCCATCCGGCTGACCTGGCGCGAGGTGCGCAGCAGACGGTTGGTGAGCTGGGCGCCGATGGCGAACAGGATCTTCGGGCATTCCTCGCGCAGCGGGCCTTCCATCAGCTGGAACAGTCGCTCGTAGCTGATCTCGGCCATCTCGCAGGCGGTGCGCGTGCGCACCATCGACTCGCGCTGGGCCTGCTCGACGAACAGTCCCATTTCGCCGATGAACTGGCCGCGGCTGATGTAGGCAAGAATCAGTTCGCGCCCCTGCTCGTCCTCGGTGCATACCGCCAGCGAACCATCCACCACGTAGTACAAGGTGTTGGCTGGGTCGCCCGGACGGATGATCGCGGTCTTGCCCGGATAGCGCCGGCGGTGGCACAGGCCGAGGAAGCGCTCCATCGCGGCGGGATCGGGTGCAAAGCCCAGGGGGGCCTGCGAGCGTTCAAAGGCTTGTTGCAGCTGGTACTTGAGTTGCGCCACGGGGATCCCCTACTGCTGATTCTTGTTACGGCGGCATCATGGACACATGTCATGCACTTCCGTGAAGACATCATCGCAGACCCGGCCATTATGGCAAACCCGCTTGTCGAGTGCCGGTTCAAATTTTCCGGCTTTTGCCCCATACTTCGCGGTCTTTCGGCAACGACCAGCCCGTTGCTGCCGTTCCCAAGGGTCGTGCAGGGACGTTGCCTGCACTCCAAACCATACCGCGGGGACCCTTGTCGCTAACCCGCCTCTGATGTTGGCCGATACCGGTCATGGAGCGCCGCCCGTGGTCAAACCACTCCCCCGTCTTCGCCTGCAGGGCTTCAACAACCTGACCAAGGCGCTGAGTTTCAACATCTACGACATCTGCTATGCAGTGTCGGAAGACCAGCGTCGCCGCTACATCGAATACATCGATGAGCAGTACGACGCCGACCGGCTGACCCAGATCCTCACTGACGTGGCCGAGATCATCGGCGCCAACATCCTCAACGTGGCCCGCCAGGACTACGACCCGCAGGGTGCCTCGGTGACGATCCTGATCTCCGAGGAGCCGGTGGTCGAGAAACTGGGTCGCGACACCATTTCCGGTGCCGTGGTCGCCCACATGGACAAGAGCCACATCACCGTCCATACCTATCCGGAAACGCATCCGCACAACGGCATCGCCACCTTCCGCGCCGATATCGACGTCGCCACCTGCGGCGTGATCTCGCCGCTGAAGGCGTTGAACTACCTGATCGACAGCTTCGAGTCGGACATCGTGATCGCCGACTACCGCGTGCGCGGTTTCACCCGCGACATCAAGGGCAAGAAGCACTTCATCGACCACAAGATCAACTCGGTGCAGGACTACCTGGCGCGGCACATCCGTCAGAAGTACGAGATGTTCGACGTCAACGTGTACCAGGAAAACATGTTCCACACGAAGATGCACATCAAGGACTTCGACCTCGACACCTATCTGTTCGAGGCGCATGCCGATGATCTGTCGTTCAAGGAGCGTCAGCGCATCGAATCGCTGCTGCGGCGCGAGATCGAGGAACTGTTTCACGGCCGCAACCTGATGTGACGAAAAACCCGCCGAAAGGCGGGTTTTTTGCAGGAGCGCAGCTTGTGCGCAAGAGCATCGCAGCACAGGCTGCGCTCCTACACGCGGTAGGCCACCGTTTTCATCACCTTCGAGCTGAGGTGCATCAGCTGCGGCAGCGGGAACGGCAGCTCGATGCCGCCGCGTTGCTGCGCCGCCTGTGCATGACGGATTTCGTCGGCCTGCATCTGGCTCAGCACTGCACGCGAGCGCTCATCCTGCGCTGGCAGTTGCTGCAGGTGATCGGCCAGGTGAGCTTCGACCTGGCGTTCGGTCTCGACCACGAAACCCAGGCTGAGCGGATCGCCGGCCAGCGCGGCCGCCGCGCCGATGACGTAGCTGCCGGCATACCACAACGGGTTGAGCAGGCTGGGGCGGCTGTCCAGTTGCTGCAGGCGTTCGGCGCACCAGGCCAGGTGATCGGTTTCCTCGGCGGCGGCGTGCAGCAGGTGCTGGCGGTTGTCCGCGTCGCGCGCCAGCGCCGCCTGGCCGAGGTAGAGCGCCTGGGCGCAGACTTCCCCGGTGTGATTGATCCGCATCAGTCCGGCCGCGTGGCGGCGCTCGGCATCATCGAATGCAGCTTCGGTGACGCCGCTGGAAGGAGAGCGGCGTTGCGCCAGCGGCGCACCGCCGACCGCTTCCAGTGCACGCTCACAGCCGGCCAGCAGGCGGTCGAGGCGGCTCAGGGTGCGTACGCTCATGCGTTGTTCTCCAGCTAAAGGATCGGCCAGCAGGCCAGTGGGTGCTGCTTTGGCCAGGGCAACTCCGGGGATCAACGCCTGCCGCAAGGCGCCAGCGACCCCAGCGGCCATGCGGGTTGCGCCCGGAAACCCTGGGGGTCTTTTCAAGCGGACCGGTGGTCATGCTATCATTGCCAGCTCACAGCCCGCCGGTCGATGGGCTTGCGCCACGGATGAAGGCTCCGCTATCATCTCGCGCCTTTGGTCCACCGATTACGCGTACCGCCTCACGGCGGCAAACAGGTATTCTGAAATGAAAACGTTTAGCGCCAATGCAGACAACGTCAAGCGCGACTGGTTCGTGGTTGATGCCACGAACAAGACGCTCGGTCGCCTGTCGACTGAAATCGCCCGTCGTCTGCGCGGCAAGCACAAGCCGGAATACACCCCGCATTGCGACACCGGCGATTATATCGTGGTGATCAATGCGCAGAAGGTGCATGTCACCGGTGCCAAGCTGGACGACAAGAAGTACCACCGCTTCACCGGTTACATCGGCAACCTGAAGACCACCAGTCTGAAGGACTTGCTGGCGACCTACCCGGAGCGCGTGATCGAGATCGCCGTCAAGGGCATGTTGCCGAAGAACCCGCTGGGCCGCGAGATGTATCGCAAGCTCAAGGTCTACGGCGGTGCCGAGCATCCGCATACCGCACAGCAGCCGCAGGCGCTGGAGATTTAAGGAAATGACCATGACCATCCAGCAGAATTACGGCACCGGCCGCCGCAAGACCTCCGCCGCTCGCGTGTTCCTGCGCAAGGGCAAGGGCGAGATCGTGGTCAATGGCAAGTCGCTCGAGGCCTTTTTCGGCCGCGAGACCTCCTGCATGATCGTGCGCCAGCCGCTTGAGCTGACCGATAACACCGACAAGTTCGACATCATGGTGACGGTTGCCGGTGGCGGCATCACCGGTCAGGCCGGCGCGATCCGCCTGGGCATCGCCCGCGCGCTGGTCGAATACGACGAAAGCCTGAAGTCGCCGCTGCGCAAGGCCGGTTTCGTGACGCGTGATGCCCGCGAGGTCGAGCGCAAGAAGGTCGGTCTGCACAAGGCACGTCGCGCTACCCAGTTCTCCAAGCGCTAAGCCCAGTTCCACAGCCCCGTCGCCAAGCGGTAAGGCACCTGACTCTGACTCAGGCATCGGAGGTTCGAATCCTTCCGGGGCTGCCAATACAAAAGCCGACGCGCGCAGCGATGCGTGGCGGTTCGGAGGAAAAAGCCCGCGCTGGCGGGCTTTTTCGTGGCTGCGGCGGCGTTGGCGCGGAATCTCTCGCGGCCATGGATGCCCGTGCACCCTTCGGCTTTTGGTGATGGCAGCGTAAAATTTCCGCCTTTGGCCTCGCGGACAGTTTGATGAGCATGGCAAGCGAAAACGACCCGGGCCGACCGGCCGTGCGTACCGAAGGCAGTACCGATGCCTTGCCACTGGCGCCGACCATGGGCATGAGCCTGGATGCGGCGCGGATGCCGCGTCGCTCCACCCTGGTCGACCGGCGGGTGTTGCGCATCACCGCAGTCTCGATCGTGCTGGGTGCGCTGGCGGCGCTGATCGCCAAGTTGCTGACCGCCCTGATCGGCCTGGTGACGAACCTGGCGTTCTACGGGCGCTGGTCGACGGCGTTTTCTTCGCCGGCCGACGCGGTGCCTCATCTGGGCTGGTGGGTGGTGCTGGTGCCGGTAATCGGTGGCCTGATCGTGGGCGTGATGGCGCGTTGGGGTTCGCGCGCGATCCGTGGCCATGGCATTCCCGAGGCGATGGAACAGGTGCTGCTCAACGAGTCGAAGATTCCACCGCGAATCACCTTCCTGAAGCCGATTTCCTCGGCGATCGCGATCGGCACCGGCGGCCCGTTCGGCGCCGAAGGGCCGATCATCGCCACCGGCGGTGCGCTGGGTTCGTTCGTCGGCCAGGTGCTGAAGGTCACCGGCAGCGAGCGCAAGGTGCTGTTGGCGGCCGGCGCGGCGGCCGGCATGGCGGCGGTGTTCTCCGCGCCGATCGCCGCGGTGGTGCTGGCGGTGGAGCTGTTGTTGTTCGAACTGCGTCCGCGTTCGCTGATCCCGGTGGCGCTGGCCTGCGTGGCCGCGACCGGAGTGCGCTACCTGCTGCAGGGCTCGACCCCGGTGTTCGCGATGGCGGCGCTGGCTGCGCCCGGCGCGATGGCGTTGCTGGTCTACGTGCTGCTGGGTGCGCTGATCGGCGTGGTCAGCGTCTGGACCACCCGCATCGTCTACGGCATCGAAGACCTGTTCGAGAAACTGCCCATCCACTGGATGTGGTGGCCGGCCATCGGCGGTGTGGTGGTCGGCGTGGTCGGCTATTTCGCGCCGCTGACGCTGGGCGTGGGCTATACCAACATCGAGGACATTCTCAACGGCAAGCTGACTCTGGCCGCGCTGGCCTTCCTGTGCGTGATGAAGTTCATCTCGTGGTCGATCGCGCTGGGCAGCGGCACCTCGGGCGGCACGCTGGCACCGCTGTTCACCATCGGTGGTGCGTTGGGCGCGCTGGTCGGCATTGGCATCGTGGCGGTGGCGCCGCAGTTCGGGGTGGATCCGCGCATTGCGGCGCTGGTCGGCATGGCGGCGATCTTTGCCGGTGCCTCGCGCGCACTGCTTACCGCCGTCGTGTTCGCCTTCGAGACCACCGGCCAACCCGCCGGACTGCTGCCGTTGCTGGGCGGCTGCACCGCGGCCTACCTGATTTCGGCGTTGATGATGCGCAACACCATCATGACCGAGAAGATTGTCCGTCGCGGCGTGCGGGTGCCGTCCGAATACGTGGCCGACTATCTCGACCAGGTGGGCGTGGGCGAGGCTTGCACGCGCGATGTGGTTACCCTGGACAGCAACCAGACGCTTGCCGAAGTGCGCCGCTGGCTGGCCGAGGAATCCACCCGGACCCAGCACCAGGGCTATCCGGTGGTGGACGCGAACGGTCACGTGCGGGGCGTGCTGACCCGGCGCAGCCTGCTCGATCCGCAGTGGCATTACACCCTGAGCCTCGGCGAACTGCTGACGCGGCCGCCGATCGCGGTCAGCGAAAGCCATTCGCTGCGCGAGGCGGCTGACCACATGGTGGCCGAGAGTGTCGGCCGATTGGTGGTGGTGAGCAAGGATGAGCCGCACAAGCTGGTCGGCATCATCACCCGCGGCGACATCCTCGCGGCGCACGGGAGGCGTTTGCGCGAGGCGCGGCACTCGTCACGGCACCTGCGTTTCCGTGACGGGCTCAAACCGCGACCGACGCCGTAGGTCCGGCAACCGCACAAAAAGGAACGGCCCGAATGGGCCGTTCCTTTTTGCTCACAAGCCAACGCCGGCTACATTTCGCGGTCGCCGATCAGCACCACGTCGGCCGGGCGCCGGGCGAACAGGCCCACGGTGACGATTCCGGGCAGCTGGTTCAGCTCGCTTTCCAGCGCCACCGGATCGACGATCTGCCAGCCATGTACATCGATGATCCAGTTGCCGTTGTCGGTGACCACGCCATCGCGCCACACCGGGTTGCCGCCGCGCTTGACGATCTCCCGGCCGATCAGGCTGCGCGCCATCGGGATGACTTCGATCGGCACCGGGAACTTGCCGAGCAGATCGACCCGCTTGCTGGAATCGATGATGCAGACGAACTTTTCGCTGGCGGCCGCGACGATCTTCTCGCGGGTCAATGCCGCACCGCCGCCCTTGATCAGCCGCTTGTACGGGTCGCATTCGTCCGCGCCATCGACGTAGAGGGTCAGCGGGCCGGCGGCATTGAGGTCAAGCAGCGGGATGCCGAGCTTCTTCAGCTGCGCGGTCGACTGCTCGGAACTGGAGATCGCGCCCTGGATACGATCCTTGAGATCGGCCAGCGCGTCGATGAAGAACGCCACGGTGGAACCGGTGCCCACGCCGACGATGGCGCCGTCCTCGACATAGCGGATCGCGGCTTCGCCGGCCTGGCGCTTCTCGTTTGCATTGCTCATGCGGAATTCCCGTGCAGGATGGAGGCGCTCATTCCAGCGCCAGAATGTATTTCCAGTGGGCAGCGTCGACCGGCATCACCGACAGCCGATTGCCCTTGCGCAGCAGCGGCATCTCGGCCAGCGCGTCGTGGCCCTTGAGCTCATCCAGGCTGATCGTGCGCTTGAGCTTCTTGACGAACTTCACGTCGACCAGCATCCAGCGCGGGTTGTCCCGCGAACTGCCCGGATCGAAATATTTGCTCTTCGGATCGAACTGGCTGGGGTCCGGGTAGGCATCCGTGACGACCTCGGCAATGCCGACGATACCGGGCACGGTGCAGTTGGAGTGATAGAAAAACACCTTGTCGCCGGGGCGCATGCCGTCGCGCATGAAGTTGCGCGCCTGGTAGTTGCGCACGCCGTCCCAGGCTTCCTGCTTCTTGCGCTTGAGTGCGTCGATCGAAAACGCATCGGGCTCGGATTTCATCAACCAGTGGTTCACGCGGCGGGCTCCTGCGGGTGGCAATCGATCAGTTCGCGCTCGGTGGCGATGAAGTCGAGCGGCACGTCCCAGTCCTCTTCCTCGACCTCGGGCAATTCCTGGAATGCATAGGCGATGCCGACCAGCAGCGGCTCGGTTGGGCGCACCTGCTCGTTGAGGAAGGCGAAGCTGCGGTCGTAGTAGCCGCCGCCGTGGCCAAGCCGGTTGCCGCGGCGGTCGAAGCCGAGCAGCGGTACCAGCACCAGATCGATCTGGAACGGTTCCAGCAGTTCGCCGGGATTGATCGGTTCGGGGATGCCGTAGCGGTTCGGCTGCACTTCGTCGCCCACATGCCATGGCGCGAAGCGCAGTTGCCGGTCCGCGCCGATGACCGGCAACAGAAATTGCTGGCCGCGCGTGGCCAGTGGCGGAATCGCCAGGTTCAACGGCAGTTCGCCGTGACTGGCCCAATAGCCAGCCACGCGGGCATCGGTGAAATATTCGGGCAGTTGCTCCAGGCTGCGGCGCAGTCCCTGCGCGGCGGCGATGCGCTCGGCCGGCGCCAGGGCGCGGCGGCGTTCGGCCAGTTGCTTGCGCAGATCGCGGCGTTGGGCGTTGACGTCCACGTGGCGCGCGGCTCCGGCGGGTTCGCCCCGTTCGTGTTCGACGAACGGGGCGGGGAAAGAAAGTGGCGTCAACCGCGATGCCGCTGCCCACCGAACGACCTTGATCCAAGATGGATCAGGTGGGAGAGCTACATGGTCTAAAGGCTTTCCGCACGCGGCGGACATGCACAACAACCGATGTGAAGCCGACCCGGGGCCGTATGTAGGAACAAGGCAAATGTAAGAGTGTGCTGGCGCACATCGCAGAAAACGCCGGCTATCATTTTAGGCGCTCGGGGCGGAATGCGCCACTGGCATGGTCGTTGTCACGAGGGTGCGTTCAGCGTTTCGGTGCTTCGTGCTCGAAAGCGTCGGCGAGCTTGCGCTGCAGGGTGGCGAGACCGTCGCTGAGGCGTTGTTCCTGGCTTTCGTGCTGCTTGCGCAGGATCAGGAATTCGTGTGCCACGCTGATGGCGGTGAGTACGGTCAGCCGCTCGAAGCTGGGCGCCTTGGCGTTGGCACGCAGTTCGCGCATCTTGCGGTCGAGGAAACCGGCGGCCTCAAGCAGGCCGTCGCGTTCCTCCGGCGAGCAGGCGATCAGGAATTCGCGGTCGATCAGTCGCAGCGCGACCGGTTCACTGGCGGGCGTATTCATCAGCTGTTGCTCTCAAGCGATTTCAGACGCTGGATCATCGCCTCGACGCGGCTGCGGGCCTGCTCGTTGCGCGCCATCAGGCCGGCACGTTCGCCGGACAGCTGTTCCTGACTCTGGCGCAGGCTGCGGTTCTCCTCGTTCAGCCGACGCACGGTTTCAAGCAATCGATCGAGCTGCTGGGCCAGGCTGGCCAGCTGCTGGTGAACCGGGTCGGACTGTGCGGGATCAGGCGTGCTCATGACCGAAACTATAGCAGGACGCCGCGGCAAATCTGCGAGCCCGTCGACGGGCTCGGAGGCTGCCCTCCGGTGCACTAAACTGGGCGTCATTCTTGCGAAGGAGCACCGCCATGACGGCTACCGGGGCGATCGGCCACGACGACATCGATGCGCTGATCATGCGCCTGCGACTGGGCACAGATGCCAGCGAACTGCACGGCTCGCTGTGCGGCTATCTGGCTGGCGGAGCCTCGCTGCATGGCGGCAGCGTGCTCGCCGCACTGCAGCTCGACGGCGAGGCGACCGAGCCTTCGGCCGACGACCTTGCGCTGCTGCAGCGGCTGGCCCGTCAATGCGAAAGCGAGCTGGCCGACGCCGAACTCAGCTTCGAGCCGCTGCTGCCGGAGGACGATCGTCCGCTCACCGAGCGCACCGATGCCCTGGTCGAATGGTGTCGGGGTTTCCTTGGCGGCTTTGGTCTGGCCGGTACCGCCGCGCATGCCTCGTTGTCGGAGGAGGCGCAGGAGATCCTGCGCGATCTGGGCACGATCGCGGCATCGTCGTTTGACTTCGACAACGAAGACGAAGACGAGGATGCGCTGATCGAGGTGCAGGAGTTCGTGCGGGTCGGCGCCCTGCTGTTGTACACCGAATGCAATCGGCACGATCCGGCAACCAGCGGCAGCGTGCATTGATTCCCGTCGAGTCCGGTTCGGCGGTGCCCGACATCGCGCCGGACGAGTTCGCCCGTCGGCGTGGCCAGTTGATGAAGATGGCTGGCGAGGATGCGGTGCTGCTGGTCGCCGCGGCGCCCGAGCGCATGCGCAATGCGGATGCCGCATGGCCATACCGGCAGGACTCGGATTTCCACTACCTGGCCGGCTTTCCCGAGAGCGATGCCGTGCTCGCCCTGCTGCCTGGCCGGCGGCATGGCGAGGTGGTGCTGTTCTGCCGTGAACGCGACCCCGAGCGCGAGCGCTGGCACGGCCACGCCATCGGCACCGAACAGGCAGTTGCCGCCTACGGCATGGACGACGCGTTTCCGATCGAGGACATCGACGACATCCTGCCGGGCATGATCGAGGGCAGGGCACGCGTCTATTGCCACTTCGGGCGCGAGCCGCAGTTCGACGCGCAACTGCTGGGCTGGATGCGCCGCTTGCGGCAGTTGCGCGGCGGTGGCGTGGTGCCGAAGGAATTCGTGGCACTCGGTCACCTGCTGCACGATTTGCGGCTGTACAAGTCGCGGGCCGAGCTGCGCCTGATGCGCGCCTCGGCCGGGATTGCCGTGGAAGCGCACCTGGCGGCGTTGCGGATGGCCACCGCAGGTCGCCACGAGTACGAAGTGGAAGCCGAGCTGCTGCGCACCGTGCGCAGTCGCGGCGCGGTGCCGGCCTTCGTGCCGATCGTCGCCGGTGGCGCGAATGCCTGCGTGATGCATTACCAGAGCAATCGCGCCCGCTTGCGTGATGGCGACCTGCTGCTGATCGATGCCGGCGCCGAATGGGACTGCTACGCCTCCGACATCAGTCGCACGTTTCCGGTCAGCGGCCGCTACAGCCTCGAGCAGCGGGCGCTTTACGAAGTGGTGCTGACCGCGCAACTGGCGGCGATCGACGAGGTGCGGCCGGGGCGCCCGTTCAATGCGGCGCATGTCGCGGCGGTGCGCGTGCTGACCGAAGGACTGTGCGAACTGGGTCTGCTCAAGGCCAGCGCGGACACCGCGATTGCCGATGAAAGCTACAAGCGATTCTTTCCGGCCAAGACCGGTCACTGGCTGGGACTGGACGTGCACGACGTCGGCGATTATCGCGTCGACGGCGAATCGCGCCTGCTCGAACCCGGCATGGTGCTGACCGTCGAGCCCGGCCTGTACGTGCCGCCGGGCGACCGTTCGGTGGCCGAGCGTTGGCGCGGCATCGGCATCCGCATCGAGGACGATGTGGCGGTCACCCGCGACGGCAACGAAGTGCTTACCGCGGCGATGCCCCGCCAGGCCGAGGAGATCGAGGCGCTGCTGGCCCTGCGCTAGGTCAGCTCGTCCGGCAGTTCGGCGTCGGTGCGCTGGCGATGCGCCTCGTCAGTGGCATGCACTTCGTACCACATGGCGTTGAGGATGGCGAAGGCACAGGCCAGGCCGAGACCGAGAATCCAAGAGAAGTACCACATGAGGTCGCGCTCCTTTCAATAGCCGCCGTGCGCCTTGCGCACCTGTTCCAGGGTCACCCGGCCGCGCATCACCCGATAGACCCAGCTGGTATAGAGAATCACGATGGGCAGCAGCAACGCGGTGGCCAGCAGCATCAACTGCAAGGTGCCGCGGCTGGACGAGGCATCCCACACGGTGAGGCTGGAACGCGGGTCCAGGCTGGAGGGCAGCAGGAACGGAAACAAGGCAAAGCCGGCCGAGGCGATCGTGCTGCCGACCATCAGGCTGCTGGCGATGAAGCCGGCCACGCTGCGCCGGCCGATCAGCGCCTGCACACCCACCGCCGAGGCCAGCGCCAGCAGCGGCGCGCCCCAGAACCACGGATATTGCATGTAGCCCGCAAACCAGCTGCCACCCACGGCGACCTGCTTGAACAGCGGATTGGCCGGTCCATCCGTGACCACCGGGCCGGCGATGGCATAACCGGGAACGCCCCAGGCCAGCCAGACCCCCGCCAGTACATAGAACACGGCGAACAGCAGCGTCGTCCAGCGCGCCACCGTCACCGCGCGCTCGGCAATCGCTTGATCGGCCTTCAGTGCGGCGAAGCAGGCGCCGTGGGCGAGCAGCATGCCCAGCGAGACCAGTCCGCACAGCAGTGCAAACGGGTGCAGCAGGTCGAAGAAGCCGCCTTGCCAGCTCATCCGCAGGTCGCCGTCGAAACGGAACGGCAGGCCCAGGAACAGGTTGCCGAAGGCCACCCCGGCCACCAGCATCACCACCAGGCCGGAACCGCTGAGGACCCAGTCCCACAGCGAAGCCCAGCGTGGATCATGGATCTTGCCGCGGAAGTTGAAGCCGACCGGGCGCAGGATCAGCGCCAGCAGCACCAGCGCGATGGCGAAATACATGCCGGAGAACGACGCCGCATAGAGCATCGGCCAGGCCGCGAAGGTCGCGCCGCCGGCCAGGATGAACCACACCTGGTTGCCCTCCCAGGTCGGCTCGATGCCCTCCAGCAGGACCTGCCGTTCCTCGTTGTCCCTGCCCAGCACCTTCAGCAACCCGGCCACGCCGAAATCGAAGCCGTCCATGATCGCGAAGCCGATCAGCAACGTGCCCAGCAGGGCCCACCAGATCACCCGCAGCGTGGCGTAATCAAACATGCGGCTCTTCCTGCGGCCAGATGCCCAGGCCGTCCGGCCCCTTGCGGGTGAACTTCAGCATCAGGAACACGTCGACCACGGCCAGCGCGGTGTAGAAAAAGATGAAGCCGCCGAGCGAGGTCAACACCTGGCCGCTGCTGACCGATGACACGCCCAGCGCGGTCGGCAGCACGCCCTCGATCGCCCATGGCTGGCGCCCGTATTCGGCCACGATCCAGCCCAGTTCGATGGCGACCCATGGCAGCGGCAGGCTCCACAGGGCCAGCCGCAGATACCAGCGCTGGCTGTCCAGCTGGCGCTTGCTGGCCTTCCAGAACGAGAAGGCGAACAGCGCGATGAAGTAGAAGCCGCAACCGACCATGATGCGGAATGCCCAGAACAGCACCGGCACGTCCGGTATCGTGGAGTCGGCCGCCTTCTGGATGTCCGCCGGGGTGGCCTGGCGCGGATCGTCGACGTATTTCTTCAGCAGCAGCGCATAACCGAGATCCTTGTCGTGGGCAGCCAGCGTGGCCTTCGCCTGCGCATTGTTCTTGTCCTGGCGCAGCATCAGCATCGCGTCGTAGGCGTGGATGCCGTTGCCGATGCGGCCCTTGGCCGCGTCCACCAGTTCGGCGATGCCCGGCATGGTTTCATCGATCGAATGGGTGCCGATCAAGCCCATCACCCAGGGAATCTTCACCGCGTAGTGGGTGGTGCGCTGCTGCACGTCGGGAATGCCGATCAGGGTGAACGGGGCGGGTGCCGGCTCGGTGTGCCACATGGCCTCGATCGCCGCCATCTTCATCTTCTGGTTAAGCGACACGGTGTAGCCCGAGGCATCGCCCAGCACCACCACCGACAGCGACGCGGCCAGCCCGAAACTCGCCGCCACCGTCATCGAGCGCCTGGCGAAATCCACGTTGCGCCCGCGCAGCAGGTACCAGGCGCTGATCGACAGCACGAACATCGCGCCCAGCACATAGCCGGCGCTCACCGTGTGCACGAACTTGTCCTGCGCCACCGGATTGAAGAACACCTCGGAAAACGAAGTGACCTCCATGCGCATGGTTTCCGGATTGAATTCGGAACCCACCGGATGCTGCATCCAGGCGTTCGCCACCAGGATCCACAGCGCCGACAGGCTGGTGCCCAGCGCCAGGAACCAGGTCACCAGCAGGTGCTTGATCCGCGAGATGCGATCCCAGCCCATGAAGAACACGCCGACCAGGGTGGCTTCGAGGAAAAACGCCATCAGCCCCTCGATCGCCAGCGGCGCGCCGAAGATGTCGCCCACATAGTGCGAGTAATACGCCCAGTTCATGCCGAACTGGAACTCCATGGTCACGCCGGTGGCCACGCCCATCGCGAAGTTGATGCCGAACAGCACGCCCCAGAATTGCACCATGCGCTTCCATACCTCGCGCCCGGTCATCACGTAGACGCTTTCCATGATCGCCAGCATCCAGACCAGGCCCAGCGTCAGCGGTACGAACAGGAAGTGGTACAGCGCGGTCAGCGCGAACTGCAGGCGCGACAGCGTGACGACATCGGCGTCGATGAGGATCATGGATGGGCTTCCGTTGGCGCGGGGACAGCGGGGGCCAGCCGCTGCGCGATGGCCCCCGGGCTGACATCGGGTTTTGGCTGCGGCACAAACACCACCCACCAGATCAGCGTGAGCGCCGCGATCTTCAGCGCGACGACACCGAACAGCTCAAGCGTCAGTCGTCGCAGCGGGCGTGGCTGCGTCTTCAGGCGTTCGGGTGGAGCGCTGGAAACGGCGGAACGGGACATGCCACCAACCCCTGCATTACCTGTCCACCAGCATACGCCGGGTGGGCGTTGACACGGTGTGGACGAATGTCGCAGCAGCGCCTTGCCGGCTCCGCTCCATTCTGCAGGCTGAAGAGCGCAGCGTTCGATCCTCTGCGCAGGGAGCGCTTTCTCTTGAAGCGAAAGCTCAAGTGCAGCGCGGTCGATCGCCCCCCGAAGGCACACGACAGCCTCTCGGCCCTGGAACCATGCAGAACCGAACAGTCAGTGTGGCGGCTCAGCTCAGCTCAGTGCGAAGGCGTCGCGCGTGAGGTTTTCCGGCGCATCGTCGGTGCACACCACGTCGTCCTCGATGCGGATGCCGCCGTACTGGCGGAAGTGGTCGACCTTCGTCCAGTCGATGTCGCCAGCGAACGGCTTGTCGCGCAGTTCAGCCAGCAGCATGTCGATGAAATACAGGCCCGGTTCGATCGTCACCACCATGCCGGGCTCCAGTACGCGGGTCATGCGCAGATACGGATGGCCGTCCGGACGAGCGATCACGCCGCCGCGTTCGCTCTGCTGGAAACCGGCTACGTCGTGCACCTGCAGGCCGATCGGGTGGCCCAGGCCGTGCGGGAAAAACGCGCTGCTGACGCCGGACTCCACCGCACTTTCCGCGCTCATGCGGATGAAGCCGTGCTCGCGCAGCACGCCGGCCAGCACCTGATGGGCGTGCAGGTGCAGTTCGGCGTAACTCTGGCCGGCACGCACCTGCGTAACGAATCCCTGCTGCGCGAGGTCGACGCTGTCGATCAGCGCCTGGAACTCCGCTGCCTGCGGCGCGGCATGGGTGCGGGTGATGTCGCTGGCGTAGCCGGCGGCGCTGGCGCCGGCGTCGATCAGGAACGAACGGCTCTGCACTGGCGGTGCGCGATCGAAATGCGTGTAGTGCAACACCGCGCCGTGCTCGTTGAGCGCCACGATGCTGGCATACGGCAGCTCGGCGTCGATCTGCCGTGCGGCGGCGAGATACGCCAGGTGGATGCCGAACTCGCTTTCCCCGGCGCGGAACGCAGCCTCGGCCGCGCGGTGCGCACGCGTGCCGATGCGACTGGCCTCGCGCATCAGCGCCAGTTCGTACGGCGTCTTGCAGGAGCGATGCCAGTGCAGGTAGTCGAGCACCGGTGGCGGGTTGTTCACCGCGATGCCATCGGTCAGCGGCTCGGCTGCCAGTACCGCGCAATGGCCGCCGGGCAGTTGCGCGATGGCTTCCACGGCGCTGCTCACGATGCTGATGTCGAAGTGCTCGACCCAGTAGCCGTGCGGAGCCTCGGGCACGACATGCCAGTAGTCATGCGGTTGCACGAAGATCAGCCTGGGTCTGCTGCCCGGGGTGCAGACGATCCAGCTGCCGGGTGCGTCAGCCAGCGGCAGCCAGTGCCGGAACTGCGGATTGGCGATGAACGGGTAATCCTGATCGTCGAGGAACTTGCGCAGCGGCGTGCCGGCGGCCACCAGCAGGTGATCGAAGCCGGCGAGTGCCAGTGCACGGTCGGCACGTTCGCGCACGCTGGCAAGGTGCTGCGGATACAGTGAGGCAAGTTGATCAAGCATGCGAACTCCTGCGACGGCGGGCCGTGCTTCCGCCGCCGGCGCGCGGACGGCAACGGCCTGCGCGCAGCTTCGGAACAGCCCGTGATGAACTGGGGGTGGGTGGGGCAGGGCACCATGATGACGCTGGAGCGTCACGACTTCCAGTTCGCGCTCAGGCCTGCGCCAGCCAAGACTCCAGTCGCGCGGCGTCGCTGTCGGTGATCGCCACGATGCGATAGCCGGCCCAGATCTGCCCGGAACTTGCCGCCGGTTCGTGCCACTGTTCCTGGATACCGACTTCGATCGGCTGCGACTGCGTCAGCATCCGGCCCGAACCGGGCAGGGTCATGCTGACCTGGTACAGCGCTTCGCTGCGCGGTGCCTGCGCGATGATCAGCAACATGCCGGTGCTGGACAGGTTGCCGAGGTGGCCGAGCGGCAGGCCGCTGATCACGTCGGTGACCATCGCGTTGACGGATGCGCGTTTGCGCTCGGCGCGACGCTGGTTGCTGGTGCTCATCGACGGGCGATCTCCGGCGTTGACGGACGACGTGGATCGGCCGGTTGGCGCAGGCTGCCGGTGAGGCTGCGCCAGGCGCGATCAAGCAGGGTCTCGGGTTGGGCCGGCACCTCGCAGACGCGACCGCTGGCCACTTCGTGCGCCAGTTGCGCCAGGCTCATTTCCTCGCCGCGCTGGCCGCGGCGGCTGACCAGCAGGCAGCGGCCGGACATCGGCGAATACCAGGCCAGCTTGCGCCGGGAGATCTGCCCGCTGGCCGGATCGATGAACTCGAACCAGCTGCCAAACGGCAGTTCCTTCAGATGTTGTTCGATCCGGCGTTCGCGCGGATCGACCGCGGCTGCCTTGGGGGCAGCCACGGCCGCAGGGGACGCCGCGGCTGTGGCTGCAGCCGGCACGGGGCGATCCTGTGCTGCTGCGCTCTTGCGCGGCGTCGCGGCGGCAGCGGGTACCGGTGGAGTTGCAAGTGGACTCGCCGCCCGCTCATGGCCGGACTGCTGTTCGCCCAGGCGCTGGTGCTGCTTCAGGCGCAGCGCCAGATCGGTGGCGCTGGGAAGCTCCACTGACGGATCGGGCGTGCCGGCGCCGAGCAGGCGCTGGGCCACCTGCACCGCTTCCTCGGCGTGCATGCCGATCTGCTGCAGGCCATTCTCGACTTCTGTCTGCAACGCCAGCCGGTCGTTCACCGGCAGCCGGCCGAGCAACTGGTCGGTGATTTTCAGCTGGGCGTTGAATGCGCTGCTTTCCTCGCCATGCCGCAGCAGGGTCAAGGCCAGCACGTCCGACCAGGCGCGGTCGAGCAGGGCGCGCAACAGGCCACGCGGTGGTGACTGCGCGAAGCGTTCGGCCATCAGTTCGCCGGCACGGCGGCGGGCCTGGTCCAGTCGCTCGCGGCCTTGCGCGGCTTCGACGTGACGTCGTTCGGCGGCTTGCGCCTTGCGGGTCAGCAAGGCCAGGTGATGTTCGATGTCGGCCAGCAAGGTGGTGTAGAGACCGGCGCTGGGCGGTTCCTGGTTGGCGCGGCTGACCAGCTGCTCGAGCTTGTTGGCCAGTGGCCGGTTGCTCTCGTCGTCGCTGCCGTCGAGCCAGTCGTTCGCCGCGGCGGTGACCGTGTCGAGCAGCCGGCGCGCCGGATGCTCGCGCTTTTCGAAGAAGCCGTGGTCGGCCACGGCCATGCGCAGCACCGGCAATTGCAGGTCGGTCAGCAGGTTGCTGGCGTTGCCGCCCTGCTGCAACTGGTGGCCGAGCTGTTCGAACAGCCGCGCGACCAGTTCCACCGTGTCGCCTTGTTCATCGCTGAGTTGCGTGCGCGGTGCGCCGCTGGGTTTGCCGAAATTGAGCTGGGCAACCAGCTCCTCGCGCAGGCGCGCGGCACTGCGCAGCTCGCGGCTGGCCTGGTCGGTGACCTGGGCGAGGTGCTGCTGCAGCGCGCCGAGCGCGGATTGCAGCTCATCCTCGCTGGCCGCGCGCGCGCTGGAACTGCCGGCCAGGCCACTCTGGCCCGCGCGCTGCTGGGCCAACAGATCACGCAGGGACTCCAGCACCTCGATCGGCGCGCCGGAGGCATGCGCGCCGCCGGCATTCCCCGCGGGTGTCGCGGCTGTCGCCGGTTCGTTGCCGGCTTCGGCGGCTTCACTGGTGCTGGCGGCCGGTCGCGACCGTTTGCCGATATGGCGCGGAATCTGGATGCTGCGCAGCTGCGGCAGAATCCCGTCGGCCTTGAACTGGGCATTGATGTTGTCGTACAGCGGGCCCAGCGGCTGGATCACCCACTGGTCGAAATGCTGCAACAGCAGCAGCTGGTGCTTCAGCGGCAGCTCGAGTTCGGCACTGGCGGCATGGCAGATCTGCGCCAGCGCATAGGGCCCGATCGGCAGCGCCGGGCCCTCCAGCGGCGGCGCAGCGATCAGTACGGCCAGCCGGTAACCGAGCTCGTGCAGCGCACTGCTGTGGCGTACCTCGCCACGGGCACCGAGCTGATCGAGGGTCATCGACACTTCCTGCTCGCCGGGGTCGACCAGTTCCAGCGACTGCCAGGGTTTGAGCTCGCGGGCGGGCTCGGCTTGCGGCGCGTCGGACTGGCCGACCTGGTCGAAACTGGCGCCCAGGCGTTCCATGAAACGCTGGCTGAAGGCCGCGCGATCCTGCAGCACGCGCTGCCGGCTGGCAAAGCAGTCTTGCTGCACGGCGGCATTGTGGGCGCGCTCGGCCAGTGCGAACAGCTGTTTCTCGAACTCGCCGAGGCAGCGGCGCAGAGGTTCCTGCAGGCCTTCGACGCACAGCGTGTAGCTGGTCTCGAGCAGGCGCTGCGTGCGCGCCGGCCAGCGCGCACCGCCTATCCTGCCGCCCTGATGCGACGCAAATGGGTGACGTCGATCGTGTCCGACATCCATGCAAGTGCCTGTGTATTCCCCCGGAGTGGCAAGTCTATGCTGGTTGCCGTGGCTATGCCATCCGGCGCCGATGGCGTCTCAGTCGAGGAAGCTGCTGATAACGTCATTCAGGAAGCGCTGGCCGAGCGCGGTGGTGTGCAGCCGGGTCGGCTCGTCGTGCAGCCAGCCGCGCTGACGCGCCGAGGCGATCGCCGCGGCGATCCGCTCCGGCGGCAGCCCGGTGCGCTCGGTGAAGGCCGCCATTGGCACGCCGTCGATCAGGCGCAGCGCGTTGAGCATGTATTCGAACGGCAGCTCGCCGGCGCCGACCACGCTGTCGCCGCCGACCCGACCCGCGCCGCCGGCGGCCTCCATGTACGCGCGCGGGCCGCGGGTTTTCCAGCGCCGGTGCACCTGGCCGCTGGCTGCGTTGCTGAGCTTGCCGTGGGCGCCGGCGCCGATGCCCAGGTAGTCGCCGAACTGCCAATAATTGAGGTTGTGCACGCAGCGTCGCTCCGGCCGGGCATACGCCGAGATCTCGAACTGGCCGTAGCCGGCCGCGGCGAGACGGGCCTCGCAGGCTTCCTGCATCGCCCAGGCGTGGTCGTCGTCGGGCAGCGGCGGCGGGTTGGCGGCGAATGCGGTGTTCGGTTCCAGGGTGAGCTGGTAATGCGAGATGTGGCTGGGCGCCAGTGCGATCGCGCGCTCGACATCGGCCAGCGCACCGTCCAGCTGCTGTTGCGGCAGCGCGTACATCAGGTCGAGATTGATGTTGGCGTAACCGGCGTCCTGCGCGGACTTCACCGCCGCTGCCGCCTCGCCGGCGGAATGGATGCGACCGAGACGGCGCAGTTTGTCGTCGTCGAAACTCTGCACGCCGAACGAGATGCGGTTGACCCCGGCGGCGAGGTAGCCATCGAAACGGCCGTGCTCGACCGTGCCGGGGTTGGTCTCGAGGGTGATCTCGACGTCATTGGCCAGCGGCAGGCGTTCGCGCACGCCATCGAGCAGGCGCGCGATCAGCTCGGGCGAGAACAGGCTCGGCGTGCCGCCGCCGAAGAAGATGCTGATCACCGGCCGATCGCCGAGAGCCTCGGCGAAGTCGCGGCGATCGGCATCCAGATCGGCCAGCAGCTGATCGATGTAGTCGGCATACGGCGGTGGCTCGCTGCGCAGGCCGTGCGAATTGAAGTCGCAGTACGGGCACTTCTTCACGCACCACGGCATGTGCACGTACAGCGACAGCGGCGGTGCGACTAGGCTCACGGGCGAAATTCGCGCAGCCGGTCGTGCAGTTTCGCCAGTGCCTGGCCACGATGACTGAGGCGGTTCTTCAATGCATCGTCCATTTCAGCCACGCTTTGCTCGTAGCCTTCGGGCAGAAATACCGGGTTGTAGCCGAAGCCGCCGCTGCCGCGGCCTTCGGTGAGGATGCGCCCGTGCCAGCGGCCTTCGGCGATCAGCGGGGCCGGGTCATCGGCATGCTGCAGCAGCACCAGTACGCAGATGAAGAACGCGCCGCGCCGTGGTGTGGGCACAGCGTCGAGTGCGCGCAGCAGCTTGGCGTTGTTCGCCGCGGCGTCGCCGTGGCCGCCGCTGTAGCGCGCCGAATACAAGCCCGGCGCGCCATCGAGATGATCCACGCACAGACCCGAGTCGTCGGCCAGCGCGGGCAGGCCACTGGCCTGCGCCGCGTGGCGCGCCTTGAGCAGGGCGTTCTCGACGAAGGTGAGGCCGGTTTCCTCGGCGTCGGTGATGCCGAGGCTGGCCTGGGGCACGACTTCGAGGCCGCTGTCGGCCAGCAGCGCGCCGAATTCCTTCAGCTTGCCCGGGTTGCTGCTGGCCAGCACGATGCGCGACATCGTGCTCAGCCCTGCGCCAACGCCGCGCGCTGTGCGGCCACCAGTTCGCCGATGCCTTTCTCGGCCAGCGCCAGCATGGCGTCCATCTCGTCGCGACGGAAGGCGTGGCCTTCGGCGGTGCCCTGCACCTCGATGAAGCCACCACCGTCGTTCATCACCACATTCATGTCGGTGTCGCAGTCCGAATCCTCGGCGTAATCGAGGTCGAGCACGGGCACGCCCTGGTAGATGCCGACCGAGACCGCGGCGATCGCGCCGACCACCGGGTTGCGCTTGAGGTTCTCGCGCTTCATCAGCAGGTTCACCGCATCGACCAGGGCCACATAGGCACCGGTGATCGCCGCGGTGCGCGTGCCGCCATCGGCCTGCAGCACGTCGCAGTCCAGCGTGATCACGCGCTCGCCCAGCGCCTGCCGATTGATGCAGGCTCGCAGGCTGCGGCCGATCAGCCGCTGGATTTCCATGGTGCGACCGCCCTGGCCGCCGCGCGCGGCTTCGCGCTGCATGCGGGTGTGGGTGGCGCGCGGCAGCATGCCGTATTCGGCGGTGATCCAGCCCTCGCCCTTGCCGCGCAGCCAGGCCGGCGCGCGGTCCTCGATGCTGGCGGTGCACAGCACGCGGGTGTCGCCGAAGCTCACCAGCACCGACCCTTCGGCGTGGCGGGTGTAGTGGCGTTCGATGCTGACGGTACGCAGCTGGTCGCTGGTGCGGCCACTGGGGCGGGTGACGGGGTTCATGGGGTGATTCCTGACGTCGCTTGGCCGGATTGGGCAAGCAGGGATCGGAGAGTTTACCATTGCGTCCTTTCCCCCACGCCCGGAAGGCGCCGATGATCCGCAGCATGACGGCTTATGCCAGCGCCGAAACCACTGGCCCCGCCGGTACGCTCGGCTGCGAGCTGCGCACGGTCAACCACCGTTACCTGGAGCTGAGCCCGCGGCTGCCGGACGACCTGCGCGCGTTCGAATCGCAGTTGCGCGAACGGGTGGCGGCGAAACTGTCGCGCGGCAAGCTGGACCTCACCGTGCGCCGGACCGGCAGCGATTCGCGCAGCGAATCGCTGCAAATCAACACCGCGCTGTTGACTCGTCTGTCCGAGTTGAGCCTGGACATGATCGCGCGATTTCCGGGGATGCAGGTGCAATTCACCGAGCTGCTGCGTTTTCCCGGCGTGATGCAGCAGGCCGAAACCGATCCGGAAGCGCAACAGGCGGCCTTGTTCGATGTTCTGGACCGCGCGCTCGACGCGCTCACCGCCACGCGTGAACGCGAGGGCGAGAAGCTCGGCCAGATCCTGCGCGACAAGCTCGATGCGATCGAGCGGGTGGTCGACGAGGTGCGCGGCTGGATGCCGGAGATCCGCGCCGCGCTGCGCACCCGGCTGGAGACTCGTCTGGCCGACTTGAAGCAGCCGGTCGAGCCGGGCCGGCTGGAACAGGAACTGGTGCTGCAGATCACCCGCACCGACGTCGACGAGGAACTGGACCGGCTCAGCACCCATATCGACGAGACCCGCCGCGTGCTCGGCCTGACGGAGCCGGTCGGTCGCCGGCTGGATTTCCTGATGCAGGAGTTCAACCGCGAGGCGAATACGCTGGGCTCCAAATCGGTCGACGCGCGCAGCACCAATGCCGCGGTGGAGTTGAAGGTGCTGATCGAGCAGATGCGCGAACAGGTGCAGAACATCGAATGAGCATCGAAGCAGGCACCTTGTTTGTGGTCGCTGCGCCGTCGGGTGCGGGCAAGTCCACCCTGGTCAATGCGTTGCTGGAGCGTGAGCCGGCGATCTCGCTGTCGGTGTCGCACACCACGCGCCCGCCACGGGTCGGCGAGACCTACGGACGGCACTACTACTTCGTCGAGCGTGCCGAGTTCGAGCGCGAGATCGCCGAGGGCATTTTTCTCGAACACGCCGAGGTGCACGGCAATCTCTACGGCACTTCGCGTACCACCGTGCAGGAACTGCTGGCGCAGGGGCGCGATGTCCTGCTGGAAATCGACTGGCAGGGTGCCGAGCAGATCCGCCGCAGCAAGCCCGATTGCGTCAGCGTGTTCATTCTGCCGCCGTCGCGGACCGAGCTTGAACGGCGCCTGCGTGGGCGGGGCTCGGACAGCGCCGAAGTGATCGAACGCCGTTTGCGCAATTCGCGCGGCGAGATCGCGCACGCCCACGATTTCGACTACATCCTGGTCAACGACGTGTTCGACGATGCGCTGGCCGACCTGCAGGCGATCGTGCGGGCGGTGCGCCTGCGCAGCGCGCTGCAGTGGCAGCGGCACGAGGCGCTGATTGCCGAGTTGCTCGCCCCTGGCGGCTGATCCGCGCGTTCGCATGGCCTTCGCGGCGCGCTTGGGCTACCTTTGTCCGTCCTTTTCCGCCATTTGCTGCCCATGACCGATCCCGTCAGCGCCACATCCGATGACTCCACCCTGGTGCGGATCCGTGGCCTGACCACGGTACTCAACGGCAAGGTCATCTTCGACGCGCTGGACATGGACATCCCGCGCGGCAAGATCACCTCGATCATGGGCCCCAGCGGCACCGGCAAGACGACCCTGCTCAAGCACATCACCGGCCAGATGCACGCCGACGCCGGCAGCATCCTGGTCAACGGCGAAAACGTGGCCGGCATGTCGCGCGAACAGCTGTACAAGATGCGCGAAGGGGTGGGTTACCTGTTCCAGAATTCGGCCCTGCTGACCGATTTCGACGTGTTCGAGAACGTGGCGTTTCCACTGCGCCAGCACACCCGCCTGCCGGAGGTTCTGGTCCGCAATCTGGTGCTGATGAAATTGCAGGCGGTGGGCCTGCGCGGCGCCGCCCGCCTGATGCCGAACGAGCTGTCCGGCGGCATGGCGCGGCGGGTCGCGCTGGCGCGCGCGATCGTGTTCGACCCCATGCTGATCCTCTACGACGAACCTTTCGTGGGGCTCGATCCGGTGGCGCTGAACCAGGTGCTGAAGCTGATCCTCACCCTCAATCGCACGCTCGGCATCACCAGCGTGCTGGTCTCGCACGAGCTGGCTGCAGTGGAGCAGATTGCCGATCACGTGATGCTGTTGTCCGGCGGCAAGGTGGTGGCGCAGGGTGATCCGAAGACCATCGCCAGCGATGGTTCGCCGTGGACCCGCCAGTTCTTCGGCGGCGAGGCGGACGGCCCGATACCGTTCCGCTATCCGGCGGGTGACTACGCCACCGAACTGGGCTTTGCCGGGGGCAAGCAATGAACCAGCACGCGCCGCACGGCAACAACGTGGTGACCCAGTCGCTGACCCAGATCGGCAACTGCGGCCTGTTCCTGCTGACCTTGCTGGCGGCGATTCCGCGCAGCTTCCGCTACGTGCGCGAGACGATCCGCCAGTTGTGGTTCGTCGGCGCGATGAGCCTGACCATCATCATGGTCTGCGGCCTGTTCGTCGGCATGGTGCTGATGCTGCAGCTGTACCACGTGCTGTCGATCTTCGGCGGCACCTCGGCCAGTGGCATGGTGGTGGCGCTGTCGGTGTATCGCGAACTGGGGCCGGTGGTGACCGCGTTGCTGTTCGCCGGCCGCGCCGGTACCGCGATCACCGCCGAGATCGGCCTGATGCGCGCCACCGACCAGATCTCCGCGATGGAGATGATGGCGGTGGACCCGATCGCCTACGTCGCCACCCCGCGCTTCCTGGCCGGGCTGATCGCGATGCCGTTGCTGTGCTGCGTGTTCTGCGCGATGGCGGTGTTCGGCGGGCATCTGGTCGGTGTCACCTGGCTGGGCATCGACAACGGCACGTTCTGGTCGAACATGACCGCGCAGGTCGACGTGCACACCGATATCGTCAATGGCGTGCTGCTGAAGAGCCTGGCGTTCGGAGCGGTGGTGTCGCTGATCGCGGTGTTCCAGGGCTTCACCACCGAGCCGACCAGCGAGGGCGTGGCCTACGCCACCACGCGTACCGTGGTGGCCTCCTCCATCGCGATCCTCGCGCTGGACTTCGTGCTCACCGCCTTCCTGATGTGACTGCCGCCATGACCAATAACGCAATTTCCCATCGTTCAACGAGTCATCTTTCATTGAGGATCGTGCCGTGAGCCAACCCAGAAGTTCCTACGCCGTCGGCACCGGTCTGTTCATCGTGCTGGGCTTTGCCGCGCTGGCCTACCTGGCCACCCAGACCAGTTCGGTGGCCAACGTCCATCAGGGCGACAGCTATGCGGTCCAGGCGCAGTTCACCAACATCGGCCAGCTGAAGGAACGGGCACCGGTGAAGATCGCCGGCGTGCGGGTGGGCCAGGTGCAGTCGATCACGCTGAAGGCCGATCACGACGTGGCCGACGTGACGCTGTCGATCGACAAGAGCTACAACCACATTCCGCAGGATTCGGTGGCGACGATCTTCACCAGCGGCCTGCTGGGCGACCAGTACGTGGGGATCGAATACGGCAGCGCGAAGCAGGCCGTGGCGGCCGGTGGCACGCTGGCGCGGACCAAGTCGACCGAGCCGCTGGAGGCGATGCTCGGCAAGTTCTTCGGCGCCGGCAACGTGGTCGACAACGTCGGTGGCAGCTATGCGGTGAAGGCGGACTTCACCAATGTCGGTTCCCTCTCGGTCGGCGCGCCGGTGAAGATGGCCGGTGTGGTGATCGGCAGCGTGCAGTCGGTGCATGCCGATCCGGTCAAGCTGAATGCACAGGTCGTGCTGGCGATCGACAAGCGCTACAACGCCATTCCCGACGATTCAGCCGCTGCGGTGTTCACCAGCGGTTTGATCGGCACCCAGTATGTTGCGATCCAGCCGGGCGGTTCCCCCGATGCGCTCAAGGACGGTGACGAGATGATCCTCACCCAGTCTGCGATGCAGTTGGAGGACCTTATCGGCAAGTTCCTGGTCAATGGTTCGCCCGGTGACAAGAAAGATGCCGGCAACGGCAGCAAATAGACCGCCATTCCCCTCGGCTCGACGAGCCGGTACCGCCTGAGGAGTTACCCATGTTGCGCAGACTGGCTGTTGCCACCGCGATCGCTTTCGGAGCCGTTGTCGCCGCCCCCGTGTTCGGCCAGGCGCCGGCGCCCGCCGCCGCGGACACCGTTCAGCCGGCCCCGGCGCAAGTCGTGCAAACCATCGCCGACCAGCTCGCTTCGGCGATCGACGGCCATCGCGACGAGCTGAAGAAGAACCAGGAAAAGCTGATCAGCGTCATCGATGAGGTTTTCCTGCCGCACTTCGACCTGGACTACGCCTCGATCCTGGTGCTCGGCCAGCACGCCCGCGAAGCCACTCCAAGCCAGCGTGAACGCTTCGCCAAGGCCTTCTACAACTCGATTACCCATCGCTATGCCGAAGGCCTGCTCAACTACACTCGTGGCCGGGTCAAGGTGCTGCCGTTCAAGGGCGACCTCAACGACAAGCGCACCGTGGTACGCACCCAGGTGGTGCTGGACGACGGCAAGCTGGTGTCGATCGACTACGCCTTCCGCAAGGGGCGCAATGGCGACTGGAAGGCCTACGACGTGATCATCGAAGGCATCTCCTATGTCACCAACTATCGCAACCAGGTGGATGCGGAAATCCGCAAGGTCGGCATCGACCAGTTGATCACCAACCTGGAGACCCAGGGCGAGAAGGCATTGGAGACGATGGCCAAGGACAACAAGGACAAGTCGTGACCGACGCCGGCACTTCACGATTTCAGCTGGACACCGCCGTGCCGGCGACCCTGGTGGTCGCTGGCGAGCTGAGTTTCGACACGGCGTCGGCGGCCCTGGAGGCAATCCAGTCGGCCCTCGGCGACACCCGCATCCAGCGCCTCGACCTGGCGCGGGTCAGCCGCGCCGACAGCGCCGGCCTGGCCTGCGTGCTGGCGGTGCTGGCGGGCGCTGGCAGGCGCGGACAGGTGCTGGAAGTCGTGCACATACCCTCGGGCATGCAGACACTCGCGCAGGTCTGCGAGGTCGATCAGTTGATCGCCTGAGAGTTTCGGAAGCGACAAAACCGACACCACAAAAAAAGGGCCCTTGCGGCCCTTTTTTTGTGGCCTGATCGGCGCGGGCCCGGACCCGTTCAGCCGATCATCCGTCGGCTCACTGCTTCTGGTTGGTATCGCCCGGATGCTTGTTTTCCCACTGATGCTGCTGGTCGAGCAATTCCTCGGGATCGAAATTCTTTTCGTCCAGGCCCTGCATCTGTTGAATGATCTCCAGTGGCGGATTGCCGTCATAGATCTTGTACAGCCGCTGCTGTCGATAGGCGTCGCGGATGAACACATAGGGATCGTAAGCGGACTGCAGGAAACCCTCCGCGTCGATCGCGCGCGAACGGATCGTCACCAGATACATCATCTGCGGCATGTATTGCAGGCCGTTGTAGTGATGGTTGTTCGCGAACAGGGTAAGCGGGTCGAAGAAATATCCGTCCACCGGGCGCTGCCAGATGTCGCGCACGGTGCTCGGGCCCAGGAACGGCAGCATCAGGTAATCGCCTTCCGGCGCGCCCCAGCGGGCCAGGGTGACGCCGAAGTCGTTGTCTTCCAGCGGCAGGCCGAGCTGGCTGGCAGGGTCGAAGAAGCCGCCGATGCCCAGGGTCAGGTTGACCAGGAACCGCCCGGTGCTCTGCAGTGCCTGCTTCGGGCGTGCCTGCAGCAGATCGTTGGCAACGGTGACCGGCATCCGGATGTTGGTGAAGAAGTCGCTGAAGGAGCGACGCACCGGCGGGTTGGTGACCTTGCGATAACCCAGTGCGACCGGACGGATCACCGCCTTGTCGAGCGCATCGTTGAATTTGTAGGCGCCGCGGTTGTACTTCTCCAGCGGATCGTCCGTGCGTGGCTTGGCGATCGTGCAGCCAGCCAGCAGGGCGATCGCCAGCACGGGCAACCAGCGGCCAAGCAGGGAAGAGCGAAGCGAGGAAGGCATCGGTGCAGGGGTTCGCGTCGGGGGACAGTTAAGTGTACTGTCTGGTTTTGTATCTTGCACGGCTTTCGGCATGCTTTCGTCCAGCGCGCACCGATCCGTGGCCAGCCCGCCATGATACGCGTCGTGTGCATTGCCAGCAAAGCACCTGCTCAACTACACTGATGAACCATATAAGTCACTATTTCCCTAAGGAATTCGCATGGCCCGTATTACCGTGGAAGACTGCCTCGAGGTAGTCGACAACCGTTTCGAGCTGGTATTGATGGCGACCAAGCGTGCACGCCAGCTGGAAAAGGGTGCCGAGCCAGCCGTCAATCCTGATCACGACAAGCCGACCGTGCTGGCGCTGCGCGAGATTGCCGCCCGCCGCATCGACCAGGCCACGATCGACCAGATCGACAAGGCCGAGCGCGAGCGCGCCGAGCGCGAAGCGCTGGAATGGGCTGCTGCAGAAGTCGACGACGACCTCTCCAAGGGTGGCGACGACTGATGGATGGCGGCTGCTGTAGCACATGCGCAGTTGGTGCCGGCGTTTTCGCCGCCGTCAACCGTGCACGTCCGGTAGCCGCAAGCCTCGCCTTGATCGTGCTCGCCCTGATCGAGACAGGCGCCTGAGCAGGCGCCGGCAATCATGACTGCGGCCACCCATACCGCCACGGTCGATCTGTCCGCGCTGCCTCCGTATGCGCTGGCCCTGAAGGAACGCATCAACTACCTGCCTGAAGCGCAGGTGGAGCGCGTGCTGCGTGCCTTCCAGATTGGCGCGCAGGCGCATGCCGGACAGGAGCGCAAGAGCGGCGAACCCTACATCACCCATCCGGTGGCGGTGGCGGGCATTCTGGCCGAACTGGGGCTGGATGCCGAGACGATCATCGCGGCGATCCTGCACGACACGCTGGAGGACACCGCGCTGAGCCGCGAGGACATCGCCGGCGAGTTCGGCGAGGTGGTGGCCGAGCTGGTCGACGGCGTCACCAAGCTGGACAAGATGCGTTTCGGCACCCGCCAGGAAGCCGATGCGGAAAGTTTCCGCAAGATGCTGCTGGCGATGGCGCGCGACATCCGCGTCATCCTGATCAAGCTTTCCGACCGCCTGCACAACATGCGCACGCTGGGTGCCAAGGACGGCTCCTCGCGTCGGCGCATTGCGCGCGAAACGCTGGAGATCTACGCGCCGATCGCGCAACGCCTCGGCATGAACAAGTTCAAGGCCGAGCTGCAGGACCTGGGCTTTCATGCGCTGTATCCGGATCGCTACCGGGTGATCAGCGAGCGCATCCGCGCGGCGCTGGGCAACCGGCGCGAGGCGATGGGCAAGATCGAGGCGGCGCTCACCGCGCGGCTGCAGGTCGACCACCTGCCGGCGCTGGTAGTGGGACGGATCAAGTCGCCGTGGAGCATCTATTCGAAGATGCATGACGAGCACAAGAGTTTCGCCCAGCTGATGGACGTCTATGGCTTTCGCGTGGTGGTCGACAGCGCGATGAGCTGCTACATGGCGCTCGGCATGGTGCATGCGCTGTACAAGCCGGTCGACAAGCGTTTCAAGGACTTCATCGCGATTCCCAAGGCGAATGGCTACCAGTCCCTGCATACGGTGCTGCTGGGTCCGTTCGGCGCGCCGATCGAGGTGCAGATCCGCACCGCCGAGATGGATTCGGTGGCCGAAAGCGGCGTTGCGGCGCATTGGGCCTACAAGACCGAGAGTGGTCCGGCCAACAGCGCGCAGGCGCGTGCGCGCGAATGGTTGTCCTCGCTGGCCGACAGCTCGGCCCATACCGTGTCGTCATCGGAGTTCATCGAGAACGTCAAGATCGACCTGTTCCCCGACGAGGTCTATTTGTTCACTCCGCGCGGTGACATCCTGTCGTTGCCGCGCAACGCCACCGCGCTTGATTTCGCCTACGCCGTGCATACCGACGTGGGCGACCACGCCGTGGCCGCGCGGGTCGACAAGCGGCTGTTGCCGCTGCGTACGCGACTGGAGTCGGGCCAACTGGTGGAGATCATCACCGCGCCGTCGGCGGTGCCCAATCCGGCCTGGCTGGAAGTGGTGGTGACCGGCAAGGCACGCGCGGCGATTCGCCAGTATCTGAAGCATCTGCAGCACGAAGACGCGGTCGACTTCGGTCACCGCATGCTCGATCGCGCGCTGGATGCGCAGGGCAGCAGCCTGGACGGCATTCCGCCGGCGGTGCTCGACCGCTTCCTGGAGACCTCCAAGCTGAAGCGGCTGGAAGAGTTGCTGTCCGATATCGCGCTGGGCAACCGGATGCCGGACCTGGTGGCCAGCCAGTTGCTTGCGTCGCGCGGGAAGAAGGCCGGCAAGCCGCAGCTGCCGGTGCACACGCAGGAAAAGATCCGCATCACCGGTGCCGAGCGCGGCGTGCTCAGCTTCGCCAATTGCTGCCATCCGTTGCCGGGCGACGACATCATCGGTTACCTGTCCTCGGGCAAGGGTATCGTGGTGCATCGCGAGGAATGCCCCAACGTGTTCGAATTGAGCAAGTCGCCCGAACGCCGCGTGGCGATCGAATGGGACCGCGACGTGCAGGGCGACTACCGGGCCGAGCTGCGCATCGAGGTGATCAATCGTCCCGGCGTGCTGGCGACGGTGGCCGCCGCGATCGCTGCGGCCGATTCGAATATCGAGAACGTGGAATACGTCGAACGTGACGCCGCGGCAGCCACGTTGCTGTTCGCCATGGAAGTGAAGAGTCGCAAGCATCTCGCCGACGTGATCCGTCGCGTGCGTCGCACCGGCGTGGTCAGCGGGGCGTATCGGTATCCCTTGTGATTCGGGATTGGGGATGGGGATTCGTTCGGGGCGTGGACGCGGTAATCTTCCCGAATCCCGAATCCCGAATCCCGAGGCCATCCATGTCCCGCAGCATCATTTCCACCGAGCAGGCGCCCGCCGCAATCGGCCCCTATTCGCAGGCCGTGCGTGCCGGCAATACCGTGTATTTCTCCGGCCAGATTCCGCTCGATCCGGCCACCGGTGCGCTGGTCGATGGTGACGTCACCGCGCAGACCCGCCGGGTATTCGACAATCTCGCCGCGGTGGCCGCCGCGGCAGGTGGCTCGCTGGCGCAGGTTGTCCGCGTCGGCATTTACGTCACCGACCTGGCGAACTTTGCCGCGGTGAACGCGGTAATGGCCGAATATTTCCAGCAGCCGTATCCGGCACGTTCCACCATCGAGGTGTCCGCCCTGCCGAAGGCGGCCCAGGTCGAAGTCGACGCGGTGATGGTGCTGCCGTGATCGGGATGGACTGACCGCACGCAGGGCCCGCGCCGACATCACCTATCGCCAACCGGCTTACGGTGGATGAGGATGCTCGGTTAGGCTTGCAGTTCATGGCCATGCGTCCCGCCCGTCCCGTTCCCGTTGCCGACACCGACCCCGGCCTTATGCCGGTCGGCAAGCTGGCGGGAGTCGGTCCGGCGCTGGCGGCATCGCTGGCCCGGCTGGGACTGGAGCGGGTGCAGGATCTGTGGTTCCACCTGCCGCTGCGTTACGAGGACAAGACCCGGGTGTCCCTGATTGGCGACCTGCGCCCCGGCGAGCGGGCCCAGGTCGAGGGTGTGGTCGAGGCGGTCGAGCGTGGCTTCCGTTACCGCCCGCAGTTGAAGGTGGCGATCGGCGACGACAGCCGGCAGACCCTGCTGCTGCGCTTTTTCCATTTCAATCGGGCCCAGGCCGAACAACTGCTGCCCGGCACGCGGCTGCTCTGCTATGGCGAAGTGCGCCACGGCGCGCAGGGGCTGGAGATGGTGCATCCGACCTACCAGCGCCTGAGCGGGGATGCGGTCGCTGCCGTCGACGACCTGCTCAGCCCGGTCTATCCGACCACCGAAGGGCTGGGAGCAAAGCGGCTGGCCGGTGTGATCGGCAAGGCGCTGGCGCTGCTGCCGCCCACGGCGCAACTGGAGCTGATCCCGCCTGCGCTGTGCGCGCAACATGGACTGACCTCGCTGCGCGATGCGCTGCTCTACGTGCACCGTCCACCACCGGACGCCCGACTGGACCAGCTCATGCTGGGCCGGCATCCGGCGCAACAGCGACTGGCGTTCGAGGAATTGCTGACCCAGCATCTGAGTCTGCGGCGCATGCGCGAGGCAGTGCGCCGACGGCGCGCGCCCAGGCTGGGTGGCGATGGCGAGTTGCGTCGGCGGTTGCTGGCCGGCCTGGCGTTCCGGCTGACCGCGGCGCAGCAGCGGGTCAGCGGCGAAGTGGCCAATGATCTGGCGCAGATCAGGCCGATGTTGCGCCTGGTGCAGGGCGACGTCGGCAGCGGCAAGACCGTGGTGGCGGCGCTGGCTGCACTGGCCGCGGTCGAGGCCGGTTATCAGGTGGCGCTGATGGCGCCGACCGAATTGCTGGCCGAGCAGCATCTGCACAATTTCCGGCACTGGTTGCAGCCACTCGATATCGAGGTCGAGTGGCTGGCCGGCAAGGTCACCGGCAAGGCACGCCAGCAGGCGCTGGCGCGCGTCGCTGGCGGGGCGCACGTGGTGATCGGCACGCACGCGTTGATGCAGGAGGGCGTGACATTCGCCAAGCTCGGTCTGGTGATCGTGGACGAACAGCATCGCTTCGGCGTGCAGCAGCGGTTGTCGCTGCGCGACAAGGGCAAGGATGGGCTGCTGGTTCCGCATCAACTGGTGCTGACCGCAACACCGATTCCGCGCACGCTGGCGATGAGTGCGTATGCCGACCTGGATGTCTCGTCCATCGATGAACTGCCGCCCGGTCGCACGCCGGTGCAGACCATCGCGATCTCCAACGCGCGCCGGCTCGAGGTCATCGAGCGCATCCGTGCCGCGTGCGGCGAAGGACGCCAGGTCTACTGGGTCTGCACGTTGATCGAAGAATCCGAGCAATTGCGTGCGCAGGCCGCGGAAGTGGCGCACGCGGAACTGACCGCGGCGCTGGGCGGTTTCCGTGTCGGCCTGATCCACGGCCGCATGAAGCCGAAGGAAAAGCAGCTGGTGATGGACGCGTTCAAGGCTGGCGAGCTGGCCGTGCTGGTGGCGACCACGGTGATCGAAGTGGGCGTGGACGTGCCGAACGCGAGCCTGATGGTGATCGAGAACAGCGAGCGGCTCGGACTGGCCCAGTTGCATCAATTGCGTGGCCGGGTTGGTCGCGGTGCGGTCGCCTCCAATTGCGTATTGCTCTATCAGCCGCCACTGGGCCAGTTGGCGCGCGAGCGGCTGCAGGTGATGCGCGACACCAGCGACGGCTTCCGCATCGCCGAGAAGGACCTGGAGCTGCGCGGCCCAGGCGAAGTGCTGGGCACCCGCCAGACCGGCCAGCTGAGCTTCCGCATCGCCGATCTCACCCGCGATGCGCACCTGCTGCCGGCCGTGCAGCAGGTGGGCGAACGGATGCTTGCGGAACACCCGCAGCAGACCGGCCAGCTGATCGAGCGCTGGATCGGCGGTGCGGCACGCTATGCGCATGCGTGAAGCGTGAAGCGGGGAACGGGAGCGCGATGGCGGGCGATTTTGCTTTTGTTCCCTGTTCCCCGTTCCCCATTCCCTTTAAGCTGACCCGTTTTCCCAGTCGACCAGCCCATGACCCGACCGCAACTCCTGATCGATACCGATCCTGGTGTCGATGATGCCCTCGCCATCCTGATGGCCTACGCCCACGCCGACATCGCCGGCCTCAGCATCGCCGCGGGCAACGTGGGCCTGGCTCACACCGTGCGCAATGCGCGCACCCTGGTCGACCTGGTCGGCGTGGCCACGCCGGTGTTCGCCGGCTGCGCCACGGCGCTGGTGCGCTCGCCGGAGGAAGATGCGGCGTTCGTGCATGGCGAGGACGGTTTCGGCGATGTCGGGTTTGCCGAGCCGGCGGCCGCGCTGTCCGCCGAATCAGCGGCCCTTGCCTTGCTGCGGCTGACCCGCGAGCGTCCCGGTGAGTTGACCCTGGTGGCGCTCGGCCCGCTGACCAACCTGGCGCTGGCGCTGCGGCTGGACCCGGGCTTGCCGCAGCGGGTGGCGCGGCTGGTGGTGATGGGCGGCGCGGTTACCGGGCATGGCAATACCGGCAAGGTGCCGGCGGAGTTCAATATCGGTTTCGATCCGGAAGCGGCGCATGTCGTGTTCGAGGCGTTTCCGGCGTTCGATCTGGTCGACTGGGAGGCGACCTTGCGGCACACCTTCGACAATGCCGAGTTCGACCAGTGGCTGGCGGCGGGCGACTCACGGGCGGATTTCTTCGGCAAGATCGTGGCCACCGCGCGGCGCTACAACGCCAAGCACGAACGCAACGGGCTGGTGGCAGCCGATGCGCTGGCGATGGCTGTCGCGCTCGACCCCTCGATCGTCACCCGTAGCGAAAGGCGGGCTGTGGCGGTGGAGCTGGATGGTCGCCTGACCCGCGGCGCCACTGTGGTCGACTGGGCGGCGCGGCTGGGTCGGCCGGCCAAGGCGAACATCGTGCTCGAGGTCGACCAGGCGCGCTTTGCCTCGATGGTGCGGCGCTCGCTCGGTGCGGCGGACTGAGCTTCCGGGATGGGGCGACTTGCATGGCCAAGCGCATCCCCGTTACAATGCCGCTCTTTTCACCACCGCTTTAGAGCCTGCCATGAAGCCTGATATCCATCCAAATTACATCCCGGTGGTGTTCCAGGACCTGTCGTCCGACTTCGCGTTCCTGACCAAGTCGACCATGTCCAGCAAGGAAACCGTCAAGTGGGAAGACGGCAACGAATACCCGCTGATCAAGGTGGATATCTCCAGCCATTCGCACCCGTTCTACACCGGCAAGCAGAAGACGCTTGACGTGGGCGGTCGCGTTGACAAGTTCCGTCGCCGCTACGCGGGCTCCGTCAAGGAGTAATCGACGGTTGCGGCGGGCGCCTGGCGCCAGTCCGCAGTTCGATCGACACACGCATTGATGACACGGGGCAGGCGCAGGCCTGCCCCGTGTCTTTTCGTGCCCGGCATTCGACCATTCGCCATCGAATGTCCCTGCGGCCTTGTGCGATAATGGCCGGTGAGCTGACGCCAAGGCGTTCGTTGCCTCGCGTGCTGTCCCCGGCATCCGAGGCCAGGCATTCCCTCACCGAGCGCGATCGCATCTGGCGATCGCCGTCGGTGGTGACCCACATGCAAGGAGGTTTCCGTGTCCGATCCAAAGATCGTCAAGTTGGTGGATGAGTCGAGCAATCGCAGCAGCGAACTGCCCCTGGTCAGCGGCACGCTGGGGCCGGCGTGCATCGACATCGCCACGCTGTACAAGGATACCGGCCACTTCACCTACGACCCGGGCTACGGCAGCACGGCCAGCACCAAGAGCGCGATCACCTATATCGATGGCGACAACGGCGTGCTGCTGTATCGCGGCTACCCGATCGAGCAGCTGGCCGAGCAGTCGAGCTTTCTGGAAGTTGCCTATCTGCTGCTGAATGGCGAACTGCCGAAGGCCGACGAATTCGCCAGGTTCGAGCACGACGTCTCGCATCACACGATGCTGCATGAGTCGCTGAAGAACTTCTTCCAGGGTTTCCACCACGACGCGCATCCGATGGCGATGCTGGCCGCCGCCGTCGCCTCGTTGTCGGCCTTCTATCACGACGATCTCAACGTCGACGATCCGGCCGACCGCAAGATGGCCGCGATCCGCCTGATCGCCAAGATGCCGACGATCGCGGCCGCCTGCTATCGCTACTCGATCGGCTGGCCGTTGCGCTATCCGCGCAACAACCTCGAGTACGTCGACCGCTTCCTGCACATGATGTTCGAGGTGCCGAGCGAGCCGCTGACGATGAACCCGGTGGCGGCCAAGGCGCTGGACCTGCTGTTCATCCTGCACGCCGACCATGAGCAGAATGCCTCCACGTCCACGGTGCGGTTGGTCGGTTCCACCGGTGCCAACCCGTATGCGTCGATCGCTGCGGGCATCACCGCGCTGTGGGGTCCGGCGCATGGCGGGGCCAACGAGGCGGTGCTCAAGCAGCTCGAGGAAATCGGCAGCCCGGACAACGTCGAGTCGGCGATCCTGCGCGCGAAGGACAAGAACGACAGTTTCCGCCTGATGGGCTTCGGTCATCGTGTCTACAAGAACTTCGATCCGCGCGCCAAGATCATTCGCGAGATGTGCCACAAGGTGCTGGCGGAACTGGGCGTCAAGGATCCACTGCTGGACGTGGCGATGAAGCTGGAAGAGGCGGCACTGAAGGACGAGTACTTCATCGAGCGCAAGCTGTACCCGAACGTCGATTTCTACTCTGGCATCATCTACAAGGCGCTGGGCATCCCGACCGAGATGTTCACCGTGATGTTCGCCATCGCGCGGACCGCGGGCTGGATCGCGCACTGGATCGAACAGCACGAAACCCCGGGATCGCGCATCGGCCGTCCGCGTCAGGTCTATACCGGCGCCGACGTGCGCGACTACGAGCCGACCACCAGGCGCTGATCGCCAGCCGCCGCTGACGCAAAAAAGCCCCGGCCATGGCCGGGGCTTTTTTGTCAGCGCCCATCTCAGCGCAGGGCAGCGCTCAGCTGCTGTTCGAATCTGTCGCCCGGATCTTCCAGCAGCGACTCCAGCTGGGCCAGCGAGGCGCGCCGCATCGGCCGGTCGTCGGCGCGGTCCAGCGGCGCCTGGCGCAGCGCATCGCGCGGCAGCACGGTGAGGTCGAACGGCAGCTCGTCGGCGGCAAACAGCAGGACCGGATATTCCGGCTGGTCGTCGCGGCTGTAGCGCAGTCGGCGCACCTGGGTGTCGAACGGCACGCCGTGCTCGCGCAGGTAGAGAGCCACGGCCTCCGGATCGTCGCTGTAGACGTGCAGGCAGACGGCCGAATGCGCATCCGCGGTGCCCTCCAGCACGGCGCCGACCAGACGTGGCTCGAAGGCGCCCAGGAAGCGCATCGCTTCGATCGCCGCCTCGCGTCGCTGCTGCAGCAACTGCGGCTGGCTGTCGGCGAGGAACAGTCGCTGGTGCTCGCGCAGCGCCTGTTCGATCTCTTGGTTGCGCGGCAGCGCCTGGGTATCGAGGATGCCGAGTCGCTCGGCCGCCTTCAGCTTGGCATGGTGGAAATCGCGGATGCCATGCTCGCTCATCAGTCGC
Source organism: Rhodanobacter ginsengiterrae (assembly GCF_050026815.1). Taxonomy (NCBI): domain Bacteria; kingdom Pseudomonadati; phylum Pseudomonadota; class Gammaproteobacteria; order Lysobacterales; family Rhodanobacteraceae; genus Rhodanobacter; species Rhodanobacter ginsengiterrae. The sequence goes on along the minus strand of NZ_JALBWO010000057.1, from coordinate 175,346 downwards.
GCCGCCTCCTGGGCGATGCGGACGCGATTCCGCTGCAGCCGGTCATGCGTATGGATGCGGTGGTGCTCGCCTCGGGACATGGTGCTCCCCATCGATCGGTAACCGGCCGCTTCCGTCAGCGCGGAAGCGGCGGTCGAGGTTTCAGAAGATGTCGTAGGCGTGTTGCTGGTCCTGTTCCTTCTGCTGGGCGGCCTGGCTGCGCAACCGGTCGACGTCTTCCACCTTGAACATCTCGCTCATGGCATCGGGATCGTCCGCGCCGGAGGGCAGGCCGCTGTGGCGGTTGATCACCACCGTACTGATTCCCGGCGGCATCGGCAACGTGGTGGATGGCAGGTCCTTCAGGGCGCTGCCCATGTAGGACATCCAGATCGGCAGGGCCGCCTTGGCGCCGAATTCGCCGCGACCGAGCGAGCTGTAGTCATCGAAACCCACCCAGACCGCGGTCGACAGCTCGCCATTGAAGCCGACAAACCAGGCGTCGCGATGGTCGTTGGTGGAACCGGTCTTGCCAGCCAGGTCATCGCGACCCATTGCGCGTGCGGCCGAACCGGTGCCGCGCAAAATCACGTCCTTCATCAACGAAACGATCAGGTAGTCGTTGCGCACCTCGATCACATGCGGTGCCAGCACCGGTGCATGCGCGCCCGCGCCGTGCGCGTCGGCCGGCAGCACTGCCTCGCCGACGCCGTCGACGCTGCTCGATTCCGCGGGACCGCCCGATGAGGCGCCGCTGCTGACCAGGTTGTTGGCTGGCGTGGGGTTCATGTTGGCCGGTGGCGCGCCCGGCGGGTTGGTGTCAAGCAGGCGTTCCTGGCAGTTGCGGCAGGCGCGGGCCGGGTTGGCCACGTAGACCGGCGTGCCATTCCGATCGTCGATCTCGTGGATGAAATAGGGCGTGACCAGATAGCCGCCGTTGGCGAACACGGCATAGCCGCGCGCCATGCTCATCGGCGAGACCGATGCGGTGCCCAGTGCCATCGACAGGTTGGCCGGGATGGCGTCCTGCGAAAAACCGAAGCGGGTGGCGTACTCGCGCATGAAGCGCACGCCGATCGCGTCGAGCAGGCGCACCGATACCAGATTCTTCGATTGCACCAGCGCTTCGCGCAGGCGCATCGGGCCGGCGAACTTGCCGTCGTCGTTGGACGGGGTCCAGATGCCATTCGGTCGCGACGGATCGGGCAGCGCCAACGGTGCGTCATTGATGATCGAGGCTGGGGTGAAGCCGCGCTCGAAGGATGCCGAATACAGGTAAGGCTTGAAACTCGAACCCGGCTGGCGTGCGGCCATGACGGCACGATTGAACTTGCTGCGCACGAAACTGAAGCCGCCGACCAGGGCCTGGATCGAGCCATCCTCCGGGTTAACCGAGGTCAGTGCCGCCTGTGCCGCGGGGATTTGCGTCAGCTGCCATTCGCCCTTGTCGTCTCGTGCCAGGCGGACGATGTCGCCGCGCTTGAGCACGGTGTCGACACGCGTTGGCGCCGCTCCGACGCGATCGTCGTTGATGTGCGGACGGGCCCAGGCCAAGGCGGCAAGGTCGAGGATCGCGCTTTCGTGGCTGGACAGGTAGACCGTCGCCTGCTTCGCGTCACTGGCGGTGACGATGCCTGGCTGCATGCCGGAGATGCTGCTGTAGCTGGCCAGCAGGTTGTCGAAATCCGTCTCGCCGGCAGTGGCGGGCAGGTCCTGGTGGGCTTCGGGGCCGCGCCAGCCGTGTCGGCGATCGTAGGCAATCAGCCCCTCGCGTACCGATTCCACCGCCGCCTGCTGGCGTGAGCTTTGCAGCGTGGTCTTCACCACATAGCCTTCAGTCAGCGCATCGTTGCCAAAGCGATCGAGCACCTGCCGGCGCACCATTTCCGCCAGATACGGCGCGTCCACCTCGATCGGCTGCTCGTGCGGGTAAGCATGATTCGGCTCGGCGATCGCCTGCTCGTACACCGGTTTGGTGATGTAGCCGTGGCGCAGCATCTCGCCCAGCACCCAGTTGCGTCGGGCAATGGCGCGTGGCTGTCCGTTGATCGGATTGACCACCGAGGGCAACTGGAAGGTCGAGGCGATCTGCGCGCACTCGGCCACGGTCAGCTGGTCCAGGGTCTTGCCGTAGTAGTACTCCGCCGCCGCCGCCACGCCGTAGGAGCGGTGGCCCAGGAACATCTTGTTGAGGTACAGCTCGAGGATCTGGTCCTTGCTCAGCTCATGCTCGATGCGCAGCGCGATGAAGATCTCGGTGAGCTTGCGCGAATAGAGCTTTTCGGGGCTCAGGAAGAAGTTGCGCGCGACCTGCTGGGTGATGGTCGAGCCGCCCGGGCCCTTGTCGCCACCGGTCACCACGACATGCCAGCCGGCGCGAGCGATACCGTGCCAGTCCACGCCAGGATGATGGTAGAAGTCCGCATCCTCGGCCGAGAGCACGGCATGCTTGAGCCGCTCCGGAACCTTCTCGATGTCGACCGGGATGCGTCGCGTCTCGCCGAAGCTCGCGATCAGCTTGCCATCGGCGCTGACCACCCGCAGTGGCACCTGCATGGGGTAGTTCTTCAACTCGGCCACCGAGGGCAGCCGGGGAGAGATCAGCCAATACGCCACACCAACTGCGATAACTGTCAGGAGCAAACCGGAAAAGGCCAGGAGCAAGGCCCAGCGCAACAAGCGTTTGAAAATTTGCATGGTGTGGAGATAGCGAGACCTGAGTCAAAACATGGCAGAGTATAGATGTAGCAGTATTCATCGCATGAGGCGTGGTTTGCCAAAGCTCGAAGCCATTCGCCAAAGCAAGGGTCGGGCCAAGAAGGGGTTTGGCTTAAATGTGGTGCGGATCACGCCAATTACATGAGAAAGTTTCCGTAGACCGTTGCCATTGCGTTAATTTTTCGATTTAATGCCACTGCGCACCCCGCCAGGTTTCTGGCTACGGGCGTCAGCGGCAAGGGGGAAACACCGTGGGGCTCTTTACACCGAAGAAGCCGGCGCTGATTGGTGTCGACATCAGTTCGACTGCCGTCAAGCTGCTGCAGCTAAGTCAGGCGGGTGGCCGCTATCGCGTGGAGCATTACGCGGTCGAGCCGTTGCCGCCGAACGCCGTGGTCGAGAAGAACATCGTCGAAGTCGAGGCGGTGGGTGACGCGATTCGTCGCGCGCTGGCACGCTCGGGCTCCAAGCTCAAGCACGCCGCCGCCGCGGTGGCCGGATCGGCCGTGATCACCCGCATCATCCCGATGACCAGCGAATTGTCCGACGACGATCTGGAAGGTCAGATCCAGGTCGAGGCAAACCAGTACATCCCGTATCCGATCGACGAAGTCAGTCTCGATTACGAGGTGCTCGGACCGGTTCGCGACAATCCCGACATGAACAACGTGCTGCTGGCGGCCTCGCGCACCGAGAACGTCGACATGCGCGTCGCCGCGCTGGACCTGGGCGGGCTGACCGCGGCGGTGATCGATGTGGAGGCCTTCGCGATGGAGAACGCCTTCGCGATGATCGCCGACCAGCTCAACGTCAGCCGCGAGGCGCTGGTTGCTGTCGTCGACATCGGCGCCACCATGACCACGCTGTCCGTGCTGCGCAACCAGCGCACCATCTACTCGCGCGAACAGGTCTTCGGCGGCAAGCAGCTGACCGACGAGATCATGCGGCGCTTCGGCCTTTCCTACGAGGAGGCCGGGCGCGCCAAGCGCAAGGGCGGCTTGCCCGAATCCTACGAGACCGAGGCGCTGGAGCCGTTCAAGGAATCGCTGATCCAGCAGATCAGCCGCCTGCTGCAGTTCTTCTTTGCCGGCAGCGAATACAGCAAGGTCGACCAGGTCGTGCTGGCCGGTGGTTGCGCTTCGATCGAAGGGCTGGGTCCGATGCTCGAAGAGCAGTTGGGCGTGCCCTGCGTCGTGGCCAATCCGCTGGCTCGCATGTCGCTGTCGCCTCGGGTCCAGGCGCAGTCGCTGGCGCAGGACGCTCCCGCGTTGATGATTGCGGTGGGCCTCGCCTTGAGGAGCTTCGACTGATGGCACACGTCAATCTACTTCCGTGGCGCGCGGAGCGGCGCAAGCAACGCGAACGCGAGTTCTACATGCAGCTGGTCGCCGCCTTCGTGGTCGGCCTTGGCGTGTTGCTGGTGTGGATGTTCTGGATGGATCAACGCATCGACAACCAGAACGATCGCAACGCCTACCTGCAGACCGAGATCAAGCAGCTCGACGTACGCATCGCCAAGATCAAGGAGCTGGAAACGGTGCGCGAGCACCTGCTGGCGCGCAAGCAGATCATCGAGCAGTTGCAGGCCGACCGCTCGCAGATGGTGCACCTGTTCGACGAGCTGGTGAAGACGATCCCGACCAGCGCACGCCTGACCGGTCTCAAGCAGAGCGGGCAGTCGATGTCGCTCGACGGCGTGGCGCAGTCCAACGCGAGCGTGGCCGAATACATGCGCAACATCGAGGTGTCGCCGTGGATGGGTCACGCCGATCTGCGCAAGACCGAGAACACGCATGATGCTTCCCGCATGCCCTACTCGTTTGGTCTGGACGTGAAGCTGAGCAAGCCGAAGACCGACGAAGTCGACGCCAGCAAGATGCCGGTGTTGCCGGCAGGCAGCGCATCCAGCGCCGCTCCGGCCGTACCGGCCCCGCTGGGTGCGGCAGTGAAGGCGGTAACCGCGCCCGCAGCGACCAAGGCCACGACGCCGGCCGCCCCGGTCACTGCGCCAGCTGCCAAGGGAGGTGTCTGATCATGAGTTTCTTCAGTGATATCCAGAACCTCGATCGCAACAACGTGGGTGGCTGGCCGCAGTCGGTGAAGATCTTCTTCACCGCGCTTCTGTTCGGCCTGGTGATGCTGGCGGGCTGGTATTTCGTCATCAGCGACCAGCAGGACAGCCTGAATTCGCTGGTCGGCAAGGAAGGTCAGCTCAAGCAGGAGTTCGCCACCAAGCAGGCCAAGTCGGTCAATCTCGAGGCGCTGCAGCAGCAGCTCGACGAAATGCAGGACATGCTGCGCCAGCTGCTGCGCCAGCTGCCCAGCAAGACCGAAATGCCCGAGCTGCTCACCGACATCTCGCAAACCGCCCAGTCCGCCGGCCTGGAGACCGACCTGTTCCAGCCTGGCCCGGAGACGCCGAAGGACTTCTACGCCGAGCGGCCGATCGCCTTGAAGTTCACCGGCACCTACCATCAGTTCGGCACCTTCATCAGTGGTGTGGCTTCGCTGCCGCGGGTGGTGATCCTGACCCTGCACGACGTGTCGCTGACACCGAAGGCAACGGGTGGCAAGAACGGCGCCTCGGATGGACAACTGGTCCTGCAGGGCACGGTCAAGACCTATCGCTACCTCGATGACGACGAGAGCGCGGCATCAAGCAAACCCGCGGGCAAAGCCAGGGCGGGGGGCCGGAAATGAACAAGCAAGCATTCATCAAGCCGGCACACGCCGCACGCTTCGCGCTGATGCTCGGCGCCATGCTGATCCTCGGCGGTTGCACCCGCGGCATGTCCGACCTGCGCAGCTGGGTAGCCCAGGAAAAGGCCAGGAAGGGCGCGCCGATCCAGCCGCTGCCGGTCATCAAGACCTTCGAGACATTCAAGTACGACGACCAGGATCGCCGTGACCCGTTCAGCCCGAGCACGGCCGAGCTGGACAACAACACGGCCACCACCGGTCCGCGTCCGGATGCCAATCGATCCAAGCAACCGCTCGAGCTGTTCGCGCTGGACAGCCTGAAGATGGTTGGCACGGTCGGCGCCGGCGGCAGCATGGAAGTGCTGGTCAAGGATCCGGGCGGGGTGATCCATCGCGTCCATGTCAACGAGTACATGGGCCAGAACTACGGGCATATCACGGCGATCAGCGAAGACCATATCGACCTGGTCGAACTGATCTCCAACGGTAATGGTGGCTGGATGGAACGTCCTGCCAGCATCGCGCTCGACGCGAAATAGGTAGACAGGGGCTGATGCAATGACCAACCAAATCCAATCCGTGCGGGGCCGTGTCATGCGCCATGCAAGCCGTTACATGTTGATGGGCCTGCTGATCGCCGGCGCCACCTGGACCAGCGCTGCGATGGCAGCCACCACCACGCTGAAGAACATCAGCTACGACGCACTGCCCGGTGGCAGCGTGGAGTTGCGCATGGACTTCGGCAATGGCCCGGTGCCGGATCCGAAGATCTTCACGACCGGCAACCCGCCACGCATCGCGGTGGACTTCGCCGACACGGACAACGCCGCGCCGCGCCATCTGGACATCGGCAAGGGTTCGACTTCGGGCGTCTCGGCGGTCTCCGCTGGCGGTCGCACCCGCGTCGTCGTCGAGTTGATGCGTGAGTCTAGCTATCGCTCGCGCGTCGACGGCCACAGCCTGGTGCTGACCGTCAACAACGGCAGCGCCGATCAGGCGCTGACCACCGCCGCCACGATCGACCCGACCAAGGCGCTGCCGTCCTCGTCGAACGGTCCGGCCATCTCCAACGTCGACTTCCGCCGCGGTCCCAATGGCGAAGGGCGCGTGCTGATCAACTTCAGCGGCAGCGGCGCGAACGCCGAAATGACCCACAGCGGCGACAAGGTGCTGGTCACCATCGATCACGCCAACCTGCCGGCCAATCTGGCCCAGCGCCTGGATACGCTCGACTTCGCCACGCCGGTGCAGTCGATCGTCACCCGCGCCGGCAATGGCGGCGGTGCGCGCATCGAAATCGCGGTCAAGGGCAACGTGGAAACCTCGGCCTACCAGACCGCCGACCAGTACGTGGTCGAAGTGGCACCGAAGAAGGCCGACGCCAGGGAAACCCAGCTGGCCAGGCTGGGCCAGGAGCCGAGCTACAACGGCAAGCGCGTCACCTTCAACTTCCAGGACATTCCGGTGCGTTCGGCGCTGCAGCTGATCGCGGATATCTCGGGCCTCAACCTGGTCGCCTCCGACAGCGTCGGTGGCAGCGTCACCCTGCGTCTGGTCAATGTGCCGTGGGACCAGGCGCTGGACGTGATCCTGCGTGCCAAGAGCCTCGACAAGCGTCGCAACGGCAACGTCGTCTGGGTCGCCCCGCAGGCCGAGCTGGCCAAGTACGAACAGGATCTGGCCGATGCCAAGCTGAAGGCGCAGGACACCGCTGAGCTGGTCACCGACTACGTGCCGATCAGCTATGGCAAGGCTTCGGATATCGCCACCCTGCTCACCACCGGCAGCAAGCAGGGCCAGGGCGGCGGCAGCAGCGGCGGCAGCAACACCCAGCGTGGCTTCCTCTCGCCGCGGGGCAGCGTCTCCTTCGACGTGCGCACCAACACCTTGCTGCTCAATGACACGCCGGAGAAGATCCGCCAGTTGCGCGAGCTGATCGCGGTGCTGGACAAGCCGGTGCAGCAGGTGCTGATCGAATCGCGCATCGTGGTCGCCACCGACGACTTCACCCGCGAACTGGGTGCGAAGTTCGGCATCAGCGGCAAGCAGACCAATCCCAGCGGTCAGGTGCTGCAGCTTGGCGGTGCGCTCGGCAACACCATCGGCAGCAACGCCGCGCCGGGTACGGTCGGTTCCGGTGGCCTCAACGTCAACCTGCCCACCAGCCTGAAGGGCGGCAGCTTCGGCCTGGCCATCCTCGGCGCCAACTACGCGCTCGACCTGGAACTCTCCGCCGCGCAGACCGAAGGTCGTGGCGAAGTGATCTCCAGCCCGCGCGTGATCACCGCCAACCAGCAGGAAGCGGTCATCCGCCAGGGCCAGGAAATCGGCTACGTGACCTTCCAGAACAGTGCCGGCGGCGGCGCCGGCAGTGGTACCGCCACGGTCCAGTTCAAGGACGCCGTGCTGGAACTGAAGGTCACCCCGACGATCACCGCCGACAATCGTGTCTACCTGATGATCAACGTCAAGAAGGATGCGCTGGCCGGTTACGTCGATGCCCCGGGTAGCGGCAAGATCCCGACCATCGACACCCGCGAGGTGAACACTTCGGCGCTGGTGGACAATGGCCAGACCGTCGTCCTCGGTGGCATCTACGAGGTCAACAAGTCCAACACCATCACCAAGGTGCCCGGCCTTGGCGACATCCCCGGCATCGGCGCGCTGTTCCGCAGCAACTCGCGGGTCAACACCAAGGCCGAGCTGCTGATCTTCGTGACGCCGCGGATTCTCAGCGACACCTTGCAGTAAGGTCCGGTGACAAGATGAAAGAGGCGGCTTCGGCCGCCTCTTTTTTTATGCGTGACGGCTGGCATGCGCCGGACGATGGAATTTTCGGCATGGTTCATGGTCTGTAGCACGCCATACGAACTTGCGACCTGCCGGAACCCCCGCGGAGCTGCGGTCGCGTCAAATACGGAATCCGCACCATGGACACGCCTGAAATCCAGTCACCCAGCCGCCTGCAACGATCCTTCGCGCAACTGCGCGATGACCTGCAAAGTTGCATCATCGGCCAGCCGCATCTGGTCGACTGTCTGCTGGTGGCCTTGCTCGCCGACGGTCATCTGCTGGTCGAAGGCGCGCCCGGCCTGGCCAAGACCACCGCGGTGAAGGCGCTGGCCGCGCGGATCGAGGCTGACTTTCACCGCGTCCAGTTCACCCCGGACCTGCTGCCGGCCGACCTCACCGGTACCGACGTGTTTCGTCCGCAGACCGGCAGTTTCGAGTTCGAGCGCGGCCCGCTGTTCCACAACATCATTCTTGCCGACGAGATCAACCGCGCGCCGGCCAAGGTGCAGTCCGCCCTGCTTGAGGCGATGGGCGAGCAGCAGATCACCGTCGGCCGTCATACCCGGCAACTGCCCGAGCTGTTCATGGTGATGGCGACGCAGAATCCGATCGAGCAGGAAGGCACGTTCACGCTGCCAGAAGCCCAGCTCGATCGCTTCCTGATGCACGTGACCATCGGCTATCCGGATGCGGCGGCCGAGCTGGCCATCCTCAAGCTCGCGCGCGAGCAGGCGCGCCGGCGCGCCCATCCGGTCGCTGCCGCGCCAGCCCTGCTTTGCCAGGCCGACGTGTTTGCCGCACGCGACGCCGCGATGGCCGTGCACATGGCGCCGGCGCTGGAGGAATATCTGACCCAGCTGGTGCTGGCCACGCGCGATGCCGGGCACTACGGATCGGAGTTGAAGCGCTGGATCGCCTGGGGCGGCAGCCCGCGCGCCACCATTGCGCTGGATCGTTGTTCGCGCGCGCAAGCGTGGTTGCGTGGGCGCGATTACGTGTTGCCCGAGGACGTCCACACGATTGCGCACGAAGTGCTGCGCCATCGCGTGCTGCTGAGCTACGAGGCCGAGGCGGAGGGCGTGCGGCCTGACCAGGTGATCAGTCGCCTGCTGGATCTCGTGCCGCTGCCGTGAATGCCGTCGCTTCCCGATCCGCCGACGGCGACGGCCGCAGCCAGGTGTCGCTGGCCGAGCTGATCGCCTTGCGTGCACGAGTTGGCCGGGTGCGCATGGCGCCGATGCTCAGTCGCGCCGCACGCAATGGCCAGCAGTCCAGCCGTCTATACGGCCGCGGCATGGACTACGCCGAGTCGCGCGTCTACCAGGCCGGCGACGACGTGCGCCGCCTCGACTGGCGCCTCACCGCGCGCAGCGGCAAGCTGCACACCAAGCTGTTCCAGGAAGACCGCGAAGGCTGCCTGCTGATCCTGCTCGATACCCATGCCAGCATGCGCTTCGGTACCCGCACGCGTTTCAAGTCGGTGCAGGCAGCGCGCGCGGCCGCCGCGGCAGCCTGGTATGCGGTGCGCGCCGGTGAGCGCGTCGGCGTGATGGCGTTCGGCCACGCCGATCAACTGATCCGGCCGCAGGCCGGTCCGCGCGGTGCCCTCGCGGTTTGCGGCGCGCTGGCCGAGTGGGATGCGGCGTCTGCGCCGGACCGGGTTGATCCGTTGTCCGACGCGCTGGCGCGCGCGAGCCGGTTGCTCCACGGCGCCAGCCGCGTCCTGTTGATCAGCGACGGCTTCAGCAGCGACGAAACCGCGCGGAAGCGCCTGCTCGACCTGGGCCGCCACGCCCAGGTCAGCGTGCTGGTGGTGGCCGACGTGCTGGAGCTGGCGCCGGTTGAACCCGGTCGCTATCCGCTGGAACACGCCGGCGAACGTTGCGACGTGGTGCTGCAATCCGAGCGGCAACGTGCCGACTTCCAGCGCGTGCTGGGTGCAGGTCCGGCGCGGCTGGGCGAGCTGGCCCAGTCGCTCGGCCTGCGTCGGGCCAGCATGGATACCCGCGCCGATGCCTTCGATACCGTAAGCGGCCTGCTTGGTACGCGGAAGGCGGCGCGATGATTCAGCCGTCCGCTCCGTCATTGCGCGATATCCACCTGCCGCCCGAGCCGGCATGGTGGCCACCGGCGCCAGGCTGGTGGGCGCTGGTCGTCCTGTCGTTGCTGCTGACCGGTGTCGCCACCTGGTTCGTGCGCCGGCAGCGACGCATGTCGCGACAGCGGCGCCGGGTGCTGGACGAGCTGGACCGGATCGCCGTGCAATACGAACACGACGGAGATACCGCGCAGCTGGTCACGGGGCTGCATCAGCTGTTGCGCCGGGTGGCGCGTCGACACGATGCGCAGGCCACCCGGCAGCGCGGCGAGGCCTGGCGGCGCACGCTCGCGCGCGTGCCGCTGGATGCGCCCGCGCTGGAGCAGTTGCTGGCGCTGGACCAATGGCTTTATCGACCGCCGACAGATTTCGATCACGCCGGCGCGATCGCCGCCGTGCGCAGCTGGCTGCGCGTGGCGCTGAAGCCGAAGCGCTGGAAGCCGCTGGCCGCGGAGCCCGTCGATGCTTGAGTTCGCCTGGCCCTGGCTGGTCGTGCTGTTGCCGCTGCCGTGGCTGCTGCGGCGCTGGCTGCGTCCGGCGGCGCCGGGGCAGGCCCTGCATCTGCCGCAACCGGGCGTGCGGCTGGCCAGCGTGGCCGGCACGCGCGCGCGAAGTGGTGCTGCATGGCTGCTGGCGCTGGCCTGGCTGTGCCTGCTGGCCGCGGCGGCGCGACCGCAATGGATCGGCCCGCCGCAGCCGCAGCAGCGCAGCGGACGCGCGCTGATGCTGGCGGTGGATCTGTCCGGCAGCATGCGCACCGACGACATGCAACTGGCCGGGCAGCAGGTCAGTCGCTTCGCTGCGGTCGAGGCCATCGCCGGCGACTTCATCAGTCGCCGCAACGGCGACGAAATGGGCCTGATCCTGTTCGGCAGCCAGGCCTTCCTGGTCACGCCGCTGACTTACGATCTGTCCGCGGTGCGGGCGCAACTGCAAGGCGCCGCGGTGGGGCTCGCCGGCACCGAAACCGCCATCGGCGACGCCATCGCGGTGGCGGTGAAGCGGCTTTCCGCGCTGCCCGAGCAGGCGCGGGTACTGGTGCTGCTGACCGATGGTGTCAACAACGCCGGCAGCATCGCGCCGCGCGATGCGGCCCGCGCCGCGAAAGCGGCCGGGGTGCGCGTCTACACCATCGGCATTGGCGCCACCCGGCTGCGCATCCCCGGCTTCTTCGGCAGCCAGCTGGTGAATCCTTCGGCTGATCTGGATGCCGACATGCTGACCGACATCGCCACGCAAACCGGTGGGCGCTTCTTCCGTGCCACCGACAGCAGCGAGCTGGCCGATGCGTATCGCGCGATCGATGCGCTGGAGCCGATGCCGCAGCATGGTCCGGCGCTGCGCCCGCGCCACGAACTGTTCCGCTGGCCGCTGCTGGCTGCGATCGCGCTGCTGTTGCTGGTGGTGCTGCCGCGTCGCTTCGCCCGCACGCGGGAGGCCCGCGCATGAGCGAGTTGCTGCACCAGTTCCACTTCCTGCGGCCCGGGTGGCTGCTCGCGTTGCTGGCCTTGCCGCTGATCGGCTGGTTCGGCACGCGTCGCGACAGCGGGCAGGTGGCGCTGTCGCATCTGGTCGATCCCGCGCTGCTTCCGCATCTTCTGCGCGGTCGCGCCGGCAACAGTCATCTGCCGACGTGGCTGTTCGCGCTGGGCTGGACGTTGTCTGCGCTGGCGCTGGCCGGGCCCACCTGGAACCGCGTCGAACAACCGCTGTATGCCAGTCGCGCGGCGCAGGTGGTGGCGATTTCGTTATCGCAGCAGATGCTGGCACGCGATGTGGCGCCAAGTCGGCTGGATCGCGCGCGCTACAAGGCGCGCGACCTGCTGCATGCCAACCAGGATGGCCTCAACGCGCTGATCGGCTACGCCGGCGAGGCGTTCGTGGTGGCACCGCTGACCGCCGATGCGCACAGCCTCGACGACCTGCTCGATGCGTTGTCGCCCGACACCATGCCGGTGGATGGCGACAACGCGGCGGCGGCGATCGAGCGTGGCGTGGCGCTGATCCACGACGGCAAGGCCGGCGGCGGTTCGCTGGTGCTGATCACCGATCAAGCCGACGCCGCAGCGCAGGCAGCAGCACGCAAGGCGCTGGCCGCTGGCGTGCAGGTTTCGGTGCTTGGCGTCGGTACGCCAACCGGTGGCCCGGTACCGCTGCCGGAGGGCGGTTTCCTGCGCGACCCGGCTGGCAAGCTGGTGCTGTCGCGCCGGGACGACGCGGCGCTCGCTGCACTGGCGGCGGCCGGTGGTGGGCGCTACGAAGTGATGCGAGCCGATCAGGCGGACATCGACGCCCTGCATGCCGAGCTGCGCGGCGGCAAGGCAACCCGGGCCGATGGCCAGGTCGGCGATGAATGGCAGGATCGCGGTGCATGGTTGCTGCTGCCGCTGTTGTTGATGGCGGCGCTGGCTTTTCGTCGCGGCTGGCTGCTGGTGTTGCCGCTGCTGGTGCTGCCGCTGTTTCCCGGTCAGGCATCCGCGACCAGCTGGCAGGATCTGTGGCAGCGGCCCGACCAGCAAGCCGCGCAAGCGCTGCACCAGGGCAATCCGAAACGGGCGATGCAACTCGCGCGCGATCCGGCCTGGCGTGGTGCGGCGGCCTATCGCGCCGGCGACTACAAGGCGGCGGCGCAAGCGCTGCAGCAGGTGGCTGGCAGCGATGGCGCGTACAACCTGGGCAATGCGCTGGCGAAGCAGGGCGAATATAAGCAGGCAATCGCCGCCTATGACGATGCCTTGAAGCGCGACCCGGCCAATGCGGATGCCAAGGCGAATCGCCAGGCGGTGGAGGACTGGTTGCGCCAGCAACAGCAGCAGTCGCCGCAGGATCAGAAGGAACACGAAGGACACGACGGCAAGCAGAACCAATCGTCAGCGGGTGAGCAGGGCAAGGCTGGCCAGCAGGGTTCGAAGAGCCCGCCGCAGGACGGCAAGAACCAGGACCAGTCGTCGGGACAGAACGGCAAGGACGGCAAGCCGCAGGACCATGCCGGCAAGCCGGCGTCGGCGCAGGACCAGGCCGGCAAGGACGGCGCCGATCAAGGCAAGCCGCAGACCGCGCAGGAGCAGGCCGAGCAGAAGGCCCGGGCTGAGCAGGCCCGGCAGGCGCTGAAGCAGCAGATGGACGCCGCGCTGGCGAAGCCGGCCGAGCACCAGAACACCCATCAGCTCGGCGCGCTGGCCAAGGACGATCCGCAGTCAAAGCTGCCGGCCGACCTGCGTCATGCACTGCAGCGCGTGCCGGATGACCCCGGCGCGCTGTTGCGGCGCAAGTTCCAGCTTGAATACCAGCAGCGCCATGGCGGTGCGACCAGCGAGGATGGAGAACCGTGACAGTTCGACAGTTCATCAGCGGATCCCTGCTGGCGTTGCTCCTGTTGCCGGCGCTGGCCGCGGCGGGCACGGTTTCCGCCACGCTGGATCGCAACAGCGTGCAGCTCGGCGAGACGGTGACGCTCAACGTGCAGGTCAGCGATGAAAGCATGGGGGTCGCCGCGCCCGACCTCAGTGCGCTGAGACAGGACTTCCAGATCCTCGGCAGTTCGCAGAACAGCAGCCTCAGCGTGGTCAACGGCAAGGCGAGCTCGCAGCTGACCTTCGGTATTGCGCTGCGTCCGCTGCATGTCGGCGTGTTGCAGATTCCCGCGCTGAGCGTGGCCGGTAGCCAGACCGCGCCACTGCAGCTCAGCGTGACCGCGCCCGATCCCGCGGCCGCGGCGGCATCGTCGAAAGACGTCTTCATGGAAGCGCAGGTCAATCCTGCCCAGGGCTACGTCGGCCAGCAATTCACTTACGTGACGCGGCTGTATTACATCGGTCGGATCGGCGGCGATGCGCCGCAGCCGCAGTCCATTCCCGGGGTGGAGATCACCCAACTGGGCAAGGGCCTGAACTACGACGCCGAGCGCGGCGGGCGCACCTATCACGTGCTGGAGCAGCGCTATGCGCTGACCCCGCAACATGCCGGGCAACTGACCATTCCGCCGGTGAATTTCGACGGCGAGGCGGCCGATCCGCACGATCCCGACAGCTTCTTCGGCGCGACTGTGCCGGTCAGCGCCAGCGCGCCGGCGCAGACGCTCCAGGTGAAGCCGGCGCCAGCCGATTTCGGCGGCAGCAGCTGGCTGCCCGCGCGCCAGCTGAGCCTGAGCCTGGACGGCTGGCCGACCGCGCAGGACGCCGCGCCGCGAGTGGGGCAACCGCTCAACCTCACGATGAACCTGCAGGCCACCGGCCTTTCCTATGAGGCCCTGCCGGCGCTGAGCCTGCCGCCGCTGGATGGCGCCACCATCTATCCGGACAAGCCGGTGACCGGCAATCGTCAGGATGGCGAATGGATCACCGGGCGTCGCCAGCAGTCCTTCGCGATCGTGCCCGAACGCGCCGGCACCCTGACCATTCCCGCCACCACGTTGAAGTGGTGGAACGTGGTGAGCGACCGGATGGAAGTGGCGCAGATTCCCGTGCACACGTTGACGGTACTGCCGGCCGTCGGTACCGCTGCCGTCACGCCACCGGCGTCGGCGGCGGCAGACGGTGCGACCGTGGCCAACGCGGTGGGTGCGGTGACGCACACGCCGTGGCGCTGGATCGCACTGCTCAGCTTCGGCTTGTGGTTGCTGAGCCTGCTCGGCTGGTGGTTGTGGCGGCGACGCCGCGCGCACGCCGAAGTCGCGCCGCCGACGCCGGTGCGCAGCTCGACACGCAGCAGTCAGCTGGCCTTCCTTGCCGCCGCCCGCGGCAGCGATACCGCGGCGCAGGTGCGCAGCCTGCTGGCGTGGGCGCGTGCGGAGCGACCGGCGATCCAGCACCTGGGCGAGCTGGCGGCGGCGCTGGACGATCCCGCGCAACGCAGGGCGATCGACGCCCTGCAGCACCGCCACTACGCCGTCACCGCGTCGCCCGATGTCGGCGCAAGCCTGGTCGAGGCGTTCAAGCGCGGCTTCGCCTGGCGCACCACCGCTGCCGATGAGACGTCGGGACTGGCGCCGCTCTACCCGTTCAAGCTGCACTGAAGCCTTGCGCGGCCGGTCGGCGCCCGGCGGGCGTCGCGCCGTGTGTTCGGCGCGCAGGACGGACAAGCCGCGGCGGGCCTTGCCGGCTTACATCAATGCCTGCTGCAACACCGCCTGCATGGCCTCGCTGAAACCGCACAACGTGACTTCGATGTCGTCCGCGCCAGCCAGTTCGTCGCGCAGCGTCGCCACCGCCACGGCGGCGGCTGGCGCAGCGGGATAGCCGTACACGCCGCAACTGATGGCCGGGAACGCGATCGTGCGCAGTCGATGCTCGCGCAACAATCGCAGCGCGTTGCGATAGCAACGTTCCAGCAGCACGGCCTCTCCCCTGCCGCCGCCGTGCCAGACCGGCCCCACGGTATGGATCACATGGCGCGCAGGCAGGGCGAAGCCGGGGGTGATGCGTGCCTCGCCCGCCGGGCAGCGCACGCCGCGCGATGATTCGGGCAGGCCGCGACAGGCCATCAGCAGCTCCGCTCCGGCGGCCCGATGGATCGCGCCGTCCACGCCGCCACCGCCGAGCAGGTCGGGGTTGGCCGCGTTGACGATCGCGTCCACGGCGAGGCGAGTGATATCGGCATGAATGGTGGCAATTGGCATGGCTTCGCGCCGTGGGTGGCTTGCCCTATGCTGCAGACAGACATTCTGGCGCGCTGAGGTCACTACGCATCATGGCGAAAACGGAAGACATTTCCTTCGGATACCTGCTCAGCGACGTGACCTTGCTGTTCCGCAAGCACTTCGACCGTCGCGCGGTGAAATTCGGCTTGACCCGCGCGCAGTGGCGTGCAACCAAGATGTTGTACCACCGCGAGGGCCTGCGGCAAAACGAGCTGGCCGAATTCCTGGAAATGGAACCGATCGCGGTGGGGCGGGTGATCGATCGCCTGCAGGCCGCCGGCTTCGTCGAGCGCCGGCCCGACCCGAAGGATCGGCGCGCGTGGCGGCTGTATGTCACCGAGCAGGCCCGGGTGATCGTGGGCGACATGGAGATCATCGCGCGCGAGCTGCGCCGCGACGCCACGCGCGGCATCGACCACGACGAGTTG
The DNA here is from genome assembly GCF_050026815.1 of Rhodanobacter ginsengiterrae. NCBI lineage: Bacteria > Pseudomonadati > Pseudomonadota > Gammaproteobacteria > Lysobacterales > Rhodanobacteraceae > Rhodanobacter > Rhodanobacter ginsengiterrae. The sequence continues at coordinate 158,992 of NZ_JALBWO010000057.1, read as the reverse complement.
AAGCATGCCCTGGCGGTGATCAACCAGATCAAGGACAACCTGCAGGCACTGGAGCAGGGCGAAGGCGCCGGCAGCTGAGTCAGGCCGGGTTTGACCAGTGTCATCAGTCGCGGTCTTCCGCTGCGCTGCGCGGAGCATGATCGACGGCTCCCTCATGGCACGGTCAACCGGATGCCGCCAGCCGCGTTGACATGCAATTGCTGCATGGTCCGTCTGGCAAGCCGGGCGCGCCGTCGCCTGAAGCCGTCCGCCGTCCGCCGTCCGTCGCGGTCGGGCAAGAAGATCGAGAATCCACCGCGCATGTCCTGGAAAAAAATCGTCCTCGTGCTGGCCCTCCTGCTGGCAGTCGCTGTCGCCGTCCACGTCGGGCGCGGCGCTGATTCCGGCACCACGGCCCGCGCGCCGATGCCGGTGCCGGTGGAAGTGGCGAAGGCCACTCGCGGCGACATCGAACTGTCATTGAAACTGGTCGGCCGCGTCGAAGCGTGGTCGACCGTGACCATGCGCGCGCGCGTGTCCGGCCAGTTGCAGTCGCTGTCGTTCACGCCCGGTGGGCTGGTGCGCAAGAACAGCGTGCTGGCGCAGATCGATCCGAGCCTGCTCGCGGCGCAGCTGGATCAGGCGCGCGGCAACGTGGCGCGGGACCAGGCGCTGCTGCAGAAGGCCCGGGCCGACCAGCGGCGCTACGCCGACATGCTGGGCAAGGGCTTCGTCTCCAGGGCCGATTACGACCTGTACCAGGCCAACCTCGCCGTGGCGAAGGCGAACCTGCAATCCGATCGCGCCGCGCAGGAGCTGGCGCAGACCCAGCTCGCCTACGCGCGGATCGTCGCGCCGTTCGACGGCATCGTCGGCGCGCCGCTGGCGTATCCCGGCGCGCAGATCAGCGCCGACACGACCGACATCGTGTTGCTCAACCAGGTCGAGCCGGTGCGCGTGGCGTTCAATATTCCCGAAGACAGCCTGCCAGCAGTGCGTGCCGCGCGACAGCAGGGACCGCTTGCGGTGCAGGCGGGCATTTCCGGCGACCGCGCCGCGCCGCTGTCCGGCACGCTGGACTTCATCGACAACGCGGTCGACGCCAGCACCGGCACGATCGTGCTGAAGGCGCGCTTCGACAACGCCGACCACCGGCTCACGCCGGGCCAGTTCGTGCAGGTGAGCCTGCCCACCACGCGCCTGGCCGATGTGGTCAGCGTGCCGGTGCATGCGCTGCAGAGTTCCACCAACGGCAGCTTCGTGTTCGTGCTGGGTGCGGACAACAAGGTGCAGCAGCGCTACGTCAGCACCGGGCCGACCAGCGCCGGGCGCACGGTGATCGACAAGGGACTGAAGGGCGGCGAGCAGGTGGTGACCGAAGGCCAGATGCTGCTGGTCGATGGCAGCGCCGTCACCGTCAAGCGGAACTGAGGCGATGAACATCCCCGAGCTGTGCATCCGCCGACCGGTGATGATCACGCTGCTGATGACGGCGTTGCTGGTGTTTGGCCTGGTGGCGTATCCGCGGCTGCCGGTGAACGAACTGCCGAACGTCGATTTTCCCACCATCAGCATCAGTGCCAGCCTGCCCGGCGCCTCGCCGGAAACGATGGCCTCGGCGGTGGCCACGCCGCTGGAAGGCAAGCTGTCGACCATCGCCGGGATCAGCTCGATGAGCTCGACCAGCGCGCTCGGCTCGACCTCGATCACGCTGAGCTTCGAGCTGGACCGCAACATCGACGCCGCGGCGCAGGACGTGCAGTCGGCCATCTCGTCCGCATTGCGTCAGCTGCCGAAGGAAATGACCACGCCGCCCACCTTTCGCAAGGTGAATCCCGCCGACGCGGCGATCCTGTACCTGGCGATGAGTTCGTCCACGCTGCCGCTGACCCAGGTCGACGAATACGCCGAGACGGAACTGGCGCAGCAGTTGTCGATGGTCGATGGCGTGGCCCAGGTCAACGTGTACGGTTCGCAGAAATACGCGGTGCGCATCAGCGTCGACCCGGATCGGCTGGCCGCCGCCGGCATCGGCATCGACCAGGTGCAGAACGCGATCGCCGACGCCAACGTCAACCAGTCCACCGGTTCGCTGTACGGCACCCGCCAGCAGCTGCCGATCCGCAGCGACGGCCAGTTGCAACGCGCGGCGGCCTACAACGACGTGGTGGTGGCGTGGCGCAACGGCGCGCCGGTGCACGTGGGCGACATCGGCCAGGCGCGCGACAGCGTGCAGGACGACCAGCGCGCCAGCTACTACAACGGCGCGCGCGCGATCGTGCTGGCGATCCAGCGCCAGCCCGGCGCCAACACGGTGGCCACGGTGGACCGGATCAAGGCAGTGCTGCCGAGCTTCCGCACCAGCCTGCCGCGCTCGGTGAAGCTGGAAACCCTGTACGACCGCTCGCAATCGATCCGCGCCTCGGTCGACGACGTGCAGTTCACCCTGCTGCTGGCCGGTGCGCTGGTGGTGTTCGTGATCTACCTGTTCCTCGGCAACCTGTCCGCCACGCTGATCCCGGCGGTGGCGTTGCCGATCTCGGTGCTGGGCACCTTCGGCGTGATGTACGCGCTGGGCTACAGCCTGGACAATCTGTCGCTGCTGGCGCTGACCCTGGCGGTCGGCTTCGTGGTGGACGATGCGATCGTGATGCTGGAAAACATCGTGCGCCACATGGAAGCCGGCATGCCGCCGTACCAGGCGGCGCTGCTGGGCGCGCGCGAGGTCGGCTTCACCATCTTCTCGATGACGCTGTCGCTGATTGCGGTGTTCATCCCGGTGATGTTCATGGGCGGCATCGTGGGCCGGCTGTTCCATGAATTCGCGGTGGTGATCAGCGTGGCGATCCTGATCTCCGGCATCGTGGCGATCACGCTGACGCCGATGCTGTGCAGCCGCTTCGTCAAGTCACACGAGCATGCGAAGAAGAACTGGCTGATCGGCGGCTTCGATCGTGGCTTCGGCGCGGTGCAGCGTGGCTACGCGAGCAGCCTGCGCTGGTGCATGGATCGCCCGCGGCTGGTGCTGGCCAGCTTCGCACTGAGCCTGCTGGCCACCGCACTGCTGTTCTACGTGACACCGAAGGATTTCATCCCGGCCGGCGACAGCGGCCAGTTGCGGATCACTACCGAAGGCCCGCAGGACGTCTCCTTCGACGGCATGCTGCGGCGCCAGCAGGCGCTGGTCGACATCGTGGCCAAGGATCCGAACATCGGCGGCTACATGTCCACCGTGGGCGCCGGCGGCCCGCGCGCCACCATCAACAACGGCTCGATCCTGCTGCTGCTCAAGCCGGCCAGCGAACGCAAGCTCGATCCGGAGGGGATCATCCGCGAATTGCGGCCGCAGCTGGCCACCGTGCCCGGCATCCGCAGCTATATCCAGAACCAGCCGGCAATCCAGATCGGCGGGCGCCAGTCCAAGGCGCAGTACCAGTACACGCTGCAGTCGGTGAACCTCGATCAGTTGTACGAGTGGAGCGGCAAGGTGACCCACGCGTTCGCCGCGCTGCCGGGTTTCGAGGATGTCACCAACGACCTGGACCTCAACAGCCCATCGATCGTGGTCAAGGTCGATCGCGCCAAGCTGGCGCCGCTCGGCCTCAGCATGGCGCAGGTGCAGACCGCGCTGGGCATCGGCTTCGGCGAGAACCAGATCTCCACCATCTACGGCTCGGCGACGCAGTATTGGGTGATCCTGCAGATCGAGCGCCGCTTGCAGGACGACCCCTCGGTGTTGTCGCAGCTTTACGTAACCTCGGGCAATGGCAGCGTGGTGCCGCTCAGCGCGGTGGCCAGCTTCGAGCGCGAGCCACAGGCGCTCACCGTCAATCACCAGGGCCAGCTGCCGGCGGTGACAGTGTCGTTCAACCTCGCCGCCGGCGTCTCGCTCAGCGACGCGGTGGCCAGCATCAACACGGCGATGAATTCGATGGGCCTGCCGGCCACCATCAGCGGCAGCGTGCAGGGTACCGCGCAGGCATTCCAGCAGTCGCTGCAGGGCATGGGCATGCTGTTGCTGCTGGCGGTATTCGTGATCTACCTGGTGCTGGGCATCCTGTACGAAAGCTTCATCCACCCGCTGACGATTCTTTCCGGCCTGCCGGCGGCGGCCGTGGGTGCGCTGCTGACCCTGGTGATCTTCCACGCCGCGCTGGACCTGTTCGCCTTCGTCGGCATCGTGATGCTGATCGGCATCGTGAAGAAGAACGCGATCATGCTGATCGACTTCGCGCTGGAACGGCAGCGCGATGAAGGCATGGCGCCGGCGCAGGCGATTGCCGATGCCTGTCGGGTGCGTTTCCGCCCGATCATGATGACCAGCATGGCGGCGATGGCCGGTACCTTGCCGATCGCGCTGGGCATCGGTGCCGGCGCCGAAGTGCGCCGCTCGCTGGGACTGGCGGTGGTGGGCGGACTGATCTTCTCGCAGATCCTCACCCTGTATCTGACGCCGGTGATCTACATCCATATGGACCAGCTGCAGCGGCGCTTCCAGCGCTCCGGCAAGGCCTTGCCGGAAAGCTGACTTGCGGCGTTCAGCTGGCGCCGGCTAGGCTGGTTGCTCCTTCATCGGGAGCAGCCCGCATGCGCAGTCCGAGATTGATTCTCCGTGCCATCGTCGCGACCGCGGCCATCCTGATGGGTGCCATCGCCTGCGCCGGCACGCCCGCGCAAAGGGACGCCGCGGCGCTGCAGGCCCGGGCCGCCCAGCCATGGGACAAGGCCAGCCTGATGCACACCACGGTGCCCTTGGGCAGCTATCACGGCGTGCCCGTGGTCGCCGACCATCCCTGCTCGGATGTCTGTCCGCAGTACACCGTGCGCATCATCCACTACCAGCTGCCGGCGAATACCTCATGCGCCAGCGTGGGTGGCGTGGAGAAACAGGTGCTGGTGCCGGTCGCGATCACCGTGCTGCCGAAGACCTTCTGCATTCCCGAGCCGCTGGTGGCCTCGGGCGCCTACTACGCGAAGTAGCGACGCCATGCTCCCTCCCCCTGCAGAGCAGGGGGAGGGTTGGGGAGGGGGTTCGCTTTTAATCTTGTGCTCTTGAAGCGAAGAGCGACCCCACCCCAGCCCTCCCCTGCGAGCAGGGGAGGGAGCAGAAGCGGCATCCGTGGTTTTCTTCCGAGCGGAAGCTGCACCTTTGATTCCTCCCCCTGCTTGCAGGGGGAGGGCAGGAGGGGGTTCGCTTTTGATCTTCGATCCTGCGCCAAGAGCGACCCCCAGCTAAAGCCCTCCCCTGCGAGCAGGGGAGGGAGCAAGCGCGGGTTACTCGCCGGCGCCGTCCTTCGCGAACGCACCGGGCGCGGAACCGAAGTCGCCATCGGCCTGTGCGGCCATATAGGAGAACGCGGCGTACACCGCCACGTTCTGCGCCAGCTCGGCCGGATCGATCTTGTCCAGCGTGTCGTTGGCGGTGTGGTGCCAGTCGAAATATTTGGTGCCGTCCTGGGTCAGCGACAGCGCGGCCATGCCCTTGCCGTGCATCTGCGACAGGTCCGAACCACCACCGCCCGGGCGGGTGATGTCATACGCCACGCCCACCGGCTGCAGCACCTTGGCGATCTGCGCGATCGCGCCGCGCGCCGCGGGCTTCACGCTGGCACTCATGCGCCAGATCTTGCCGGCGCCAAAATCGGACTCGGTGCCGAGCTGGAAGTTCTTCACCTCGCCGGCGTGTTTCTCGGCGTACGCGCGGCCGCCCCACAAGCCCATTTCCTCGTTGGCAAACGCGATCACCCGGATCGTGCGGTCCGGCCGTTGCGGCAGGTCATGGATCAGCTTGCCTGCGGCCATGGCGATCGCCACGCCGGCGCCGTCGTCGATCGCGCCGGTGCCGGGGTCCCACGAATCCAGATGTCCGCCGATCGCCACCACCTGGTCGGGGTGCTTGCGGCCGGTGATTTCGCCGATCACGTTGGCGCCGGTGTACTCGCCGACCACGCCGCAATCCAGCTCGAGTTTGAGCATGACCGGCTTGCCATAGGCCAGCACGCGTTCCAGCTGGTCGGCGTCGGGATTGGACAGCGCCGCGGCGGGGATCGCCTTGGCCGGGTCCTGGAAGCCGGTGACGCCGGTATGCGCGATGCGCTGGTCGGCATCGGTGCCGGCCGAACGCAGCAGATAGGCGGCAGCACCCTTGTCCCGGGCGATGACCGCACCGGCCGTGCGCACCGCCGAGCCCATGCCGTAGCCGTGGCCGTCCTTTGCGCGCTCCATGCGGTAGCCGACGAAGACGATCTTGCCCTTGATGCTGGCCGGGTCGGCGGCCTTCAGCGCGTCCAGGGTGTCGAACTTCACCACTTCGGCGGTAAGTCCGCCTTTCGGCGTGCCGGCCGAGTAGCCCAGCGCGGTCAGCACCAGCGACTGCGGAAACGGCGCCACGATCGCGCCATGCTCGCTGCGGCGCACCCACAACGGGTAGCTCACCGCTTCGGTATAGACCTTGTCGTAGCCCAGCTCCCTGAACTTCGCCACCGCCCAGTCGCGGGCGCGCTGGTCGGCTGCGCTGCCGGCCAGCCGCGGGCCCACTTCGGTGGTCAGCGACGCGGTGATGCGGTAGGCGGTGTCGTCGTGCAGCGCCTTGTCGCGCAGCTGTTCGGCCGTCTTTACGGCTGTGGCGGGAATCGTGGTGTCGGCGGCACAGGCGATGCCGCTGGCGAGCAGGCCGGCGGCAAGCAGGGTAAGGGAAAGACGACGCATCGGGCAGCTCCGCGGAGGAAACCCCGATTATGGCGGCGTGGCTGTCGGCCGCTTAGGCCAGAAGTCATGGTTGGCCGAATGCATTTGTAGGGGCGCACCCTGTGCGCGATGCTCTTCGCCACGTCACGACTCAAGAGCATCGCGCACAGGGTGCGCTCCCACAACACGAGCTACGGCTTGTTCTTCAACAGGTCACGGATCTCGGTCAGCAGGACCACGTCCGCTGGTGGCGCCGCTGGCGCCTCTTCCTGCTTGCGGCTGAGGCGGTTGATCGCCTTGATCACCATGAAGATCGCGAACGCGATGATGATGAACTGGATCAGCGTGTTGATGAAGGCGCCGTACTGGATCGCCACCTCGGCAATCTTGTGCGCCGGATTGGTGTTGTCGGCCGGCTTCAGCACCCATTTCAACTCGCTGAAGTCGATGCCGCCGGTCAGCCAGCCGATCGGCGGCATGATGATCTGGTCGACCAGGGAGCTGACGATCTTGCCGAACGCGCCGCCGATGACCACGCCGACCGCCAGGTCGATGACGTTGCCACGCATCGCGAAAGCCTTGAATTCGCTGATCATGCTCATGCTGTTGATACTCCTTGCTGGGTCGGTTGGCAGGCCGAATGTAACGCAACAGGCGGACGCCGGAAGATCCGGCGATCAGACGATCCGACTCTGCAGTTCGGCCACCCCCACCAGTTCGGCGTGAAAGCGGTCGCCACGTTGCAGTGCGGCAACGCCGGCGGGCGTGCCGGTGAAGATCAGGTCGCCGGCCTTCAGCTCGAACAGCACCGACAGCGCCGCGATGATGTGCGGCACGTCGTGGATCATCTCGCCCAGCGCGGTCTGCTGACGCGGCTGGCCGTTCACGCTCAGGCGCAACACGCTGTGGTCATCCAGCGTCACCTCGCGCGCGGGGCGCAGCGCCGACACCGGTGCTGAATGGTCGAACGCCTTGGCCACGTCCCACGGGTGGCCCTTGGCCTTGGCCGCGGCTTGCAGGTCGCGGCGGGTCAGGTCCAGCCCCACGCCGTAGCCGAAGATCAGCGCACTGGCGTCCGCCGGCGCGATGTTGCTGCCGCCGGCGGCCAGCGCCACCACCATTTCCACTTCGTGGTGCAGGTCGGTGGTGACTGACGGGTAGGGCACGTCTGCGCCATCACTGACCACCGCGTCGGCCGGCTTGCAGAAGAACATCGGGGCCGACTTGTCCACGCTGGCGCCCATTTCGCGGGCATGCTCGGCGTAATTGCGGCCGATGCAGAACACCCGGCGGATCGGGAAGCGCTGGTCGGAGCCGATGATCGGCAGGCTGGCAACGGCGGGTGCGGCGATGGCGTAAGTCATGTCGGCAAGCGTAGCAAAGCGCTTGAACGTCGTCGCGTCCACGGCCCAGTTGGCGCGAGGTGGCAGCTGCGGTGCGTGAAGGCTACTCTCTGCACAGCCTTGCAGGCATTCGGCAAAGGCGTGAACGGCGACGCGAACCCGCCGGCAGGGGTTGCGGGCCGTTTCCAGGTTGATGTCGATCCGGTTCGATCGCGTTCGTCGCCATGGGGAGGACCAAACGATCTGCCGGGGCGGTCCACGATGGGCGTCAAGCTCCGGGCCTGGCCCGGGAGCCCACCCGGGTGACAGCTGTCATCGACGATGGCTGATGCTGCACCCTGATCGTGGCGTAGCTGATCGGCCAATCTTGCATCTATCGAGCACCCGGCATACCGGGCGGGGAACACGAGTGGATAACGCCGAACTGTTGAAGGAACTGCGCATCGAGCGCCACCAGCGCGAGGACCACAGCCGTGGTCCGGCGCGTTGGCCATGGATCGTCGCCGCGGTGATCGTGCTGCTGGCTCTGCTTGGCGGCGCCGGCTGGATGCTGCTGGGCCAGCGTGCGGTGGCCGTGCAGACGGCCACGGCGATCGCACCCAGTTCCGACAGCGAGGCCGGCGCGGTGCTGCAGGCGACCGGGTATGTCACGGCGCGGCGGCAGGCCACGGTGTCGGCACAGATCACCGGCACGCTGACCGCGGTGCTGATCGAGGAAGGCGATCGCGTCAAGCAGGGCCAGGTGCTGGCACGGCTGGACGACAGCGGCTACAAGGCCTATCTCGATGCGGCCAGGGCCCAGGCCGACGCCGCCCATGCCCAGGTGGCGCAGGTCCGGGCGCAGCTGACCCAGGGCATCCACGACGCGGCGCGACTGCAGGCGCTGGTCGGTCGCGGGCTGGTTTCGAAGCAGAGTGCCGAACAGGCGCGCAGCCAGGTCGACGGCCTGCGCGCCCAGCTCAATGCGCAACAGCAGCAGGCCAGGGCAGCCGATGCGCAGGCCGCGGTGGCGCAGGTGAACTTCGACTATTGCGTGGTGCGCGCTCCGTTCAGCGGCGTGGTTACCACCAAGGACGCGCAGGTCGGCGAGATCATCTCGCCGCTGTCCGCCGGCGGCGGTTTCACCCGCACCGGCGTGGGCACCATCGTCGACATGGATTCGCTGGAAGTGGATGTCGACGTCAACGAGGCATACATCGGCCGGGTCAAGCCGGGCATGCCGGCCGAGGCGGTGCTCGATGCCTACCCGGACTGGAAGATTCCTGCCCACGTGGTCGCCATCGTGCCCACCGCCGACCGCGGCAAGGCCACCGTGAAGGTGCGCGTGGCGCTGGAGAACAAGGATGCCCGCGTGGTGCCGGACATGGGTGCGCGCGTGTCATTCCTGGAACAGAAGCCGAAGTCCGCCAGCCTGCCGCAAGGCGTACTGGTTCCCGCCACGGCGATCGTGCAGCGCGAGGGTCGCAGCGTGGTGTTCGTGCTCGACGGCCAGCAGGTGCGCCAGCGCACCGTGATGCCGGCCGCGCAAGGCTATGGCGACCTGCGCCTGCTGCCGGCGATGGTGAAGGCCGGCGACAGCGTGGTGGTGTCGCCACCCGCAGCATTGAAGGACGGTTCGGACGTCCAGATGAAAAAGCCGTAGCGCGTTTCCTTCCCGACAAAATTTCATGTGCATCGGAGATCCACCATGGGCACCTTGATCGACATCCAGAATCTCGCCAAGACGTACGAGCGCGGCAAGCAGAAAGTGGAAGTGCTGCGCCACGTGAACCTGGCGATTGCCGAAGGCGATTTCCTGGCCTTGATGGGCCCCTCCGGTTCCGGCAAGACCACCTTGCTCAACCTGATCGGCGGGCTGGACACACCCAGCGCCGGCAGCATCAGCGTGGGCGGCCAGCGCATCGACCAGCTCGGCGGCGGCGCGCTGGCGAAGTGGCGGGCCTCGAATGTCGGCTTCATCTTCCAGTTCTACAACCTGATGCCGATGCTGTCGGCCCAGCGCAACGTGGAACTGCCGCTGCTGCTGACCAAGCTGTCCGCGTCACAGCGCAAGAAGAACGCTGCCATCGCCTTGCAACTGGTCGGCCTGTCCGATCGCGCCGGCCACAAGCCGAGCGAGTTGTCCGGCGGCCAGCAGCAGCGCGTGGCGATCGCCCGCGCGATCGTTTCCGATCCGGCCTTGCTGGTCTGCGACGAGCCGACCGGCGACCTCGATCGCCAGTCGGCCGAGGAGGTGCTGGGCCTGCTGCAGCAGCTCAATCGCGATCACGGCAAGACCATCGTGATGGTCACCCACGATCCGAAGGCGGCCGAATACGCCAGCCATACGCTGCATCTGGACAAGGGCACCCTGGTCGAACAGGCAACGGCGTGAGGACACAACGATGAAATACCTTCATCTGATCTGGGCGGCGCTGTTCCGGCGCAAGACCCGCACGATACTCACGCTGGTGTCGATCATTGCCGCGTTCCTGCTGTTCGGCATGCTCGATGCGGTGCGCACGGGTTTCGACCAGGCCGGCAACAGCGCGAATGGTGCCGAGCGGCTGCAGACCGGTTCCCGGCTTTCCTTCATCCAGACCCTGCCGCAATCGCTGGAAGCAAGGATCGCGCAGGTGCCCGGCGTGAAGATGGTCACCTACGCCAACTGGTTCGGCGGCGCCTACCAGGATCCGCACAACCAGGTCTTCAGCTTCGCCGTGGAGCCGAACTACCTCGACCTCTATCCGGAGATGGAAGTGAGCGCGGCCGAGCGCAAGGCGTTCGACACCACCCGCACCGGCGCGCTGGTCGGCGAGAAGCTGGCCCAGCGGTTCCACTGGAAGGTGGGCGACAAGATTCCGATGCAGTCGACGATCTTCCCCAACCATGAAGGCAGCAAGAACTGGACCTTCGACATCGTCGGCATCCTGCATTCGAAGGACAAGAAGTCCGGCGGTTTCTACGACCAGATGTTCCTGCTGAACTGGAAGTACTTCGACGAAACCACGCCGTACAACCGTGGCCAGGTGGGCTGGTATGTCACCCGCGTCACCGACGTCAACCAGGCCGACCGGGTGGCCAGGGCGATCGATGCCATCTCGGCCAATTCGGACCATGAGACTCGCACGCAGACCGAGGCCGCGGCCACCGCCAGCTGGATGAAGCAGCTGGCCGATATCGGCCTGATCGTCACCTCGATCATGGGCGCGGTGTTCTTCACCCTGCTGCTGCTGTCGGGCAACACGATGATGCAGGCCGTGCGCGAACGCACTTCCGAACTGGCGGTGCTGAAGACGATCGGCTTCTCCAGCCACAGCGTGCTGGCGATGGTGCTGGCCGAGTCGGTGCTGCTGTTGCTGCTCGGCGGCGTGCTGGGTCTGGCGCTGGCGATGCTGGTGGTCGGCGGCGTGCATGCGGCAATGGGCGGCGCGATTCCGATGGCGCCGGTGGATGGCGGCATCTGGTTGCGTGGTTTGCTGTTGATGATCGCCGCCGGCCTGCTGGTCGGTGCTTTGCCTGCCATGCGCGCGATGCGTCTGAACATCGTCGACGCACTGGCCGGGCGCTGAGGAGAACAACCATGTTCCTGCATTCCCTGATGTTGTTTTTCTCCGCAGTCACCGTGCTGTCGGTGCTGCTGCTCGCCGTGTGGATGCTGCTCGCCCGCCAGGGGCGCCAGGCCATCTCGGTCACCGCAGTCGGCATCAGCACGCTGCGGCAACGGCTGGGCATGTCGTCGGTGATCGTGATCGGCATCGCCGGCGTGGTGGCGGTGCTGGTGGCGCTGCTGGCGATGAGCGACGGCTACCGCGAGACGCTGAGCAAGACCGGCAGCACCGATACCGCCATCGTGATGCGCGGCGCTTCCGCTTCGGAGGTGATGTCGGTACTCGACCACGACAGCGTGACGCTGATCCCGCAGACCGCCGGCATTGCCAAGGACGCGAAGGGCCAGCCGATCGCCTCGCCCGAGCTGGTGGTGGCCGCGAACTTGCCGATCAAGGGTGGCCAGCCCGACGAAGAGGGCAGCGTGCAATTGCGTGGCGTCAGCGACCAGGCCTGGGCGGTGCGACCGAACCTGAAGATCGTCGAGGGCCGCAAGTTCACTCCCGGCCTGCGCGAACTCATCGTCGGCAAGGGCGCGGCCAGGCAGTTCGCCGGGCTGGAACCGGGCCACGAGATCCGTCTCGGCAGCCAGCTGTGGACGGTGGTGGGCGTGTTCGCCTCCGGTGACTCGATGGACTCCGAAGTGTGGGGCGACGCCGGCGTGGTGGCCGACACTTATCGCCGCGGCAGCAGCCGCGCATCGGTCACCGTGAAGCTGGCCGACCCGGCCGCGTTCGATGCGTTCAAGGCCACCCTGGAAGCCAATCCGCAGCTGAAGGTGGACGTCAGCACCACGCTCGACTACTTCAGCAAGCAGTCCGAAGGCATGAGCAGCTTCCTCACGGTGATCGGCATCGTGGTCGGTTCGATCATGGCGATCGGTGCGATCTTCGGCGCGCTCAACTGCATGTTCGCCGCGGTCGCGGCACGAGCGCGCGAGATCGCCACCTTGCGCGCGATCGGTTTCCGCGGATTGCCGGTGGTGGTGGCGGTGATGCTGGAAACCATGCTGCTGGCCCTGCTCGGCGGCCTGATCGGTGGCCTGCTGGCGTGGCTGGTGTTCAACGGCTACAGCGCATCCACGCTGGCCGCCGGTTCGGTCGGCAAGCTCAGTTTCGAGCTGCGGGTTTCCGCCCAGCTGCTGTGGGTCGGCCTGCTGTGGGCGCTCACCATCGGCTTCATCGGCGGCTTGTTCCCGGCCGTGCGAGCCGCGCGGCTGCCGGTGACCACGGCGCTGCGCGAACTGTAATACCGAGCTGCGGGAGCGAGTCCTGCGCGCTCCTGCACATGTTCCAGTGCATCGCCGGCGGCAGAGGGTTCAGCGTCAGGCGAAGAGCGACCCCCAGCTAAAGCACTCCCTGCGGTCGCCCAACCCTCCCCTGCGACCGAAGGAAGTCCCTTGAGGGGCCAGCAGGTGAGGGAGCAGAGCGCGCCGCCTCACGAAGGGAGCGGGGGAGGGAGCAGAGCACGTCGCCTCACGATGGATTCCCTCCCCCTGCTTGCAGGGGGAGGGCAGGAGGGGGTGCGCTTTTGATCCTGGCCCAGGCGAAGAGCGACCCCGCCACGCAACCCTCCCGGAAGCAGCTCAGCGCCGAGGCACATCCGTCGAAGCCACGTCGCCGGCAACCCTGCCCCCAACCTGCCGCTTCAGCTTCGCCAGCGTGATCACCACCAGGCCGCCCAGGATGATCGCCATGCCCAGCAGGTCATACGGTCCCAGATGCTCGCCGGCCAGCAAGATGCCCAGCAGCACGGCAACCGGCGGATTCACGTACGCATAGCTGGTGGCCAGCGCCGGCCGCGCGTGCTTGAGCACATACAGGTAGGCGCTGAACGCGATGATCGAGCCGAACACCGCCAGGTAGAGCAGCGCCAGCGTGGCGTGCAGGGTGGGCTGCGACGGCAGGCGTTCCCCGCTGAGGAAGCCGAACGCCAGCAGCGCGACGCTGGCGGTCAGCATCTGCGCGGCGGTGTTCATCGGCCCGCGCGGCATGTCGCGCCCGCGGCTCCAGGCCGAGCCGAAGGCCCAGCACATCGCCGCCACCAGCAAGGCCAGCGCGCCGAGGCGCGAGCCGGACAAACTGCTGCCCAGGTTCAGCACGATCACGCCGGCGAAACCGATTACCAGCCCGACGGTTTCGCGCCGGTTCGGCCATTGGCCATACATGCCGGTGAACAATGCGGCGAACAGCGGCATGCTGGCCACGGCAACCGCGGCAATGCCCGAGCTGACCCGTTCTTCGGCAAAACACACCAGGCCATTGCCCATGCCCAGCAGCAGCAAACCGGTGAACGCGGCATTGCGCCACTGCAGCGCCGTCGGCGCCGCCATGCCGCGCCAGCGCAGGAATCCGTACAGCGCGATGCCGGCACCGAGGAAGCGGATACCGGCCAGCAGGAACGGTGGGTAGCTCTCCAGCGCGAAGCGAATACCCAGATAGGTCGAGCCCCAGATCACGTACAGCGCCAACAGCGACAGCGGGATCAGGATGCGGGGATCAGTCAGGCTGCGCGGCGTAATGACCGCGTCGGAAGCAGGGGTATCGGACATGGGGGCGCGTCGTGTGGGGACGGCGCATTATCCGCGTGTTGAGCGTAGGAGCGCACCCTGTGCGCGATGCTTTCCGTCACGTGACGAAGAGCATCGCGCACAGGGTGCGCTCCTACAGATGGCTCAATGGGCGACCGGACGCCCCTGGCGGACCACCACGAACTCGCCTTCCAGCACGGCCGGCTGCGCGTGGGCGGACGCTGCGGCGGACTTCGCCGGCGCGCGCCCCAGCTTCCACTGGCGCACGGCCAGCAGCACGATGCCGCCGACCAGCAACACGCCAGCCACCACCAGCCCGAACACCAGCAACACAGCCAGCACCGCCACGCCCAACAGCAGCGAAAGCGCGCGGGCCAGCGGGTGGCGGGGACGACGAATGAGAGGCAGGGCGAAGTGCATGTGTTAAAAATCCGTGTGGTAAAATCAACGACTTACACCACCACCTTGGGGCCTTCCGTCCCGCGAGACAAGTGCCGATGGATATATCCCCTCCCGCCGAATTGTCGCAGCCAACGGCCCTGTGCCGGCTCGACGACATCCCCGATGGCGGCGCCACCGCGGTCGATGCCGTCATGGCCGACGGCGAGGAAAGCCTGATCCTGCTGCGTCGTGGCGATCAGGTCCACGGCTACCTCAATGTCTGTCCGCATGCCGGCCGCCGCCTCGACTACGCCCCCGGCAAATTCCTGCTGAAAAGCGACACCCTGATCTGCGCCGTGCACGGCGCCACGTTCAATCAGGGTGATGGCCTGTGCATCGCCGGACCATGCCGCGGCGAACATCTGCGCACGGTCACGCTGCAGGTGGACGACGGCGAAGTAAGGCTCGCCTGAACTTCCTGCTCGACGCTTGTGCCGCTGCCTGTGTGGCGGGGGAGGTTGGGGGAGCAATGCCGCCTTGTTCCTCCCCCTGCTTGGCAGGGGGAGGTCAGGAGGGGGTAGCCCCGGGTGGCGAGATGCGCAAGATCAAGAGCGACCCCCAGCTAAAGCACTCCCTGCGGTCGCCCAGCCCTCCCCTGCGAGCAGGGGAGGGAGCGCAGCCGCTATTCGGTGACCATCTGCAGGTTGTCCTGCAGCGCGCTGCTGTCGCGCTCGCTGGTCATGTCATAGAGGTTGTAGCGTTTGGACAGGCGGGCGCCGCCGTCGCGCAGCAGGGGTTGCCACAGGATGTTGGCGCTGCTGGTGTGCGAGCTGGGCAGCATCAGGTCGAACGGGATCGACAGATAGATGCCCTTGTCGAAACTGCCCTCGCCGAACTGCTTGGCCGAGACATTGGTGAAGGTGGCATACGCACCCATGCGCACGCCGTTGTGGAACGTCCGCGAGAGGTCGATGGTGGCGCCGCGGTCGCCGGCCAGGTAACGGCCGTAGCTGAGCGCCAGGGTCACGCCCTGGTAGCCGAGGTCGAAGTAGCCGGTCACGTGGCCGGTGGCGACGTGGTATTTGCGGAACGAGAAGTCCTGGTCGAAGCCGCGCTGCTTCACCCAGTTCGCGTCGACGCCGATCGCCCAGCGCTCGCCCATCGGCCGGTACAGCATTTCGCCGCCCACGCCGCCGTACATGCTTTCCAGCATGCCGCCGTATAGAAGGCCATACAGGTCGGTGCCAAGACGGCGGCTGGCGGTCAGCTGGAACACCGGCATGGTCAGCCGCGAACTGGTCAGGTACTCGCGCACATAGGTGCGCACGCGCGGCAGGTTGCTGGGCGCGTCGTACTTGAACTGGTTGTAATTGTTCAGCAGGTTGGCACTGAAGTTGCCGCTCCACCACAGGTTCGGGGTGAAGTGGAAATTGGCGTCGTAGTTGGCATAGACCTGGTACAGGATGAACGCGTCGGGACCGCCCAGCGACTGCGCGTAACCCAGCGCCAGGCTGCCGCTGAATTTCTTCGGCGTGGCGCGGTACAGCACTTCCTCATGCTGCGGCAGCGGCGGGTTCTGTTCCACGCTGCGGCGAAATGCGGGCAGGTCGATGTCGTAGGTGAGCAGTTCGTCGAAGCGCTGCCGATGCACGCTGGTGGCCACGATCGGCAGGCCTTCGCGGGTGGACACCACGGTGTACCAGTCGGTGCCCGGTGCCAGCTGGTTGTCCAGCACGCGCGCGGTGCGACCCAGCGCCTTGGCCGGATAGAAGTAGCGCTGCTGCTCGCCGGTCACCACCACTTCGCGGCCACGGCGGGCGATCTTCGACACCTGGATGCCGGCGTTGTCGTGCAATTGCTTGCTCACCGCCACCCAGTCGACCTGTTGCGGTGTCTGCGTGGGCGGGGTGCTGGCGCGTTCCGGCACGGGCGGGTCGAGCAGCTTGGTCGGCCCGGTGCTGCGCGCCAGATTGGTGTGCAGGGTGAAGCCGAACGTCGCCACGCGCCCGCGTTCCAGCGCCAGGCTGAAGTCGACATTGCGATTCAGCCGGTACACCGCGCCGATGTTGATCGGCGTGCGCTGCGGCTGGTTGTTGCCCTGTGGCTCGTGCTTGTAGTCGTTGCCTTCGTATTCCAGCTTCAGGATCAGCGGTTGCCACGGCGTCTGGTAGCTGATGCCGCCGAACAGCGCGGTGCGTCCGCGGAAATAGTTGCGGCTGTTGAACTGGCCACCGGGATTGTTGCCGCGTCCGGGACGCGTATCGAATCGGCTGCTGAGGATCGAAAGCGGGTTGCCGACATCACCCCGACTGCCCATGTAGCCCCAGGCCATGCCCAGGCTGGCATCGATCGGGCCGAAGCGCTTGCTGGCCACCACGTATTCACTGGAGAACAACCCGGTACCGCCCAGGTCGCGGATGCCGACGGACACGGTCGGCAGGTAATGGCTTTCGCGCCACACTCGCACCTTGGCGTCGATCGACTTGTCCTTGAGTGTCTGGTTGCCACTCAGGTTGGACGGTCCATACAAACGGTTGCTGATGCTGATGTAGCGGAAGCTGCCTTCCAGCCACGGCAGCGGCTGCAAGGTGAAGTTGTAGCGCGTATACGGCGAGGTACGACTGGCGGTGAAGCCCACTTCGCCATCGTCGGCCATGCGTGCGGTGGGCGTCTGCAGCAGGCCGGCGCCGCCGAAATCGCTCTGCGTCGGTGCGTTCTGCGCATGCACCGAGCAGGTCAGCAACCAGCCGGCCAGCGGCAGCAGGCAGGTGCATTGGCGTCGGATGTGCTGGAGGGTGTTCAAGCCTGGAGGTTCCGTGGCGTGGTGCGATGGTGCGGAGTGGGGTTGGCCGGGTGCGTGCTGAGGCGAAGATCAAGAGCGACCACCCCACCCCAACCCTCCCCTGCGAGCAGGGGAGGGGGCACGAGCGGAAGAGCGACCCCACCCCAGTCCTCCCCTGCGAGCAGGGGAGGGGGCGCGAGCGGAAGAGCGGCCCCGCCCTGGCCCTTTCTGCGACCGAAGGAAGTCCCTTGCGGAACAAGCATGGGAGGGAGCAAGAGCACCAACGCGTCGCCGCACTTCTCCCTCCCCTGCTTGCAGGGGAGGGTTGGGGTGGGGTGCTCTTCGCGAACCATCATCATCGAAGTGTCTCCGGCCCTGGCAATACCTGCGTGGCGAGAAAGGCCGCAATGTCGCTGTTCATCGTCGCATCCACCTTGCGCGCCGCGCTTTCGCGCAGCGGCACATAGATCACCGCGCCCGGCGCCAGTGACTGCGGTTCGCCGCGATTCCACAGCGCCACCGCCTGCACGAATACCCGGCCATCCGGCTCGATCACGTAGATGCTGTCGCGGTCGGCCGCCTGGCTGGGCGGGCACGATGCCAGATACAGCCGGGCATCCTGCAGCGCTACCAGCGGCAAGCTGCAGGGCTGCTGCACGGCGCCCACTACGCGGATGCCGGCCGGGCGCAGCGGGTAGTACAGCTCGTCGCCGGCGGCCAGCAGGTGATTTTCCGGCGCGTTCACTTCCACCGCGCGCGGATCCAGCAGGGCTGGCGACTGGCGCCCGGTCACCGGCAGCGCGCCGATCCACTGCAACAGCGCGCCGCTGCTCGCGGCCAGTGCCTGCTTGCCATCGGCGCGCGCCTGTTGCTGCAGGCGGCCCAGGTCGAACAGCACGCCGGCCTTCAGCCGCTGCTGCTCAGCCAGCAGGCTCGGGCGCAACCAGGCGGCGCCTTTCATGTAGGCCTGTGGCAACGGTTGCGCGGCGAGTGCGGCGTCGCTGATGCGCGCCGGGCCCTTCAATTCCACCTGGCCGGCATGGGTCACCGCACCGCTTGCCTGTACCTGAGCGGCAACGCCGGCGCCGGACCAGGCGATCATCAGCCAAACGCAAAGTGCGCGGTTCATCGCTGCGGCTCCCGATAGGGACGCAGTTGCACCAGCTGCAGGCTCAACCCGGGTGCCACCTGTTGCTCGCTTTTCCAGATGAAGCCGTCGCGCGGATCCACCCAGTAATGATTGCTGGCGCGGTAATGCAGCGACGGCACGCGGAGCTGCTCGTCCACGCGCAGCACGTCGTGGGTCTGCCCGAGAATGCTGAGCTGTTCATGCCCCGCCGGGGTCAGCGTGGCCTCGACCGGCACGCCGTAGCGGTAGCCCGGCGACCAGTCCTGCAGCATGCGGTAGGTCACCGGCGCGGCAAGCGTCTGCAGTCCGCCCGCCAACGGATCGTCGGCGGGCAGTTGCACGCCATCGAGGTTCTGGCCGAGCCCGGTGGTCTGCACTACCCGGCCGTGCGCGATGAACACCACCACGCCGTGGCTGCCGTACCACGCCTGGCGCTGGCCATCGACATTGCCCAGGATCAGCACCGCGCTGCCCTCGGGGCTGCTGGCCTGCAACTGGAAGTACGGCTTGGCGGCGACCTCGGCGGCCGTCGGTTGCACCTTCGGCTTGCCCTTGACCGCAAGCTTCATCGCGTTGACCGACGAGCGCGACAGTTCGCTGCAGCCGTGCAAGCCGAACAACAGCGGGCAGGCCAGCAGCAGCAACCAGGCTGGCAACGTGCGGGCGGCGGCTCGGCGTGACTGCGGTGGCGCGGTGCGCCTGGGGTTCGTCAGCGGGTCCGGTGGCAAGCCTGGTTCCTCATCCTGATTCGGTAGGGCGCGGGTTGTGACGATCCGCAGGAGCGCACCTTGTGCGCGATGCTCTTCGTCACCTAACGAAAAGCCATCGCGCACAAGGTGCGCTCCTACGCGATGGCCGCTGCGATCAGAGGTTCTTGTTCGCGCTGGCCGCGTTGCTGATCAGGCCGGAGAACGGCAGCAACTGGCTGACGAAGCGGCTCCAGCGGGTGACGCCGGCCGGTCCCACAAACACCACGTCGCCCGGCCTCACCTTGAACTGGTCGGCCAGAGCAAACGCCGCCGGCGACTGCGCGTCCAGGCTGAACACCTTGGACGGCGCCTGCTCCAGGTCCTTCACGCCGCGGATCACGTACACCGCCTTGCCCTTCGCGGTGAGCGGGTTGAGCCCGCCTGCGCGTCCAAGGGCCTGGGTCAGGCTGAGGTCGGAGGTCTTGAAGTTGATCGCCATCGGCTTCACCACTTCGCCCACCACATACACTTCCTGGCGATCGTTGTACGGCAGGTACAGGCGGTCGCCCGGCTTCAGGTAGATGTCCTGCGCCAGGTTGCCGCTGCTGTTCAGTGCGTCCAGATCCAGGTGGTAATCCTGCCCGTCGCGGGTCAGCACCAGGCCGGACAGGTTGGCCTGCTCGGTATTGATGGTGGCTGTGCCCAGCACCTGCGCCAGGGTCAGCGGCACCGCGGTGATCGGCTGCGGATCGGTCTTGACGAAGGCGCCCTGCAGCAGCACGCGCTGGCTGCCATAGCCCACCACGCTCACGTCGACCTGCGGCTTTTCGACGTACGCGGCCAGCTTCTTGCTGATCGCCACGCGCAGTTCCTCGATCGTCATGCCGGCCACCTTCAGCGTGCCGACATACGGGTAGAACAAGGTGCCATCCGAACGCACCAGGCGACCGTTGGCCACCGTGGCCTGTTGCGGGCCGGCTGGCGAGGTCAGCTCCGGGTGTTCCCACACCGTGATGAACAGGCTGTCGCCCGCACCGATCTGATACGACTGCGGCTGGTAGGCCAGCAACGCCGGGGGCACCGCCACCGCCTGCGCGCTGGCGCGATCCATCGCGATCAGTTTCGGGGTGATCGGGATCAGCTCGACCTGGCTGTTGTCCACCGTGTCGCCGCGGGCAAGCGCGCTGGTGGACATATGCTGGCCGGGCGCGAAGGCACAGCCATGCAACAGGACGGCGCAGGCCACGAGGGTGAGGGCAGGGAATGTTTTCACGATCGAAGAAGACTCAAAGCGGCAGGGGGAACGACAGACACGAAAAACGTGCCGAGCGAAGTCGGCACGTTGGCTTCGAATCAATCACAGGATATCAGTGAGTGCCGGTGGTACCGGGGGTGACCGGATGCGAGTCGTTGCGAGCCACACCGGCAAGCACGCCGACCGTCGCCACCACCAGGATCGTCACTGCCACCACCTTGCCGGCGGTAATGCCGCCGGTGGACGCCGTGCTGGCGGCGCTGGCACCAGCCACCATCGGCGGGGCCAGCGCGTTCGGCGCGTCATTGGGCTGCGGCTGCGCGGCCATCGCCAAACCGGACACCATCATGCCTGCGGTCAAAAGTGCGGGAAGAATCATTTTCATGTGCAGCTCCTTGTGACCCGGGTTCAGGAAAGTTCAACCCGGACAGTATAAGGGCTGAGCGTGAAGGAACGATGTACGCCACGACGGGTGTAGTGAGGGTGAAAGCTGAGGTGGCTAACTGCACGCTGAAAGCCAGATCAAAAGCGCACCCCCTCCCGGCCTCCCCCTGCCGAGCAGGGGGAGGAGCCAGAAGCTTTGCTCCCTCCCCTGCTCGCAGGGGAGGGTTAGGGTGGGGTCGCTCTTCGCTCAGGCAAGATCAAAAGCGCACCCCCTCACCTGTGAAGGACTCCCTGCGGTCGCCAACCTCCCCCTGCGACCGAAGGAAGTCCCTTGAGGGGCTGCGCAGGAGGAGGAGTCAAACGCTCTTGCTCCCTCCCCTGCTTGCAGGGGAGGGCTGGGGTGGGGTCGCTCTTCGCTCAGGCCAGATCAAAAGCGCACCCCCTCACCTGAAGGACTCCCTGCGGTCGCCGGCCTCCCCCTGCCGAGCAGGGGGAGGAGCCAAGGAATCTTGCCCACAAAAAAGCCGCGCCAGGCAAGGCCTGGCGCGGCTTTCAAACCAGCTCAACCGCTCAGTGCGTACCGGTGGTGCCGGTCGGGGGCGGGGTGCTGGTCTTGTGGTTGTTGCCGCCGCTGGAGGCGGCGATGATGGCGCCGAGTACCACTACGCCACCGATCACGTAGAACGGGGTCATTTCGCCCAGCGACTGCGCGGTGGCGCCCTTGGCACCGGGAACGACAGACTGGGTCTGCGGCGGCGGCGGAGTTACCTGCTGCTGATTGGTGGGCTGATTGGACTGGGCAAGCGCCGAACCCATCAGGCCCGTCGCCAGCAGCGCAACGATCATCTTCTTCATGAAATTTTCCCCGGCAGGCAAGTAGTCAAGCGGGCGTGAAATCCCGCACCGGCCGAGTATAACCACAAATTTTGGCGACACGTACATTTCCCAGTCAGGCGGGGGCCGCCAAGCTGCAGCGCTTCAGTTATCATGTCGGGCTGTTCGGGGAACGTGCACCGGTCGCGGTTTGTGAAGATGGCTTCACGGAGGGGCGCTGGGTCAAACGGAATCGTCATTACCCGCCGACTGTCGCAGGCGTTCCCGTTTGGTCATCGAGGAGTCATTGAGTGTGTTCAAACGGATCTTGACTGTCTGCATCGGCAATATCTGCCGCAGCCCGACCGCCGAATACCTGCTGCGCGAGCGGCTGGCATCGCGCGACATCCAGGTGAGCAGCGCCGGCCTGCATGCCATGGCGGGCTACCCGATGGATGCCACGGCGGTGCAGGTGATGGCGGAACACGGCATCGACGGCGCGGCCCATCGCGCACGCCAGCTGACAACGGCGATGCTCCGCGAAGCCGATCTGGTGCTGGGCATGGAGAAGAGCCATGTCGATGCGATGGTGCGGCTGGCTCCCGAGGCCAGCGGCAAGATTTTTGTGCTGGACAAATGGGTGCAGGCACGGGACATCCCCGACCCGTACCGCCAGCAGCGTCCTGCGTTCGATCATGTTTACGGTTTGATCACGCAAGGTGTTGATAGCTGGCTGCGCTACCTGTAACCCGACCTTATATATAGATAGGAAAGCCCCTGCATGGCTGCTACGCAAACCCCGTCGTCCAGCGACGACGAAATCGATCTGGGCGCACTGCTCGGCACCCTGATCGACCACAAGTGGCTGATCATCATCGTCACCGGCGTGTTCTTCGTGGTCAGCGTGGCCTATGCGCTGCTGGCCACGCCGATCTACCAGGCCAACGCGATCGTGCAGGTGGAGCAGAAGGTGCCCAGCCTGCCGGGGCTGAGCGATATCGCCAGCACGCTGGGTTCGTCCACCTCGCAGGCCACCACCGAAATCGCGCTGATCACCTCGCGCACGGTGATCGGCGCTGCCGCCGACAACCTGCATCTGGCCACCAGCATCACCCCGCGCCACTTTCCGCTGATCGGCAACTTCATCGCCCGCCGCTATGCACCGGCCAAGCCGGGCGACGTGGCCGCGCCCAGGTTCGGGATGAACAGCTACGACTGGGGCGGCGCCACGCTGAATATCTTTCAGCTCGACGTTCCCGCCAGCCTGGAAGGCAAGACGCTGGCCCTCGTGGCCGGCAAGAACGGCGCCTTTACCTTGCGCGACGACGACAATAACCTGCTGCTCACCGGCCAGGTCGGCCAAGCGGCCAGCGGCCACGGCGCCAGCATCCAGGTGCAGGCGCTGGCAGCCAATCCCGGCACCCGTTTCGAGGTGGTGAAGCAGCGCGACCTGGCGGTGATCTCCAAGTTGCAGCAGGACGTCAACGCCAGCGAGCAGGGCAAGGACTCCGGCATCATCGCGCTGACCTACAACAACGCCGACCCGCTGCTGGCAGCCAACCTGCTCGACCAGGTCAGCGAGATCTACGTCAAGCAGAACGTGGACCGCAACTCCGCCGAAGCCGCCAACAGCCTGAAGTTCGTCAAGGAACAGCTCCCCAACGTGCGCCGCGACCTGGAAAAGGCCACCGCCGCGCTGAACGCGTTCCAGACCCAGGCCCACTCGGTCGACATCACCATGCAGACCAAGGGCCTGCTGGACCAGACCGTTGCCATCGAAACCAGCATCCAGCAACTGCGCATGCAGCAGGCCGACATCGAGCGCCGCTTCACCCCCGAGCACCCGGCCTACAAGGCGCTGATGCAGCAGATCGGTCAGCTGCAGGCGCAGAAGGACGCGATGGAGAAGCAGGTCGGCCAGTTGCCCGACACCCAGCAGGAACTGCTGCGGCTGACCCGCGACGTGCAGGTCAGCAACGAAACCTATACCAGCCTGCTCAACCAGGCGCAGCAGCTGGACATTGCCCGTGCCGGCACCGTCGGCAACGTGCGCATCATCGACAAGGCCGCGGTGGACACCAGTCACCCGGTGAAGCCGAAGAAAGCCGTCATCGTGCTGGGCGGCACCTTCCTCGGCGGCTTCCTGGCGGTGGCCTTCATCTTCCTGCGCCAGATGCTGAACCGCGGCGTGGAAGATCCGGCCGACATCGAGCAGCTCGGCCTGCCGGTCTATGCGTCGATTCCCCTGAGCGAGCAGGAGCGCAACATCTCGCTGCGCACCCCGCATCACCATGGCGATGGCCGGCAGCACCTGCTGGCGGTGACCGCGCCGGCCGACCTGGCCACCGAAGCGCTGCGCAGCCTGCGCACCAGCCTGCACTTCGCGCGGCTGGAAGCGAAGAACAACCTGCTGATGATCTCCGGCTCCAGCCCCAACGCCGGCAAGACCTTCGTCTCGGCCAACCTCGGTGCGGTGATCGCCCAAGCCGGGCAGAAAGTGCTGCTGATCGACGCCGACATGCGCAAGGGCAGCCAGCACAAGGTGCTGGGCGGCAAGCCGGAAAACGGCCTGTCCGAGTTGATCGCCGGCCAGATCGACACCACCGCCGCGCTGCGCAGGGTGGAAGGCGTGGACGGCATGCACTTCATCGCCCGCGGCAAGGTGCCGCCGAACCCGTCGGAGCTGCTGATGCACGCGAACTTCACCGCGCTGCTCCACAAGCTGATGCCGCTGTACGACCTGATCATCATCGACACCCCGCCGATCCTGGCCGTTACCGACGCCGCGGTGATCGGCCACCACGCCGGCACCAGCCTGCTGGTGGTGCGCTTCGCCCTGAACCAGGCACGCGAAATCGCCCTGGCCAAGCAGCGCTTCCAGCAGAACGGCGTGGAAATCAAGGGCGCCATCTTCAACGCCGTCGAACGCCGCGCCACCGGCTACTACTCCTACGGCTACTACGACTACAAATCCGCCAAGTAGCGCTTTGCTCTTCCTCCTCCCCTGCTCCGCAGGGGAGGACCGAGGTGGGGTAGCTCTTGCCCTGAGCTCCTGCTCCAAACGCGCATCACCCCTGCAACACGAAACCCCCACAATCAGCGGTCGAGCCAGCCCCACCCGCTCCCCCTCAGTTCGTCCCGCAACACCAGACAAACCCATTCAAATCGCCCCACGGAAGCCCCATGCACTCACTGGACAACACGAAGATCGCCATCATCGGCCTTGGCTACGTCGGCCTGCCGCTGGCCGTGGAATTTGGCAAGCACTACGACACCGTCGGTTTCGATATCAATACCGCGCGCATCGACGAACTTCGTTCCGGTCATGACCACACTCTGGAAGTCGACGCCGCCGAGCTGGCCGCTGCTCCGCGTCTGAGCTTCAGTGCGAACCTCGCGGACATCGAGTCGTGCAACCTCTACATCGTCACTGTGCCCACGCCGATCGACACGGCCAAACGGCCCGATCTCACGCCGCTGGTAAAAGCCAGTGAAGCCTTGGGCAAGGTCATCCGGCAGGGCGACATCGTCGTGTACGAATCCACCGTCTATCCCGGCTGCACCGAAGAAGTCTGCGTGCCGATTCTGGAGCGGGTTTCCGGTCTGACCTATAACCGCGATTTCTTCGCCGGCTACAGCCCCGAGCGCATCAATCCGGGCGACAAGCTGCATCGGGTCACCACCATCCTCAAAGTGACCTCCGGCTCCACGCCGGAAGTGGCCGACTTCGTCGATAGCCTCTATGGCTCGATCATCACCGCAGGCACGCACAAGGCCAGCTGTATCAAGGTGGCCGAGGCCGCCAAGGTGATCGAGAACACCCAGCGCGACCTAAACATCGCCCTGGTCAACGACCTCGCCATCCTGTTCAACAAGCTCGGTATTGACACACTGGAAGTGCTGGAAGCCGCCGGCACCAAGTGGAACTTCCTGCCGTTCCGTCCGGGCCTGGTTGGGGGCCACTGCATCAGCGTGGATCCGTACTACCTCACCCATAAGGCGCAGGAGGTGGGTCACCACCCGGACGTGATCCTGGCGGGGCGTCGCACCAACGACAGCATGGGACCCTATATCGCGAGCGAAGTGATTCGGCTGATGGTGCGCAAGGGCATCAACCCCGTGAGGGCGCGCGTGCTGATTCTGGGCTTGGCGTTCAAGGAAAACTGCCCGGACCTGCGCAATACCCGGGTGGTCGACATCGTGCAGGCACTGCATGGTTACAACGCTACGGTCGATGTCTACGATCCTTGGGTAAATGCCGCCGAAGCCGAGCATGAATACGCGATTACGCCGATTGCGCAGCCGCAGGCAGGCAGCTACGACGCGATGATTGTTGCCGTCGGCCACCAGGAGTTTGCGGCCTTGGGCGCGGAAGGTATCCGCGCCTTTGGTAACCCGAACTCGGTGGTCTACGATGTGAAATATGTGCTGCCACGCAACGCAGTCGATGGCCGTCTCTGAATCAGGGTTACATTTAAATGAAAGTATTGGTTACTGGCACTGCCGGGTTTATCGGTTCGCACGTCGCGCTCAAGTTGCTTGCGCGTGGGGACGAGGTCATTGGCTTTGACAGCCTAAATGACTACTACGACGTGAACCTGAAAAAGGCGCGTCTCGCGCGCTTCATGGATCACCCGAACTACACACACATCCACGCGGATCTGGCAGATCGCGCGGCAGTGGAAGGCGCATTTGCCACGCACAAACCGCAGCGCGTGGTGAACCTCGCCGCCCAGGCAGGCGTACGATACGCCGCCGAGAATCCACACATCTACGCGGCCAGCAACGTCACTGGCTTCCTGCACATCCTGGAGGGTTGCCGCCATCACGGCGTGGAGCATCTGGTGTTTGCATCGACCAGCTCGGTGTACGGCGCCAATACCGCTATGCCGTTCTCCGAGCACCAGAGCACCGAGCATCCGCTGACGCTGTACGCGGCCACCAAGAAAGCCAACGAGCAGATGGCGCACAGCTACGCGCACCTGTACGGCATTCCCGCCACCGGCCTGCGCTTCTTCACCGTATACGGCCCGTGGGGCCGGCCGGACATGGCGCTGTTCCTGTTCACCAAGGCGATCCTGGCCGGTGAGCCAATCAACGTATTTAACCACGGCCACCACAAGCGCAGCTTCACCTACATCGACGACATCGTCGAAGGCGTGATCCGCACGCTGGACAAGGTGCCGGCTGCCAACCCGGCGTGGAACAGCGATGCTCCGGACCCGGCCAGCAGCAACGTGCCCTACCGCATCTACAACATCGGAAACGAAAATCCCATCGAATTGATGAAATATATTGGGGTGCTTGAAGAATGTTTGGGCGTCAAAGCAGTACTTAACATGCTTCCACTGCAGCCGGGAGACGTTCCAGACACGGAAGCGGACTGCAGTGAGTTACGCAATAAGCTAAATTACTCCCCGTCTGTTGACGTAGAAGCCGGAGTGGGCAATTTTGTGCGGTGGTATAGAGACTACTACAACTCCGGTGTTTCCACTTCGGCGATACAATAATGGCAGGGAAGCTAGTAATCTCATTCGATTGCGAAGGTAAGTGGGGAATTGCCGATCGCGGTAACGAACGGCATAAAAAAATAACTAGCCTCGCACTGTACGATGCTTACAAGAGTATTCTAGAGGTGCTGGAAAAGCACAATGCAAAAGCAACTTTTGCTTTCGTTGCTGCACTCTGCTTACCCGCGGATGAATTAAGGAAGGTGGTAAGTAATCTGCTAGATATCGTAATTTACAAAAATGGCAGGTGGCTTGAGCCAGCGGAAAATGCTCTTAGGAGAGGTGATAATGAGGGATGGTCAGAACCAGGCCTTATTGATCTTGTTAGGGCGCAAGCCTCTCATCACCTGTGTAGTCACGGCGGCTTTCATGTCCCATATGATGAAGATGCGGTGGCGCTGGAAGCTATAATTGCGGATATCCAAGTCATTCGCAGCGTGGATAAGATAGCGCGCGTCAAACAGGATTTAATTGTATTTCCAAGAAACCAAGTAGGATTTAATAGGGTCTTGGCCGACGCTGGTTTTCTTGCATACCGACCGATGGATTTGCAAGAGCGCCGGCAGGGGCCCTCTGCCAAAGCAATAAGAGTCGTGTGCGAGTTCATCGCGTTAGATAGATCTGACCTCCTCAAGCAGAAATCAAATGAAATTGGTGGCTTAGTCGCTCTTTCGGCGGGCAAATTCTTAAATGCGCGCATAGGTATACGCAATATTGTGCCAACGCGCATGACTAAGCTTCGAATTGACAGCCTCTTAAACTACGCAGTTGACACGGATTCAACGCTTCACTTCTATTCGCATCCGCATAACTTTATTGACGATGCTGACATGGTAAAGAAGCTAGACTACCTTTTGGAAAGGGCGGCATGGCATCGCACCCGCGGCTGTCTTGACATACTTACGATGAAGGATGAGCTCGATGCAAAAGCTACCGTCCAGTGACTATACCGTCGTCGACGTCGAAGAGGCCGACATTGTCGCTCGTGTTGCCGGCATTTTCACCAAGAACGGGAATGCTAAGGCAGAAAGCCATTTAAGGTGGCAGTATCTTGAGCCGCCGGCCGGAAGCGCGTATACCGCGATCGCGGTGGCACATAACAACGACGATGCCGCGATTTATAGCGTATTTAAGGTCAAGGGCATTGAGCACGGAACTGAAGCGGTTTTTTGCCAGTCGCTGGATACCCTTACGGACAAGGAACATCGAGGGCAGGGGTTGTTTCCAAAGATTGCTAAGGCCGTATTTGAGCGATGTGATAAGGACTCCGTGAGATTTATATATGGGTTTCCAAACTCAAGTTCAGCTCCCGGCTTTTTCGGAAAGCTCGGTTGGAAAGACCTCGGCCATCCACCCTTTAAGGCCCACTTATCCAATTTGCTTTTCCCGTTCAACTATGCGTTGGCGCTTAAAGGCTGGTGCCTAAAAAACTACCCGGCGCGGAAGCTGCTGAAGCTATCCATTGCTCGGAATTCAGAAGCTCTCGGTGCGACCGTGGTTGATACTTGTGGATTCGAATTAGACGAGTATGAAAGCATATGGCGGGCATTCGCACAGGACCTGAAAGTTTGCGTTGCGCGCGACCGCGAATATATGCTGTGGAGGTACAAACAGAAAGCATCCGCAGACTATAAATATGTATCGGTTTTCGGGGGCTCCGGAAACCTCTTAGGTGCGGCCGTCTACACACTTCAAGCGAAGCATCGCGGGAAAATTGGCTACGTCATGGATATTGTCTGCGATCCAAAGGACGTTAGAGTATCTCGCTTGTTAATCGCGAGCGTGGTCTCAAGACTTTATGACTTAGGAGCGGACATGATCCTAGCTTGGAGCGCAGACTCTTCTCCACTTGACACAGCGTATCGGCGCGGACTCTTTTTCAAGCTACCACGGTTTCTTCAGCCCATTAAGCTGCACTTTGGATACCGGCCAAATAAAGACGCTCCCAAATTGATAGAAGCGGAGGACTTCTTCATCAGTTACGCCGACTCGGATACTGTTTGAAATGAGCTTCTGGCGAATATGCAAAATTGCTTCATCATCCTTAAGATGGCTACCTTCACCACTATTTCGTTTGTTATGGCGAATGCTTGATGTGTTTGATGGCCGCATGGGAGCCATGCTTCGCTACATTCTAATTGCCTCAAGATTCAACGCGTGCGGAAGAAACGTCTACCTCGGGCCCTTCATCACAATTGACTCGCCACCGAATGTTTCTGTAGGCAACAACGTGAGTATTCACCAAAACGTCACCATACTCTCAGCGGGTGGTGTTGTGATCGGTAACGACGTCGCTATCGCGCATGGTTCGAGCATTGTCAGTGGCGATCATACGTGGGACTCGCTCTCTTTACCAATTAAATATAATCAAGTTCGGCTTTCTAGAGTCGAAATTGAGGATGACGTTTGGATAGGCTGCGGTGTTAGGATTCTGTCCGGAGTAAATATCGGCCGCAGAACGGTAATCGCTGCGGGTGCCGTCGTCGTAACCGATTGTCAAGGGGGCGCGGTGTACGGAGGTGTACCTGCTAAACGAATCAAGAAGATTAATGAATAACATTGTCTACAAACATGCCATTGAGGTCACTAAGCTGATCTTGATTCGAGCATCTTCGTTGGGCTTAATGGCATTTGTCCTCCTATTTTTAACCGTAAGCGGCGGCTTAAGTGATGTAGGGACATTTTCCGCAGCTACAGCTGTTACCGCTCCGATCGCAATGTTCTTGGTTTTTCGCTATGTAGAATGGATATCGCTGGCTACGGATCCTGTAAAGGCATTTTCCGAGTCAACAAGCGTCGCGATAACAGGATTTATCTTGGCTTGCCCCTTCATATATTGGGGACTGGCTGGTTGGATTAGAGACCATCTATTTATAAAATTGCTCTTAATATATAAGCCTTTTGAAATAATCTCTGATCTTATCGTAACGCTGCATGCTGCGCGTAACAAAAGATTAATTGCATTGATTTCAGCATATGTGCGGCTTTTCGGCGTAATTGCGTTATCCATTTTGTTTGTTTATGGCCTAAAAATTAAACCCCTTCACGGCGTGGTCGTGGCTCTTCTGACCTCTTACGTAACAACATTTCTGCTATACGACATGCCGATACTGCGGCGCTTCGGGCTTTTTATACTTCCCAACGCTAGCGAGTCGGTCAATTACATTCGTTTCAACTTTAGCTACGGCCTTCTAAATCTAGCGGTGACGCTTAACAGCTCTATGCCACGCTATTTCTTGGCGTTTCAGCAAGACTTGAAGAGTCTCGGTCTGTATTCGCTTCTTTACCAAGTGGCTGCGACAGGAGTTAATATAATTCAGTATCCGTTGAGCATCAAGGTAAAAGCCGTCTATCGGTTGATTAGGGAGAATATTTACAAAATCAGGGTTTCCTTAGTACTTGGCGCCATGCTCACGCTATCGGCATGTGTCGGATCGGCATTGGGGTGGATCCCGTCGCTACAGCCAAATGTCGGAGGATGGGGCCGTATTCTATACATCGTCTTAATTGGGTTTATGTTTCTTCCCCTTCTGCTTCGCGGGGCTTTGATTACATCGGCAATCGGCGCCGCTCGGGGAGAGAAGCTCTATTCGATTTTAGCCACTTCAATGGTTATCTCAATTTTCATTGTCGGAGCTTCGTATAGGTTTGGAACAGCGGAAGGTGGGCTTGTCCTTGCTTGCGCTTACGTCTCGGCGTCGTCGATCGTGACTTCCTGGTATCTGCTACCACGCTTGGCGGGAGCGTAATTTGCTATACGCATTGGTCACCTTTTTGGTAGCGCTTTCGACGTTCGCTGTAAGCGTGGCCAGCATACGCCCACAAAAGCGTGAGGTCTCTTTCTTATTCCTTTTGGTTGTTGTGCACTTTATTGCAGGCGTAGCCTTTTATGCTTATACGTCCAATGGAGTTACGGATAGCCAAAACTATTTTGAGTGGTCGAGCGATTCATCGCGGTTCAGCGTAACTGGCTCCGGCTTAATAGTGGCAATAGTTGCGGGGCTAAGAGGCGTAGGCGTCGATGATTACTACGCCGTTCTGATGATATTTACTGGATTATCCGCTTGGGGTATCTGTGCCGCGTATGCCTCAATTGTCCGCGAGGTGCAGGATCAGCCAAGGGGTAAGCGGGGTAGGTTAATTTTGCGTCTTTGTGTACTGCTTCCTGGGTTGCACTTCTGGACTGCGGCGGTTGGGAAGGACGCAATTGTAGAGTTCACGTATGGTTTGCTTTTCATTGGTCTGATTCGCTCAGGTAAGTCACGAATCCTGTTGATCGGTCTATGTATATTAATACTATTTTTGGTTCGTCCCTATTTGGGTTTTTGCATGGGGATGACGTTCTTTGGTTTTGCCTTAGTGACGCAAACCAAGTCGTTTAGCGTAAATGCTAGAGTTCTAAGTAGGATTTTTATCCTGTTGGTTGGTGCCGTCGCTGCGATCTCATTCTACGTATTCTTTTTGAGCTACATTCAAAAATATTCGTCCGATGGATTTCAAAGCCTTGCGGATTTTGAGCAATCGAGGGAAGGAATTTACGCAGGCGTTGGTTCCGGTTTCGATGCTTCGCAATATCCATTTCCTGTGCGATTCGGAATCTTCCTCCTGGGAGGTATTCCGTGGAGGCTCAGCAAGGTCGGGGAGGTCTTCGCAATGGGCGAAGGTTTTGTGACATGCCTCTTGTTGATTGCCGGAAGCCGTTACCTGTGGCTTGTGCGCAGAATAGGATCCAGTCGGGAATACCAAATTCCGTTGACGCTGTCGCGATACGCGCTCATATATTCCATGGTGTTGGCCGCTGTCCTCACGCTAGGCGCGACCAATCTGGGTATCATCGCCAGGCAGCGAATTATGGTCTACCTACCGTTGGTGGCCTGTTTCTATATGAGCCGAAGAGCTTACTTCAGCGCTGTTCAAGCAGTGCGGTACGAGGGGCTTCTAGTTGACGTTGCGGAAGGTAGATTTAGAGTGAAGTAGAGAGCCTAACGTTTACGCCTTAGCTGGCATCACTGGATTTCCTTCTGCATTGATACTGAGCTCTATGGCACGGAAGTTTAGATGGCCTATCCTGGTGCGTTATCTGCCTCGACCCATTATGGCTCGTCTGCTGCGCGGGAGTATTCGTGGGTCGCCTCTCTGGGAAAGACTGAGTACACTCGATTTAGCTTGGTGGTCTTTCTTGGGGTATAAGCATGATAAATTTCAGACGAAGAGAGGCAATTCTAAAATGTATCGGCGTGTGTGGTGGAATCGTTCCCGCTGTCATGCGTTCGAGTGTTCTTTCGTCAGATTCCTTCGGATCTGTTCATTCCGAACGGGAGCTGGGATTAACTGCGCTGGGCGACGGTCGCCGCGATGCAACTAGTGCAATTCAATCGCTAATTGACAGTTTTCGTGATGGCGGAGGGGAAATAAGTATCCCCTCAGGAACATACTCAATCAATGCAGACATTGGCGTAAGTCTCCATTCGGGCGTTCATCTTAAACTCGCAAGTGATGCAATTCTCGTAGCACAAGCTTCTAAGAGTGCCAGTTATGCCGTGATTAGGATTGTCGGTGTGAAGGACGCTTCAGTGATTGGGGGAAGGATCAGGGGAGACCGTGACATTCATATAGGAGCGGGCGGTGAATGGGGAATGGGCGTGCTCATTCTAGGAAGCGAAAACATCACTATTTCAAATGTATCTGCTTCAGGATGTTGGGGGGACGGGTTTTATATTGGATCACTCACCCGCGGAAGATTGAGATCACTATGTAGGGGGGTTAATTTGATCGAGGTGATCTCGACTAACAATAGACGGCAGGGGCTGAGTATAACGGGTTGCCAAACCGCTAAAGTGATAGGTTCGAGCTTTTCGTCTACAGGTGGTACGCCGCCCTCAACAGGCATTGATCTTGAACCCAATGCCTCAGATTTAGTGGATGACGTTCTAATTGAGAATTGCATCGTTAGCAATAACACTGGCTTCGGCATAGTGGCAAGTAAGGGAAGCTCCAATATTGAAATAGCCAATTGTACTATTTCTGAAAACGGCAAATATGGCATTTATTTAGCCGGGGCCAGACAGGTTCATGTCTTTCGAAACAATGTCGCTGGGAATCGTCATTACGATATAGTTGTCGATGCTAAGTCGAAGGACTTTACGCTTAGCGAGAATTCGGTAACTAAGTTGGAAGCTAGTGGTTCTCTTGCAAAGAGAGTGTTGGTACAGAAGAAGTGATCGCATTCTTGGTAATTGGGACATGCTGATGGTTGCTTCTATAAGAAGCAGACTCCGTGTATAATGGGAGGTTAAGGTTTTGCGGCGGGGCTTCACTAATGTGTGTGGTCGCGTCTGAATTTATGGTTGATTTTATCTGGGGTCCAATAGGATGGCAAAAGGAAGCTGCATTTTCGAAGGCGGTTGGGCGATCGCCCGGGACTCCGCTTTGTGAGATTTCTTCTCGTCGCCAGCTTTCCTGACTCCATTGTGCAGTTTCGTGGCGCTCTTATTTCGGCCTTGAGGATTGCGGGGGTGGAGGTTCACGTGGCAGCCCCAGGCTTGCTAGGTCGGGATTCTGTCAGGACCGAATTGGAACGATTAGGTGCGACGGTGCATTCAATATCGCTTGATCGTGTTGGAACCAACCCGATCGGCGACGCGCTTTCCTTCCTTAGTCTATTTAATCTTATGCGTTCAGTAAGGCCCAATACTGTTTTGTGCTATACCGTTAAGCCCGTGATTTATGGCTCGCTCGCGGCATGGTTGGCACGGGTTCCGCGACGGTTTGCGTTGATAACTGGATTGGGGTATGCGTTTACGGCGGAGCGTAAGGGTATTCTGTCGAAGATTGTTCGTTATCTCTATGCTTTTGTGCTGCGCCGGGTCGAGAAAGTTTTTTTCCAGAACCCAGATGATGAGGCTCTTTTTAGGCGAAGTCGCATTTTGCTTTCAAGCGTGCCTTCTGTGGTTGTCAATGGCTCAGGAGTAGAGGTCGTAGATTTCGCTGTCCGAGCAATGCCCGCTGGGCGGACGGTTTTTCTAATGATAGGCCGTTTGTTGGGAGACAAAGGCGTGCGGGAGTATGCGGCTGCCGCGAAACTCGTTCGGAAGACGTACCCGGATGTGCGATGTTTACTCGTTGGCTGGATTGATGATAATCCTGATTCTATCGTAGAGTCGGAGCTGGATTCTTGGGTCGCCGAGGGTGATATCGAGTTTCTCGGGCGCTTAGAGGACGTTCGACCCGCAATTGCGTCTTGTAACGTTTATGTATTGCCATCTTACCGAGAGGGAACTCCCCGAACAGTTCTCGAGGCGATGGCCATGGGACGACCCGTGATCACTACTGATGCTCCAGGGTGCCGGGAGACGGTCGTTGATGGCGAAAACGGCTTTTTAATTCCGACGAAATCGGTAGATGCATTAGTGGTTGCGATGAAGCACTTTGTAGATGACCCATTTCTAGCCCAGAAGATGGGCGCGCGATCTAGGTTGATTGCGGTCAATAAATACGATGTGCATAAAGTAAACGCGTTGATGCTGCGCGAAATGGGTATTTTGAATGATGGAGGGGCCCCAAGGTGACTGAGCGAGCTTTGAAATTTCAGTTGATCGTAGATTTCGCCCGGTCTCTTTACGGAGCCGGTTTTTTGCCGTTGCACCGCCCTGTATTTCAGGGCAACGAGAAGCAGTACCTGATCGACTGCATCGACTCCAACTTCGTGTCGTCGGTGGGCGCGCGCGTCACCGAGTTCGAGCAGCAGATCGCCGCGTTCACGGGGGCGAAGTACGCGATCGCCACCGTCAACGGCACGGCGGCGTTGCATGCGGCGCTGCAGCTGGCCGGCGTGTCGCCCGGTGACGAGGTGATCTCCCAGGCGCTCACCTTCATCGCCACCTGCAATGCGCTGAGCTACACCGGCGCACATGCGGTGTTCGTGGATGTGGATCGCGACACCATGGGCATGAGTGCGGATGCGCTGCAGCGCTTTCTCACCGACAAGGTGGAGCGGCGTGGCGGACAGGCCTTCAACAAGGCGACGGGTCGGCGCATTGCCGCGTGTGCGCCGATGCACACGTTTGGCTTGCCCTGCCGCATCGAGGAGATCGTGGCGCTGTGCGACGCGTACGGCATTCCGGTGATCGAGGATGCCGCCGAGTCGCTGGGCAGCTATGTGGGCGGTCGGCATACCGGTACCTTCGGCAAGCTGGCCACTTTGAGCTTCAACGGCAACAAGGTGATCACCACCGGTGGCGGCGGCATGATCATCACCGATGACGAGCAGCTGGCGATCAGGGCCAAGCACCTCACCACCACGGCGAAGATTCCACACCCGTATGAGTTCGTGCACGACATGACCGGTTACAACTACCGGATGCCGAACCTCAACGCGGCGCTGGGCTGCGCGCAGATGGAGGAGCTGCCGAAGTTCCTCGCGATCAAGGCGGACGTGGCCCGTCGCTATGCGGAGTTCTGCGCTGCGCAGGGGATTGCCCTGGCCCAGGCGCGCGAGGGCACGGTGGCGAACTACTGGCTCAACGCGATCGTGCTGGATTCGCTGGAGCAGCGCGATGCCTTCCTTGAATACACCAACAGCCGCGGCGTGATGACCCGCCCGGTGTGGCGTTTGATGACGCGACTGGAAATGTACAAGGACTGCCAGCACGACGGGCTGGAAAATTCGCGCTGGCTGGAAGATCGCGTGGTCAATCTGCCGTCCAGCGTACCTGACGGTGCCATGGTCAAGTCTTGAACCTCTTTGCAGTTGGATCCCATGAACATTCTTGAACTCGTCGGCCGCAAGCGGCCATTGTTTGATACCGACGTGCAGGCGCACGAAGCGGAGCTTTCCGCGAAGGTGGCTTCCAGCCGTTTCCTGGTGATTGGCGGCGCCGGTTCGATCGGCCAGGCGGTCACGCGCGAGATCTTCAAGCGGCAGCCGAAGGTGCTGCACGTGGTGGATATCAGCGAAAACAACATGGTCGAGCTGGTGCGTGATATCCGCAGCACGCTGGGCTATATCGACGGCGATTTCCGTACCTTCGCGATCGACTGCGGCAGCCGCGAGTTCGAGGCGTTGATGAGCGCCGGTGAGGGTTACGACTACGTGTTGAACCTGTCGGCACTGAAGCACGTGCGCAGCGAGAAGGACCCGTTCACCCTGATGCGGCTGATCGAGGTGAATGTGCTCAATACGATCAAGACGATCGAGTTGGCGAAGGCCGGTGGGGCGAAGAAGTATTTCTGCGTGTCCACCGACAAGGCCGCCAACCCGGTCAACATGATGGGCGCCAGCAAGCGGATCATGGAGATGTTCCTGATGCGTGCCAGCGAGCAGTTGCCGATTTCCACGGCGCGCTTCGCCAACGTGGCATTCTCCGATGGCTCGCTGCTGCATGGCTTCAACCAGCGTTTTGCCAAGCGCCAGCCGATCTCCGCGCCGAACGACGTGCGCCGTTATTTCGTCACCCCGCAGGAATCGGGCGAGCTGTGCCTGATGTCCTGCCTGCTGGGCGACAACCGCGACATCTTCTTCCCCAAGTTGAGCGAGGCGCTGGACCTCACCCGCTTCTCGGACATCGCGGTGCGTTACCTGGCGGCACTGGGCTTCGAAGCCCACGAGTGCGCCAGCGAAGACGAGGCGCGTGATCGCGCCGCCGAATTGATCGCCCAGAAGAAATGGCCGTGCTATTTCTTCCCCAGCGACACCACCGGCGAGAAGGATTTCGAGGAGTTCTTCACCGACCGCGAAGTGCTCGACATGCAGCGCTTCGAGAACCTGGGCGTGATCAAGAATGCGGCGAACTACGATCAGGCGCGGCTGGAGCATTTCCTCGCCACGCTTGGCGCGATCCGCCAGCAGCCGAGCTGGGACAAGGCGCCGATTGTCGACCTGTTCAACCACATGATTCCGGACTTTGCCCACAAGGAAACCGGCAAGTATCTCGACGGCAGGATGTAAGCCATGCAGCGACTGTTCGATATCCTGTTGTCGGGGCTGGCCTTGCTGCTGCTGTCGCCCTTGCTGGTGCCAATCGCCATCGCCCTGCGCTTCAGCGGCGAAGGCGAGATCTTCTACGTGCAGCAGCGGATCGGTCGTGGCGGCAAGCCGTTCGGCCTGTACAAGTTCGCCACCATGCTGAAAAACAGCCCGAACCTGGGCAC
Source organism: Rhodanobacter ginsengiterrae (assembly GCF_050026815.1). NCBI lineage: Bacteria > Pseudomonadati > Pseudomonadota > Gammaproteobacteria > Lysobacterales > Rhodanobacteraceae > Rhodanobacter > Rhodanobacter ginsengiterrae. The sequence continues at coordinate 121,773 of NZ_JALBWO010000057.1, read as the reverse complement.
CGGCACCGTCACGGTGAAGAACGACCCGCGGGTGCTGCCGCTGGGCGGTTTCCTGCGCAAGACCAAGATCAACGAACTGCCGCAGCTGCTCAACATCCTGCTCGGCGACATGAGCCTGGTCGGCCCGCGGCCGCAGACCCAGCGGTGCTTCGACGCCTTTCCGGCCACCTCGCAGAAGCAGATCGTCAAGGTGCGTCCGGGCTTGTCCGGCATCGGCTCGATCGTGTTCCGCGACGAAGAGGAATTGATGCACGCCAGCGCCGAGCCGGAGAAGTTCTACGACGACGTGATCATGCCGTACAAGGGTGCCCTGGAAGAGTGGTACGTGGCGAACCAGGGTTTGCGTACCTACGTGATGTGCATCGTGATCACCGCGTGGGTAGTGCTGTTCCCGAAGTCGTCCATCGTGAAGAAGGTTTTCCCGGGTTTGCCGGTTGAGCCGGCTGCCCTTTCGGGTGTGCTGTGAGGCTCGATGGAACGCCGTGATCTCTACCAGCAAGTTGCCCGGTTGCATGTGGACAACATCAACAAAGGTTTCCTGGCGACGCTGGGTACGGGCTTTGTCGCGCTGATGTATCAAGCCATCGACGAGGCGCCGGCCAGCGTGTTGTTGGTTGAAGAGCGCGACGGTCGCGTCGTCGGTTTCGTGGCGGGTGGTTGCGGCATGGGCTCGATCTACAAGCGCATGCTGCGTTCGCCATTCCGCCTTGGTGTGGCCCTGTTGCCCTCACTGGTGCGGCCGGGACGCATCCTGCGGATTCTCGAAATCCTGCGCTACAGCCGCGGCCACAGCCTGCCGCCGAACTTGCCCGAAGCGGAATTGCTGAGCATCGCGGTGGATCCATCCTGCCGCGGGCAGCAGGTTGCCGAGCGGTTGTATCGTCGACTGGAAGAGCACTTCCGGAAGACTGGCATCCTGACCTTCAGGATCATTGTGGGAGAGGCACTGGCGCCCGCGCACAAGTTCTATCGGCGGATGGGGGCTGTGCCGACCGATCAGGTGGCGGTTCACGAGGGAGAACTGTCTACCGTGTACGTGCAAACGTTCGCTCAGGTCAAGCCACGCAGTCCATAGGCGAACAAGCCCAGGTATTCGTGCAGATAGATGTGACTGCGCGACAGCGCAGAACGGTGAGGCAGCCAGGCATTGCCCTCGATGGTGGGCTTCACTTGCGGCATGGTCGGCGCAGGGATGGCATCGATACCCTGCTCGCGAAGTACCGCAAGCGCGCGAGGCATATGGTAGGGCGAGGTCACCAGGAGGACGCGGCCAAGCTTTTCCTGTTTGAGGATGCGCGAGGAGTACAGCGCGTTTTGATAGGTGCTGTCGGCCTGGCTCTCGACCCTCAGCGCCGCCTTCGGCAGCCCCTTTGTCTCGAGTATCCGGGCCATCTTGATCGCGCCACCCTTGTTGGCCGACAACACCATGATCGGTGCGCGTCCCTCCCGGTAGAGCTGATAGGCGAAGCCCAGGCGGTTGCCGTTGATCCTGTCCGGAATCTGCTCCCAGTTCGCACGCGGGTCGGGCATGCCGTCGCCGCCGAAAACCACGATGGCATCAGCTTGGGGATAGGTGCCGGCTGGCACATAGGGGTAGGGCGATTCGAGCCCGTCGCGCATCAGTCCCACGAACGCGGGAGTGGCGCACAGGTAAAGCCAGGCACCGGCCAGCAGGAGGATCAGGCTACCGATCCGGTAGTGCCGGAAAAGCAGCAGGAGCAAGCCGAGCCCCGCGATGAGGGCAGATTGGGGAGTGGGCGAGTTCAGCTGGTCCAGCAGGTGGTCCAGCGATGCGAAGGCCGTCACTCTGCCCGTGCAGCGGAGTCGTTTCGGATGCGCTGGACCATGGTCGTCCGGACCACATTATCGTCATTGGCCGCCACCGGCTTGAACGTGTGCAGACCCCGGCGAGCTTGCTGGCGCACCCAGATCCGCGTGACCGTGACCGTATAGACCATGGAGAAGACGCAGAACGCCGCAAGATTGGTGCCCGCGCCCAACCCCAGCGACGTGGTCACGCTGCCGAGGAAGGCCATCGAGGCGGCCAGCGCGACCAGCGCGACCAGGCTGGCGCGCGGGCCCAGGCCCATGCCCAGCAGGATATGGTGGATGTGGCCGCGGTCGGGCTTGAACGGCGACTTGCCCTGGCGCAGGCGGCGGTACATCACCGCCAGGGTGTCGAGCACGGGCAGGGCCACGCACCACAGCACGTCCACCGGCGACAGCTGCGAGCCGGGCTGCTGGCTGAGGCGGATCAGGGTCCACGCGAGCAGGTAGCCGAGCACCATGCTGCCGGCGTCGCCCATGAAGATCTTGCGGCCCATGAAACCGAGGTTGGCGGCGAGGTAGGGGATGGCGGCGACGGCCAGCAAGGCCATCAGCGCCAGCGAACCCTGCAGCGCCGTGCGTCCGGCGAACAGCACGATCGCGGCGATGCTGACCAGCGCCAGGCTGCCGGCGAGGCCGTCGATGCCGTCCATCATGTTGAACGCGTTGAGCAGGCCGATCACGGCCACCACGGTGACCGGAATGCCGACCCAGCCCAGCACCAGTTCGTAACCGAACAGGTGTCCCAGCGTATGGATGTACACGCCGGTGCTGCCGATCACGGTGAGGATCACGGCGGTCTGCACCAGCAGGCGGGTGCGCACGCTGAGGTCGCAGCGGTCATCCAGCGCGCCAAGCAGCACCAGCACGCACGAGGTACCCAGCAGCACTACGCCAAAGGTCTGGAATTGTCCCCAGATCACCGCGCCCACCAGCACGCCGATGAAGATGGCCAGGCCGCCGACCAGCGGCACGCTGCCGACGTGGTGCTTGCGTTCGTTGGGGTGGTCGACCAGGCCGAGCGCACCGGCAAAGCGGCGCAACACCAGAATCGCCATGGTCGAGGTGATGGTCGCTGCCAGGCAAGCAAGAAGCATCCGTGTGTCCTGCATGATCAAGAGCCTCGAGTATCCCTGTGGACTATTTCAAAAGATCGCGATCCGTGTGAACGGAGGTGGTCTGTGCGGATTGAACCCACTACCTGTATTGGCAGTTCGAGCTCGTGAAGCGTGCCAGCCTGCACTGCATGGTCGGACGGCGGCGTGAAGGGCGCTGGCGTGAAGCAATGAAGCTGCGCCAGTAGCGATATTCAGGACGGTGGCGACCATGCCCCCACGTGCAAGGAGGCGCAATGTTCCGTGACCCAGGTCAAGGAATCGGAATTCTATCATGGACGGATGGCTGAACTCGGGCGTTGTCGGTTGGTATTCAGGCGGGAGTGGCGTAGGTGAACGGGCGGCGGGCCGAGGGTGGCCCGAGTCGGGTTGAGCTGATTCTGAGCCGGTCGTGGGTGGGATGTGCGACGTTTTGTTGCCGTTGTTGTGAAAGGTGTGTGCAGGGTCGGGAGGGGGCATTTGCTTCTGCCCTGCGAGGCAGGGAAGGGTGGGGCGATTCAAGGGAGTGCTTCAGATGAGGGGGCGTGATTCGGCGGGGCAAGATCAAAAGCGCACCCCCTCCTGACCTCCCCCTGCGCGCAGGGGAGGGACCAATCGTGGAGCTGCGCGCTCTGCCCCCTCCGCTGCGACCGAAGGGAGTCTGTTGAGGGGCGCAGTAGGGGAGGGCTGGGCGACCACAGGGAAGTGCTTTAGCTGAGGGGTTGCTCCTCGTTCGAGCAAGCTCAAAAGCGCCCCCCTCCTGACCTCCCCCTGCGACTGAAGGAAGTCCCTTGAGGGGCAGCGCAGGGGGAGGAACCAATCGTGGAGCTGCGCGCTTAGCTCCCTCCCCTGCGACCGAAGGGAGTCCCTTGAGGGGCGCAGTAGGGGAGGGTTGGGCGACCGCAGGGAGTCCTTCAGGTGAGGGGTTGCTCTAGTACGACGCACGTCCGGCGACTTTGCTTCTGCGGTGCGTTCCGCGGGGGCGCTGGCCGTCGTTCTTCATCCCCTCTGACCTGCTCATTGATACGGGTTCAGACCGAAGCGCCTGCCGGATGCTTGCGTGGTCGGCCGCCCTTCTGCCCGTTTTCGCGTGAGGATGCCGCCTTGGCATCGCTGCTCCGGCTGCCGTGACGCGTGGCCACTACAGTCGTCGCCATGTCCATCAGGGATTTGCTGGCCGCCACCATGCCGGCGATCGAGATGTGCAGATCGTGCTTGTCCAGGCATAGCGCACTGCCGCCGAAGCCTATTTTCAGATTTTTGAGCTCGGCCGCCCCCAGGTCCGCGAGCTCCGGATAATTCCGCACCGGCAGCGCCACGGCACTGTGGTCGGCAAATCCTACCAGCAGGACTTTGAGCGTCGGAACGTAGTTCACCGAGGTCGCATGCACGCCCGCATGCTTGCGCTGCTTCCCACGCGCTATCGCGCGATCCAGCACCTCGGCCGTCACCGGCTCGTCGAAGCGTGTGGTTGCCTTGATCCTGCTCATAACACTATCTCCACGGGCTCGGCTGTCCCCATCAACTGCAGAATGGTCTGGTGGTTCTTCGCATCGAAGCGTGCCGATCGGATCTCCAGTGCACCGGGACGTTTTGTCTTAGGCCCACCACTTCACTGGCTTTCGGGTCCCATTGCTGATTCTCCAGGCATATCGTTTGTCGCGTTTTCCACCACAACTCACGCGCTTTGCGCAGATGCACGGGTTGCTTGAGCATTTTGCGCAGGGCCTCCAGCGTGGCTTCGGCGGGCCGGTTCCGTGCTGGCGACACATCCCACAAACGCACGCCGTTGTGCCAGAAGCTGAATTCGAAGCGGGCGTCCCAGTCGTTGGAGCCAACATGCACATGCGGTGGGCAGTGTTCGTTCCGAGTCAGCACGGCAAGCACCAGCCCCTTGTATTGACATACCTGCATAGTAACCTATCCGTTAGGTTATTTGAGGATGGCCGCCTGTAGCGATCAGCCAGCGTCGCAGGGTGCCACGGGCCAGCTCGCAGGTCGGTCGGCGGATCCCGGCTGCTCTGGCGTCGAATGAGCGTCATTCATGACGGGGGAAGTCGAGCGGCGTCGTAAGCCACGTACGACCCACCTGCGTCACTTCCTCCCGCGAGCTTGCCCTGTCCGACAAGGTGGGGAGGGCCGGGCGACCGCGGGGAGTTCTTCAGGCGAGGGCCGTTCTTTGTGAGGGCAAGATCAAGAGCGCCCCCCTCCTGACCTCCCCCTGCGACCGAAGGGAGTCCCTTGAGGGACAGAGCAGGGGGAGGGACCGGTCGTGAGCTTCTGCTCCCTCCCCTGCGAAGTAGGGGAGGGTTGGGCGACCGAAGGGAGTCCTTCAGGTGAGGGGCTGCTCCTGCTTGCCTCAGCCACCAATCAGCGCGGTGATTTCCGCGGTGCGTTCGCGCATCAGCACTTCGTCGCCGCGCGATTCCACGTTCAGTCGCAGCAGTGGTTCGGTGTTGGAGCTGCGCAGGTTGAAGCGCCATGGGCCGAAGTCGGCGCTGATGCCGTCGGTGTGGTCCAGCGCGGGTGACTGGTTGGCGAAGTGCGTCATCACTCGCGCGGTGGCGGCGCGTGCGTCAGCCACCTTGAAGTTGATCTCGCCGCTGCACGGGAAAGCGCGCATGCGGTCTTCGACCAGTGCGGCCAGCGACAGGCCGCGGGTGCTGACCAGCTCGGCGATCAGCAGCCACGGGATCATGCCGGAGTCGCAGTAGGCGAAGTCGCGGAAGTAGTGGTGCGCGCTCATTTCGCCGCCGTAAATGGCGTTTTCGGCGCGCATGCGTTCCTTGATGAAGGCGTGGCCGGTCTTGCTCAGCACCGGGATGCCGCCGGCTTGCTGCACCATCTCGATGGTGTTCCAGGTCAGTCGCGGGTCGTGGATGATCTTGCCGCCGGGGTGGCGCGCCAGCAGTGCAGTGGCCAGCAGGCCGACCAGGTAGTAGCCCTCGATGAAGCGGCCGTCGGCGTCGAAGAAGAAGCAGCGGTCGAAGTCGCCGTCCCAGGCCACGCCGAAGTCGGCGCCGTGGGCGCGCACCGCGTCGGCGGTGGCGGCGCGGCATTCGGGCAGCAGCGGATTGGGGATGCCGTGGGGGAAATGGCCGTCCGGTTCGTGCTGGATGCGGATGAAGTCGAACGGCAGCTGCGGCGCAAGCCGGTCGACGATCAGCCCGGCGCCACCGTTGCCCGCATTGACCACGATCTTCAGCGGCTTCAGCTGGTCGCGCTGGATGTAGCCGAGCAGGTGGTCGATGTAGGCGGATTTGTCGGTCATCGCGCGCGGCGTGGCGGTGCCGGCGAGGATCGATGTTTGATGGCTGGCGGCGAAGTCGCGGATCGCGAACAGGCCGCTGTCGCCGCTGATCGGCCGCGCGCCTTCGCGCACCAGCTTCATGCCGTTGTAGTCCATCGGGTTGTGGCTGGCGGTGACCATCACGCCGCCGGCCGCGCGCAGGTGATCGGTCTGGAAGTAGACCTCTTCGGTGCCGCCCACGCCGATGTCGATCACCTCGCGGCCGGCCGCATGGAAACCATCGGCCAGCGCCGCCTGCAGCGCGGGGCTGCTCAGTCGCACATCGCGGCCCAGCACCACCGGACCCGCACCCAGTTGGGCGGCCATCGCCAGGCCGATCTTGCGCGCCAGCTCCTCGTCGAGTTCATCAGGCACGCGGCCGCGGATGTCGTAGGCCTTGAAGCAGGGCAGTCGGGGCATCGGTGTTCCTGGGGTGTGCGGTCAGCCGGGAATGATAGCGGGCGACACACCTTGCTCCCTCCCCTACGAAGTAGGGGAGGGTTGGGGTGGGGTCGCTCTTCGTGACGCAAAGTCAAAAGCTCACCCCCTCCTGACCTCCCCCTGCGACCGAAGGAAGTCCCTTTAGGGGCGAAGTAGGGGAGGGCTTGGGTGGGGTTGCTCTTCGCTTCAGCGGAACAGCAGGTTGATCGCGACCAGGGTGACGACGAGTACCAGCAAGGTCAGCGGCAGGCCGACTCGGAGGAAATCCTTGCCTTTGTAGCCACCGGGGCCGGACACCATCATCAGCGCGGGGTGGCCGGAGCTGAGCAGGAAGGTGTTGGACGACGACACCGCGACGATCAGCGCGTAGGCGGACGGATTGCCGCCGGTGGCGACGGCGACGCTGATGGCGATGGGCACCATCATCACGGTGGCGCCGACGTTGGACATCACCTGCGAGAACAGCAGGGTGAGCACCGCCAGGCACAGTTGCAGCACCCAGGGGGCGGCGCCGCCCAGATGTTCCAGCACCACCTGCGCGATCCATGCCGCGGTGCCGGTGGCGTCCATCGACCAGCCCAGCGGGATCAGGCAGGCGGTGACGAAGATGGTCTTCCAGTTGATCGCCTTGTAGCCCTCGTCCATGTTCAGCACGCCGGTGAGCAGCATGCCGATCGCGCCGGTCATCATCGCCACCGACAGGTCGAGGTTGGTGAACAGCGCCAGGCACTTGGCCAGCACGAAGAAGCCCACCGCCTGCCAGATCTTGCCGGGGCGCTGCTGTTCCTTCGGGATGTCGGTGACTACCACCAGATCCTTGTCTTCCGCGGCCAGCGCCAGGTCACGCCAGTTGCTGTGCAGCACCACGGTGTCGCCGGCGCGCAGGGTGACGCCGCGCACGTCTTCGCGCAGCACCTTGTCGCCGCGGGTCACCGCCAGTACCGAAATGCCGAAGCGCTTGCGCAGGCGCAGTTCGCCCACGGTGTGCTTGATGAAGCGCGACACCGGTGGAATCACCACTTCGGAAATGCCCGCGCGGGTCGGGTTGAACAGCTCGCCGAGCTGGCGCATGCGGGTGGACAGGCGGCACAGCTGGTTGTTGGCGAACTGGTTGAGCTGTTCGCGCGGACCGAGCACGCCGAGCACCGAGCCGACCCAGATCACGTGGTCGGCCGGCGGCGCCATGCGCGCGTCGTTGCCGCTCTTGATCGCCAGGATCAGCGGCGCCTGATGCAACTGCTCGGCCTCGCCGATGCTCATGCCGACCAGCGGGCTTTCGGCGGTGACGGTGAGCTCGGCGGTCTCGCCGACGATGCCGTAGGTTTCGGCGAAGTAGCTTTCGGTGCGCCCGGGCGTCACCTTCAGTCGCTCGTCCTCATGTCCGGGCAGCAGCTTGCGTCCGAAGAAATAGAAATACGCCACGCCCACCACGGCCAGCGCCAGCCCCACCGGGGTGACGCTGAACAGGCCGAACTTCGGGATCGTGTGCGCGCCGGGCGGCAGGTTGACGTTGGCGCTGGCGATCAGGTCGTTCAGCACGATCAGCGGCGAGTTCGCGATCAGCGTGGTGTTGGTGGCGGTGAGGATGCAGAACGCCATCGGCAGCAGCAGCCGCGAAATCGGCACGCCGGTGCGCGCGGACAGGCGGCTGCTGACCGGGATCATCAGCGCCGCCAGCGCCTGGCTGGGAATCACCGCGCTGAACAGGCTGGCGACCATGTTGATCACCATGCCCAGGCGCGACTCCGCACCGCGCGCCATGCGCATCACGAAGTTGGCGGTGAGGTTGAGCACGCCGGCGCGGTCCAGCCCCTCGCCCATGATCATGATCGCGATGATCGCGATCACCGCGTTGCCGGCGAAACCATTGAACACACGCTCGGACGGAATCAGCCCGGTCAGGCCGATCACCACCACCACCAGCAGCGCCACCATGTCGGCGCGGATCCACTCCAGCACCAGCATCAGCATGGTGAAGCCCACCAGCCCCAGCACCAGAATCATTTCCGGGGTGAGCGAGAGCGCCATCAGCTGACGTCCCGGCGGCGCAGCGGCTTGCAGTGGATACGGCGGGGCAGTGGAAGCTTCACGCTGCGGTCGATTCGTCCCTGGGTGGATGTTCGTGAGTATAAGCGGGGTAGTGCGGTTGCTGGTGAACCCAAGGCCAAGAGCGAACCCCACCCCGGCCCTCCCCTATTGCATAGGGGAGGGAGAAGTGTGGCCATGAGGGAGGCAGATGTAGGGCGACGGAGCACGCGCTTTTGCTCCTCCCCCTGCTGGCAGGGGGAGGTTGGGAGGGGGTAAAGCTCTTCTTTCAGACCCAAGCGAAAGGACTCGCCGTGCACATCAAATGGATCCGCGCCCGCCGCTTGCGCAATGAAGGCACCGACGCCGAACGCCGGCTCTGGCACCACCTGCGCCAGCGCCAACTGGCCGGCCACAAGTTCCGTCGCCAATATCCACTGGCCGGCTACATCGTGGACTTCGTCTGCGTGCCGGCGCGGCTGGTGATCGAGCTGGATGGTGGGCAGCATCTGGATGCGCTCGACTACGACCGGCGGCGCAGCGGGATTCTTGCGCGTGAAGGCTACCGCGTGCTGCGCTTCTGGAATGACGATGTGCTGCTGCGCACGGCGGATGTGCTCGGGGAGATTTTTCGGGCGCTGGAGGAAAGGTCAAAAGCGACCCCACCCCAGCCCTCCCCTACGTTGTAGGGGAGGGAGCAAGGCGGTCACGCGTCCGATCTGCTCCCTCCCCTGTGAAACAGGGGAGGGTCGGGGTGGGGTCGCTCTTGCCTCAGCTCTTGCGGTAAAGCAGGTCCCACACCCCATGCCCCAGCTTCAGGCCGCGCCGCTCGAAGTGGGTCTCGATGCGCCACGCGGGCTTCTCGGCGTACTGGCCGGGGCCGAGCTGGTTGCGCCAGTCGGGGGCGGCCTCCATCACTTCCAGCATGTGTTCGGCGTAGGGTTGCCAGTCGGTGGCCAGGTGCAACAGTCCATTCGCAGCCATCCGCGAAGCGAGCAGGGCGACGAACTCGGGCTGGATCAGGCGGCGCTTGTTGTGCCGCTTCTTGTGCCATGGATCGGGAAACCAGATGCGCGCCTCGGCCAGCGTGCCGGGGGCGATCTCGTGCTCCAGCACTTCGACGGCATCGTGCTTGTACAGGCGCACATTGCCGGCATCGCGTGCGGCCAGCGCGTTCATCAGCCGGCCCACGCCGGGGCCGTGCACTTCGACGCCGAGGAAATCGCGCGCCTGGTCATGCTCGCTGGCCCAGGCCAGCGCCTCGCCGTTGCCGAAGCCGATTTCCAGCACCAGCGGCGCGCTGCGGCCGAAGTCCGCGGCGAAGTCGCGCGGTGCGCCCCGGTAGTCGAGGCCGAAGCGCGACCACAAGGTGTCGAAAGCGCGTTGCTGCGCCGGGGTCATGCGCCCTTCGCGCAGCACGAAGCTGCGGATGCGGCGCATGTAGTCGGGAGTGGGGGAGTCGATGTGGTCGGGCATCTGCGTATTGTAGGGCCTTGGCCTGGTTTGGCCGGCTGCACGCTCTTGCTCCCTCCCCTGCTTGCAGGGGAGGGTTGGGGTGGGGTCGCTCTTGACTCAGTGCTGCCGGTCTTCCCGATCCCGACGCTCCGCCGCTTTTCCGGGCGAGGGCCGCGGGGCGCTCTGCTGCTGTCGGGGTGCTTCCATGCGCGGCGGTGGCGCCGGTCGCGGCGGTGGCTGGTAGCGCGGCGGCGCCGGCTCGTTGCGGGTGGGCATCGGGCGCGGGGTTTCCTGCATGTATTGGCGCGGGCTGGGCTCGGCTCGCTGGAAGCGCGGCTGCGGCTGCGGACGTTCGAAGCGTGGTTCGGCGACGTTGCGCGTCGGCGGCCGCGCGGCCGCCGGCTGATCCTCGCGCTGGAAACGGGCGCGGTCATACGGCGCCGGGCGCGGGTTGTCGTCGCGGTTCTGCGGCAGCGGGCGCGCGTAGCTCGGGTTCGCCGACGGGGTGGGCTGGCTTGGGGCGATATAGCTCACCCCCGGCCTCGGCATGTTGCCGCGACGGTCGCTGTCGTTGCTGCCGCGTGGATGGGCGAAGCGGGCCGAACGCACCTCACCGTTGTCACCGGCGAAGTCGGCGCGACGATCCCGACCGACCGGCGTGATGCGGGGAACGACCGGCAGCTGTTCGTTCGTCGTGACCGGTCGGCGAACACCGCCGAGGTCGCGGCCGTCCATCGGCGGATGCCGCGGGGTGTCGTCGCGGCCAAGCACGCGGACGCGTTCGGGTGCGTTGTCGCCCGCCGCGTTGCCACGACCGGAGACCGCGTCGCGGATGCCCGGCGGCGCGCGGCGCGCCACCACCGCGCGGTCAAAACCGCCGGCGGGCAGGTTGCGCACGTGACTGGTACGCGCGGTGCGCTCGCCCTGGCCGATGGGGCGCACGCTGGCGATGTCGCGCGGACGCATCGGCGCGTCGCCGAGTTTGCGCGGATCGACATGCAACCGGTCGCGCTGCACGCGGCCGCCCGCGGCGAAGCTCGCGCCGGATACCGCAGTGAAGCCGCGCGACGCATGGTGATCGGCGTGGTTGTCGCCACGATCGAAGTCGCCGCGACGATAGCGGTTGTAGTGCTCGTCGATGTCGCGCCGCGGATCATGCCCGCCGTGCACGCGGATGTTGTAGACATTGACGTTGGTGTAGTAGCGGCGGCCGCAGCGGTACCACGGGTTGTAGATTTCTCCCGGCCCCAGCGGGAACCAGCCCACCGGCGCGCCGCCAATGCCGACCGACCAGCCCCCGCCGCCGACGAAGGCAACCAGCGCCGGCGCGTAGATCGCGCGCGCGCCACGCGGGCCCGGAATCCAGCCCCAGCCGCGCGGCGTGTAGGCCCAGCGGCCGTAGTGATAAGGCGCGTAGCCCCACGGCGCGTCGTCGATCCAGCTCCAGCCCCACGGCGCGATATACGCCCAGTGACCGTTGCGGTACGGCGCCCAGCCGGCATCGACACCGCGCGGATACCACACCGCGCCATATTCGCTGCTGTCCTGCCAGCCGCCGTACTGGTCCAGGTCCTGGTAGCCGACCACATCCTCGGAGACATACTGGCGGCTGGTCGACTGCGCGTAGCGGTCATCGCGCTCGCTGGCCCAGCGGTCGAAGGCGTCGCCGCCGCCAAGGTCGTTGATCGTCACCATGCTCAGGCTGGCGTCGCCAAAGCGATAGCTGCGACCGGGATTGATCGAGCGCTGCGCATTGTTTTCGCCGAACACGGTGGCGGCGCCGTCGAGCGCAGCCACGCGCGTGCTGCCGTCGCGCGGGTCGACATCGACGCGGAACGTGCCGGGCTGATCCACCACCAGCGCCACCGCCGGCGTGTCGATTTCGTAGCTCTCGCCGTCGTCGAGGTGGCGCACGGTGAGGCTGAGGCTGCCCTGGGTCAGTTCAATCTGGGCCAGTTGGTCGTTGAGGTCGAGCAGACCCAGATCGGTCCGCCCATCGATGCGCAGCGTGCCGCCATCGAATTCCAGCTCGGCGCGCGCGCCGTCGGCACTGGAGAGCTTGTCGCCGCTGGTCAGCGGGCGGTTGACGTTCGCATCGCTCCAGTCCTTCGCGCCGGAAGGCAGGAAGCCCAGGTCGCCGCCGACATAGGACAGACGCGCCACCCGGGTCGGCGGATCGGCGCTGTCGTCGGTATCCGCTTGCGCCTGTGCCAGTCCGGCGACCAGGCACAACAACAGCAAGACCGGCACACGCCAGCCACGGCGCCACGAAACGGAAGACTCGGCAAACCTGGACATGCGGCTCTCCTTGGCGAGTGCGGATGAGGCGAGTGCGGGGCAGGGGGGCGTCATGTTGCTGTGAACGTGCAGTGTCAGGCAAACGATGACCCCGCGCCGAGTATGCGCAGGTGATCGTTCAGCACGCGTTGGGCCGCTGGCTCCGGCTTCGCCCCGCTTTGCTCCGTCCCCTGCTCGCCCAAGTCAAAAGCGCACCCCCTCCTGACCTCCCCCTGCGAGCAGGGGGAGGGACCGGTCGTGAGGTTGCGCGCCCTTGCTCCCTCCCCTGCTCGTCCCGCAAGGGGACTTCCTTCGGTCGCAGGGGAGGGTTGGGCGACCGAAGGGAGTGCTTTAGCCGGGGGGCGCTGTTCACTCGCAGCAACTTCCCAATCACGCGAATCCCGAGTTACCATCCGCGGGCCAAATGCGGGTGTAGCTCAATGGTAGAGCTGTAGCTTCCCAAGCTACTGACGAGGGTTCGATTCCCTTCACCCGCTCCACTCGCCGCGCCATCGATCCCCGAGTTTTCCACGAACCACATGGCGGATCTGATTACCTTGGGTTGGCGGGAGCGGCTGGCGTTGCCGCAGCTGGGCATCGACATGCTCAAGGCGAAGCTCGACACCGGCGCGCGCAGCAGTTCACTGCATGTGGATACGCTGGACACGTTCCAGCGCGACGGCGGCACCTGGCTGCGTTTCACCCTGCATGTCGGTCGGCGGCAGCCGATGGCGATCTGCTGCGAGGCGCCCGCGCTGGATCGGCGCACGGTGACCGACACCGGCGGGCGGCGCACTGAGCGCTGGTTCATCCGCAGTGAGGTAGAACTGGCCGGGCAACGATTCGACATCGATATCAACCTTACCGATCGTCGGCATATGCTGTTTCCGATGTTGCTGGGTCGCAGCGCGCTGTTCGAGCGCTTTGCGGTGGACCCGGCGCGTTCCTATACCCAGCCGCGGCCATCGACGACAGCCGCGGCATTGCCATGACGGCCTGCCCATGAAAATTGCGATCCTGTCGCGCAATACCCGACTGTATTCGACCAAGCGCCTGGTCGAGGCCGCCCGCGTGCGCGGCCACGTGGTGCGCGTATTCGATCCGCTGCGCTGCTACGTGCGGATCGCGCCGGGTGCGTCGTCGATCCGCTTCAAGGGCAAGGAAGTGCGCGACATCGACGCGGTGATTCCACGCATCGGCACCAGCAGCACGTTCTACGGCACGGCGGTGCTGCGCCAGCTGGAGATGATGGGCGTGTACACGCCGAACCCGTCCGACGCCGTGCTGCGCGCGCGGGACAAGCTGCGTTGCCTGCAGATCCTGGCCGCCCAGGGCATCGACATGCCGGTGACCGTGTTCGGCGACAACCCGGATGACACCGACGACGTGCTGGCCCTGCTCGGCGATCCGCCGCATGTGATCAAGTTGAACGAGGGCAGCCAGGGCACCGGCGTGGTGCTGGCCGAGAAGCGCGCCGCCTCACAAAGCGTGATCGAGGCGTTCCGCGGCCTGTACGCGAATTTTCTGGTGCAGGAATTCGTGGCCGAGGCGAAGGGCAGCGACCTGCGCTGTTTCGTGGTCGGCAACCAGGTGGTGGCGGCGATGCAGCGCGATGCTTCGCCGGGCGATTTCCGCGCCAACCTGCACCGCGGCGGCAGCGCGAAGGCGGCCACGCTCAGCGCCGACGAGGAACGGATCGCGGTGGCGGCGGCCGGTGCACTGGGGCTGGGCATTGCCGGCGTCGACCTGCTGCGCTCCAACCGCGGACCGTTGCTGCTGGAGGTGAATGCATCGCCCGGCCTGGAAGGCATCGAGGCGGCCACCGGCGTGGACGTGGCGGCGGCAATCATGGCGTTGCTCGAAGCGCAGGATTGTGGCGGGCGAACCGAGCCACGCAGCCGCCGTCGGCCGGCAAAGGTCTGACGGTCAGCGCGGCCGGCCGGCCGCGGGGCCTGAATTGACGCCGGGTTAACTCACCCGTAACCAGGCAAGCTCTATAAAGCTCCCACTGTTTTTTGCGACGTCGCGGCCGGCAAGGCGCGGGGACGGCAGACGATGGTATCGGGGCAGTAACTTGGGCCCAGGTGGGCGACGGCGAGTCGTGCATCTGGGCTTTTTCTTGCCCGGACGGAGGCGCGTTCAGATTTCTTTCGCTGCCGCCGCGCCGCGTTCACACAAGATTGTTAAGCTGGAAGCTCCAGCCGGCCCGTGCGCCGGCTGTGCAGGAGTGACACATGCGCGTACTGGTGATCGAAGACAACAGCGATATCGCGACCAACATCGGCGATTATCTGGAAGACCGGGGCAACGTGGTCGATTTCGCGGGCGACGGCGTGACCGGCCTGCACCTGGCGGTGGTGCACGATTTCGACGTGATCGTGCTGGATCTCACGCTGCCCGGCATGGACGGCCTGGAAGTGGCGCGCAAGCTGCGCCACGAGGCGCACAAGCAGACGCCGATCCTGATGCTGACCGCGCGCGACGCGCTGGAGCAGAAGCTGACCGGCTTCGAGTCCGGCGCCGACGACTACATGACCAAGCCGTTCGCGCTGCAGGAACTGGCCGCACGGCTGGAGGTGCTGGCGCGCCGCGGCAAGGGTCCGCAGAGCCGCGTGCTGAAAGTGGCCGACCTCACCTTCAACCTCGACACGCTCACCGTGAACCGCGAAGGCAAGTCGATCCAGTTGAACCCGATCGGCCTGAAGTTGCTGCAGGCACTGATGGAAGCCAGTCCGTCGGTAGTCACCCGGCAGGATCTGGAACAGAAAGTGTGGGGCGAGGAATTGCCCGACAGCGATTCGCTGCGCGTGCATATCCACGGCCTGCGCGCGGCCATCGACAAACCATTCGAGAAGCCGCTGATCCACACGCGGCACGGCATTGGCTATCGGATGGTCGAGCCGGATGCAGTCCAGGCGTAAGCTTCGCTTTCGATTGATCGTCTCCTTCGCGCTGTTCGGCTTCGGCCTCAGCGCGTTGTTTGCCGTGGCCGCGCTTTACGTGCGGGCCAAGGTGGAAGACCAACTGGTGGTGTCGGCGCTTCAGCATGACGTCGACCAGGCGGTGGAGAACAAGCACCTGCACCCCGACCTGCCACTGAAGTCCGATCTCATCGATGCCTGGCTGTGGAGCGAGCGCACGATCTACAAGGCACCGCTGGCCTGGCAGAATCTGGGGACCGGCGTCTACGACATGAAGGACCTGGACGAGTCGGGCCGGCCTCGCCATTACAAGCTGGCAGTGAGCCGCAAGTACGGCTTGATCGCCTTCGTCATCTATGACATCAGTCGCGAGGACCTGGGCAAGCAGCAGCTGATCCTGTCGCTGGTCGGCGCGGTGCTGTTGTTCAGCCTGCTGTCGCTGGCGATCGGCCTGTGGCTGTCGCGCAAAGTGCTGAAACCGGTCAGTGAGCTGGCCGCGCGCCTGCGCGATTTCCGCAAGGCCGGCAAGGCCGAGCCACTGGCGCCGCACTTTGCCGACGACGAGGTGGGCGAGCTGGCGCATGCGCTGGACGAGTATTCGGCGCGGCTTACCGCGATGGTCGAGCGCGACCGCGAGTTCAATTCCGACGTCAGCCATGAACTGCGCACGCCGCTGGCGGTGATCGCCAGCACCACCGAACTGCTGCAGGGCTCGCCCGACCTCACCGAAAAGCTCAGCGAACGGCTGAAGCGGATCGAACGCGCCTCGCGCCAGGCCACCGAACTGATCGAGGCGCTGCTGCTGCTGTCGCGTGCCGAGCGTCGCGGCCCGACCCGCGGCGAAACCACCGAGGTCGGCAAGGTGGCTGCCGATGTGATCGAAAGCCAGCGTCCGCAGGTGCGCGGCAAGCCGCTGACCATCGAGCTGCAGGCCGACGAGCTGGTCAACGTGAATGCACCGGCCTCGGTGTTGTCGGTGGCGCTGACCAATCTGATCGGCAACGCGATCAAGTACACCCTGGAAGGCAGCGTGCAGGTGGTGGTGGCCAACGGTGCCATCGAAGTCATCGACACCGGCCCGGGCATCAAGCCCGAAGATGCCGAACGCCTGTTCCAGCGCGGCGTGCGCGGCGAAGGCGCCGGCGGCAGCGGTGCCGGCCTCGGCCTGGCGATCGTGCGACGACTGTGCGAACTCTATGCCTGGGATGTGTCGATGCGCCCGCGCAGCGACACCAACGGCGCGATCGCCAGCATACGGTTCAGCTGATTCTTGCCGCGCTCACCTTGCGGCGAAGAGCGACCCCACCCCAGCCCTCCCCTGCAAGCAGGGGAGGGAGCAGAGCGCGCAGCCACACGAATGATTCCTCCCCCTGCGCAGTCCCTTGAGGGGCAAGCAGGGGAGGGAGCAGAGCGCGCAGCCACACGCACGATTCCTCCCCCTGCGCAGTCCCTCAAGGGACTTCCTTCGGTCGCAGGGGGAGGGCAGGAGGGGGTGCGCTTTTGACTTTGGCACCGCGGCGAAGAGCGACCCCCACCCCAGTCCTCCCCTGCAAGTAAGGGAAGGAGCAGAGCGCGAAAGTGCGGCTTCAGACCTGTTCCAGCCAGCCCCACTTGTCGTGGGTGCGGCCGTCGAACAGGCCGAAGAACAGTTCCTGCAGGCGGCGGGTGACGCGGCCGGCGGTGCCGTTGCCGATCTGCTTGCCGTCGACCGAGCGGATCGGGGTGACTTCGGCGGCGGTGCCGCACATCAGGATCTCGTCGGCGAGGTAGAGGTATTCGCGCGGCAGGTCGCGTTCGACCACCTCGATGCCGTCTTCGCGGGCCAGCGTTTTCAGCGTGTCGCGGGTGATGCCGGTGAGGATCGAGGCGCTGGCCGGCGTGGTGTGCAGCACGCCGTCGAACACCAGGAACAGGTTCTCGCCGGCGCCTTCGCTGAGCAGGCCGTTGGAAGCCAGCGCGATGCCTTCGCCGAAGCCGAGGCGGCGGGCTTCACGCGCGATCAGCTGACCGGAAAGATAATTGCCGCCAGCCTTGGCGCCGGCCGGAATGGTATTCGGCGCGAAGCGCTGCCAGCTCGACACGCAGGCGGTGATGCCGTTCTCCAGCGCCTCCGGCCCGAGGTAGGGGCCCATCGGCCAGGCCGCCACGGCGACGTCGATCGGGGTTTCCGCGGACAGCCCGAAACCACCCAGGCCGCGATAGGCGACCGGACGCAGATAGGCCGCACCCAGCCCGTTCTTCTTGATCACCGCGCGGCAGGCCGCGGCCAGATCGTCGACGGAATACGGCAGCACCATGTCGTAGATGCGCGCGGACTGGTACAGCCGGTTCAGGTGGTCGGTGAGACGAAAGATCGCCGCGCCGTCGGGCGTGGCGTAGCTGCGGATGCCCTCGAACACCGAGGAGCCGTAATGCAGGGCGTGGGACATCACGTGGGTGGTCGCCTCGGCCCACGGCTTGATGTCGCCGTTCTGCCAGATCCACTCGGGGTACTGCTGGGCCATGTCGATTCTCCAATGGGGACCGCTCATGATAACTGCTGCCGGCGCGGCCGGCGTCAATGCCCGGCCCGGTCGGCAACCTCAGTCAGCGTTGCGCAGCCACAGGCAGCCGGCCTGGCGCACGATGTTGAAGCGCAGCTCGCGCGGACCGCCGCTGCCGTCGTTGTCGGCGGTATGCAGCACCAGCTGGTTGCCTGCCGGTGGCGGTGCCGCCGGTGCGACCTCCATCGCGAACGGATCGTCGAGGCTGGCGGCGGGTGCGGGGTCCGCTGGCCGGTCTTGCGGCACGCTCACATCCAGCAGCGGCTGCTTCATCAGCCGGGTCAGCGAGCGGATATCGGCGATGGCTGCGCCGCGGCCATAGCCGTCCCACAGCATGATGCCCGCCAGCCGGTTCGCGTCGCGACTGGCGAAAGCGTTGATCACACTCTGCCGCAGGTCGCCCAGGTTGGCTGCACACAGGGTTGGTGGCGCGGTGGAGGTGACGGCCGGCGCGGTCGCCGCGCTGGCGGTCACCGGCGTGGCCTGCAGGGCGGCGCACGGCTGGTCGGTGAAGACTGCATTGCCGTTGGCGCCGATGCAGCGATGAATCGGCGTCTGCGCCGCGGCGGGCGCGGCGCAGGCGAGCGCAATCAGACACAGCAGGGCGGCCAGGTGATGCATTCTCCCAGCATACCCGGCCCGTGCCTCAGGAAAGTTGCTGCAGCACCGCCTGCGTCGCGCGAGCGCGGTTCAACGTATAGAAGTGCAGGCCGGGCGCGCCGCCATCGAGCAGGCGCCGGCACAGTTGCGCCACCACTTCGGCGCCGAGTGCGCGGATTGCGTCGGCGTCGTCGCCGTGCGCCTGCATGCGCTTGGCGATCCAGCGCGGGATCTCCGCGCCGCACATGTCGGAAAAACGCCGCAGCTGGCTGAAGTTGGTGATCGGCATGATGCCCGGCACGATCGGCACCTCCACGCCCAGCTTGCGCACGTCGTCGACGAAGCGGAAATACGCATCGGGATTGAAGAAGTACTGGGTGATCGCGCCGTTCGCGCCGGCGTCGATCTTCGCCTTGAAATGCTGCAGGTCGCGCAGCGCATCGTCGGCCTGCGGATGGGTTTCCGGATACGCCGCCACCTCGATGTGGAAGTGGTCGCCGCAATGCTGGCGGATGAAAGCCACCAGCTCGGCGGCATAGCGGAAGTCGCCCGCGGTGGCCATGCCCGAAGGCATGTCGCCACGCAGCGCCACGATGCGCCGGTAGCCCGCCGCGCGATAACCATCCAGCAGCTCACTGATCTCCGCCCGGGTGCCGCCCATGCACGACAGGTGCGGCGCCACCGGCAAGCCGTGGCGCGCGTGCAGCCGCGCCACCGTGTCGCCGGTATAGCTGAGCGTGGAGCCGCCGGCACCGAAGGTGACCGAGGCATATTCCGGCTGGTGCGCCTTCAGCACCTGCGCGGCGCGGTCCAGCTGCGCGCGCTGTTCGTCGGTCTTGGGGGGGAAGAACTCGAAGCTGATCGAAGGCATCGCAGGGGCATCCGGTAGGCGGTGCCGGCGAGTATATATCTTTGTGTCGCGATGGAGCGATAGATCAAGAGCAGCCCCACCCCGGCCCTCCCCTGCGACCGAAGGAAGTCCCTTGAGGGGCGAGCAGGGTAGGGAGCAGAGCCGCCGGGTAGATTCCTCCCCCTGCTTGCCCCTAAGCGCGCGGTCTCAGGGTGGATTCCTCCCCTGCGCAGCAGGGCGAGGGCAGGAGGGGGTGCTCTTGATCTTGCCCACAAAAAAAGCGGGGCGCATCGCTGCGCCCCGTTTCGATTCAGTCCGGGGAAGCCGATCCCCGCGGCCTGCCCATCAGTAGCGGTAATGCTCCGGCTTGTACGGGCCTTCCTTCGGCACGCCGAGATAGGCAGCTTGCGCATCGCTCAGCGTGGTCAGCTTCACGCCGATCTTCTCCAGATGCAGGCGCGCCACCTCCTCGTCGAGCTTCTTCGGCAGGATGTAGACCTTGTTCTCGTAGGTGTCCCTGTTTGCCCACAAGTCGATCTGGGCCAGCGTCTGGTTGGCGAACGAGTTGGACATCACGAAGCTCGGATGGCCGGTGGCGCAGCCCAGGTTCACCAGCCGGCCTTCGGCCAGCAGGAAGATCGCGCGGCCGTCGGCGAACACGTACTTGTCGACCTGCGGCTTGATGTTGATCTTCTCCACGCCGGCCATCGTGTTCAGCGCATCGACCTGGATCTCGTTGTCGAAGTGGCCGATGTTGCAGACGATGGCCTGGTCCTTCATCGACTTCAGGTGCTCAAGCGTCAGCACGTCCTTGTTGCCGGTGGTGGTGACGTAGATGTCGCCGCGGCCCAGCGTGCTTTCGACCGTGTTGACCTCGAAGCCTTCCATCGCCGCCTGCAGCGCGTTGATCGGATCGATCTCGGTCACCACCACGCGCGAACCGTAGGCACGCAGCGAGGCGGCGCAACCCTTGCCGACGTCGCCGTAGCCGCAGACCACGGCCACCTTGCCGGCCAGCATCACGTCCATCGCGCGCTTGAGGCCATCGGCCAGCGACTCGCGGCAGCCGTACAGGTTGTCGAACTTGCTCTTGGTGACCGAGTCGTTGACGTTGATCGCGGGGATCAGCAGCGACTTGGCCTCGGCCAGCTGGTACAGGCGATGCACGCCGGTGGTGGTCTCCTCGGAGACGCCCTTCCAGTCCTTCACCACGGTGTGCCAGTAACCCGGGCGCTCGGCGTGCACGCGCTTCAACAGGTTCTTGATCACCTTCTCCTCGTGCGAGGAGGCCTTCTCGTCCACCCACGTCGAGCCGTTCTCCAGCTCGTAGCCCTTGTGGATCAGCAGGGTCACGTCGCCGCCATCGTCGACCACCAGCTGGGGCCCGAGGAAACCGCCCTTGCCGTCGGGGAACGACAGCGCGTCCAGCGTGCAGTCCCAATACTCTTCCAGCGTCTCGCCCTTCCAGGCGAACACCGGCGTGCCGGTCGCGGCGATGGCCGCGGCGGCGTGGTCCTGGGTGCTGAAGATGTTGCACGAGGCCCAGCGCACGTCGGCGCCGATGTCCTTCAGCGTCTCGATCAGCACCGCGGTCTGGATCGTCATGTGCAGCGAGCCGGTCACGCGCACGCCCTTCAGCGGCAACGTGGCGGCGTGCTTCTTGCGGATCGACATCAGGCCGGGCATTTCGTGCTCGGCGATGTCCAGTTCCTTGCGGCCGAACTCGGCGAGCGAGATGTCGCGGATCTTGTAGTCGTGGCTGGTTTCTTTCAGTACGGCGTTCATCAGGTATCTCCGGTTTGGTGCGAGCTTCCTCCGGAAAGCCCGGCCATGGATGGCCGGTTTTTCGCCAAGGGATTCGCGTAAAACAACCGGGCGCCGTTGTGGAACGTGCCGCGCCGAGCCTGGCCGTCTTGCGTGAACAGTCCGCCGGTCTACGTGCGGGCGCGGCGAATGGATTCGCCGTCACGGTCAACGGTCGCAGCGCCCCTCGGCGGGCAGTGCAAAGCAGACATTGTAGCCGCTGGCATGAGCTTATGCCGCATCAGCGGGTGTTGCGGGCGTCAGGATTGGTTACGCTGGAAGCTTGATCGGCCAAGGAGCAGTAGCGTGGAAGAAAGTCGCGAACCCGAGTTCCTGCCGCCGGACGGCGCGTTGCGCGAGGACGTCAGCCGACTCGGCGCGATGGTCGGCAGGATGCTGGCCGAGCAGGGCGGCGAGGCGTTCTTCGAGCGGGTCGAGCAGGTGCGCACCGCGGCCATCCACCGGCGCCGCGAAGGCGCTTCGGTGGATGAACTGGCCGACTCGCTGGCCGGCCTGGATGCCGCCCATGCCGAGGCGCTGGCGCGCGCCTTCGCCACCTACTTCCAGGCGGTGAACACCGCCGAGCGGGTGCATCGGATCCGCCGTCGCCGCGACTACCAGCGCGAAGGCAGTGCGCCGCAGCCGGAGTCGCTGCTGGCCGTGCTGGGCCGGCTCAAGGCCGAGGGCGTGGGTGTCGACGAACTGGTCGGCTGGCTGGACCGGCTGTGGATCGAGCCGGTGTTCACCGCCCATCCCACCGAGGCGGTGCGCCGCTCGCTGCTGGAAAAGGAGCAGGCGATCGTGGCCTCGCTGATCGACGGCTTCGATCCCCAGCGCACACCGCAGGAGCGTCGCGAAGACGATGCGCGCATCTACATGGCGCTGTCGGCCGGCTGGCAGACCGCCGAGGCCTCGCCGGTGCGGCCCAGCGTGCAGGACGAGCGCGAGCACGTGGACTTCTACCTGACCAACCCGCTGTACCGGATCGTGCCGGCGCTGTACGAGTCGCTGGCGCAGGCGCTGCAGGAAACCTGGGGGCTGGCGATCAAGCTGCCGCCGCTGCTGCGCTTCGCCACCTGGGTCGGCGGCGACATGGACGGCAACCCCAACGTGGGCGCCGACACCATCGCCGACTGTCTGGATTCGCAGCGTGCGATGGTGCTGGAGCGCTATCGCGCCGAAGTCGCCGCGCTGGCGCGCCAGCTCAGCCAGACCGAGGGCCGCAGCGGGGTCAGCGATGCGCTGCACGCGCGGCTGGCGGACTATCGCACACGCTTTCCCGCGGCCGCAGCGCAGATCCGTCCGCGACACGCCGACATGCCGTACCGCTGTCTGCTGCAGCTGATCGGCGCACGGCTGGAACTGACCCTGCAGAACGATCCCGCCGGCTATGCGTCCAGTGCGGAGTTGCTGGATGACCTGCAGCTGATTGCCGACAGCCTGTTCCAGCATCGCGGCGTGCATGCCGGCGCGTATTCGGTCGAGCGACTGCTGTGCCGCGTGCGCAGCTTCGGTTTCCATCTGGCGCGACTCGACGTGCGCCAGGATTCGCGCGTGCACGACGACGCACTGGCCGCCTTGCTCGGTGATGCCGGGTGGGCCGGGCGCAGCGCGGCCGAGCGCGCCGACCGCCTGCGTCCGCATGCCAGCGGCGAAGCCGGGTTTCCCGCTAGCGATGACGCCAGCGCCCGCTCGCTGCAGGCGGTGTTCACCACCTTGCGCGACAGCCGCCAGAGCCACGGCGTCGATGCCACCGGCCTGTACATCATCAGCATGGCGCGCACCGCCGCCGACGTGCTGGCCGTGCTGGCGCTGGCGCGGCGCGGCGGGCTGGTCGATCCATCAGGCAATGTGCCGCTCAATATCGCCCCGCTGTTCGAGACCGTCGACGACCTGACGAACGCGCCCGCCACCTTGCGCGCGCTGCTCGACGATCCGGTCTACCGCCGCCACCTCGCCGCGCGCGGCGACCAGCAGTGGGTGATGCTGGGCTATTCGGACAGCGGCAAGGACGGCGGCACGCTGGCGTCGCGCTGGGGCCTGCAGCGCGCCCAGGTGGAGCTGCTGGACGTGGCGCACGAAGCCGGCATTCACCTGGCCTTCTTCCATGGTCGCGGTGGCTCCGCCAGTCGCGGCGGTGCACGCATCACGCCGGCGCTGATGTCCTCGCCGCGCGGTGCGGTGGCCGGCGTGCTGCGGGTGACCGAGCAGGGCGAGGTGATCCATCGCAAGTACGGCATCCGCGCGCTGGCCCTGCGCAACCTGGAGCAGACCGTGGGCGCGGTATTGCGCGCGTCGCTGCGTCCACGCGACACCGAGCCGCGCGAGGAGCGCTGGCGCGAGCAGATGAATGCCCTGTCGGCGGCCAGCCGCAAGACTTACCGCGCGTTCGTCGAACGCGACGGCTTCGTCGACTATTTTCGCAGCGCCACCCCGGTCGACGTGATCGAGCGGATGACCCTGGGCTCGCGCCCGGCCAGCCGCCGCAGCATGCGTGGCGTGCAGGACCTGCGCGCGATTCCGTGGGTGTTCGCCTGGACCCAGTGCCGCTCGATCCTGCCCGGCTGGTACGGCCTGGGCAGCGCGCTGGAGCAGGGCGCCGCGCAGTTTGGCGAACACGCCCTGGTCGAGATGGCGCGCGACTGGCCGTTCTTCGCCAACCTGCTCGACGACGTGGAAATGGTGCTGGCCAAGTGCGACCTGGATATCGCCGAGGCATTCTCGAAACTGTCCGGTCCGTTGCATGACGAGTTCTTCGGCCTGATCCGCGACGAGTTCGCCAGCACCCGTCACTGGCTGCTGCGCCTGAAAGGCAGCGCTGCGCTGCTGCAGGGCGATCCGCGCCTGGCCGCCTCGATCCGCCTGCGCAATCCCTACGTCGATCCGATGAGCCTGCTGCAGGTGGATCTGCTGCAGCGCTGGCGCGCCGGCGACGGCAACGACGATGCGCTGCTGCAGGCGCTGGTTGCCTGCGTCAACGGCGTCTCGCAGGGCCTGCAGAACACCGGCTGAGGCGGCGGCAACGCCCTTGCCGCAGGAGCCCGCTGGCGGGCTCCTGCGGTTCCATGGATGGCGCTGTACGAGTCCGGACGCGACTGTCCGTTTGCGAACGCCGGCATCGATCCATGGACGGGCCTGATTCGTTGCAGAGCAACGATTTGTCTGCATGGCACGGGCCTTGCTCCGACAGGCTCATGGACATCGCCAACCCCCTCGCCGCCCGGCGCAGACGCCGCCGCAAGCAACTCGCCATCGGTGCCGGTGTGCTGCTGCTTGCCGGTCTCGTCATCGGTGCCGTCAACCTCGGCCCGGCCCTGCCCACGGTCGAACGTTCCGCCGCCTGGATCGATACCGTGCAACGCGGCGACATGCTGCGCGAAGTGCGCGCGCCCGGCACCCTGGTGCCGCGCGACATCCACTGGCTGGCCGCGCAGACCGGCGCGCAGGTGGCCCGCATTGAAGTGTGGCCGGGCACCCATGTCGAGCCAGACACGGTGCTGCTGCGGCTGAGCAGTCCGCAGGTCGACAGCGATCTGCGCACCGCGCAGGCGCAGGTCGCCGCCGCCGAGGCGCAGGTCGCCGCGAAGCAGGCCACCTTGCAGTCGCAGTTGCTGGACGAGCGCTCGTCGCTGGCGCAGGCGCAGGCCGACCATGCGTCGGCGAAGGTGAAGAGCGATGCCGATGCGAAGGCGATGGCACAGAATCTGATCCCGCGCGTGCAGTACGAACAGGAACTGATCGCCGTGAAGCAGCTGGAGCATCGTGCCGAGGTGGAGCAGCAGCGCGTGCAGGCCTTCGGCGCCGGCATCGCGGCGCAGATGGCCGCGGTGCGCGCC
Source organism: Rhodanobacter ginsengiterrae (assembly GCF_050026815.1). Classification (NCBI taxonomy): domain Bacteria; kingdom Pseudomonadati; phylum Pseudomonadota; class Gammaproteobacteria; order Lysobacterales; family Rhodanobacteraceae; genus Rhodanobacter; species Rhodanobacter ginsengiterrae. Next base: position 96,812 of record NZ_JALBWO010000057.1, on the reverse strand, counting down.
GAGCTGCAACTGCAGCAAAGCAATCTGTTGCTGCGCCAGCGCCAGTCCGACGCGCTCGACGTGCGTGCGGGCATCGCCGGCACCTTGCAGCAGATGGCGGTGCAGGAAGGCCAGCAGGTCGCCGTCGGCGCCGACCTGGCGCGGGTGGCACGTGGCGACGTGCTGATCGCGCGGTTGCGCGTACCCGAGGTGCAGGCCAAGGACGTGGCGCTGGGCATGCCGGTTCAAGTGAACACCTATAACGGCATGATCGACGGCCGCGTCACCCGCATCGATCCGGCGGTGGTGGACGGCAGCGTGCAGGTGGACGTGACGCCGACCGGTGCGCTGCCAGCCGGCGCGCGCCCGGATCTTTCGGTCGATGGCCGCATCCGCATCGCCGAACTCAAGCAGGTGCTGTCGGTAGGGCGTCCGGCCCAGGTCGAGGCGAACAGCGAGGTGAGCCTGTTCCGGCTGGACCCGGCGGGCAACACCGCCAGTCGCGTGAAGATACGCGTGGGCGCCACCTCGGTCGATCGCGTGCAACTGCTGCAGGGACTTGCGCCCGGCGATCGCGTCATCCTTTCCGACACCAGCCAGTGGGACAAATATGAGCGCATCAGGATCCAATGATGATCTCCACACGGGCTCCTACGAGAATCCCGAGCATCACCGTGAACAATTTTCTGAAATCGGCGGAGTCATCATGAACGACACCAGCAACGTCATCACCCTCGGCGGCATCCGCAAGGTATTCCAGGCCGACGAAGTGGAAACCCATGCGTTGAGCGACGTGCATCTGGACATCCGTCGCGGCGAATACGTGTCGATCTCCGGCCCGTCCGGCTGCGGCAAGACCACGCTGCTTTCCATCCTCGGCCTGCTCGACACCGCCAGCGCGGGCAGCTACGTGCTCAACGGGCATGACGTGGCCGCGCTCAACGCGGCCGAGCGCGCGCGCATCCGCAATGCGGAGATCGGCTTCATCTTCCAGGCGTTCAACCTGATCGGCGACCTGAGCGTGCAGGAGAACGTCGAACTGCCGCTGACCTACCGCAGCGGCATCGGCGCCGGCGAGCGGCGCGAGCGGGTGCAGGAAGCACTGGAACGCGTCGGCATGGCGCACCGCATGCGCCATTACCCGGCGCAGCTGTCCGGCGGCCAGCAGCAGCGCGTGGCGGTAGCCCGTGCACTGGTCGGCAAGCCGGCGATCCTGCTCGCCGACGAGCCGACCGGCAACCTCGACTCGCGCAATGGCGAGGCGGTGATGGCCCTGCTCGACGAACTGCACAAGGGCGGCGCCACCATCTGCATGGTCACCCATGACACCCGCTACGCCGAACTGGCCCAGCGCAAGATCCGCCTGTTCGACGGTCGCGTGGTCGACGAGGAAACCTACGATCGCCTGCGTCGCGAGGACGAGCAGCGCATCGATGCGTTGATCGGCCAGCGCGTGGAAGTCGGCGCGTGAAAGTGTGGCTCGGCGAAATCTGGCGAACCTGGCGCGCCAGCCTGCGCCGACCCGGTTTCCTCCTGCTGGCGGCTGGCGTATTGGCGCTGGGTGTGGGGTCGGCCAGTGCCGTCTTCACCATGATCGACGGCGTACTGCTGCGGCCCTTGCCCTATTCGGCGCCACAGCGGCTGGTAGCGCTCGGTCCGTTGCAACAAGGCACCGTACAGGCCGTGTCGCCGCAGCAATATCGGCAGCTTGCCGATTTGCCGGGCGTGGGTTCGCTGGGCATCTTCAAGGATGGTTTGACCGCCGCGAATGTCGCTGGTCATGGCGAGCCGATACAGGTGCCCGCACTGGAAATCGACCATGGCCTGCTGCCCACATTGCGTGTGCAACCTGCGCTGGGGCGCAACTTCACCACCGAGGAGGACCAGCCCCACGGTTCGCCCGTGGTCATCCTGTACCACGGCTTCTGGCTGCGTCGTTTCGCGGGCAGCCGCACGGTGATCGGGCAGACCCTGCAGGTGGAAGGCGTGGCGCACACCATCGTCGGCGTGCTGCCGGCGGGCTTCGATCTCGGGCAGGCCTCGATTGCGCTGCCCACCGCTTTCCCGGTGCACACGGGCGACGATGGCACCAATTACACCGCGGTGGCGCGGCTGGCGCCGGGCGTCACGCGCGCCGCGCTGGCCGCGCAGGTGCAGACGCGGCTGCATGCCTTCTATACCGCGCAGGGCAGCCACGCGTACGGCGGCGACTTCTGGCATCGCGCGCATTTCGGCGCGCAGGACTTCGGTGCGAATCAACATTCCGATCAGCGCGCGACGTCGCTGATGTGGCTGGCCTGCGCGTCGCTGCTGTTGTTGATCGTGCTGGTCAACCTCACCAACCTGATGATGCTGCGTGCGATGGGGCGCAGCCATGAGGCCTCGGTGCGTGGTGCACTCGGCGCGCCGACCTGGCGAGTGGCACTGCCTTCCATGGCGGAGGGCATGCTGATCGGCGTGGCTGGCGTGCTGTTCGGACAGGTCTTGGCCGCGCTGGGCTTGTGGGCCTTGCGCACGTGGATGCCGGCCGACTGGATGGCCGTGGAATGGACGCGTCCCGGTGGCCTCAGTCTGGGTTGGCTCGCATGGGGCCTGGCCATCGCCGTCGGCTTGTTCGGCGCCTTGGTTGCCACCGTGCTGGGTGTGTGGCGCGGCCGTGCGGCCTTGTCGATGGACAGCCTGCGCGAAGGCGGCCGCAGCGGGCCGAATCGCCGCAGCAGCCGGCTGGGCGGGCTGCTGGTGATCGCGCAAGTGGCGCTGGCCTCGCTGCTGTTGAGCGCGGCTGGCGTGTTCCTGCACACCTTGCTCGACAACGCGCGGGTCGATCTGGGCTTCGATGCGCGCAACGTGCTTACGTTCGAACTGGCGCCGCTCAAGGCAACGTATCCGGATGCTGCTTCGGTGCAGGGCTTGTCGCAGCGGCTGACCGATCGCCTGCGTCAAATCCCCGGCGTACGCGAAGCCGCGGCCGGCACCAACCTGCCTGCCGGCGATTTCAGCGGTCAGTGGAACATGGGCGGCCTGCATGTGCCGGGTGGTGAGGATTTCAACGAACAGTTCCATGCCGCCGATCCGGACTTCTTCAAGGTGTTCGGCATAAATCTGAGGCAGGGGCGCCTGTTTGCCCATGCCGATGTGCGCGGCGGCGAGGCGGTGGCCATCGTCAACCGGAAATTCGCCGACAAGTACTACAACGGCCACGCGCTGGGCCAGACCATCCAGCGGGGATCGGGCGCGGGCATGCTCTCCGCGCGCATCGTCGGCGTGGTGGCCGACACTTACCAGTTCGGACCGGAAGATCCGGATTCGGTGACGCCCATTCTCTACCTGCCGCTGGCGCAGATGCCGGACGACGAACTGCGCGTGTTTCGCATGTACGAGCCGTTGCGATTCGCCATCAAGGTACGGGGCAACCCCGAAAGCTACCGTGCTGCGGTCAAGCAGGCCGTGGCCGAGGTGGCGCCGGATCAGCCGGTCAATCATGTGCTCAGCATGGCGTGGATCGTGCACGACACCACCACCGATACGGAATTCAACCTCATGCTGGTCGGCCTGTTCGGCGGCCTGGCCCTGCTGCTTGCCGGCGTGGGCATGTATGCGGTGATGGCCGTGGCCGTCGCCGCGCGGGAACGCGAATTCGGCGTGCGCGCCGCACTCGGTGCGGCGCCGCGTCGGCTGTTGCTGCTGGTGTTGCGCGGTGGCCTGCTGCAGATCGGGTTGGGCCTGCTGGCCGGCGTGATGCTGGGTGCGACTGGATCAGGTGTGCTGCGTGCCGTGGTGGTGCAACTGGGACGCAGCGTGTTCGACCCCTGGTCCATCATCGTCGCGTGCGCGGTGTTGGCTTGTGCCGGTCTGCTCGCCTGCGCGGTGCCCGCTGTTCGCGCCGGACGCACCGCGCCGATGCGCGCCTTGCAAGGGGAATAAGTCGATGGAACAGACATCCTGCGAGGTTTTCCCATGAACATCTGGCTCAGTGAAATCTGGCGCGCCTGGCGCGCCAGCCTGCGCCGCCCGGGCTTCCTGTTGCTGGCGACCGGCGTGCTGGCGCTGGGCATCGGCGCCAGCGTGGCGGTGGCCACCTTGATCGCAAACACCTTGTGGCGGCCGCTGCCGGTGCCGCAGCCGGCGCAACTGGTGGTGTTCGGCCAGTTGCACGACAACGGTCATCCCGGCGGCATCTCGCCGCACGAATACCAGTACCTGGACAAGCTCGACGGCGTGACGTCACTGGGACTGGAGCGCCCCGGCTCGACGGTGAACGTCGCCGGCGCGGGCGCGCCGGCGCAGGTGCCGGTGATCTACATCGATCGCAACATGCTGCCCACGCTGGGCCTGCAGCCGGTGCTGGGACGCAACTTCGATGTGCAGGAAGATCGCCCGAACGGCCCGGCCGTCGTCATCCTCGGGCACGGCTTCTGGCAGCGCAGCTATGCCGGCGACATCCATGTGATCGGTCGCAGCCTTCGCGTCGAAGGCGTGCCGCGCACCATCGTCGGCGTGCTGCCGGCCGGATTCAACACCGTGCTCGGCGCCGGCGACGTGGTGCTGCCGACGGCGCTGCCGCCAGCGAGCCGCGACTACAACCACAACGGCACCGTGGCGATCGCGCGGCTGGCGCCGGGCGCCGACCTCACCGCGGTGTCGGCCCAGGTCGATGCACGCGAGCGTGCGATGTACCGCGACATGGCCATGGGCGGCAACTGGCAGAAGCCGCGCTTCGGTGCCGAAGGCCTGGCCTCGACCGTGCAGCAGGATGCGCGGCCGATGCTGCTGCTGTTCCTGGCCAGTGCGCTGCTGGTGCTGTTGATCGCGCTGGTCAACCTGACCAACCTGATGTTGCTGCGTGCGCTGTCGCGTAACCACGATGCCGCGGTGCGCAGCGCATTGGGCGCATCGTTGCCGCGCCTGATGCTGCCGGCGCTGGGCGAAGGCCTGCTGGTGGGCGGCGTCGGTGCCTTGCTGGGCATGGCGTTTGCCGTGCTTGGGCTGGCCTTGCTGCAAGGCTTCATTCCCGCCGAATGGCTGTGGGGCGGCCAGTTGCACATCGGTGCGGCGGCCTGGGCGTCGGCGTTCGGCGTGGGCCTGCTGGGCGCGCTGCTGGCCGCGGTACTGGCGCTGTGGCGCAGCCGCAGCGCGACCTCGGTGGACGAATTGCGCGAGGGTGGCCGCAGCGGCATCGGCCTGCACAGCGGCCGGCTGGGCCGCCTGCTGGTGGTGGCGCAGGTCGCGCTGGCGGCAGTACTGCTGTGCGCGGCCGGCGTGTTCATGCGCGGGCTCTACGACGCCTCGCAACTGCGGCTGGGCTTTGCCGACGACCACGTGCTCACGTTCGAACTGGCGCCGGTGAAGGCCGATTATCCGGACGTGGCCGCGATAAATGTCCTGTCGCAGCGGCTGGTGCAGCGGCTGTTGGCGATACCCGGTGTCACCGATGCTGCGGTGACCACCAACCTGCCGGCCAGCAACGACCTGTACGGGCAACTGCAGACCAACCCGCGTACGCCGGACGGCAAGGAGTTCGTGGCGCAGTACCACGGTATCGGCCCGGGCTTCCTCAAGCTGTTCTCCATCCCCCTGCGTGAAGGGCGCGACTTCAAGCCCGCCGACACGGCCGGCAGCGAACGGGTCGTCCTTGTCAGCCAGGATCTGGCGGACACGTATTACGGTGGTCACGCGGTGGGCAAGATGATCGACGTGCCTCGTGAGGGTGGCGGCGCATGGTCGCTGCGCATCGTCGGGGTGGTGGGTGCCACCTGGCAGCGCGGGCCGCTGCAGCCCTTGCAGCCGGTGCTGTACATACCGCTGGCGCAGATGCCTGAGCCATCGATGACGATCATCCGCGAGATGGAGCCGCTGCGCTTCGCCTTGCTCGGCCACGGCAACCCGCTGGACTGGCAGACCGGCGTGCGCGAGGCGTTGACGGAAGTGGCGCCGCAGCAGCCCATCGCGAACCTGCGCGACATGCGCGGCATCGTCCGCCAGACCACGCAGAACGCCCGGCTCAGCCTGTGGCTGATCGGCCTGTTCGCCGCGCTCGCACTGCTGCTGGCGGCGGCCGGCCTGTATGCGGTGATGGCGGTGGCGGTCGCCGCGCGCGAGCGCGAGTTCGGCGTGCGCAGCGCGCTGGGCGCCGCACCGCGGCGCTTGCTTGGCCTGGTGTTGCGCGGCGGTTTGTTCCAGATCGTGGCGGGACTGGCGATCGGCGTGGCGGTCGCGCTGGGTGCGGCGCATGCGGTGGCCGCGCTGCTGATGACCCTGCTCGGTCGCAGCAATGCTTTCGATCCGATGGTGATGCTGGGCGTCTGCGCGGTGCTCGCCGCTGCGGGCCTGCTGGCCTGCCTGTTGCCGGCGTTGCGCGCCGGTCGAACCCATCCCATGCGCGCGTTGCGCGGAGAATAGTCATGATCGTTCGTGAATTCCGCCATGCCTGGCGGCGACTGGTGAAGCGGCCCGGCTACACCGCGCTGTCGGCCGGCGTGCTTGGCGTGGGGCTGGGTGTGCTGTTGTTCCTGTTCGGCATGATCGATACGCTGATCGTGCATCCGCTGCCGGCGGCGGCCGATCAGCTGATGGCGATCGGACCGACCCGCGACAACGGCATGGGCATCTACGACGTCGACAGTGACGACTACCTGCAACGGCATGGGCGCTTGCAAGGCGCGGCGGTCGACGGCGCGTATGTGCCCGTGGGCATCAGCCTGGACCGGGGCAATGGCCCGGCTCGCTACGACGGCACGCGCTGGACGGCGTCGATGATGAGCATGCTTGACGTCCACCCGATACTCGGGCGCGCGTTCAGTGCGGCCGACGATCGGCCGGGTGCGGCAGCGGTGGTGCTGCTGGGCGAAACCTTGTGGCGGCATGATTTCCATGCCGATCCGGGCGTGCTGGGTCGCGCGGTGAGGGTGAACGGCGACTGGGCCACGGTGGTCGGCGTCATGCCGAAGGAGTTCGATTTTCCCTATGCCAGCCAGCTGTGGATGCCGCTGCCGTTGCGCGCCGGCGAGCACGAGGATGTGGCCATGGTGGCTCGGCTCACGCCTGGCGTCAGCCTGACCGAAGTACGCCAGCAACTGGACGCACTGAATGCCAGCCTGCGTCATGGCGCGCCAGTCGCCGATATGCAAATGCGCATGACGGTCAAGCCGCTGGGTGTGCAATTCGTGCCCGAGGACGTGCGTCACTGGGTGTGGCTGATGTTTGCGGCCGGTGCCCTGGTACTGCTGCTCGCCTGCGTCAATGTGGCCAACCTGCAGTTGGTGCAAACCTTGAATCGTCGTCGCGAGCTGGCCCTGCGCAGTGCCCTGGGCTGCAGCCGCGGGCGCTTGATGGCCGGTGTGCTGGCGGAGAGTATGTTGCTGGGGGCGATGGCTTTCATGGTGGCGTTGCCGATGGTGCATTTCGGCAAGCGCTGGATCGTGGGGGAATATCTGGGAGTGGGTCGCTCGGCCAGCAAGCTGCAACACCTCGGCATCGACGGCAGCGTGCTGATCTTCGCTGTCGTCGTCGCGCTGCTCACCACCGCACTGACCGGGTTGATTCCGGCATGGCGCGCCTCGCATGCCGGCATGTCCAGCGCGTTGCGCGAGGGCAGCAAGGGCTCCGGTGGCGCGTTCGCACGGGTGGCAAAGACGCTCGTGGTGCTGGAGATCATGCTCACCGTGGTGCTGCTGGTCGGCGCAGGTACCTTCATCCGCTCATTGGATCAGCTGTTCACGACCCCGCTGGCCGGCGGTGCCGATGCCAGCCATGTGCTGACTGCGCAAGTCGCGTTGCCGACCAGGGCCTATGCCGACGACAAGCAGCGCTTGCGCTTCTTTGCCAGCGTGACCGAACAGTTGCAAGCCGACGGCAACGTGCTCGACGTGACGGCAGCCAATACGGTGCCCGGCGCGCAGCTGGGTAGCCACGAGACGGTTTCCGCACTGGGCCAGGCACGCCCGGCGACCGGTTGGCCATGGGCGCAGATGGGTATTGTCGACGATCATTTCCTCGGCGCATATGGCGTGCACCTGGTCGAGGGGCGCTTCTTCGATGCGCGCGATCGCGCCGACAGCCTGCCGGTAACCGTGATCGATCGGAAAACCGCGCAGGCGCTATGGCCTGGGCGCGATGCCGTCGGGCAGCGGTTGGTGTTGTATCCCGGTCAGTCCTGGGCCAGCACGAGGACCGTGATCGGCGTGATCGAGCCGCTGCAAATGGACAACGAGTTGGAGAAGTCATTGCCGGGCTTGCTGATGCCGCTGCCGCAGTCGGCGGGATCTTCGCCGCTGGCCAGTGTAGGTCTGGCGCTGCGCACGCATGGCGATCCGATGGCGTTTGCGGCACGGCTCAACGCGATCGTGCATGGCGTGGATGCGCAGGCTGTGGTGTATGCGCCACGCAGTCAGACGACTGCGATCACTGCCGGGCGCGTGCATCTGGTGGTGCTGACCGAGGTGTTCGGTGCGCTCGGCCTGGTGGCGCTGCTGCTGGCGGCGGCAGGCCTGTACGGTGTGCTGGCGTTCTCGGTGGCGCAGCGCACGCGCGAGATCGGCATTCGCCGCGCGATCGGTGCCGATTCCGCGGCGATCGTGCGCACGGTGGGACGGCAGCTGATCTGGCAACTCGGCCTGGGTCTTGGCGTGGGCTTGCTGCTGGCATGGCCGTGGTCGGGTCTGTTGGCAGATTCCGGCCTGCACACCCAGGCGCACGACATGGCGGTGTTCGTGCCGGTGGTGCTGGTGGTGGTGATGATTACCCTGCTGGCGGGTTTGCTGCCGTTGATCCGCGCGTTGCGGGTGGATCCGCTGGTAGCCTTGCGTTACGAGTGAGGCCACCGAAATCGGTACCGTCCATTCAACCCCTCTTGCAGGAAGCTTCCAGCCCCATGGCGCGATCGACACCTTGTTCCACAGTCTTGCTGGTCGACGACCAGGCCGATGTGCGCGAGGCACTGCGCCTGCTGCTGAAGTCCGAGGGGATCGCCAGCGTGGGCGCGGACGGCCCCGCGGCGGCACTGGAGGCAGCGCGCCAGCGCGATTTCGGTTGCGCGCTGATCGACCTCAACTACACCCGCGACACTACCTCGGGCGCCGAAGGCCTGGCCTTGCTGGACGCCTTGCGCCAGCACGCGCCGGAGTTGCCGGTGGTGGTGATGACCGCGTGGGGCAACGTGCCGCTGGTGGTGGACGCGCTGCGTCGCGGCGCCGGCGATTTCGTCGAGAAGCCGTGGGACAACGCGCGCGTGCTGAGCATCGTGCGCACGCAGAGCGCGCTGGGCGAGAGCGCGCGCCGGCAGCGCCGGCTGGAAGCGGAGAACGCGTTGCTGCGTGGCGGTAGCGAAACCCTGATCGCCGAATCGCCGGCGATGCGGCGGGTGCTGGAGCTGGTCGCGCGGGTGGCGCCCAGCGATGCCAACGTGCTGGTGCTGGGCGAGAACGGCACCGGCAAGGGCGTGATCGCGCAGGCGCTGCATGCGCAATCGCGACGCGCCGCGAAGGCGCTGGTCAAGGTCAACATGGGCGGCATCGCCGAGAACGTGTTCGAGTCGGAGATGTTCGGCCACGTGCGCGGCGCGTACACCGATGCGAAGGGCGAGCGCATCGGTCGCTACGAGCTGGCCGACGGCGGCACGCTGTTCCTTGACGAGGTCGGCAACGTGCCGATCTCGCAGCAACCGAAATTGCTGCGCGTGCTGGAGGACGGCGAGTTCGAGCGGCTCGGCTCCTCGCGCACGCAGAGTGCGGACGTGCGGCTGGTCTCGGCCACCAATGCCGATCTGGCCGTCGAGGTCGAGGCAGGGCGCTTTCGCAAGGACCTGCTGTATCGCCTCAACACGCTGGAGATCCGCCTGCCGCCATTGCGCGAACGCCGCGACGACATCCTGCCGCTGGCGCGCAGCTTTCTCGAACGCAGTGCCGCGCGCTATGGCCGCCACGGGTTGAGCCTGGCGCCCTCGGCCGAACGCGCACTGCTGGCATGGCGCTGGCCCGGCAACGTGCGCGAACTGGGCCACCTGATGGAGCGCGCCGCGCTGCTGGCCGAGCACGACCTGGTCAGCGATTCGGCGCTGGCATTCGGCCCCGGGCCGAGTGTCGGCGACGCGACGGCGGGGCTGGACGACATGACCATCGAGCAGGCCGAAGCGCATCTGGTGCGACGTGCGCTGGAGCGCCACGGCAACAACCTGCAGCATGCCGCCGATGCGCTGGGCGTGACCCGCCAGACGCTGTACCGGCGCATGGAGAAGCACGGCCTGCGCGATCCTTCGTCCGACGATGCCGACTGACGCCGGCCGCCGCGGCAACCGGCTGCCCGCGTTCGAGCGGCGCGTGCTGCTGGGCAGCTGGCTGGTGGCCTTGCCGGCCCTGGTCGCCGTAGCCGTCTTGTTGATCCTCGGCGTGCCGGAGCGCGCGCCGTGCTGGTTGCTGGCGCTGATGGTGTTGCTGGCCACCGCGCTGATCGCGCGCTGGCAGCAGCGTCGCGTGACGTATCCGCTGTACACCCTGGCCGGCCTGCTGGAGGCGCTGCGCGAGGGCGACTACAGCCTGCGCGGGGTGGCAGGCGGTGTGCTCGGCGGCGCGATCTATGACGTCAATGCGCTGGCCGATCGCCTGCAGCAGGAGCGCCTGCAATTCGAGGATTCCGCGCGCCTGCTCGGCAAGACCCTCGATGCGCTGGACAGCGCGGTGCTGGTGTTCGATCACGAGACCCGTTTGCGCCTGCTCAACCCGGCCGCGCAGCGCCTGTTGGGCGACGATCGCCAGGCGCTGCTTGGTCGACGCGCCGACGAGCTGGCACTCGATGCGCTGCTGGCCGGTCCGCGCGAGCAGGTCGTCCGGCAGGTGTTTGCCACGCGCAGCGGGCGCTTCGAGATCCGCCACGCGCCGCTGCGCAACGAAGGGCGGCAAGGCCAGCTGCTGGTCATCAACGATGTGGGACGCGTGCTGCGCGAAGAAGAGCGCCAGGCCTGGCAGCGGCTGCTGCGCGTGCTTGGCCACGAGGTCAACAACTCGCTGGCCTCGATCCATTCGCTGGCCGGCACGCTGGCCACCGTGGTCGCGCGCGAGCCGCTGGCCGAGGACTGGCGCGAGGACACCCGCGGCGGCTTGCAGGTGATCGGCAACCGCGCCGAATCGCTCGGCCGCTTCCTGGCCGGCTACAGCAAGCTCGCGGCGCTGCCGCCGCCGCAAAAGCGCCTGATCGATCTGGCCGAACGGGTGGCCGCGGTGGCGCGACTGGAACAACGTCTGGCCGTGCAACTGGACGAGGGCGTGCCGCTGCCGGTGCAGGCCGACCCCGACCAGATCGAGCAGGCGCTGATCAACCTGCTGCGCAACGCGGTCGAAGCCAGCCTGTCCGGCGGCGGCCAGGTGCGCATGCGCTGGCGCGAAGAAGGCGAACGCGCGCTGGTGGAGGTTCTCGACGACGGCCCCGGCCTGCCCGGCAGCGACAACCTGTTCGTGCCGTTCTTCACCACCAAGCCTGGCGGCTCCGGCATCGGCCTGGCCCTGGTCCGGCAGATCGCCGAAGCGCACGAGGGCGGTGTCAGCCTGGGCGCCCGCGATGACGCCCGTGGTGTGCTGGCCACCTTGTGGCTGCCGCTACCGTAAGTGCGGATGGCTGTGCGCCTCGCTTCCAGGGGATCGTCTTGACCTGAGATGTGTGATGCGTGATGCTTGATGTTACCGACGCGTCAAGGAACATCATCATCATGCGCACCACCCTCAAGCTCGATGAAGACGTGCTGGCGGCGGCGCGTGCTCTGGCCCAGCAGCAGAACAAGACGCTGGGCGAGGTCGTTTCGGAATTGGCGCGCAAGGGGTTGGTACCTCCCGCATCGGCGCCGCAATACCGCAACGGGATTCGCCTGATGCCGGTACGTCCGGGGGCCAAGCCGATGACGCTCGAACAGATCAATGCGCTGCGCGACGACACGCCGTGGTCACCGTGAGGCGCAAGGCCAGGCCGGCGGTAGGTGAGTCTCGCGGTTCCTGTTCCGAGCCTGAGACGACCTGGCTGCTGGACGTCAATGTGTTGCTCGCCCTGCTCGACCCGATCCATCCGCAACACGCAGTTGCACACGCATGGTTTGCCACCGCGCGCGCATCATGGGCCAGTTGCAACCTGACCCAGAATGGCGCACTGCGCATCATGTCGCATCCGCGCTACGCCAACGCGGTGGCTTCAACCGCACAGGCGGCGGAACTGCTGACGGAGCTGTGCCAGCAGCCGGGGCATGTCTTCTGGTCGGCTGACCTCAGCCTGCTGGATTCCCCGCTGGTCGACCGGGATCGCCTGCTGCAGTCCGGCCAGGTCACCGACAGCTATCTGCTGGCGCTGGCCGTGAAGCACGGTGCCCGGTTGGCCACCTTCGACAAGCGGCTGGTGACCGGCGCAGTGCGCGGCGGCGAAGCGGCAAAGTACGTCATCGAGTGATGCCGGGCGCGGGTGGCAGGAGCGCTCCTACAGTTTGATGCTTGCGTGCAGGGCGGCGATGCGCTCATGGCGCGGCAACTTCTTCCACGCAATTTCCAGGCGCAAGGCGGTGCCGTGGTCGGCGACCCAGACCCAGCCCAGCAGTTGCTTCGGTGGATTGGAGCGGGTGAAGCGCGCGCCCTTGCCGGCGAGGTGTTTCGCGTAGCGTTGTTCGGGGTCACGCGCGATGCCGGTGTAGACGCGGCCGTCGGTGCATTCGAGCAGGTAGACGGCCCAGGCGTCGCCGTCGGGCGCATCGCTCATGCGCTCAGGCCCACTCGATCAGGCCTTCGCCCTCGCATACCTGCTTCCACGAAGGACGAGATTTCAACCGCGTGGCCAGTGCTGCCAGGTGTGGCCATTCGGTGGCCGGCCGCGGCATGTTGCGCGACCAGCGCATCAGCATCAGCGCGTACAGGTCGACCACGCTGAAACTGTCGCCGAGCATGTACGGTCCGTGCGCCGCCAGCTGCGCATCGACGTGCGACCAGCACTTCTCGATGCCGATGCGGGCGGCCTGCTTGATCGTGTCGGCGGCTTCCGGCAAATGGTCGCCGGGATAGAACCATTGGCGAAACAACGGTTGCAGATTGTTGGCCAGGTAGAACATCCATTGCAGGTAATCGGCGCGTCGGCTGCTGCCGGGGGCGGGCGCCAGGGCGGGCTCGGGGTGTCGCTCGACCAGCAGCATCGCCAGTGCCGCCGCTTCGCCATGCGGTACGCCGTCGATCACCAGGGTCGGCACCACGCCGTTCGGGTTGATCGCCAGATAGGCCGCGCTGCGCTGCTGGCCCGCCTCGATGTCGATCCGCTCCAGCGTGTGCGGCGCGCCGATTTCAAGCAAGGCCAGATGCACCAGCATGCTGGCCGAACCGGGGGCGTAGTAGAGCGTGTACATGGCGATCATCCGCAGAGGTAATCCGCAAATGATACGCCGGGAGGAAGGGCGAAAAGCGAGTGGAGAGGAGTGAGAAAGGAGGGAAGGCACGGCGCGCGAGGTCTCTGCTCTGCACTCACTTCTCACTCCTCTCCACTCACTCCCGCTTCGCTCAGCCGTCCAGTTCGCTCCAGCGCGCATACGCGGCATCCAGCTCGGCCTGCAACGCGGCGACGGCTTCGTTGGCGCGGGTGATGGTGGCGGCGTCCCGCTTGAAGAACGCGGGATCGTTCATCGCCTGGCCGTGGGCGGCGATCTCGGTTTCCAGCTGCTCGATCCGCTTCGGCAGCAGCTCCAGCTCACGCTGTTCCTTGAAGCTGCGCTTGACCTTGGCTGCGGCGGGTACCGGCACGGCCGGCGCGGCGGCCGCGCTCTTGCCGGCGGTTGGCGCGCTGCGCGGGGCAGGGCGCTGGCGCAGCCAGTCGGTATAGCCACCGACGTATTCGCCGATCTGCCCTTCGCCTTCCAGCACCAGGGTGCTGGACACCACGTTGTCGAGGAAGGCGCGGTCATGCGACACCAGCAGCAAGGTGCCCTGGTAGTCGGTCAGCAGTTCCTCCAACAGCTCCAGCGTTTCCACGTCCAGGTCGTTGGTCGGTTCATCCATCACCAGCAGGTTGGACGGCTGGGCGAACAGCTTGGCCAGCAGCAGGCGGTTGCGCTCGCCACCGGAGAGGCGGGTGATCGGCGCGCGCGCGCGTTCCGGCGAGAACAGGAAGTCCTGCAGGTAGCCGATGATGTGCTTGCGCTCGCCATTGAGCTCGATGAACTCGCGGCCTTCGGCCACGTTGTCCAGCGCGTTCAACTTGTCGTTGAGCTGCAGGCGGTGCTGGTCGAAGTAGGCGATCTGTATGCCGGTGCCCAGCTCGGCGGTGCCGCGCAGCGGCTGCAATTCACCCAGCATGATCTTCAGCAGGGTGCTCTTGCCGGCGCCGTTCGGGCCGATGATGCCGATGCGGTCGCCGCGCATGATCGTGGTGGACAGATCCTCGATCAGCACGCGGCCATCGTAGGCCTGGTGCACGTGCTTGAGGTCGATCACCTTCTTGCCCGAGGACTGCGCGTTGGCCGCGGTCATCCGCACGTTGCCACCCAGGTTGCGCCGCTCGGCGCGCTCGTTGCGCAGCGCCTTCAACGCACGCACGCGGCCTTCGTTGCGGGTGCGCCGGGCCTTGATGCCCTGGCGAATCCACACCTCTTCCTGCGCCAGCTTCTTGTCGAACAGCGCGTTGGCCTGCGACTCGGCGTGCAGGCGCTCCTCGCGGCGGCGCAGGTAGTTGTCGTAATCGCCGGGCCAGTCGGTCAGCGCGCCGCGATCGATCTCGACGATGCGCGTGGCCAGCGCGCGCAGGAAGCTGCGGTCATGGGTGACGAAGATGATGCTGCCGGCGAACTGCTTGAGGAAGCTTTCCAGCCAGCCGATCGCCTCGATGTCGAGGTGGTTGGTCGGCTCGTCCAGCAGCAGCACGTCGGGCTTGCGCACCAGCGCCTGGGCCAGCAGCACGCGCCGCTTCATGCCGCCGGACAGGGCGGCGAAGTCGGTTTCGCCGGGCAGTTCCAATTGGCTCAGCACGTCGCTGACGCGGCGGTCCAGGTCCCAGCCATGCTGGGCTTCGATCTGGTGCTGCACGTCGCCCAGCGCCTCGAAGTCGGCAGGCGTGTGCAGCTCGTTGAGCAGGTGGTGATAGCGCGCCAGCAGGTGACCCAGGTCACCCAGCCCGTCGGCGACCACGTCGAACACGCTGCCCTCGGTGCCTTGCGGCACTTCCTGCGCCATGCGCGCCACCACGATGCCGTTCTGCACGCGCACCTCGCCGTCATCGGCATGCAGCTCCCCGGCAATCAGCTTCATCAGGGTGGATTTGCCTTCGCCGTTGCGGCCGACGATGCAGACACGTTCGTTCGGCTCGATCGACAAATTGACGTGTTCGAGCAGGAGGGGGCCGCCGATGCTGAAGTCGACGTTTTGCAATTGGATAAGAGACATCCGCCCATTGTAGCTGGTGCGGCGGTCATACCCATGACGGACATGCCTGCGTGCGATAAAAAACGGGCCGCACAAGGCGGCCCGTTCGTTTGCAGCGTGCGGGATCGGCTTACTTCAGCCCGGCGTCCTTGCGCAGCGCCTCGGCGCGATCGGTCAGCTCCCACGAGAAGGCGGTGAAGGTGTTGCCGTTGGCGTCCTTCATCTGCTGCGGGGTACGGCCGAAGTGGCCGTAGCTGGCGGTCTGCTGGTACATCGGGTGGATCAGGTCGAGCATCTTGAGGATGCCGTACGGGCGCAGGTCGAAGTGCTTGCGGATCAGCTTCTCGATCTTCTCGTCGCTGATCTTGCCGGTGCCGAACGTGGTCACCGAGATCGAGGTCGGATGCGCCACGCCGATCGCATAGCTGACCTGCACCTCGCAGCGGTCGGCGATGCCGGCAGCCACGATGTTCTTGGCCACGTAGCGCGCGGCATAGGCAGCCGAACGATCGACCTTGGACGGATCCTTGCCGGAGAACGCACCGCCGCCGTGGCGCGCCCAGCCGCCGTAGGTGTCCACGATGATCTTGCGGCCGGTCAGGCCGCAATCGCCCACCGGGCCGCCGATCTCGAACTTGCCGGTCGGGTTGATGTGGAACTTGGTGCCCTTGTGCAGCCACTTGGCCGGCAGCACGGGCTTGAGGATCAACTCGCGCACGGCTTCGATCAGGTCCTTCTGCTTCACGCCCGGATCATGCTGGGTCGACAGCACCACGGCGTCGATCGCGGTGGCGATGCCGTTCTCGTAGCGCAGCGTGACCTGGCTCTTGGCGTCCGGGCGCAGCCACGGCAGCGGCGACTTCTTCGCCTTGCGCACCTTGGCCTGCTGCTCGACCAGGCGATGCGAGAAGTGGATCGCCGCCGGCATGAAGGTCTTGGTTTCGTTGGTGGCGTAGCCGAACATCAGGCCCTGGTCGCCCGCGCCCTGGTCTTCGGGCTTCTTGCGATCCACGCCCTGGTTGATGTCCGGCGACTGCTTGCCGATCAGGTTGATCACGCCGCAGGTGGCGCCGTCGAAGCCGACCTGGCTGGAGTCGTAGCCGATGTCGACGATCACCTTGCGGGTGATCGCTTCGAGGTCGATCCACGCATTGGTGGTGATCTCGCCGGCGACGATCGCCACGCCGGTCTTGACCATCGTTTCGCACGCCACGCGGGCAGCCGGATCCTGCGCGATGATCGCGTCGAGGACGGCGTCGGAGATCTGGTCGGCGACCTTGTCCGGATGGCCTTCGGAGACCGATTCGGAGGTGAACAGGTAGTTGGACATCGCGGTTTATATCCTTTTGTGCGGATAGAAAGATAAATGAAGTCGGGCATCATACATCCCCGCCCCGGATTTTGCAGCCTGCCGGCTTTTCAGCGGCAGCGGGGTTGGGCCGGCGTTCAGCCGTTTGGACGGCTGAACGCCGGCGAATGCCGGTGGGCTCGCCACCGATCGGCTGCGCCGAAGGCCTTCTTCACGCGCTGCGCCCGGACCCGCTGCGGCAACCACGGGTCGATCGGTTCGCGCGGCGTGCTGCCGGTGGGCGGCGCCGAGCGCCGGTTTCAGTAGACCCACGGAATCAGCCGTCGGGTTCGCGACGAGTAATCCTTCCAGCGCTGGCCGAACGCCTGCGCCAGCACCGCCTCCTCGATCCGGATGCGCCAACTGAACACGCTCACGGTCGCCACCACCACGAGCGCCAGCGAAGCGGCATTGCCCAGGCACAGCGCAAACCCCAGAAAGGCCATCAGCGCACCGGTATAGGACGGGTGGCGCATGAATGCGTAAGGGCCGCTGTGGATCAGTGGCTGATCTTCGGCAATCGCCACGTTCACGGTGAACCAGCGCCCCAGGTAGCGGATCGCGTACCAGCGCAGGGCCAGTCCGGCCACGAAGATCACCAGGCCGGCGAAGTAGAAGGCTTGCGCGTGGGGCAGTGCCAGACCGGGCAGCGCGTAGGCAAGCGCCACGCCCCCCAGCATCGCCGCGGCCACGACGGCCCAGATCAGCGGCAGCGAGTGTCGATCCTTGTTGGTCGCCTGGCTGCCGGCACGGCGCAACAGCGACAGCGCCAGTTCGGACAGGCCGAAGGCGACCCCGATCACCACGGGAGCAGGCAGGTACATGGCGCGGTGTCCGCTGGGAAGGCAGCCACTATGCAGAAAGCCGCCGGCCAACGCCATGCCGTTGTCCCGTACGGCCCGCAGCCACCAGGCCGGCAGTCGTCAGCTCAGGCGGCCAGGTGCAGGTCCTGCTGCAGCAGCTCGAAATAGTTGCCGGTCAGGCGCAGCTGCTCGCTGGCCGTTTCGGCACGATTGACCACCTGGCGGAATGCGGCATTTTCCGGCCGATCCTTCGCGTACCAGCCCAGGTGCTTGCGCGCGATGCGCACGCCGGCCTGCTCACCGTAGAACGCGTAGAGCTGTTCGAGGTGGCCGAGCAGGATGCGCGCCACCTCGGCCGGTTGCGGTTCGGGCAGCAGTTCACCGGTAGCCAGGAAGTGCGCGATCTCGCGGAAGATCCACGGTCGCCCCTGCGCGCCGCGGCCGATCATCAGCGCATCGGCGCCGGTCACATCGAGCACGTGGCGGGCCTGTTGCGGCGTGTTCACGTCGCCATTGGCCAGCACCGGGATATGCACCGCGGCCTTCACCGCGGTGATCGTGGCGTACTCGGCATCGCCTTCGTATTTGTCGGCGCGGGTGCGGCCGTGCACGGCGAGCGCGGCGATGCCGTTGTCCTCGGCGATGCGCGCGATGTTCAGTGCATTGCGGTTCTGTCGATCCCAGCCGGTGCGGATCTTCAGCGTCACCGGCACCTCGACCGCATCGACTACCGCCTTCACGATGCGCGCGACCAGCGGCTCGTCCTGCAGCAGCGCCGAGCCGGACCACACGTTGCACACTTTCTTGGCCGGACAGCCCATGTTGATGTCGATGATCTGCGCGCCGTTGGCCACGTTGAAACGCGCGGCCTCGGCCAGCATCGCCGGGTCGTAGCCGGCGATCTGCACGCTGACCGGCTCGGGTTCGCCGACGTGGTCCATCCGCTGCAGCGACTTGCGCGTATGCCACAGCCGTGGGTCGGCGTTGGTCATTTCCGACACGGCCAGGCCCGCGCCCAAGCGCTTGCACAGCAGCCGGAACGGCTTGTCGGTGACGCCAGCCATCGGGGCCAGCACCACGCGCGGGTCGATCAGGTAGGAGCCGATACGCATGGGCACATTGTAGCGGGCCGCGGCTGCGGCCATGCACTGGTCAGTGCGCGGGCACCGCCCGCTGCGCCGCCAGCGGATCGTGCCGGTGCTTGAACAGAGGCACGAACAGCAGCGCCATCACCAGCGCGTAGCCGGCGAACGCCAGCCAGATGCCACGCCAGTCCTTGCAGATCAGGGCCGCGTCGTTGCACGCGTGGTTGGTGAAGAAGTGGTCGATCACGAAGCCGGCGATCAGGCTGCCCAGTACCGCGCCGATGCCGTTGGTCATCAGCATGAACAGGCCCTGCGCGCTGGCGCGGATCTTCGGGTCGGCCTGGCTTTCCACGAACAGCGAGCCGGAGATGTTGAAGAAGTCGAACGCCATGCCGTAGATGATGCAGGAGAGCACGATCATCCACAGCCCGCCGGCGGGGTCACCGAACGCGAACAGGCCGAAACGCAGCACCCACGCCAGCATGCTCATCGTCATCACCGCCTTGATGCCGAAGCGCTTGAGGAAGAACGGGATGGTCAGGATGAACGCGGTTTCGGAAAACTGCGAGATGGAGATGATGATGGTGGAGTACTTCACCGCCAGCAGGTTGGTGTATGCGGGCACCTTGACGAAATCGCTGAGGAACGCGTCGCCGTAGGCGTTGGTCAGCTGCAGCGCCGCGCCGAGCAGCATCGCGAAGATGAAGAACACCGCCATGTTGCGGTTCCTGAACAGCGTGAACGAGGTCAGCCCCAGCCGGTCGGCGAGGCCGCGGCCTTCGGCGGCGCGCAGCCGCGGCGGGCACTTGGGCAGGGTGAAGGCATACAGGCCCAGCAGCAGCGAGGCGGCCGCGGCGACGTGGAACTGCCCGGGCGAGGCCTTGAAGCCGAGCAGGCTGGTGGTCCAGGTCGCGGCGATGAAGCCGATCGTGCCCCACACCCGGATCGGCGGGTAGGTGTTCACCACGTCCAGGCCGTCCTGCTTGAGCGCGTTGTAGGTCACCGTGATCGCCAGCGAGATGGTCGGCATGTAGAAGCACATGTTCAACAGCATCATCCAGAACATCTGCTCGGGGTCGCGCGCGTGCGGGATCGAGAACAGGACCACGGCGCCGGCGATCTGCAGCACGCCGTACAGGCGTTCGGCGTTGACCCACTTGTCGGCCACGATGCCGACCAGCGAAGGCATGAACAACGAGGCGATGCCCATGGTCGAGAAGATCGCGCCGAAGCTGGTACCCGACCAGTGCTGGGTCTGGAACCACCAGGTGCCGATGGTCAGCAACCAGGCGCCCCAGATGTAGTACTGGAAGAAATTGAGTACGGTAAGACGGAGCTTGAGGCTCATGGACGAGGGTTCCCCTGCAAGGCCGGGGTCGGCCCCGTGGCCACGATGTTGTAGCGGGGCAGGTTAGACGACGCCGGCGCCGGGCGGCAAGGTGCAATGCGGCAGCTCAATCCGGCAGAGCCAGCACATCGGCCACGCGCTGGCGCAGCACCGGCAGCAGATCGGTCTCGAACCACGGGTGGTGCATCACCCACGGCCGGTTGCGCGGGCTCGGGTGCGGCAGCGGCAGCACGCCGCGGGCCAGGTGCGTGCGCCAGTTGCGTACGGTATCGGTGAGCGTGGCGTCCCGCGCCTCGCCGAGCATGCCCACCTGCGCGTACTGCCCGATGGCGAGCGTCAATTGCACCCCGGTGAGCAGTGAAAACAGGCGTGGATGCCAGATCGCCGCGCACGCCGGTCGCGGCGGCAGGTCGCCGCTCCTGCCCTTGCCCGGGAAACAGAAATCCATCGGCACGATCGCCACGCGCTCGGCGTCATAGAACGCGGCGCGGTCGATCTGCAGCCAGTCGCGCAGACGCTCGCCGCTGACGTCGTCGAACGGGATGCCGCTTTCCTCCACCTTGCGCCCCGGCGCCTGGCTGACGATCAGCAGCCGCGATCGCGTCGACGCCTGCAGCACCGGCCGCCGTCCCGGCGGCTGCTGCATCGCGCAGGTGTGTCCGCAGCGAATCTCCGCCAGCAGGGCGTCCATGTCGCGCTGCCTTGCTTTGTCAGTGCTCTTCCCGTTTTCCGTCTGCAACGACTTTCACCTTGCGCTTCTGCAAATCCCGAATCCCGGCCCTCAAACCACCTTGCCGGGATTGAGGATGCCATCCGGATCGAACGCGGCCTTGACCGAGCGCATCAGCGCGATGGTCGATTCGCCCAGCGCCAGCGGCATGAACTCGCGCTTCACCACGCCGATGCCGTGTTCGCCCGAGAGCGTGCCGCCCAGCGCGATCACCAGGGCGAACAGTTCGGGCAGCGCCGCATAGCCGCGTTCGATCTCGTCGATGTCGCGCGGCAGCAGGTTCACGTGCAGGTTGCCGTTGCCGGCGTGGCCGAAGCACACCAGCGGCACCGCATGCTTGGCGGCCAGCGCCTGCGCGCCGGCGACCAGTTCGGGCAGGCGGCTCACCGGCACCACCACGTCCTCGTTGATCTTGTGCTCGGTCACCGCACGCTGGGCGAACGAGAGCGCCTTGCGCGCGGCCCACAGCGCGGCGTTTTCGTCGGCGTCCGCTGCGATGTCCAGCGCGATCAGGCCTTCGCCGCGTGCGGCGCGTGCCACGGCGTCCTGCGCGAAGCCCACGGTCTCCGACGTGCCGTCGACCTCGATCAGCAGCAGGGCGCCCGCCTGCGGTACGTCGGCATCCGGCACGTGATCGCGTGCCAGCTTGAGCGCCAGGGCGTCCATGAACTCCAGCGTCGCGGGCGTCACCGGCTGCGCCATGATGCGCGCCACCGCCTGCACCGCACAGGCCGTGTCGCGATACGTGGCGCGCAGCGAGCGCATGGCGGCCGGCCGCGGCGTGAGTTTCAGCGTGGCCTCGGTGATGAGTGCCAGCGTGCCCTCCGAACCGACCAGCAGGCGCGTCAGGTCGTAGCCGGTGGAATCCTTGGTGGTGTGCGTGCCGGCGACGAAGCCCGCGCCGGTCCCGGCTACCGCACGCAGGCCCAGCACGTTGTCGCGCGTGGCGCCGTACTTCAGCGCGCGCGGTCCGCCGGCATTGCAGGCGAGATTGCCGCCTATCGTGCACCATGGTGCCGAACCCGGATCGGGCGCCCAGAAAAATCCGTGCGGCGCCAGCGCCAGCTGCAGGGCTTCATTGGTGACGCCCGGCTCGACCACCGCCAGGCGATCGTCCGGCGCGATGCGCACGATGCGATCCATCCGCTGGAAATTCGCCACCACGCCGCCGGCCAGCGGCACCGCGGCGCCGGTGGAGCTGGTGCCGCCGCCGCGCGCGGTGAGCGGCACGCGATGTTCGCGGCAGGCGCGTACCAGCGACTCCACCTGCGCATGCGTGGTGGGGTACACCACCACGTCGGGCCGATGCACATGGCGCGAATGGTCGCGCGCTGCGGCGCGCAGCGCGTCGTCACCGCTGCCCAGTGCGTCGCCGGGAAAGATCGCGCGCAGGGTATCGAGCAGGGAAGCGGGCAGGGTCATGCCGTGATTATCGCACCGGGTGGGGTTCAGCCCGCCTCGAACGCACCACGCAACCATTGCCGCTCCAGCGCGTCGACCGGCCCGTCGTAGCTGACCACGTCGAAGCGGCAGGCCGCACGTGCGTGTTGCGGGTGCGCAGCCAGCCAGTGCTGCGCCGCCAGGATCAGTTTGCCTTGCTTGGCGGCGGTCACCGACGTGGCGGCGTCGCCATGGCTGGCGCTCTTGCGGTAGCGCACCTCGACGAAGACCACGGTGCTGCCGTCACGCATCACCAGGTCCAGCTCGCCGTGACGCGTGGTGTAGTTGCGCGCCAGCAGCTTCAGGCCGGCGCGTTCGAGTTCGCCGCAGGCGCGCTGTTCGAAGTCGTCGCCGGCGGCGCGCATCAGCGCGTTTCGGGCTGGAAGGTTCCGCCGGACGACGGACTCGCCGGCATCGGCTCGGCGTTGGCGGGCGGCGCGGTCGATGGCATGTCGTCCATCTGCAGGCTGCCGCCGAGAGGGCGCGCCAGGCCATCCTGGAAGCGCGCCCAGATCAGCACGCGGCGCACGCGGCCGAACTGGTCGGCGGCGAGCTGGCCGCTGGCGCCCGGCAGGTAGCTGCCCGGATGGGCGCGCATCCACTCGATGTAGGGCACCAGGTTCCAGGCGTCCATGCCGAAGGCGAACAGCCGCGCTGCGCCGCCGCGGGCGGCGGGCAGGCGCGCGGCGATGTCGTCGCGACTGGGCAGGCCCGGCTGGGCGTCGAACAACCACGGTGCGTCGCAGAATTCCAGGCCGTCGAGGTCGCGATTGGCGGCAGGGTCGTCGCTGCCTTCGTAGACATGCGAGGTGCCGAACACTGGCAGGTTGACCTGGGCGATGTGCAATTGCGGCAGCAGCACGCGCGCCTGTTGCGGACGCATGCTGATGAAGATGCCGCTGTCGACCACCACGGGACTTTCCGGCGCTGTGCTGCTGGCGCTGGTGGCCGGTGCGTCGATGGTCGGTGCGAGGTTGGTGGGAGCGGGGCTGGTGGGCAGTTTCATGCCGGCGATCACGTCGGCATAGCTGTTTACGCCTGGCGGCAGGGTGACGGTGCCGAGCAGCTCGCCGCCGCGTGCCGTCAGTTCGGCCTTGAAGGCACTGCCTGCGCGCTGCGCGAAATCGTCGGTGGAGACGAACGCATAAGCCTTGCGGATGCCGCGTTCGATCATGTGGTCGGCGGCCTGCGCGCCTTCGGTCTCGGGCAGCAGGCCGAACTCGCTGGTGTCGCCGGCGGGCAATTGCTTGTCGTCGGGATGATTCAGCGCCAGCAGCGGCACCGGCAGCTGCGGCTGGCTGAACACGGCGGCGACTTCGGCGCGGGTCAGCGGCCCGACCACCAGTCGCGCGCCGTCGCGCACCGCCTGCTGGTAGGCCTTGACGGCGCCATCGGCGGTGCCTGCGGTGTCGTACAGGCGGATCGATGGACGTGGCGCGTGATTGCGTCCGGCATCGAGGTAGGCGGCGAAGAAGCCTTCGCGGATGGCGGTGCTGGCGGCGGCAAAGTTGCCGTCGCTCGGCAGCAACAGGGCCACCTGCGTGGGTACCTTGTAGCCTTCGCGCACGTTGGCATCGGCACCGGGCAGCAGGGTGCCGACCGGTTGCTGCAGTTCGGGCGCGGCCTGCGCCACGGTGACGCCGAGCCGGGTCAGCGCCTCGTTCACCCACGGCAGCATGCGGTCGCCGCGCTGCAGGCCGGCGGCACGCTGCTTCAGCGCATCCACGCCGACCTGGTTGAGCAGGGCGAGAATCTGCTGGCGATTCTGGCCATGGTCGAAACCGCTGAGCTGTTCGTCCAGTTGCACGCGGGTACGCGCGGCGCCCCAGTTGTCGCCGCTGGCGGCCATCGCACGGGCACGCCATTCCAGCAGGCGTGGCTGCAATGCAGCGGGCACCATGACATTGGGTTGCGTGGTGAGGCGCAGCGCCGTCGCGGCATCGTGCTGGTCCAACGCCAGCTCGGCGCGCAACAGGTCCAGTCGCACCGGTTCGTCGCCGCTCAGGTTCTGCCGCTTGATGGTGGCCAGCACCGGCGCGGCGAGTGCCAGCTGACCTTCCTCGCGCCAGGCCTCGGCGGCGTACAAACGATAGCTGTCGGCATGCGCGCGCGATTGCCCGGCCAGCGCCAGCCACGCCTGCGCAGCCTGATCGAACTGGCCTTGCGCGGCCAGCGCGCCGGCACTTTGCGCGGCTGCCAGTTCCGCCGGCGAGCGTGGTGCGTTGGCCGGCACGCAGGCGGCCAGCAGCAGCGAAAACAGCAATGCGGTCGCGGCGACGCGCGAGAGGCGCATGAAGCGCATGGGAAATCCCTTGATCGTCATGGTCGTCAATGCGCGATCATAGCGGATTGGTTTGTCGCCTCGCGGTGCAGGAGTTCCCGGATGTCATCAGTTCAGTCAGGTTGCCTGTGGGTGGTTGCCACGCCGATCGGTCACCGTGAGGATTTCTCGGCGCGTGCCATCGCCACCTTGCGCGAGGTGGCAGTGATCGCGGCGGAGGACACGCGCCACAGCCGGCCCTTGCTGGTCCACCACAACATAGATACCCCGTTGATCGCGCTGCATGAGCACAACGAGCGCGATGCAGTCGAGGCGATCGTGCGGCGGATGCAGGGCGGCGATTCGGTGGCGCTGATCTCCGATGCCGGCACGCCCTTGATCAGCGACCCGGGTTTCCGGCTGGTGCGTGCGGCGCGTGCAGCCGGCATCCGCTGCATCCCGGTGCCGGGTGCGTGTGCGGCGATCGCTGCGCTGTCGGTGGCCGGCCTGCCCAGTGACCGCTTCGTGTTCGAGGGTTTCCTGCCGCCGAAAGCCGCGGCGCGGCGCAGTCGCTTGCAGGAGCTGGCCGGCGACGCGCGCACGCTCATTTTCTATGAGTCGTCGCATCGCGTCGCCGAAAGCCTGGCCGACATGCGCGATGTGTTCGGTGCGGAGCGCGAGGCGGTGCTGGCGCGCGAGTTGACCAAGCTGTTCGAAACCGTGCTGGACAAGCCGCTGGCGGAGCTGGCGGCGCAGGTGCTGGCTGACCCGGACCAGCAGCGTGGTGAGCACGTGATCCTGGTTGCCGGGCGCGGCGAGGAGGTGGATGCGAAGCTGGCCGAGGGCCAGCGCGTGTTCGCCATCCTGCGCGACGAGCTGCCACCGGCCAAGGCGGCGAAGCTGGCGGCGGCGATCAGTGGCGCGCCACGCAAACTCTTGTACGAAGGGTAGGAGCGCACCCTGTGCGCGATGCTCTTGCGTGACATGACGAAAAGCATCGCGCACAGGGTGCGCTCCTACTAGACTTGTCCACGGAGTCGGCCGGACAGTCGCGTCGCGCGCAAGCGCATCGAGGAAAGTCCGGGCTCCACAGGGCAGAGTGCCAGGTAACTCCTGGGCAGCGTGAGCTGACGGCCAGTGCAACAGAGAGCAGACCGCCGAACGGCATCTTCGGATGTGCGTGGTAAGGGTGAAAGGGTGCGGTAAGAGCGCACCGCGTACGGGGCTAACGCCGTACGGCACGGTAAACCCCACTCGGAGCAAGACCAAATAGGGGAACGATAACGCGGCCCGCGTTGTTCCCGGGTAGGTTGCTGGAGCCAGGCGGCGACGCCTGGCCGAGAGGAATGACTGTCGCGTCGCAAGACGTACAGAACCCGGCTTACAGGCCGACTCCACCTCTTCGTGCACACCTCGCCACCTCGACCTGCGGGTCGGGGTGGCGAGTGGGTGTGTCCGCGTGAACGAATGTTCATCCCGAAACCCGGAAAAGGGCTGACTTCGCGTGGATTTCACGCCTTTATGGCGGGAAGTGACGCGGGGGAAACCACAAAAAATTCCCTGCTTTCAAACACCTTGCTGGTGTTCCTGAGAATATGCTGCATGTGTGGTCAGGATTTCGCCTTTACTCCTTGATTCACAAGCGAAATTACCTTGACAGTCTCATGGCACGAGATTATCGTGGGTTCCAGTGTGAAATCGTGGGATTTCGTGGAGTCTGCTGATCGTGTTCCAGGGCGAAACCGCCATCACCATCGACGACAAGGGTCGCCTGACCATTCCGACAGCGTATCGGGAGCAGGTGGCGGGCGAGTGCGCCAATCGTCTGGTGATCACCTACAACCCGTTCGAGCCGGGCTGCCTGTGGCTGTTCCCGCATGCCGAGTGGGAAAAGGTGCGCGATCAGGTCAACGCGCTGCCCAAGGTCAAGGCCGCCCATCGCGACATGCAGATGAAGCTGGTCGGCGCCGCGGCGGTGGTCGAGCCCGATGGCGCGGCGCGTGTCCTGCTGCCGTCCAGCCAGCGTGCCACCACCGGGATCGAGAAGAAGGCGGTACTGCTGGGCATGGGCAACAAATTCGAGCTGTGGAGCGAACAGGCCCACCTGGCCAAGATCCGCCAGAGCATCGGCGAAGACGACATCACCAACGAAATGGCCGAACTGCGCCTGTAAACGGGCGCGGCAACACACGAAAAAACGGGAGCGGGAGTGCGGCATGGCCGAGCAAGTTTTGCGGCACATCCCGGTGATGCTGGGTGAAGCAGTGGAGGGACTCGCCGTGCATGCGGGCGGGCGTTATCTCGATGGAACCTTCGGTCGCGGCGGTCACGCTCGCGCGGTTTTGTCACGCCTGGGCCCTGACGGCCGTCTGCTGCTGATGGATCGCGACCCCGCCGCCATCGCCACCGCGCAAGCCGAATTTGCCAACGACCCGCGGGTGTCGATCCGCCACGCCAATTTCTCCAGCCTGGCCGAGTGGGACGAAACCGCCGCCGGCCTCGACGGCGTGCTGCTCGATCTGGGCGTGTCCTCGCCGCAGCTGGACGAAGCGGCCCGCGGCTTCAGCTTCATGGCTGACGCGCCGCTGGACATGCGCATGGACACCAGCCAGGGCGAGAGCGCGGCGGATTTCCTGGCCCAGGCCAGCGAGCGCGAGATCACCGATGTGCTGTGGAACTACGGCGAAGAACGGCATAGCCGGCGCATTGCCCGCGCCATCGTGACCGATCGCGACGCCACCCCGTTCACCCGTACCGGCCAGCTGGCGGCGCTGATCGAGCGCCTGGTGGGTCGGCGCGAGCCAGGCAAGCATCCGGCCACGCGCAGCTTCCAGGCACTGCGGATCCGCGTGAACGGTGAGCTGGACGCCCTGCAGCAGGGCCTGAACGCCGCGCTGGAGCGATTGCAGCCGGGCGGCCGGCTGGCGGTGATCAGTTTCCACTCGCTGGAGGATCGCGCGGTGAAGCTGTTCATCCGCGACCACGCCGGCCGCGTGCAGAACAGTCGCCGCGGGCCGCCAGTGCAGGCCGCGCCGGCACAGCTGGCCGCGGTCGGCAAGGCGCAGTTCCCGTCCGACGCCGAGCTGGCGGCGAATCCGCGCTCGCGCTCGGCGGTATTGCGCGTGGCGGAGAAACTGGGATGAAGGCGATCGGCGCCATCTGCCTGCTGATGCTGCTGACCGCCGTGCTGGCCAGTGCGATCGGCGTGGTGTGGACGCGCCATGAAAGCCGTGTGCTGTTCGTCAACCTGACCGCGCTGCAAAACCAGCGCGATGAACTGAACATCGAATACGGCAAGCTCGAACTGGAGCAGGCCACCTATGCCGAACCGCGTCGCATCGATGACGAGGCACGGCAGAAACTGGGCATGGTCGATCCGCGCCCGCAAGACATCCGGTTGCTGCGATGAGCTGGCGCAAGCACGTCAAGCCGTCCCAGCCAGGTCGCCGCCGCGCTGCTGGTCCCAGCGCGCGCCGGCGGATGGTGGTGGTGGTCGGGCTGCTCGGTCTGGTTTCGGTCGCGCTGGTCGCTCGCGCGTTCGACCTGCAGGTGGTGCGCAAACAGTTCTACCAGCGCCAGGGTGATGCGCGCTTCGTGCGCGAGGTGCCGATTCCGGTATCGCGCGGCACCATCTTCGACCGCAATGGCGAGCCGCTGGCGGTGTCGACGCCGATGATGTCGATCTGGGCCAATCCGTCCGAAGTGCTCGACAACGACGACCGCATTCCCGCGCTGGCGCAGACGCTGGGTGTGGATGCGGATGGCCTGAAAGCCC
The DNA here is from genome assembly GCF_050026815.1 of Rhodanobacter ginsengiterrae. Taxonomy (NCBI): domain Bacteria; kingdom Pseudomonadati; phylum Pseudomonadota; class Gammaproteobacteria; order Lysobacterales; family Rhodanobacteraceae; genus Rhodanobacter; species Rhodanobacter ginsengiterrae. The sequence continues at coordinate 68,682 of NZ_JALBWO010000057.1, read as the reverse complement.
AGCTGGCGCAGCGTTCCGACCGCGAATTCGTCTATCTGCGCCGGCAGATGGCACCGGCCGCGGCGCAGGCCGTGCTTGATCTGGGCATTCCCGGCATCAACGGCCAGCGCGAGTTCAAGCGCTACTACCCGTCCGGTGAGGTGACCGCGCACGTGCTGGGCTTCACCAATATCGATGACCGCGGCCAGGAGGGACTGGAACTGGCGTACGACGAATGGCTGGCCGGCAAGCCGGGCGCCAAGCGCGTCATCCGTGATCGCATGGGCCACGTGGTCGAGGATCTGGAGCAGGTGCGCGCGCCGAAGCCAGGTCAGAACCTCACCCTGAGCATCGACCGGCGCATCCAGTTCCTCGCCTACAGCGAACTGAAGAACACGCTGGAGAAATCGCAGGCCGACTCCGGCTCGATGGTGGTGCTCGACATCAAGACCGGCGAAGTGCTGGCGATGGTCAACCTGCCCACCTACAACCCGAATGCGCTCGGTGGCAGCAAGCCGAGCCAGCGTCGCAACCGGGCGATGACCGACGTGCTCGAGCCGGGTTCGACGGTAAAACCCATCCTGATGGCGGCGGCGCTGTCCAGCGGCAAGTACACGCCGACCAGCCCGCTGATCGACACCACCGGCGGGCACTGGTTCTTCCAGGGCCACGACATCCACGACACCCACAACTACGGCGTGCTGACGCCGACTGGCGTGATCACCAAGTCCAGCAACGTGGGCGCGGCGCGCATCGCGATGACGCTGGATACACCGCTGATGTACGACACCTATCGCGCGTTCGGCTTCGGCAACAGCACCGAGAGCGGCTTCCCCGGCGAGGCCTCCGGCTACCTGCGCATCGGTCGCGACTGGCGCCCGCTGGAAAAGGCCATCCTGGGCTATGGCTACGGCCTCAACGTCACCGTGCTGCAGCTGGCCAATGCCTACGCGACGATTGCCGACGGCGGCGTGATGCACACGCCGACCTTCATCAAGGACAACAGCAACACGGCCAGGCAGATCATCTCGCCTGAAGTGTCGCGCCAGTTGCTGCAGATGATGGAGACGGTGACCGGTCCGGGCAGCACCGGCACCACCGCGCGCATCGCCAACTACAGCGTGGCCGGCAAGACCGGCACGGCGCACAAGGCGAACGCGGGTGGCTATGCCAAGAGCAATTACACGGCGGCGTTCGCCGGCATCGTGCCGGCGTCCAACCCGCGCCTGGCGGCAGTGGTGGTGATCGACAATCCGCAGAAGGGCAGCTACTACGGCGGCACCGTGTCCGGTCCGGTGTTCTCCAAGGTGATGGAGGGCGCGCTGCGCCTGCTCGACGTGCCCCCGGACAACATCGGTCGCTGGTATGTCGGCGGCCCGCTGCAGAACGTGGACGGGCTGGTCGGCAGCAAGCCGCCGGCGGATGCGCCGATTGACGATGCTCCGATCGATGGAGACTCGCCATGAGCACCGGTCATCTTGACCAATTGTTGCTCGGCATCGCCGACGCGCAGCTGGCGGCCAGGCCCGAGGCCGGTCGCCTGATGGTTTCCGGACTGGCACTGGATTCGCGGCGAGTGGCGCGCGGCGATGCATTCTTTGCCTTGAACGGCACTCAGGCACACGGCATCACCTTCGCCGCCGGCGCCGTGCAGCGCGGCGCCCGCGTCGTGCTGGCCGAAGCGCCGGCCGTTGATGATGTCGCTGCGCTCGAGGTTCCGGTGCTGTGGATCGATGGCTTGCACGAGCAAGTCAGCGAGATCGCCGCACGCTTCTACGAGCGTCCCAGCGAGGCGCTGCGGATGGTCGGCGTCACCGGCACCAATGGCAAGACCTCGTGCGTGCAGTTGCTGGCGCAGGCGCTGACCCTGCTCGGCCATCGCGCCGCTTCGATCGGCACCCTCGGTGCCGGCGTGCACGGCCAGTTGCATGAAGGCGAGCGCACCACGCCCGATGCGATCAGCGTGCAGGCACAGCTGGCGGCATTTCGGGATGACCGGGTCAGCCACGTGGCGATGGAGGTCTCGTCCCATGCGCTGGTGCAGGGGCGCGTGGCCGCGGTGGATTTCGAGGTCGCCGCGTTCACCAATCTCACCCGCGATCACCTGGACTATCACGGCAGCATGGAAGCCTACGGCGCGGCCAAGGCCAGCTTGTTTGCCTGGCCAGGACTGCGCAGCGCGGTGATCAACGCCGACGACACGTTTGGCTGCGAGCTGGCCACCCGGGTGCCCGAGGGCGTGCAGAAGCTGCGCTTCAGCATGGCCGGTGACGGCGACGCGGAAATCGCCGCCAGCGACATCGTCACTTCGGTCGAGGGTCTGGCCTTCCATCTGCGTACCCCTTGGGGTACCCGGGCAATTCGCAGCCACCTGCTCGGCCGCTTCAACGTGGCCAACCTGCTTGCCGTGGTGGGTTGCCTCGGTGCGCTGGGCGAGCCGTTCGCGCGCATCGTCGATGCGGTGGCGCAGCTGCAGCCGGTCAACGGACGCATGAGCCGGCTCGGCGGCGCGCCGGGCCAGCCGCTGGTGGTCGTCGATTATGCGCATACGCCCGACGCGCTGGAGCAGGCGCTGAACGCGGTGCGCGCGCATTGCGCCGGCAAGCTGATCTGCGTATTCGGTTGCGGTGGCGAGCGCGATGTGGGCAAACGCCCGCTGATGGGCGAAATTGCGGCGCGACTGGCCGACGTGGCCATCGTCACCGACGACAATCCGCGCGGCGAAGATGGCGATGCGATCGTGGCGCAGATCGTCGCCGGCATGACCGCGGCGCCGGCGATGACGGTGGAGCGGGACCGCGCCCAGGCGATCGCCGATGCACTGCAGCTGGCGCACGCCGGTGATGTGGTGCTGATCGCCGGCAAGGGTCACGAAACCTATCAGGACGGCGCGACCGGCAAGCATCCGTTCGACGATCTGCTGGTGGCGCGCGCAGCGCTGGAGCAGTTCGGCCGGGAGCATCGCGCATGATGGCGCTGAGCACCATCGCCGTGTGGACCGGTGGCCGCCTGCTGCATGGCGATGCCGAAGTCACCGGCGTTGCCATCGACACGCGCAAGCTGCAGCCCGGCGACCTGTTCGTGGCGATCAAGGGCGAGCGCGCCGACGGCCACGACTATCTGGCCGAGGCCGCCTCCCGCGGTGCGGTGGCCGCGATGGTCACGCGCAGGGTCGACAGTGAACTGCCGCAGGTGCTGGTGAACAACGCCGAGCTGGCGCTGGGCGACCTGGCCAGCGCGATACGCGCCCAGCGCAATGTGCGCGTGGTCGGCATCACCGGCTCCAATGGCAAGACCACGGTGAAGACGCTGGTTGCCTCGATCCTGTCGCGACACGGGCGCACCCATGTCAGCGGCGGCAACTACAACAATGAACTGGGGCTGCCGTTGAGCCTGCTGGCGATGCCGGCCGATACCGAATACGCGGTGTTCGAGATGGGCGCGGGCAAGCCCGGCGACATCGCCTATCTGGCCGCCATCGCACGGCCCGATATCGGCCTCGTCACGCTCATCGCGCCGGCGCATCTTGAGCGCATGGGCAGCATCGAAGGCGTGGCCGAGACCAAGGGCGCCCTGTATCAGGCGTTGCCGGCCGACGGCACGGCAATCATCAATGCCGACGACGCATTCGCCAGCTTCTTCGCCGGACTGGCAGGTTCGCGCCAGGTACTGCGCTTCGGTCTGGACCATCCGGCCGATGTCGGCGCGGACATCGTCGAGCAGCGCATGGATGGTTCGCGGTTTGTGCTGAGCACGCCGCAAGGCGACGCCGAAGTGAGCCTGCCGCTGCCCGGGCGGCACAACATCGCCAATGCACTGGCGGCTGCCGCGGTGGCGCTGGCGCTGCAGGTGCCGCTGGACACCATCGTCATCGGGCTCGAGCAGGCATCCGGCGTGGCCGGCCGCTTGCGCCGCGAAGTGGCCGGCGGCGGCTGGACCGTGATCGACGACAGCTACAACGCCAACCCCGGCTCGATGGCGGCGGCGATCGACACCTTGCTGCTCGCCGACGGCGAGCGCTGGCTGGTGCTGGGCGACATGGCGGAGCTGGGCGCCGACGCGCAGGCGCTGCACGCCGGCATCGGCGCGATGGCGCGCGCGCGCGGCATCGAGCGGCTGTTCGCGGTGGGTCCGCTGGGTGCCGCCACCGTCGAGGCGTTCGGCACCGGTGCCGAGCATTTCGACGACAAGCCGACGCTGGTCGCCGCACTGCGCTCGCGGCTGCATCCGGAAGTCACCTGTCTGGTGAAGGGCTCGCGTTCGGCCGGCATGGAACAGGTGGTGGCCGCCCTGGTGGGAACGGCGGAAACGAACAACGGGGAGGCATTCCATGCTGCTTGAGCTGGCGGACTGGATGGCACGGCATTTCACGGCGCTGCATCTGTTCCAGTACATCACCTTCCGCACGATCATGGCCGCGCTCACCGCGCTGGCCATGTCGCTGCTGTGCGGTCCATGGCTGATCAACCGGCTGGCCGCGCTGAAGGCCGGCCAGGTGGTGCGCAGCGATGGTCCGCAGACGCACCTGGTCAAGGCCGGCACGCCGACCATGGGCGGGGTGATGATCCTGCTGTCGGTCACCGTGGCGACCTTGCTGTGGGCCGACCTGCACAACCGCTACGTGTGGGTGGTGCTGGCGGTGTTGCTGAGCTTCGGCGCGATCGGCTTCTACGACGACTACCGCAAGCTGGTGTTGAGGGACAGTCGGGGCCTGGCCAGCCGCTGGAAGTATTTCTGGCAGTCGGTGTTCGGCCTGGGCGCCGCGCTGTTTCTCTACTACACCGCACCTCACGCTCCCGCTGGCGTGCCATTGGCGGAGACCGCGCTCTATCTGCCGCTGTTCAAGCACGTGGTGCTGCCGCTCGGGCTGTTCTTCGTGGTGATCACCTACTTCATGATCGTCGGCTTCTCCAACGCGGTGAACCTCACCGACGGCCTGGACGGGCTGGCGATCATGCCCACCGTGCTGGTCTCCGGCGCGCTTGGTGTGTTCGCCTATCTGGCCGGCAACAAGGTGTTTTCGGAATACCTCGGCATTCCCTCGATTCCCGGTGCGGGTGAGCTGGCGATCTTCACCGGCGCACTGGCCGGGGCCGGGCTGGGCTTCCTGTGGTTCAACACCTATCCGGCGCAGGTGTTCATGGGCGACGTCGGCGCGCTGGCGATGGGCGCGGCGCTCGGCTGCGTGGCGGTGATCGTGCGGCAGGAGGTGGTGCTGCTGGTGATGGGCGGCGTGTTCGTGATGGAAACCGCCTCGGTGATGATCCAGGTGGCCAGCTTCAAGCTCACCGGCAAGCGCGTGTTCCGCATGGCGCCGATCCATCACCACTTCGAATTGAAGGGCTGGCCGGAGCCTCGCGTGATCGTGCGCTTCTGGATCATCAGCGTCGTGCTGGTGCTGATCGGCCTTGCCACGTTGAAGGTGCGCTGATCATGAGAGCCGGGATTCGGGATTCGGGAATCGGGATTCGTAGAGGCGGGCGCACCGCGATGCCGCGGATGTGCGTGCGCTCTTGCGAATTCCGATTCCCGAATCCCGAATCCAGCACCGGAGGTGCCCATGTTTGACGCCACCACCCAGGCCAAACGCCGAACCGGACCGCGCGGCAGCTTCGACCTGTGGTTGCTGGTCGCGCTGATCGGGCTGGCCAGCGTGGGCGTGGTGATGGTGACCTCGAGCTCGATTTCGGTGGCTGACAGCCAGCACATCGGTGCGTTCTACTTCCTGAAAAAGCACTTGCTGTTTCTCGGCCTGGGCCTGTTCGCCGCGGGCGTGGCCATGCGCACCGAGCTGAAGCTGCTGGAGAAGTTCGCGTTTCCGCTGCTGGCGCTGGCCTTCCTGCTGCTGCTGGCGGTGTTCGTGCCGCACTTCGGCATGCGCATCAACGGCGCGCGGCGCTGGCTCAACCTGCTGGTCACCACGTTCCAGCCAGTGGAGGCGGTGAAACTCATTCTGGTGGTCTACGTCGCCAGCTACCTGGTCCGCCATCGGGAGAGCGTGGAGACGAAGTTCCTCGGCCTGTTCAAGCCGGTGATGGTGGCCGGCATGATCGTGCTGCTGCTGCTGGCGCAGCCGGACTTCGGTTCGGCCACGCTGGTGATCGCGGTGACCATCGCGATGGTCTGGCTGGGTGGCGCGCGACCGATCTTCCTGTTCCTGATGGGCTTGCCGCTGATGCCGCTGCTGTATGTCGCGGCCACCGGCGAAAGCTACCGCATGAAGCGGCTGACCTCGTTCATGGATCCGTGGAAGGATCCGTTCAACGACGGCTTCCAGCTGACCCAGTCGCTGATGGCGATCGGCCGTGGCGAATGGACTGGTGTGGGCCTGGGTTCCAGCGTGCTGAAGCTGTCCTACCTGCCCGAGGCACATACCGACTTCATCTTCGCGGTGATCGGCGAGGAGCTGGGGCTGGCCGGGGTGATTCTGGTGATCAGCCTGTTCGGGTTGGCGGTGGGGCGTGGCCTGTACATCGGCCTGAAGGGGGTCGAAGTCGGTCAGCGTTTTGCGGGTTACGTTGCGTTCGGCATCTCGCTGATGCTGGCGATGCAGGCGTTCGTCTCGGTCGGCGTGAATCTCGGCGCCTTGCCGACCAAGGGCCTGACCTTGCCGTTGATCAGCTACGGCGGCTCGTCGATGGCGTTGACCTGTGCCATGGCCGGCGTGCTGCTGCGTGCCACTTTCGAAATCAATCGCGCGCTGGACGCGCGCCAGATGGCCACCCGCATGCCGTCGGCCATTGTGGCAACCGATGCGAATGTCGCGGCGAAGCCGCGCGAGGCGGTGGCCGCATGACCGTGCAGCGTCCCGTGCTGATCATGGCCGGTGGCACCGGTGGTCACATTTTCCCCGGCCTGGCCGTGGCCGACTGCCTGCGCGCCCAGGGCGTGCCGGTGGTCTGGCTGGGTGCGGTCGGCGGCATGGAGACCAGGGTGGTGCCGGCGCAACGGATCGAGCTGCGCACGGTGGTGGTCGGCGGTTTGCGCGGCAAGGGCTGGAAGACGCGCCTGCTGGCGCCGCTGATGCTGTTGCGCGCGTTGTTCGCCTCGATCAGTGTGCTGCGCCAGGTGAATCCGCGCAGCGTGCTGTCGATGGGCGGCTACGTTGCCGGCCCGGGTGGACTCGCCGCCTGGCTGTTGCGTCGCCCGCTGCTGGTGCATGAGCAGAATCGCGTGGCCGGCTTCACCAACCGTCAACTGGCCCGATTGGCGAAACGCGTGCTGGCCGGTTTCGCCGATGCGCTGCCGCAGGCCGAATGGGTCGGCAATCCGGTGCGCAGCACAATCGCGGCGTTGCCGCCGCCGGCTGCGCGCATGGCCGGGCGCGACGGTCGACCGCGCCTGCTGGTTCTGGGCGGCAGCCTGGGCGCCCGCGCGTTGAATCTCGCCTTGCCGCAGGCGCTGGCCCAGCTGACGCCGGCGCAGCGACCCGACGTGTTGCACCAGTGCGGCAGCCGCGGCCTCGACGAGGCGCGCCAGGCGTACGCGAAGGCCGGCGTCGAGGCACAGGTGGTGGCGTTCATCGATGACATGGCCGCCAGCTATGGCTGGGCCGATCTGGCGGTCTGTCGCGCCGGCGCACTGACCCTGGCCGAACTGGCCGCCGCGGGACTCGGCGCGGTACTGGTGCCGTTCCCGCACGCGGTGGACGACCACCAGACGCGCAATGGCGAAGTCTTGATGGCGGCGGGAGCGGCCGAACTGATGCAGGAGAGTGAGCTGGACGTACAGATTCTGGCGCAGCGACTGGAATCGCTGCTGGGTGATCGCAACCGACTGCTGGCGATGGCCGAGGCTGCGCGCACGCTGGCCAAGCCCGATGCCGCACAGGTGATTGCGCAGGCCTGCCTGGAGGTTGCCGCATGACCCCGCGTCGCTTGCACGCCCACGAAGATCCGATGAGCACCTTCCGCCGGGTGCATTTCATCGGCATCGGCGGTGTCGGCATGAGCGGCATCGCCGAGGTGCTGCACAACCTGGGCTACGCGGTGTCCGGCTCCGACCGCGCGAACTCGCCGACGGCGCAGCGCTTGCAGCAGCTGGGCATCGCCGTGCACATCGGCCATGCGGCGGAGCACATCGGTGATGCCGACGTGGTGGTCACCTCCAGCGCGATAAAGCAGGACAACCCGGAGCTGGTCGCCGCGCGTGCGGCACGCATCCCGGTGATTCCGCGCGCCGAGATGCTCGGCGAATTGATGCGCTTCCGCCGCGGCGTGGCAATTGCCGGCACGCATGGCAAGACCACCACCACCAGCCTCACCGCCAGCGTGCTGGCCGAAGCGGGCTACGATCCGACCTTCGTGATCGGTGGCCAGCTCAATGCGGCCGGCGCCAACGCGCGCCTGGGCACCGGTCAGTATCTGGTCGCCGAAGCCGATGAATCGGACGGCTCGTTCCTGCTGCTGTCGCCGGTGATCGCGGCGGTCACCAACATCGACGCCGACCATCTGGAGAACTACCACGGCGATTTCGCCGAGGTGAAGAAGGCCTTCGCCGACTTCCTGCACCGGCTGCCGTTCTATGGCCTGGCCGTGCTGTGCGTGGATGATCCCGAGGTGGCCGTGCTGGCGAAGTCCACCACGCGTCGCGTGATGACCTACGGCATCGACACGGCGGATGCCGACGTGCGCGCACTGAATGTGAGCCAGCACGGTTTCGAAATGCACTTCGAGCTGCAGTTGCCGGGGCGCGATGGATTGCTGCCGGTGAAGCTCAACCTGCCGGGCCGGCACAACGTGCTGAACGCGCTGGCCGCCGCGGCGATCGGCTGGCAGCTCGGGGTCGAGGCGAGCGCCTTGGCACGTGCATTGGAGAATTTCGAAGGCGTCGGCCGGCGTTTCCATCGGCGCGGCGAACTCGCACTGGATCAGGGCAGCGTGCTGCTGATCGACGACTACGGTCATCACCCGCGCGAACTGGCCGCCGTGTTCGCCGCCGCCCGCGGCGGCTGGCCGGAGCGTCGCCTGGTGGTGGGTTTCCAGCCGCACCGCTACAGCCGCACGCGCGACCTGCTGGATGACTTCGCCAACGTGCTGGCCGAGGCCGACGTGCTGGTGCTGACCGATGTCTACCCGGCCGGCGAAGCGCCGATTGCCGGCGCCGACGGCCGCGCGCTGGCCCGTGCCGTGCGCGCGCGCGGCAAGGTCGATCCGGTGCTGGTCGAGCATCCGCGCGATCTGAAAGACAGCCTGCCGACCCTGCTGCGCGATGGCGATCTGCTGATGCTGCTCGGCGCCGGCGACATCGGCTCGGCGGCGGTCGAGCTGGCCCAGCTCGGCCACCTGAGGACAAACAAGTGAGTACCCAAGAGAAGATGGCCAGGATCAGCGACCCCGCCCAGTTCGGCCGCGTCGCGGTGGTGATGGGCGGCAGCTCGGCCGAGCGCGAAGTGTCGCTGGATTCCGGCCGCAACGTGCTGGCCGCGCTGCAGGCACGCGGCATCGACGCGCAGGCGATCGACGGCATTCCGGCCTTGCTCGATGCACTGCGCGCCGGCCACTTCGCGCGCGTGTTCAACATCCTGCATGGCCAGCATGGCGGCGGCGAAGACGGCGTGCTGCAAGGCGCGCTGGAGTCGCTCAACGTGCCTTACACCGGTTCGGGCGTGCTCGGCTCCGCGCTGTCGATGGACAAGACCCGCTCCAAGCGCGTGTGGCAGTCGCTGGGTCTGCCGACGCCGAAGTTCGTGGCCTTGCCGCGCGGCGCGGATGTGCATGCGGCGGCGAAGCAGGTTGGTTTCCCGTTGATCGTGAAGCCGGCTTGCGAAGGCTCCAGCGTGGGCGTCACCCGCGTGTTCGACGAGTCGCAGCTGGACCAGGCAGTCGAACTGGCGGCGAAGTATCCCGGCGACCTGTTGATGGAGACGCTGATCGAGGGCGACGAGCTGACCGTCGCCATTCTCGGCCGCCAGGTGCTGCCGTCGATCCACATCGTGCCGAAGGGCGCTTTCTACGATTACAACGCGAAATACATCGCCGAGGACACGCTGTACCTGTGCCCGGGCCTGGAAGGTGACGCCGAGGCGGAACTGCGCGCGCTGGCCTTGCAGGCCTTCGATGCACTGGGCTGCGCCGGCTGGGGTCGGGTCGACGTGATGCGCGACCGCGCCGGCGGCAACTGGCTGCTGGAAGTGAATACCGCGCCGGGCATGACCTCGCATTCGCTGGTACCGAAAGCGGCTGCTGCTGCCGGCATCGATTACCAGGAACTGTGCTGGCGCGTTCTGGAAACCAGTTTTGGACCGCAAGTCGCCGGCTCCAGCGATTCCCGAATGCCGAATCCCAAATTCCCCGACTCCACCGGAGGCGCCCAGTGAAGGGAACCGTCCGCCTCGTCGCCTGGTGTCTGGCCATCGTGCTGGTCGCGCTGCCGATCGTCGGCGTGTTGCGCGGCTGGTTTGCGGCCGACCGCTGGCCGGTGACCCAGTTGACGGTGCAGGCCGAGTTCAAGCACGTCAGCGAAAGCGACATCCGCGCCGCCGTGCGCCCACGGCTGGGCAAGGGCTTCTTCGCGCTGGATCTGGATGCCGTGCAGAAAGCCGTGGCCGCGCTGCCATGGGTGGAATCGGTCGAGGCACGCAAGCGCTGGCCCGATACCCTGCAATTGCGCATCTACGAACGCCAGCCGTTTGCCCGCTGGAACGACAGGCAGCTGATCAGCCGCCAGGGACTGGTGTTCGACGCGCCGGGCATGGACCACATCGGCGACCTGCCGGAACTGCATGGTCCGGATGCCCGGCTGGCCGAGGTGGTGAGCTTCTATGCCGAAACGCGCAAGGCCTTCACCGGCACGCATCTGCAGATCACCGGCGTGTCGCTGACCGAACGCGGCAGCTGGAGTATCGGCACGGCCAGCGGCGCGCAGATCGTGATCGGCGATCGCGAGGAGGCCGGCCGCCGCCTGCGCCGCTTCCTCGATGTCTACCCGCAGCTGGTCGTCGGACATGCCGACGGCTTCAGCTACGCCGACCTTCGCTACACCAATGGATTCGCCGTGCGCTGGCCGCAAGCGGCCGCCGCCAACGCTGGGGATTCGCCTCGCACATGAGCATTCTTCTATGAAGCCGCGCAACGACAAGCAACTGGTGGTCGGTCTCGACATCGGCACCTCCAAGGTGGTGGCGATCGTCGGCGAATACGAACCGGGCGAGCCGATCACGGTGATCGGCATCGGCACGCACGTATCGCGCGGCATGAAACGCGGCTCGGTGGTGGACATCGAATCGACCGTGCACTCGATCCAGCGCGCGGTCGAGGAAGCGGAGCTGATGGCCGGCTGCGACATCCGCTCGGTGTACGCATCGATCTCCGGCAGCCATCTGGAGACCCGCAATTCGCACGGCAACGCGGCGATTCGCGACCGCGAGGTCACCGCCAGCGACCTGGAGCAGGTATTGGAAGCGGCCAGCGCGGTGGCGATTCCGGCCGATCGCAAGGTGCTCTACAAGGAGTCGCAGGAATACCGCATCGACGGCCAGGACGGCATCCGCGCACCGATCGGCATGAGCGGCGTGCGGCTGGAGGCGAACGTGCACCTGGTCACCGGCGCGGCCGCGGCGGTGCAGAACGTCACCAAGTGCATCCAGCGCTGCGGGCTGACCGTGGACGAACTGGTGCCCTCGGCTCTGGCCAGTGCCAAGGCGGTGTTGACCGACGATGAGCGCGAGCTGGGGGTGTGCCTGGTCGACATCGGTGCCGGCACCACCGACATCGCGATCTACACCCAGGGCTCGATCCGCTACACCGCCTCGCTGCCGATCGGCGGCGACCAGGTGACCAGCGACATCGCCTACGGCGTGCACACGCCGACCGCGCATGCGGAAGAAATCAAGATCAAGTACGCCTGCGCGCAGACCGGGCTGGCGCATGCCGAGGAAACCATCCAGGTACCCAGCGTGGGCGATCGCCCGCCACGCCGGCTGGCGCGGCAGTCGCTGGCGCAGAGCGTGCAGGCACGCTACGAGGAGATCTTCGAGATGGTGCAGGACCAGTTGCGCCGCTCCGGCTACGAAAGCCTGGTCGCGGCCGGCGTGGTGCTGACCGGTGGCGCTTCCAAGATGGAAGGCGCGCTGGAACTGGCCGAGGAGATCTTCCACAAGATGGTGCGGATCGGCGTGCCGCAGCAGATCGACGGCCTCGGCGAAGTTGTCTCCAGTCCGCTGCACGCCACCGGCGTCGGTCTGCTGCTGCATGGCGCGCGCGCCGGCGGCATGCGGATGGGCGGGCCGGTCGGCGGCAGCGTTGGCGGCCTGGTCGGCAAGCTGCGCGGCTGGTTGACCAGGAATTTTTGAGCATTCGGTTTCGGGTGGCGCAGGAAGCGTTGCCCAGGGTGGAGGGATATCCACCCACCACCATGGACCGACAGGAGTCGTCATCCATGGTTAAAACGACAACAACTCTACGGAGGACGGGAAATGTTTGAATTGATTGAAAAACTCGCACCCAATGCAGTCATCAAGGTGATCGGCGTGGGCGGCGGCGGCGGCAATGCCGTGGCGCACATGCTGAACTCCAACATCGAAGGCGTGGAATTCATCGTCGCCAATACCGATGCCCAGGCGATGACCAGCTGTGGCTCGCGTACCCACCTGCAACTCGGTGGCAACGTGACCAAGGGTCTCGGCGCCGGCGCGAACCCCGAGGTCGGCCGGCAGGCCGCGCTGGAGGACCGTGAGCGGATCGAGGCGATGCTCGAAGGTGCCGACATGGTGTTCATCACCGCCGGCATGGGCGGCGGCACCGGCACCGGCGCCGCGCCGGTAGTGGCCCAGCTGGCCAAGGAGAAGGGCATCCTCACCGTGGCGGTGGTGACCAAGCCGTTCCCGTTCGAGGGGCGCCGGCGCATGCAGGTCGCCCTGAAGGGCATCGAGGACCTGTCCCAGCATGTCGACTCGCTGATCACCGTGCCGAACGAGAAGCTGCTCAGCGTGCTCGGCCGCGAAGTCACCCTGCTCAACGCGTTCAAGGCTGCCAACGACGTGCTGCAGGGCGCCGTGCAGGGCATTGCCGACCTGATCACCGCTCCGGGCCTGATCAACGTCGACTTCGCCGACGTGCGTACGGTCATGTCCGAAATGGGCCTGGCGATGATGGGTTCGGGTACCGCTCGCGGTGATGACCGCGCCCAGGCTGCCGCCGAAGCGGCGATCAAGAACCCGTTGCTGGAAGACGTCAACCTCAATGGCGCCTGCGGCATCCTGGTCAACGTGACCGCCGGTCCGAACCTCACCATGCGCGAATTCGACGAGATCGGCCGGATCATCCACGACTTCGCCAGCGAAGACGCTACCGTGGTGATGGGCACCTCGCTCGACCCGGAAATGAAGGACGACGTCCGCGTCACTGTGGTCGCCACCGGCCTCAACCGGGCCATGGCCTCGCGCCAGCAATCGCCGATCCGCATGGTGGAAACCACCCAGCAGGTGCAGATGCGCCCGCGTCCGGTGGTGCTGCGCACCGGTACCGGCAATGAGGTGGTCGACTATGCTCAGCCTGACGTGATGCATTCAAACCAGGGCAGGACCGAGCCGTCGGCACCGGCGAAGCATGCCGAGCCGGGTTTCGACTATCTGGATATCCCGGCGTTCCTGCGCCGCCAGGCCGACTGAGGGAGTGAGGGTGACTTCCGGCAGGCTGACTTCTGACAGGTTGTCCAAGTCCGGGGAGATGCGAAAGTATTGAAAAAATTCTCGCTGGGCGGATCAATGGCAGGTTCGCCGGGCATCGTCGCTTGCCGACGGTGTCGGCGCAGGCCGAGGTGCTCATGGCTGGCGCAGCGAAGGGTGTGACGGATTCCTGCTGGTGATTCACCGTGATACCGCAACAAGACTGTGCGTCAGGACGATGCACGGCCGGTCACCACGGTTTTGCCGTGATGACGGGTCCGATGTCCCGTGCCGGATTCCCGTCCCAGGCACGGGGCGTCGTGTCACTCGAGGTTCCCGTCGGGAAATGAGATCGATACCCGTCGCTTCAGGGATGAAGGAACCATGAAGGCTTAATCAGACTGTACGGTACGGTTTGCTTTTATCGCAGGTTAAAACTGTGTTAGCATCCGCTCCTGATTGGCTGCTGCCTACACAGGTACCAACAAAAATGATCAAGCAGCGTACCCTCAAGAACATCATCCGGGCGACTGGTGTTGGCCTGCACACCGGCGACAAGGTCTACATGACCTTGCGTCCTGCAGCGCCAAATACCGGCATCGTGTTTCGCCGAGTCGATCTCGATCCGCCGGTGGACATCCGCGCTCGCGAAGATCACGTCGGCGATACCCGACTGTCGACCACCCTGGTCAACGGCGATGTGCGCGTCTCCACGGTCGAGCATCTGCTGTCGGCGATGGCCGGCCTGGGCATCGACAATGCCTACGTCGACCTGTCCGCGCCGGAAGTTCCGATCATGGACGGCAGCGCCGGTCCGTTCGTCTTCCTGCTGCAGTCTGCCGGCATCGAAGAACAAAACGTGGCCAAGCGTTTCATCCGCATCAAGAAGCCGGTGAAAGTGCAGGAAGGCGACAAGTGGGCCAGCTTCGAGCCGTTCGAGGGCTTCAAGGTCGGCTTCTCGATCGACTTCAATCACCCGATCATCAGTCAGCGCACCTCGCGCGCCGAGATCGACTTCTCCACCACCTCCTTCGTCAAGGAAGTGAGCCGCGCGCGCACGTTCGGTTTCATGCGCGACATCGAGATGCTGCGCGAGCACAACCTGGCGTTGGGCGGCTCGATGGACAACGCCGTGGTGCTCGACGACTACCGCGTGCTCAACGAGGACGGTCTGCGTTACGAGGACGAGTTCGTCAAGCACAAGATCCTGGACGCCATCGGCGACCTGTACCTGCTCGGCCACAGCCTGATTGGCGCCTACCACGCGCACAAGTCGGGCCATGAGCTCAACAACAAGCTGCTGCGTACGCTGATGGCCGACGCTTCCGCGTGGGAAGAGGTCACCTACCACGAAGATCCGGCCGTTTCGCCGATCTCCTACGCTCATCCCGCCCAGGCGATCTGAGCCGAACGCCGCATCGCGGCGCATGTTGCGAATGGACGGCCGTGTCGCGAGACACGGCCGTTTTTCGTGATGGGAATCACATTTTCATCGGCGGCGACTTCACGTCCTGAAGACATCCACGGTTTCTCTTAACAAAGTGCATGCTATAAACCTCACACCGAATTGACGGACGGCGACTTCAGTCCGCGTCGGCAGCAGGGGAATCAGCGGTTTCGGCGAGGGACGCCAGCTCAAGGAACAGTGCCCGCAATTCGGGGTCTGTGAATGACGCGGCGGCTGCCACAAGGTGGGCGGCTGCGGCAGGCGAAAGCGGTTTTGACCGATCCGGTGGCGTTGCAACCGGTGGTGGGGGGACCACTTTCACGGTGACTGAACTGGCGCGCGTGCCGATGGCGTGCGCGGCGGCAAGGATTTGTGTCTGCATCATGCGCAGGCGCGATGCCCAGCCCGGTGAAGACGCCAGAAAGACGAGGCGGTCGTGGCGCAGGTTGGCGAATCTCACCTGCTCGCGCAACGGCGATGGCAACGTCTGGCGCAATGCGCGATCCAGCGCTTCCAGCGACTCGGCCTTGCGGGCCAGGGTCGCGAAGGAGCCGCAATCGACAAGCGACTTCGGTCCATTGTCGCGGCGGCGGGAAGTGGCCGGGGTAACGCGTTGCATGGTGCCGGCAATCGATCTTGGAAAGACATGCAAATCATACTCGTATCACGCGCCCGCAAATTGCCGCAAACCCTTGATCTGGCGAATCGGCGCTTGCGCTGGAAGCTGTTGGCGGCGCTCTCGCTGGCGGTGCTCGGCTGCATGGGTGCCGGGATGGCGCTGGCCCTGCTGGTGGCCAGTCCGCGGGACCGCTCGCTGGCTGAGATTCATTCGCTGCAGCAGGAAATCCGTCAGCAGAAGGCCCAGTTGGGCGGCGTGCGCGAGGATGCGCAACGCGGACTGGACGCGCTGGCCGTCAAGCTGGGTCAGTTGCAGGCACAGTCGACCCGGCTGAATGCACTCGGTGAGCGTCTGGCCGAGGTCGGCAAGCTCGACGACGGCGAGTTCAATTTCGATCAGCAGCCCGCCGTGGGTGGCGTGGAGGACGCCGGTGGCACCGCCTATGCGCTGCCCCCGGCGCTGGATACCAGCATCAATCAGCTGTCCAGCCAGTTCGATCGCCAGCAGGCCCAGTTGTCGGCGCTGCAGAGCCTGCTGATGGACGCCAAGATCGAGTCCAACCTCAAGCCGACCGGCATGCCGGTCCCAGGCTACATTTCTTCGTATTTCGGCGTGCGGGCCGATCCGTTCGATGGTCATTCGGCGCGGCACACCGGGATCGACATCTCGACCCCGCTGGGCACCCGGGTGCATACCGTGGCCGAGGGCATGGTGACCTTCGCCGGGGTACGCAGCGGCTATGGCAACGTGGTCGAGATCGACCATGGCAACGGATACATGACTCGTTACGCGCACAACAGCGCGCTCGAAGTCCGTCCGGGGCAGCACGTGCAGGTCGGCGACGTGATTGCCAAGGCCGGCTCCACGGGCCGCTCGACCGGTTCGCACGTGCATTTCGAGGTGTGGTACGACGGCCGCGTGGTCAATCCGCTGGCGTTCGTGCGCAATCACCGCTGATGCCATCCCCGCTCACCTTTTCGCGGCGATTCTCCATCCCTTGAATCGGGCGCCGACTGGCGCCATTCAGCATGTTGGATGCGGCACTTTGCTGCCGCGCGCATCCGCTCAAGTCCGGTCTGACGGGCGGTGCCGAGTGGGCATGTAGTAACATGCCCGATTGGCCCGCGCCTGTGGCGGGCGTTTCAATTCTCCAACCCGGAAAAACGATGTTCAATCGTGCCCTGACGAGCCTGTTTGGTAGCCGCAACGAACGCGTGCTGCGCCAGATGTCCAAGAGCGTCAACCGCATCAATGCGCTGGAGCCCGAATTCGAGAAGCTGAGCGACGACGAGCTGCGCGGCAAGACCGAGGAGTTCAAACAGCGCGTCGCCAGCGGCGAGTCGCTGGACAGGCTGCTGCCCGAAGCGTTTGCGGTGGTGCGCGAGGCAGCCAAGCGCACCCTCGGCATGCGCCACTACGACGTGCAGATGATCGGCGGCATCGTGCTGCACCAGGGCAAGATCGCCGAAATGCGCACCGGTGAGGGCAAGACTCTGGTCGGCACGTTGCCGGTCTACCTCAATGCGCTGGCCGGCAAGGGCGTGCATGTGGTCACCGTGAACGACTATCTGGCGCGGCGCGACTCGGCCCAGATGGGCAAGCTGTACAACTTCCTGGGGTTGAAGGTCGACGTGGTGTATCCGGGCATGGATCACGCCGACAAGCACGCGGCCTATGCGGCCGACATCACCTACGGCACCAACAACGAATTCGGTTTCGACTACCTGCGCGACAACATGGCGCTCAGCAAGGAGCAGCGCTACCAGCGCGGCCTGCACTACGCCATCGTCGACGAGGTGGACTCGATCCTGATCGATGAAGCACGCACGCCCTTGATCATTTCCGGCCCGGCCGAAGACTCCCCGCAGTTGTACCTTGCGGTGAACAAGATCGTGCCGCAGATGATCCGCCAGACCGAAGAGAACGGCGATGGCGATTACTGGGTCGACGAAAAGCAGAAGCAGGTGCATCTCTCCGAGGCAGGCATGCAGCACGCCGACGAACTGCTGCGTGCCGCTGGCGTGATCGAGGAGGACAGCGGCCTGTACGACTCCAAGAACCTGGCCGTCGTGCATCACCTCAACGCCGCGTTGCGAGCCAACGGCATCTACCAGCGCGACGTCGACTACATCGTGCGCGATGGCGAAGTGATCATCGTCGACGAATTCACCGGCCGTACGCTGGCCGGGCGACGCTGGTCCGACGGCCTGCACCAGGCGGTCGAGGCGAAGGAAGGCGTGCCGATCCAGCGCGAGAACCAGACGCTGGCCACGGTGACGTTCCAGAACCTGTTCCGCATGTACAAGAAGCTGGCCGGCATGACCGGTACGGCCGACACGGAAGCGTTCGAGTTCCAGAGCATCTACGGCCTGGAAGTGGTGGTGATCCCCACCCACAAGCCGATGATCCGCAAGGACAACCCGGACATGATCTTCCTGTCGCAGACGCCGAAGTACAACTCGGTGATCGAGGACATCAAGGATTGCCACAAGCGCGGCCAGCCGGTGCTGGTGGGCACCACCTCGATCGAGGTGTCCGAGCTGCTCTCCGACCTGTTGAACAAGGCTGGCGTGACGCACGAAGTGCTGAACGCCAAGCAGCATGAGCGCGAGGCGCACATCGTGGCCCAGGCCGGTGCGCCTGGCCAGGTCACCATCGCCACCAACATGGCCGGTCGCGGTACCGACATCGTGCTCGGCGGCAGCCTGGAAGTCGCCTTGGCGGCGTTGCCGGAAGATGCCGGCGAAGTCGATCGCGCCCGCGTCAGGGCGGAGTGGAGGAAGCTGCACGAACAGGTGCTGGCGGCTGGTGGCCTGCACATCATCGGCACCGAACGGCATGAGTCGCGGCGCATCGACAACCAGTTGCGCGGCCGCTCCGGCCGCCAGGGCGACCCGGGTTCCTCGCGCTTCTACCTGTCGCTGGAAGACAACCTGCTGCGCATCTTCGGCGGCGAAGGCCTGGTGCGCTGGATGAAGCGCTTCGGCATGAAGGACGACGACGCGCTGGAAGATCGCATGATCAGCCGGCAGATCGAGAAGGCCCAGCGCAAGGTCGAGCAGCACAACTTCGACATCCGCAAGCACCTGCTGGAATTCGACGACGTCGCCAACGACCAGCGCAAGGTGATCTATCGCCAACGCGACGAGCTGCTCGATGGCGAGGAAGTGCAGGCGACCGTTGCCGACATCCGTGATGACGTGGTGCAGTCGATGGTGCGTGCCTACGTGCCGGATGAAAGCATCGACGAACAATGGGACCTCGCCGGGCTTGATCGCGAGCTTGAAAGCGAGCTGGGCCTGTCGCTGGACCTGAAGCACTGGATCGAGCAGCAGCACGAGATCGACGCGAAGATGATCCTCGAACACGTGCATGGCGCGGTGAACGAGCTGTTCCAGGCGAAGGAAGCGCAGATCGGCGCCGAAACCATGCGCCAGCTCGAGAAGCACATCATGCTGACCGTGGTGGACAATGCCTGGAAGGATCATCTGGCGAGCATGGATTACCTGCGCCAGGGCATCTACCTGGTGGGCTACGCGCAACAGGATCCGAAGCAGGCGTTCAAGCGCGAGTCGTTCAAGCTGTTCTCCGGCATGCTCGACCGCATCAAGTCCGAAGTGATCCAGATGCTGGCGCGCATCCGCGTTCGCAGCGAAGAGGAAGTTGCCGCGATGGAGGCCGAACAGCAGCGCCTGGCTGATCGCCTGCAGCAGCAGATGCTGGCGTCCGGTGGCGGTGCGCCGCCGGCCGGTGCGTTCGGCGGCGTGCCGGAGCAGGCGTCGGCGGTGGGTGCGGGCATGCGTCTGGCGCAGCAGCAGGCGTCACCGGACGGTCCCAAGGTCGGTCGCAACGAGCCATGCCCGTGCGGCTCGGGCAAGAAGTACAAGCACTGCCACGGCCAACTCGCCTGAGCGCGAAGAGCAGGAGTGAGTGAAGAGGAGTGAGAAAAGAGAGAAAGCCGCACAGCCTTCTCTCACTACTCACTCCTCTTCACTCACTTCTCGCTGTTCAGTCCTCGCCGCCGGGCGGCCGCTTCCGGTGGGGTTCGGCGTCGACCGTGATATAGCGCAGTTCGCCGCCATCCAGCTGCAGTGCGGTGAGCTGTCCGCCCCACACGCAACCGGTATCGATCGCGTGCACGCCCAGTCCGGCGAAACGACCCAGGGTCGACCAGTGGCCGCAGACGATGCGGGTGTCGCGCTGGCGCATGCCGGGCACCGAGAACCACGGATACAGCCCGGGTTTCTGCGTGCCCGGAATGCCCTTGGCATCGAAGTCGATGCGGCCGTTGACGTCGCAGTAGCGCATGCGCGTGGTGGTGTTGATGGTGGCGCGCTGGCGATCCAGCCCCTGCAAGCGACTGGACCAGACGGCCGGGCGATTGCCGAACAGGTTGCGCAGCAGGCGCGGGTGACGCGGGCTGGACAGTTCACGCTCCACGTCCTGCGCGGCACGCAGCGCCTGCCGCAGTGTCCACATCGGGGCCAGCCCGGCATGCACCATGGTCCAGTTGAGCTGCTCATCGTGGTGCACCAGCTTCTGCGAGCGCAGCCATTCGAACAGCACGGGCGCATCGTCGGCGAACAGGACTTCGCGCAACTCCGGGTTGACCCGCGCCTGCGCATCCGGGCGACGCTGGGCGATCGCCAGCAGGCTGAGATCGTGGTTGCCCAGGGTGATGATGCTGGACTCGCGCAGACTGTGGATCAGCCGCAGCGTATCGAGCGACTGCCCACCGCGGTTGACCAGATCTCCGCAGAACCACAGCTGGTCCTGCGCCGGGTCAAAGCGCAGCTTCTCCAGCAGGCGTTGCAATTCGGGATAGCAGCCCTGCACGTCGCCGATCGCGTACGTCGCCATGTCAGCCCCTGACCATCAATGCAGCGTACGCGGGATGGACAGGGTGAATGTCGGGATGGGCGCCTCGAACTCGGTGCCGTCGTCGGCCAGCATCTGGTAGCTGCCGCCCATGGTGCCGACGGATGTTTCCAGCACGGCACCCGAGGTGTACTCGAAATCGTCGCCAGGACGCATCCAGGGCTGCTCGCCGACCACGCCCTCGCCACTGACCTCTTCCACCTTGCCGTTGGCGTCGGTGATCATCCAGCGTCGGGCAAGCAGGCGCGCCGGCATGGCGCCGGCGTTGCGCAGGGTGATGGTGTAGGCGAAAACGTAGCGATTGTCACCGGGCTTCGACTGGTCCGGAACAAAACGGGTCTGGACCTGCACGTCGATCGTGTAGGAAGGTTTTTCAGTCATGTCGCGATTGTACGGCCTGCCGCCGCGATTGGGTGGCGTTGCCCCAACCTGGTCGCTCAGCGCTTGCCGTAGACCTTGGCCAGCCGCACGAAATCAGCCGGTGCCAGGGTCTCTGCGCGCGCGCGCGGGTCGACGTCGGCGCTGCGGATCGCATCGGCATCGAGCAGCTGTCGCAGCGCGTTGGACAAGGTCTTGCGGCGCTGTCCGAACGCCGCCCTGACCACGCTGTAGACATCCTCGGGCCGGGCATCGTGCAGCTCGTCCGGTGGCAATGGCACCAAACGCACCACCGCTGAATCCACCTTCGGTGGCGGCCGGAAAGCTTCCGGCGGCACTTCGAAAAGCGGTTCCACCCTGCACGCCAGTTGCAGCATCACCGACAGCCGTCCATACGTCTTGCTGCCGGGTTCGGCGGCCATGCGATCCACCACTTCCTTCTGCAGCATGAAGTGCATGTCCTGGATGGCGGCGGCATGTTCGACGCAGTGGAACAGGATCGGACTGGAAATGTAGTACGGCAGGTTGCCGGCGATGCGCAGGCGCGGAACGCCGTGGCTGTGCGCCATGGCGCTGAAGTCGACGTTCAGTACGTCGGCATGGACGATATGCAGCTCACCTGCACCGGCGGCGCGTGCCTGCAGGGCGGGGATGAGGTCGGTGTCCAGTTCGATCGCGGTGAGTTTGCCTGCCGCCGCCAGCAGGGGCAGGGTCAGCGCGCCCTCGCCGGGGCCGATCTCGACGACGAAATCCTCGGCGCGAGGCTGGATCGCGCTGACGATCCAATCGATGTAGCGACGGTCGTGCAGGAAGTGCTGGCCGAAGCTTTTCTTGGGACGCGCGTTCATGAGGCCAGGAGTGAGTGATGAGGAGCGGGAAGCGAGAGAGGTGTCGGGCGGCTTTTACTCACTTCTCGCGCCTCTCTACTCGCCGGTGCACCAGCGCGAGCGCCATGTTGGCCGCGGCGATCAGGCTGGCGGGATCGGCGGTGCCGGTACCGGCCAGGTCCAGCGCGGTGCCATGGTCGACCGAGGTGCGGATGAACGGCAGGCCGAGGGTGAGGTTCACGGTGCGGTCGAAGGCTTCGCTCTTCAGCACGGGCAGCGCCTGGTCGTGATACATCGCCAGCACCGCGTCGTAATGCCGGCGTTGGGCCGGCACGAAGGCGGTATCCGCCGGCAGCGGCCCGAGCAATTGCATGCCTTCGTGGCGCAGGGTCTGCATGACCGGGATCAGCGTATCGATCTCTTCATGGCCCAGGTGGCCGCCTTCGCCGGCATGCGGATTGAGTCCGAGCACGGCGATGCGCGGCTGCGCCAGGCCGAATTTCGCCTGCAGCTCGGCATGCATGATGCGCAGGGCGCGGGTGAGAACGGCAGGCGTGATCGCCGCCGACACCGCGGTCAGCGGCAGGTGGGTGGTGGCCAGCGCCACGCGCAATTCCGGGCTGGCCAGCATCATCACCACATCGGCATGCGCGCGCTCGGCGAAGAATTCGGTGTGTCCGCTGAAAGGGATGCCGGCATCGTTGATCGAGGCCTTCTGCAGTGGCGCGGTGACCACGCCGGCATAGCGGCCTTCCATGCAGCCGTCGGCAGCTTCGGCCAGCGTGTCCAGCACATGGCGGGCATTGCGCGGGTCGGGTCGACCGGGAACCTCGGTGACCGCCAGCGGCGTATGCCGCACGCGCAGCGTGCCGGGCCGACGCTCAGTGGCGTCGCTGCCATCGTCATCGACCAGCGTGACGGGCAGCCCGCAGCGCGCTGCTGCACGTTGCAGCAACGCACGGTCGGTGATGGCGATCAGGTTTGCCGACAAGGACGTGCCTGCCAGTCGGATCAGCAGTTCGGGGCCGATGCCCGCCGGCTCTCCGGCAGTGACCGCGAGCCGGGGCAGCGGCATGGCGTGCAATCCCGTCTACGGCGACTTGGCGGCGGCCTGGTCGTCCGCACCGCGCAGTTCGGGTACCAGGATGTCGACATAGGCGTTGGAACGCAGGTCGCGCAGATAGTCGTCGTAAGCCTGCTCGGACTTGCGTGTACCGATCGCCTGACGTGCCTGGTCGCGTTCGATCTGCACGGTCTGGTCGCTCTGGCGTTCGCCCAGGCGCTGCAGGATGTGCCAGCCCGCATCGCTCTGGAACGGCTTGGACACCTCGTTGTCCTTCAGCTGGGCGAGCTGCGTGGCAATCGCCTGACCGGCTGCCTGCGGCGCGAACCAGCCCATGTCTCCGCCGACGTTGGCCGAGGTGTCGTCCTTGGAGTATTCCTTGGCCAGGGTGGCAAAGTCTTCGTGCTTGTCGACGATGCGCTGGTAAAGGTCGCGCGCCTTCTGCTCGGCCTGCGCCGGGGTCACCAGCTCGCTCGGCCGGATCAGGATCTGGCGGGCATGCAGTTCGGTGACCATCTTGCGGCTGTTCTCGCGCTGGCCGATCAGCTTGAGGATGTGGAAGCCGGTCGGGCCACGCAGCGCCGGGCTGACGTCGCCGGGCTTCATCGTGGCAATCGTGTCGGCGAACGCGGGCGGAATTTCGTCCATCCGGCGCCAGCCCAGGTCACCGCCGTCCAGCGCATCGGAGGCATCGGAATAGCGGATCGCGGCGGCGTTGAAATCCATGCCGCCCTTGATCGCGGCCAGCGCCGCCTCGGCCTTGGCCTGGCTGGCCTGGATGGCCGCCGCGTCGCCGCCACCGGGAATACTGACCTGGATGTGTGCCAGATGCACTTCGCCGCCCTTGTAGGTCGGGTTGCTGAGCAGGTTGTCGATCTCGCTGTCGGTCACCGAAACGGCATCCTGCACCACATTCTGGTGCAGGCGCTGCACGGTGATCTGGTCGCCGATCTGCTCGCGGAAGGCAGCGAAGCTGGCACCGCCCCGCTCGACCTCGGTGCGCAACTGCTCGGGCGTGAGATGGTTCTGCTGCGCCACGCCCTGGATCGCCTGATCGATGTCGGCATCGGACACCCGGATGCCCTGGTCCTGCGCCTTCTGGATCTGCAGGCGCATCAGCACCAGTCGGTTGAGCACCTGCTGCTGCAGCACGTTCATCGGCGGCAATTGTTCGGTGTGGCCGGCATACTGCTGTTGCACCGAAACCACGGCGTCGTTCAGCTGGCTCTGCAGGATCACATCGTCGTTGACCACCGCCACGATCCGATCCAGTGGCTGGCTGGCCGGGGCAGCCGGGGTCAGCAGCTGGGCGTGGGCCGGGAGCATGATCGCAAGCGCGAGCAAGAGGGATGCGAAGGTTTGCTTCATCAGTGAAAAGCCTGGTCGCCGCAGCGAGTGTGTTTATTGATAGCCGAGAATATCACGGCGCAGCAGGGGGTCGATCTGGCCACCGGTGGAACCGAGGCCCTTGAACACCACCTCGAACATCACCGCGTTGTCTCGCCGGTCGAGCTTGCCAGCCGCCGTGACCGGACCGTAGCCGTAGTAGGCCTGGTTGACATAGCTGCGACCGACCAGCCGCAGGGCGACGCAGCAACTGTCGTACTCCACGCCAGCCAACGCATCGATGCTCTGGCGGTCTTTCACCGAATAAGTCCACGATCCCACCAGCCGCCAGCGTTCGGATACGGGGTAGACCACGGAGGCGCTGTATTGTTCCAGCAGTCCGCGCCGGTAACGGTAGGAGAAGTTGAAGATGCCGTCGGTGGCGATCCGCCGTTGCAGCTCCAGCACGCCCATGTCGGTGAGCCGGCTGTTGGGGCTCCACTGATAGGAGCTGGCAAGGCGCCAGCGGTCGTTGAGGCGCAGGTCGAACTGGGCCACGTAGTCGGAATGGGTCCAGTCGGTGCCTGGCACCACGCTGGTCTGCCCGTTCGGCAGTTGCACGCGCTGCGGGCTGAAATAGTGGATCTGGCCGATGCTGGCCGAGAGCCGCTCCACGCCGCCCTCGTCGAGCAGGCGGGTGGTCAGCGCCGCGGTGAGGTTGTTCGCATCCATCTGGCGGTCGGCGCCGGAGAAGCGGTTCGGCGAGAACAGCTGCCAGTAGTCGAACGTCATCGCGTTGGTGTTGAACAGCGGCAGATCGTTCTGGTTGCGATACGGCACGTACAGGTAATAGAGCCGTGGTTCCAGGGTCTGCGTATAGCTGGAGCCGAACAGCGAGGCATTGCGGTCGAACACCAGCCCGGTATCCAGGCTGACTACCGGTAGTGAACGGCTTGGCGACTTTTCGCCGAAGGGCGTGCTTTCGCCGCTGCCGAGCAGACCGAAATAGCCATAGTTCTGGTAGCCGCCATCGAGCTGGTAGGCGGTGTAGCGGTACGCCACCTTCGGTCGCACGAACCAGGCCGACGTGCCGAAGTCGGCGGCCAGATAGGGATAGAGATCCTCGCGCTGACCTTCGACGTAGCCGTTCTTGCGGAAGGCAACCGCCTCGCTGTCCAGGCCGAATTCGAGCCAGTTCGACACGGGCACGTCCATGCTGAAACGTGCATAGGGCAGCTGCTTGTACGGCAGCCCGGCATCGGTAACGAACGGATTCACGTTCTGATAGATGGTGCCGCCGACGGAGGCGTTCCACCACTTGCCGCCACCGACGATGGCGGCATTCGAGGTCAGGGTGTAGATCGCACTGTGACTCAGGCTGTCGCCGAAGTCGTACAGGTAGCTGCTGTCCGACGCGTGGTTGTATGAACCGACGAACTGCCAGCCTTGCCACAACTGCGTGCTGTCGGAGAACTGCACCAGGTAGCGCGAGTCGCCCCGGGTGTCGGCCAACCCGTCGCTCTGGCCATGATCCTTCGGCAGGTATTGCAGGTTGAGCTGACCCACGCTGCCCGGCACCAGGTAACGGAACTCTCCGCCCAGCATCGCGCCGCGTGCGCTGTAGTAGCGCGGATCGAGCGTGGCGTCGTAATTCGGCGCGAGGTTGAGATAGTACGGCGTGCTGACTTCGTAGCCGGACCGCCCGCTGTGCCCGATGGTCGGGTACAGGAAGCCGCTCTTGCGCCGATCATCAATGGGAAAGCTGAAGTACGGCAGGTACAGGAATGGCACCTTGCCGATGCGCATGGTGGCGTCGCGCGCCACGCCAACGCCTGCGGTCTTGTCGATGGTGATCGACTTGGCGCGGAACTCCCATATGTGATGACCGACATCGCAGGTGGAGTACGTGGCCTGCGAATAGCGGGTGTGCTGCGCGTCGAGCATCTGGCCCTGGCTGGCGGTGCCGTTGCCACGCGCATCGAGCATCTGGTAACGCACATCGTTGGCGACGCCCTGGCTGGCGTCCGTGTTGCCGCGCATGTGCGAAGCGGCCAGCAACTGCCCGGCATCCTGATAGCGCACGTTGCCGCGTGCGTCGTAATCGGTGCTGCCGTTGTTGTAGTCGATGCGGTCGGCCCGCAGCAGCTGGTCGGCGCGTTCCAGCCGCACGTCGCCACTGAGGTGGTAAACCGACTGGTTCGAACTGTCCACGTGCTGCGCCTGCACCTGGGTGGGGCTGGTGTCGCGCACGCTGCTGTCCCGCATCAGGGTGGGATCGTAGAACTCCAGCAACGCATTGGGCCGGCACATCGCGTAGTTGAGCGGGCGCGGCGCGCAATGGAACGAGCCCAGCGGGCAGGCCAGAGCGGCCTCCCCGGAGGCCACGCCGGAGGCGGGGCTGCGGTCATTGCTGGCATCAGCCTGTCCGCCCATCAAGGCGAGTGCGGCGGCGACCGCCAACAGGCGGCGTGGAGGTAGCTTGCGCGTCACGGGAAATCTGCCGGCTTCGAAGGCTCGTTAAGCTAACAGAAAGCCCCCTCCGACGGCAGATGGCTGTTCGCCTGGCACGCTGGCGATTCAGCCTGCGGGGGTGGCTGGCCAGGCGTCGAGCCACCCATCAATCCATCAGTGCGCTGACGTGAGCACCGCTGCTGGCCGCCAGCGCAGCCAGGTCGTAGCCGCCTTCCAGCGAGGAAACCAGTCGGCCGCCAGCGTGCGCATCGGCCAGGGCAACCAGTCGCTCGGTGATCCACGCGTAGTCTTCGTGGCCCAGTCGGATATCGGCCAGCGGATCGCTGCGATGGGCGTCGAAACCGGCGGAAACCAGCACCAGCTGCGGCTTGAAGGCATGCAGCCGCGGCAGCAGCACGCTGTCCCACAGCTCGCGGAATTCGTGGGAGCCGGCGCCGGGCGAGAGCGTGCTGTTGCAGATATTGCCCACGCCACGCTCGTCCTCGCGGCCGCTGTCCGGATACAGCGGGGATTGATGGCTGGAGGCGAACAGCACGCGCGGGTCGCGCTCGAAAATGTCCTGCGTGCCGTTGCCGTGGTGCACGTCGAAATCGGCGATCGCCACGCGTTTGAGGCCATGCACGGCCAGTGCATGGGCGGCCGCCACCGCGATGTTGTTGAACAGGCAGAAGCCCATCGCGCGGTCGCCGGTGGCGTGATGGCCGGGCGGCCGCACCGCGCAGAAGGCCCGTCGCGTGGTTCCGCCAAACACCGCATCGACCGCGGCCACCACCGATCCCGCGGCGCGTAGCGCCGCTTCGGTCGACCCGGCGCCCATCACGGTGTCCTGGTCCAGGGCGAGCATCTCGCCCGCTGGCGCACCGGTCAGGATCTCGCTGACGTGGGCAGCGCCGTGCACACGCAACAACTGCTCGCGGGTCGCCAGCGGTGCCTCGATGCGATCAAGCGCGGCAAACCGATCGTGATCGAGTGCCTGCAGCACCGCGCGCAGCCGGGATGGCCGCTCGACGTGGCCCGCTCCGGGATCGTGCAGCAGGCAGGCGGAATGGGTGTACAGCCGCAGCATGCGGCGGCTCAGGCGGACGGCTTGGGTTTGCGGCGGCGCTCGTGCTGCCACAGCACCTCGCCGTGGCCGCTGGCGCGCGCCAGCACACGCGAGATCACGAACAGCAGATCCGACAGGCGATTGAGATAGCGCTGTGGCTGGCTGCGGATGTCTTCGACCCGGCCCAGCGCGATCACTTCGCGTTCGGCGCGGCGGCACACCGTGCGCGCCAGGTGACCGCAGGCGGCGGCCATGCCGCCGCCGGGCAGGATGAATTCCTTCAGCGCCGGCAACGGTTCGTTGAGCTCGTCCAGGATCGATTCCAGCCGGTCGATGTCGCTGTCTTCGACCATCGCCATGCCGGGAATGCACAGTTCGCCACCCAGGTCGAACAGGTCGTGCTGCACCTGGGTCAGCGCCTCGCGTACCTCGTGGGTGACGCCATCGGCGGCCAGCAGCATGCCGATCGTGCTGTTGAGTTCGTCCACCGTGCCGTAGGCGGTGACCCGCAGAGAATCCTTGCCTGTCCGCGAGCCATCACCGAGACCGGTGCTGCCATCGTCGCCAGTGCGCGTGTAAATCTTCGAGAGCCGGTTGCCCATGGTGATTCGGCGCGCTGGCTCAGCGCGGCAGCGTGGGCTGGTCAGCCTGCTTCACGGCGCGAGCGACCTGGATGACCAGCACGTGCACGATGGCACCAAGGCCGACATACAAGGCCGTGGTCTGCAGAAACGGCAAATACCAGTCGAGCAGGTTGGCGGACCATGCGGCGGCGCTGCGCGGCAGCGGCACGCTGTTGCTGAGCCAGTAGAAGCTGCCGTTGGAAACCAGGTAGCACACGGCCCAGCTGACCACCAGCGCCACTGCAGCCATGCCCAGTGTCGGCAGGCGCAGGCCGACCTGATGCTTCGCCAGCCAGCTGCCGCCCAGCCACAGGCTGAAATACGAGGGAATCAGGAACCAGTAGGCCACCGAGACGCAGTAGTGACTCCAGAAATCGATGCCCTGACCGCTGATCACCAGATAATCGATCAGCACCGCCTCGGCCATCAGCAGCGGGAACGCCCAGCGACCGGCGCCACGCAACCAGAAGCCGGCCAGGAAGAAGATCGCCCACGACGCATCTTCCACGTTGTGATGGAGCAACGACAGGTGGATGCGGGTAACTGCCATCACCGCGGCGAGAGCCAGGAGGATGCCAAGGCGTTGGGTCAGTGTCTTGACCATGAGGGTTCCATGTGGACGTCTGCGAGACCGCTAGTCTAGCCCAACGCACTGCAACGCAGGCAGCCTCAGCGCGTATCATCACCGCATGAATGTGCCCGCATCCCCTGTCATGAGCGAGTCCGGCGTATTGATCATCGGCGGTGGCCTGGTCGGCGCCAGTCTGGCCATCGCGCTGGACGTGGCCGGCATACCGGCCACCCTGGTCGAAGCCGCCGCGCCACGGACCGACGCCCAGCCCAGTTACGACGAACGCAACCTCGCGCTGGCGCGCGCCACCGTCAACGGTCTGGCGTCGATCGGCGTGTGGCGCCACGCGGTTGCCGGTGCCATGCCGATCCGGCACATCCATGTCAGTCGCGCGGGCGAGTTCGGCAGTGCGCGCATCGATGCGGACAAGCAGGGCGTCGACGCGCTCGGCTGGACCCTGCCGGCACGCGAGCTGGGCGCCGCGCTGCTGCGTCGGCTCGACGAGTGCGTGCATCTGACCCGGTTGGCACCGGCCACCTTGTCCGCGCTGCAACCACTGGCCGAAGGCTGGCGTGCGCAGATCACCACCGCCGATGGCGTGCGCCAGCTGGATACGCCGTTGCTGGTCGGGGCCGACGGCACGCATTCGTTCGTCCGCGCACAGCTCGGCATCGATGCCGAACAGCACGACTACCGGCAAAGCCTGTTCGTCTGCACGGTCACGCCCGAGCGCGACCATGCCCATCGCGCGCATGAGCGGTTTTCCGATGACGGTCCGATCGCGCTGCTGCCACTGGCCGAGCGCCGCTGCGGGCTGGTGCTCACCGTATCGACCGAAGAAGCCGAAGCGATCGCGGCGCTGGATGACGCGGCTTTCCTTGAACTGGCACAGCGCCGCTTCGGCTGGCGGCTGGGTCGGCTGTCCCGACCGGGCAAGCGCCAGCCGTATGCGATCCACCGGGTGGCCGCAAGTCGGCTCACCGCGCCGCGCGCGGTACTGGTCGGCAATGCCGCGCAGACGGTCCATCCGATTGGCGCGCAAGGTTTCAACCTCGGTTTGCGCGATGCGCTGACCCTGGCCGAACTGGTGGCCACGGCCGCCGATCCGGGCGCCGCCGCGCTGTTGGCGCGTTACGCCGAACGGCGTGCACCAGACCGCGAAGGCACCATGGCGATGAGTCATGGCCTGGTACGACTCGCCTGCCTGCCGCAACCGCTGCTGGCGCCGTTGCGGTCGCTGGCGTTGCTGGCCTGCGATCGGCTGCCGCCGCTGCGGCGTGCGCTGGCGCGGCGCGGCATGGGTTTTCGCGGCGAGCCACCCGCCGCCGTGCTGGAGCGCCTGCCATGAATACCCCGGCGCAGGAACAACCTTCGCGCCGTCGACCGCCGGCGCTGGATGTGGCCGTGGTCGGTGGTGGCATGGTGGGTGCCGCTGCCGCGCTGGCGCTGGCGCGGGCGGGATTCAGCACGGCGCTGCTGGAAGCGCGTGCGCCGAAGGCCTGGGATACCCAGGCCGAAGTGGACCTGCGCGTGGTCGGGCTGGCGCCGTCATCGCTGGCCCTGCTTGACGAGCTGGGCGTCTGGACGTCCATCTGCGAAGCGCGGGTCGGCCCGTACACGCACATGCACGTGTGGGACGCCGAAAGCGGCGCGTCGATCGACTTCGATGCCGCCAGCGAAGGGCGCGACCGGCTCGGCTACATCGTCGAGAACAATCTGGTGCAGTGGACCTTGTGGCAGGCGCTGGAAGCAGCCGGCGTGCGCCGCCTGTGTCCGGCCGAGGTGAAAGGCTTCGAAGCGCGCGAGGATCGGATCCAGCTGGAGCTGACCTCCGGCGAAACACTGTCCGCCGGGCTGCTGGTGGCTGCCGACGGCGCCGCCTCGCCGCTGCGCCAGCTGGCCGGCATCGGCACGCGTGGCCGCGATTACGCGCAGCGCGCGGTGGTGGCGCACGTGACCACCGAGCGAGTGCACGAAAGCACGGCATGGCAGCGCTTCCTGCCGAGCGGGCCGCTGGCGCTGCTGCCGCTGGCCGATGGACGCAGCTCGATCGTCTGGTCGCTGCCCGAGGCGGAGGCGCAGCGCGTGCTGGCGCTGGATGACCAGGCCTTCCTCGACGAGCTGGGCCTGGCCAGCGATTTCCGGCTGGGCCGGATCGTCGCCAGCACGCCGCGCGCCGCGTTCCCGCTGAAACTGCAACTGGCCGAACGCTATCAGGCCGAGCGTTTCGTGTTGCTGGGCGATGCCGCCCATGCGGTGCATCCGCTGGCCGGGCAGGGTGTCAACCTGGGCCTGCGCGACGTTGCCGAACTGCGCGACACCCTGCTGGCCGCCCGCCGCGTCGGGCGCGACATCGGCGCGGCGCATGTATTGCGTCGCTATGCGCGCCGCCGGCGCAGCGCCGACACGCTGGATGCGCTGGGTTTCGATGCGCTGGCGCGCATCTATGCATGGCAGTCGCCGGCGCTGGTCGCCGCGCGCGGTGTCGGCGTGCGCCTGCTCGATCGGCTGGCACCATTGAAGCGGCGCATCTCGGAGCACGCCGCCGGACTTTGAAACTTTTTGCTCCTCTCCCTGCTTGCAGGGGGAGGGGCCATCTCACCGGAGGATTGATCATGCGCATCGCCCGACTTTGCTGTCTGCTGTTGCTGGCTGGTTCGAGTTTCGCCGTGCAGGCGAAGATGGTCCATCGTCCGGTCGAATGGACCCTGGACGGCGCGCGCTTCCACAGCGTGCTGGTCTATGACGACGCCTCCGTCGCGAAACGTCCGGGGCTGGTGATGGTGCCGAACTGGTACGGCATCAATGACACGGCCGTGCAGAAGGCCGAGATGATCGCCGGCAAGGATTACGTGATCCTGCTCACCGACATGTACGGCGCCACCGTGCGCCCGCAACAAGGCAATGCCGCCCAGGCGCAGGCCGCGGTCAAGCCGCTGTACGGCGACCGCGCGCTGATGCGCAAGCGGATCAACCTGGCGTTGAACCAGTTGAAGGCGCAGGCGGGCAGCGCGCCGATCGACCTGTCGAAACTGGCCGCGATCGGTTTCTGCTTCGGCGGTTCGGCAGTGCTCGATCTGGCGCGCAGCGGCGCCGATGTTGCCGCGGTGGTCTCGTTCCATGGCGGGCTGGACACCGACAACCCGGCGCTGGCCAAGAACATCAAGGCGCGCGTGCTGGCGATGAACGGCGCCGACGACAAGGGCACCATGCCGGACGCCGACAAGTTCATGGACGAGATGCGCGGCAGCCCCGCCGACTGGCAGTTCGTGGTGATCGGCCACGCGGTGCATTGCTTCACCGAAGTCGGCGAGAACTCGGCCGGCTGCCGCTACGACGAGCGTGCGGCAGCCCGCAGCTACCGCCTGATGCACGACTGGTTGCGCGCCGCGTTCGCAGGTACGCCGTAGCCGGAACCGCAATGCGGAGCTTTCTCGACCGCCGGCGCATGTGCGAGCACGCGGCGACGACCGTCGTGCTCAATCCAGCTCGCGCCAGTGCGCCGCGGAGCGGATGCATCCGGACAGCGCGTATATCGCGATCACGGTGAAAAGGAAGATGTACATGTAGCTGATCCAGAAAACGGCCGGCTGGAACGTCATCGAGACGAAGTGCTGGAAGCTGTAATGCCGGTGGCCCATGAGGTCGGTGAAGTCGTAGCCGTGACAGTGCTTGCCCATGCATCTCACCGTGCCGCAGCTCAGTACCCGGTATGACAGGTACGCCAGCGGGCCGGCGGTCAATGATGAGGCGACCAGCCCCAGCAGCACGCCACCACGAAAACCGACCATGACCTTGCGAGCATGCCTGAAGCGGATCGCTTCGAGAGCGAGGCCCGCGCCCAGGGTGGCGATGCCGATGGCGATCATCACCCAGAGCGGCAACCGATCGGCATCCCGGGCAATCCCGGCGGCATGGAAGAACTGGGCCATTTCTGGCGGAAGTGGTTTTGGCATGGGCCGTCCCTGGGTGGTGCTCGATCAGTCGATGTCGTTGCGCTCGCGCACCGCATCCATCGTCAACGCGGCCAGCTGGCGCAGACGGTTGCCGCCGGCATCGGCGAGCAGTTCCTTCAGCCGGGCGCTGGCGTCATCCTGATCCAGGCTTTGGCGTTCGGCCAGCGAGGCGGCCAGTGCGCGGCCCATCGAGTCGAAAATCAGCGCGTAGGCGAACGCATGCAGCACGCCGCCACCCAGCGTGCCGAGGCCGGGGAAGGCTTTCAGCGCGTTGCCGGCGACCGCCAGCACGATCGAGCTGCCCGTGCGCAGGGTGAGTTTCGCCTGCTGCACGAAGTCCTCGATCTGCACGTCGCTGACCTTCACTCCATACAGTTCGGCCAGCGCGCGGGTGAGGCCGGTGGCCAGCACGCCCTGGATCACCAGGTCGCTGCCCGGCGCCACCGCGGCCAGCGCGCCGACGATCGCGCGGCGGGCGTACTTGCGCACGATGCGCTCGGCTTGCTCGGCGCGGGTCTGTGCTTCCAGCGCGCCGGTGCGCTGGTGCAGGCCGGCCAGCACGGCGTTTTCGCGCAGGTTCTCCAGCCCTTCGGCGCCGGGTGCGGTGAGCCGTTGGAGTGCTTGCAGCAGTGGTTCGATCGCCGGCTTGCGCTGGCGCTCGACCGACTCGGTGCTGCCATCGGCGAGCCGGCGCTGGTAACGCTCGCTGCCACCGGCACTGATCGCCAGCACGGCACTGGCGATGCCGCGCGCGTGCTGGCGCAGGCGAGCCAGCAGTTGATCCCGGTCGGACTCGCTCCACTGGTCGGCCTTGTTCAACGCCAGCAGCAGCGGCTTGCCGAAGTCGGCGAGCCAGCGCAGTTCATCCACCTGGCTGCGGTTGAGATCGCCCGCGCACAGGTAGACCACCGCGTGCGCGCGCAAGGCTTCCTCGCGCGCCATCGTTTCATGCACCTCGCCGCCGGCCTCGCGACTGCCTGGCACATCGGCCAGCACCAGCGTGCGGCCGTCCGGCAGGGTGCCGTCGTAGTGGTCGACCTTGCGCGTGGTGCCGCCACGCGCATCGCTGGCGATCTGCGCATGCGGTGCGAGGGCGCGCAGCAGACTCGACTTGCCGGTGGATATCTCGCCGAACAGCGCAACGTAGACTCGGGCATTGCTGCGGCGTCGGTCGAGTTCGCCCAGTTCGGAAACCAGCACGTCGGTGTCCGCGCCGCGCTCGCGCAGCTGGCCGATGCGCTGTTCCAGACTGCCCCGATCAGGCGCCGGCAGCGGCCGGCGTTTGCGGCGGGGACGCAGCAACCACCACAGCACGCTCAAGCCGGCGGCGGCGAAAGCCAGCAACACGCCGCCGAGGGTCCATTGCAGGTAATTCGGCAGCGCAAGGAAGCGTTGGGCCAGCGCCAGCGCGCGCTCGGCCGCAGCGAACAACAGCCACAGCAGCGTGGCCAGGGCTAACGCGGTGAACAGCAATCGCAGGCGTCGGGACATGCCTGCATTCTAGCCAGCTTGCGTCGGCCGGCCGACCGTGCATCGGTGGTTTCCGGCGGCGCTCGCCCGCCGCGGCTCGCACTGGCACGAGGGTTTTGGCACTATCGGGTGCAGGGACGATCACGTCGTTGATGCCGCCGGCCCGCTTCCGCGCGGTTTCGCCAAGGGGATATATGGGGAACCGATCGAGCTGGCTGGTCTGGATGGCAGGCATCGTCCTGGCATGGCTGATGCCATGCTCTGCACCAGCCGTGCCGGTCGCATCGCCGGCAGTGGCGGCGCGCGCGACCGCACCGCTGCCGACGCCGCAGTTTCGCCGTTATGGTGTCGCCGATGGCCTGCCCAGCGGGCCCGTCTATGCGGTGGCGCAGGATCGCGATGGCCTGCTGTGGTTCGGTTCGGCCGGCGGACTGGTGCGGTTCGACGGGGTTGATTTCAAGGTCTATCGGCACGCGATGGGCGATCCGTCGTCGCTGCCGGCCAACCAGACCTACACGCTGTTCGTCGACCGCGACAACCGGATCTGGGCCGGCGGCGTCTCGACCGGATTGATCGTCTACAACCAGGCCAGTGGCCGCTTCCAGCATTGGCATCACGATGACGGCAAGCCGGACAGCCTCGCCGACAACGAAGTCTGGGGCATCGCACAGACACCCGATGGCCAGATCTGGGTCGCCACGCAGGGTGGCCTGGACCGCTTGCGGATGGACGGCAGCGGCTTCGATCACGTCACCCGAGACGCTGGCGGCGGTCATGCGGCATCGTTCGGCGCTACCCGTGCGCTACTGGCGCAAGCTGATGGACGGCTGTGGATCGCCGCCCGCGATGGCCTGTACCTGCGCCAGCCTGACGGCACGATCCGGCGCGTGCCGGTGGATCCGGCGTTTCGCGGCGATATCGGCATGGTCTGGCATATCGACAGCGACGACAACGAAGTGCGGGTGGCACTGGAAGGCGGCCTGCTGCTGATCGGCGTCGATGGCGTGGCGCGGCCGCTGGCCGACCCCCAGTTGGCGTCGTTGCGCATCCTCAGCAGCGCCCGTGACGCACAGGGGCGGCTGTGGATGGGCAGTCTGAGCGGAGTGTGGCTGGACGATGGCAGCGGTCACCTGCAGCACATCGTCGGGCAGCCGCTGTTGCCCGGCGGCCTGCCCAGCGATCGCCTGTGGCAGGTGCTGCATGATCGCGAAGGCGGGCTGTGGTTCACCTTCGATCAATCCAGCATCGCGTATCTGCCGCCAGGCTGGAACGGGTTCACCCGCTTTACCCATGTGCCCGACGACCCGCACAGCCTCTCCAACATCGCTGCGCTGTCGGTGCGGCGCAGCCGCGACAACCAGCTGTGGGTGGGCGGCTTCAATGGCTGGGTCGACAAGCTGGACCCGGCCACCGGTGAGGTCAGTCATGTGGTGAAGGACCTGCGCGGCAACCTGGCATCGCTGGCGGAAGACCTCCATGGGCGGTTGTGGATGACCGGGCCGGGCGAAATCTACCGTTACGACCATGGCAAGCTGACCACCATCGAGGCGAGCCAGAGCCACATCAACCGGCCCACGGCGCTCACCGTCGGGAACAACGGGAGCATCTATGTCTCTTCGTGGGGTCAGGGCGTGTTCGCGATCGATCCCGACAGCCTGATCGCGACCTCGGTGATGCCGACGGATGCACCGGCCAACAGCCGTTTCCATGATCAACTGAGTTTCCAGGCAGGTCATCTGTGGTACGCCAGTGCTGGCGGCTTGCTGCGCGGCGATGGCCCGGGCCGGCGACTGGCCTTCGTTCCCGGTGTGCCGCGTCAGGAGATCCTGGCCTTCACCTTCGACACGGACGGTTTCTGGACGGCCACCGATCACGCGATCGAGCATTACCGCTATGCCGACGGACGCGCCGAACGCGATGCCGGCGTCGACATCAGCCACAAGCCGTTCGCCGCTGACCTGATGGCGATCCAGCTCGACAACCAGGGCCAGCTGTGGCTGTTCGCCAACCCCGGGCTGTGGCGGTTCGATCCGAAGACCGGACAGTTCACCGAATTCGGACCGTCGCAGGGCCTGTCGAGTACCGAGTTCTCCAATGGCTCGATCGAGCTGGCGGCGGACGGGACGCTGTTTGCCGCCAGCAGCGGCGGCGTGATGGCCTTCCAGCCGGCGCGACTGGGCAAGCCGAAGCAGCTCGGCGCGCCGCCGGTGCTGACGCTTACCCGGGTCACCGTGCGACGGGACAACCGCATCCTGGCGCTGGTACCGGACCAGCCGGTGCAACTGCACTGGCGCGACCGTGACCTGCACGTCGAGGCCCGGGTGGCGTCGTACATCGATCCGACGGCCAACCGCTATCGTTTTCGCCTGCGCGGTTTCGACAGCAACTGGGTGGATACCGGCAACCATGGCGAGCGCGAATTCGCCGGGCTTGGCGCCGGCGACTACACGCTGGAGGTGATGGCTGCGGGTGCGGACGGCGAATGGAGCACGCTGGCGACGCCGGTACAGGTGCACGTCGAGGCGCCGCCGTGGATACGCTGGTGGGCGTGGCTGGGCTATGTGCTGCTGCTGCTCGTTGCGGTTGGCGTGATCCTGCGCAACTGGCGCCGGCGCCTGGCGCAGCGCCACCGCATGCAGCTGGTCGAGCAGCAGCGGCAGATGGCCGAAGCCGCCAGCGCGGCGAAGACCCAGTTCCTGGCCACGCTGAGCCACGAGATCCGCACCCCGATGACCGGCGTGATGGGCATGGCCGAACTGCTGCTCAGCACGCCGCTCAGTCCGCTGCAGCACGACTACACCCAGGCCATGCAGCGCTCCGGCACGATGCTGCTGAAGCTGCTCAACGACGCCCTGGACCTGGCCCGGATCGAAGCGGGCAAGCTGGAGCTGGAGCCGGTCGCGTTCGACCCGCGGCAACTGCTGAACGAGGTGGCACAGCTGGAGCAGGGGCTGGCGCACGCGCGCGGCATCCGCTTCGTGCTGGACGTCGCCGCCGACCTGCCGCCACAGCTGCTGGGCGATGCGCTGCGGATCAAGCAGGTCCTGCTCAACCTGGCCAACAATGCGCTGAAGTTCACCGAGCACGGCAGTGTCACCTTGCGTGTGCAGCGGATCGAGCGCGGCCTGCAGTTCAGTGTCAGCGATACCGGCCCGGGCATTCCCGAGGCAAGCCAGGCGCGATTGTTCCAGCGCTTCGAGCAGGTCGAGGGTCCGCAGCGGCGTGCCGGCAGCGGGCTCGGCTTGGCGATCTGCCGCGAGCTGGTCGATATCATGGGCGGCAGCATCGAGCTGGAATCGCGGCTGGGCCATGGCAGCACGTTCCGCGTGCGGCTGCCGCTGGCGCCGCCGCCGGTGCCCGCTGCACCGTCCTCGGCGGCGCCCTCTGCCGATCGTCGCTACCGGCTGCTGCTGGTCGAGGACGACACCATCGTGGCCGCCGTGATACGCGGCCTGCTCGAACGCGAACAGCATGCGGTGGTGCATGTGGTCAACGGGCTGGCCGCGCTCGCCGAACTGGCGCAACGGGATTTCGATGCCGTGTTGCTGGACCTGGACCTGCCCGGCGTCGACGGTTTCCAGATCGCCCGGCTGATCCGCCAGCGCGAACACCCGGGGCAGCACCTGCCGATCGTCGCGGTCACTGCGCGCTCGGGCAGCAAGGACGAGGCGATGGCGCGCGAGGCCGGCATGGACGGCTTCCTGCACAAGCCGCTGACCGGCGAGCAACTGAGCGGCGCCCTGGCGCGGGTGATCGCGCCGGCCGCCGAGGCCTGAGCGATGCTTGCCGGCCGCTCGCCACGACGGAATGCTTTTGTCATCATCACCGGCACAGTGCAAGCGCGCGTCCGCTGCATGCTTCGTGCATCAGAGGTCCGCATGCAAGGTGTCGCGAGTGAGTGTGCAAGGCCGGAGGGGGGAATCTGATGCTGTCGGCAGTCGTGCTGGCCTGGGCCATGGGTCTGAACGCGGCGGTTGCGGGCGGTGCGCCGGCGGTTGTCGCTGCGGCGACGACGGAGTTGCCCGCGACCAACTTGCTGCCCACGCCGCAGTTCCGTCGCTACGCCACCACGGACGGTCTGCCCAGCAGCAGCGTGTATGCGGTGGTACAGGATCGCGATGGTGCCATGTGGTTCGGCACCAAGGGCGGCATCGCCCGTTACGACGGCGTCGACTTCAAGGTCTTCCGGCATGCCGTCGACGATCCCGGTTCGCTGTATGACAACGGCATTGCCAGTTTGCTGTTCGATCGCGATGGCACGCTGTGGGCGGCGGGGCTGGAAGCCGGGCTGAATCGCTACGATGCGGCCAGCGGCCGCTTCACGCACTGGGGCAATGATTCGCATGATCCGTCCAGCCTGAGCAGCGACAAGGTCTGGTCGATGGTCGCCGGCGCCGATGGCAATCTGTGGGTCGGCACGGTGCGCGGACTGGACCGCATGCTGCCGGGTGGGCACGGCTTCGAGCACGTGTCCAATGATCTGCTCGGTGCCGATCCGGCGGCGTTCGGGCTGGTCGCCGCGCTCTATATCGATGACCGGCAACAATTGTGGATCGGCAGCAGCCGCGGCCTGTTCCGCCGCGATGTCGGCGGACACATGCATCGCGTTTCGCAAGCCGGAAGTGCCCTGCCGATCGATGCCTGGCATATCAGTGGCGAGGCGGGGCAGATCCGTGTCGAGAGCACGCGGGGATTGCTGCTGGTCGGCACGGACGACGTGGCGCGGCCGCTGGCCGCCGTGGGTGCGCCAGACGGGAACGTGTTCGCCAGCGTGCGCGATCACGGCGGTCGCTTGTGGATCGGTACCCAGCATGGACTGTTCGTGCAGATGCGCCCCTCGGCACCGTTGCTGGCGGTGACCGATCAGCCGGTGCTGCACGGCGACCTGCCCGGCACCTGGGTGTGGTCGATGCTGGTCGATCGCGAAGGCGGCTTGTGGGTGACCCTGCTGGATGGTGGCGTGGGTTACCTCGCGCCCGGCTGGAACGACACCAGCCGCTTCACCCATGTGCCGGACGACCCGGACAGCCTGCGCGATTCGATCGTCACCGCGATGGCGCGTGGCCACGATGGCAGGGTGTGGGTGGGTGAGCGCTCCGGTCGCGTGGACAAGCTCGATCCGCACTCCGGCAAGGTCGAGCATGTGTTGTCCGGCCTCGGCGGCGACGTCCTCGGCATGACCCAGGACCCGCAGGAACGCTTGTGGATCGCCGTACGCGGCGCCCTCTACCGGGATACCCTGGGCCAGCTGCCGCAACGCATCGACCCGCAGGGCCACTGGCTGAAGCATCCGCTGGAAGTGGAGCCCGGTCCGGACGGGCGAATGTATGCGCGGACCTTCGGCGAAGGTCTGTTCCGCATCGATCAGGACACCCTGGCGGTCACCCGGGTCGACATGGACCAGCCCAACCAGCGCGTGCTGTGGGGCAGTCAGCTGACCATGCATGACGGTTCCTTCTGGTATGCCAGCGACGGCGGCATGTTGCGCATGGCCCCGCAGCGGGACCGCTTCGAGGTGATCCCCGGAGTCACCAATGATCGCGCAGTGAATGCGTTCGATTTCGACCAGGACGGGGTCTGGATGGTGCGCCCCGAAGGCCTGGAGCACTACTACTATCGGGATGACTCGCTGGTGCTGGACCGCACCATCGATGCGGCGCACGGCTGGCCGTCGGTCAACGTGGTCGACCTGCAGGTGGATGCGCTGCAGCGGGTCTGGATGCTCGGTCATGACGGCCTGTGGCGATTCGACCCGGACACCGGCCGTTTCCGCTCGTTTGGCCTGCAGAACGGCCTGGCCAACGGCGAATTTTCCCGCGGATACGCCGTCATGCCCGATGGCAACATGTATGCGCCGACGCTCGGCGGGGTGGTCGGCTTCAACCCCGATCGGATCCGTGACAACACCACCGTGTCGCCGCTGGCCGTGACCCGGGTCAGCGTGCGTCGCGACGGCAAGCTGCAAGAGCTGGCGCTGCAGCGGCAGGGGGTTCAACTGGGCTGGAAGGATCGTGGCCTGAATGTCGCGACGCGGCTGTTCTCCTATGTCGATCCGGCGGCCAATCACTATCGTTTTCGCCTGCATGGTCTTGACAGCACATGGATCGATAACGGCAATCATGGCGAACGCGAGTTCACCGGGCTGGCCGCCGGCAATTACGTGCTGGAAGTGCAGGCGGCCGGTGCGAATGGCCAGTGGGTGCATCTGCGCCAGCCGTTGCAGATCCAGGTGCAGGCGCCGCCATGGCAGCGCTGGTGGGCCTGGCTTGGCTATGCGCTGATCGCATTGCTGGGCATCTGGTTCGGCCTGTGGATCTGGCGGCGTCGGCTGGCGCGCCGCCACCACGTGGCGATGGTGGAGCAGCAGCGGCAGATGGCCGAGGCTGCCAGTGCAGCGAAGACCCAGTTCCTGGCCACGCTGAGTCACGAGATCCGCACCCCGATGACGGGCGTGATGGGCATGGCCGAGCTGTTGCTGAGCACGCCGCTCAATCCCTTGCAGCACGACTACACCCAGGCCATGCAACGCTCCGGCAGCATGCTCTTGAAACTGCTCAACGACGCGCTGGATCTGGCGCGCATCGAGGCCGGCAGGCTGGAGCTGGAACCGTCGCTCTTCGATCCACGCCAGCTGCTGGCCGAAGTGTCCCAGCTGGAGCAGGGCCTGGCGCACGCCAAAGGCCTGCGGTTCGTGCTGGAAATGGCCGACGACCTCCCTTCGCAATGGCTGGGCGATGCGCTGCGGATCAAGCAGGTGCTGCTGAATCTGGCCAACAACGCGCTGAAGTTCACCGAGCGCGGCCAGGTCACCTTGCATGCGCGGCGATTCGGCGATGGCCTGCTATGCAGTGTCAGCGATACCGGTCCCGGCATTTCCGAGGCAAGCCAGGCGCGGTTGTTCCAGCGCTTCGAGCAGGCCGACAGTCCGCAACGGCGCGTCGGCAGCGGACTGGGTCTGGCGATCTGTCGCGAGCTGGTCGACATGATGGGCGGCACGATCGAACTCGAGTCGCGGCTGGGTCATGGCAGCACGTTCCACGTGCGCATACCGCTGATCGAACCGGTGCCCGCCACGTCCACCGGCGAGCCCGCCACCGACTGCCACTACCGCCTGCTGCTGGTCGAGGACGATCCGATCGTGGCCACGGTGATCTGCGGTCTGCTGGAACGCGAAGGTCATCGGGTCAAGCACGTGGGCAACGGTCTGGCCGCGCTGACCGAGCTGGCCCATGGATCGTTCGATGCGGCCTTGCTGGATCTGGACCTGCCTGGCGTGGACGGCTTCCAGATCGCGCGGTTGATCCGCCAGCGCGAGCACGCCGGGCAACATCTGCCGTTGCTGGCGGTGACCGCGCGTTCAGGCCGTGGCGACGAGGCGAAGGCGCGCGGGGTCGGCATGGACGGCTTTCTGCGCAAGCCGGTCAGCGGCGAACAGCTGGTCGCCGCACTGGCGCGCGTGGTGCCGGGGACGACGCCACGGCAAGAGCTTCCCGCCTGAACTACATGTCGTGTTTTTGCACGTCGAAACCGAGCCGCTGGTATTCGCGCCAGCGCTCGCGCGAACCCTCGCGCGCGGCCGGGTCGGCCGCCACCACTTCCAGCACACGCTGGTAGCGGCCGGCCGGGCAGGTGTCGCGCAGGTTGATCACCAGCGGCCGGTCCGCCGTATCCACTCCCGGCGGCACGATCAGCACGGCGGTGTGTTCGTCGTCATCGTCGCCGGCCAGCTGGTGCGGGATCATCGCGTCGTCGTCGAATGCCCACAGCAAGTCGTCGAGCACCTCGGCCTGGTTGAAATCGCGGGTGAGGATCAGCACCGGCTGTTGCGCCGCAAAGGCCTTTTTCGCCAGCTCGCAGGCCAGCAACAGCGGCTGTTCGCGAAAGCGCGGCTTGTCGATCAGGTAGAAGTCGGCACGCATAAGACAGGAGTGAGTGAAGAGGAGAGAGGAGCGAGAAAAGAGCAGTGGGCATGATGCCTCAAACTGTTATCCCTCACTTCTCACTTCTCGTCACTCACTTCTCGCTCCGGTCGATGAGCCACTGCGCCAGCAGCGCCACCGGTCGACCGGTGGCCAGGCCCTTGCGACCTTCGTCCCAGGCGGTGCCGGCGATGTCCAGGTGCGCCCAGCGCTGGCCGTCGGTGAAGCGCGACAGGAAGCAACCGGCGGTGATCGCACCGGCGCTCTTGCCGCCGATGTTGGCGACGTCGGCGAAGCCGGACTCGAGCTGCGCCTGGTAGTCGTCCCATAGCGGCAGGCGCCACGCCCGGTCGAGGGTTTGCTCGCCGGCGGCGAGCAGTTCGGCGGCGAGGTCGTCGTGCTTGCTCATCAGGCCGCTGGCATGCTTGCCCAGCGCGATCACGCAGGCGCCGGTGAGCGTGGCGGCGTCGACCAGCGCCTTCGGCTGGTAGGTCTGCGCGGTCCAGGTCAGTGCATCGCACAGGATCAGGCGGCCTTCGGCGTCGGTGTTCAACACCTCGATGGTGAGACCGGACAAACTGGTCAACACGTCGCTGGGACGATAGCTGTCGCCGCCGGGCATGTTCTCGACGCTGG
Source organism: Rhodanobacter ginsengiterrae (assembly GCF_050026815.1). Taxonomy (NCBI): domain Bacteria; kingdom Pseudomonadati; phylum Pseudomonadota; class Gammaproteobacteria; order Lysobacterales; family Rhodanobacteraceae; genus Rhodanobacter; species Rhodanobacter ginsengiterrae. The sequence goes on along the minus strand of NZ_JALBWO010000057.1, from coordinate 25,867 downwards.
GCACCACGCAGACCAGGTTGAGCTTCAGCCCCATCTTCACCGCCGCGACGAAGGCGCCCAGCACGCCGGCCGCGCCACCCATGTCGAACTTCATTTCCTCCATGCCGGCGCCGGGCTTCAGGCTGATGCCGCCGGAGTCGAAGGTGACGCCCTTGCCGACCAGGGCATACGGCTTGTCGCCCACATTGCCGCCGTTGTATTCCAGCGCGATCAGGCGCGGCTTGTTGACCGAGCCGCGGCCCACCGCCAGCAGCGAGCCGAAGCCCAACTGCTCCATGGCCACTTCATCGAGCACCTTGCAGCTGACCTGGTCCTGGCCGTCGGCGAACGACTGCGCCTGCGCCGCGATATAGGCCGGGGTGCAGATGTTCGGCGGCAGGTTGGCCAGCTCGCGGGCGAAGCGCACGCCTTCGGCGATCGCCACGGCCTGCTCCAGCCCGCTGCGGGCTTCATCACCGGCGGCGAAGGTGAGTGCGGCCAGTTCCGGCTGGCGGTTCTTGTCGCGCGGCTTGAAGGTGGCGGTGTAGCGATAGGCCGCGTAATCGCTGGCCAGTGCGGCGATGCGCACGCGCCAGGCACTGTCGCGGCCGGGCACCTCCACGTCGGTGAGACAGGAAACCGCGCTCGCCACCGGCAGGCGGCCCAGCGCGCGGGCCGCTTCGATATTCACCTTCTGATAGCGCGCGGCATCGAACGACTTCTGCGCGCCCAGGCCGACCACCAGCACGCGCTGCGCAGTGATGCCGGTCGGTGCAAACAGCAGCGTGGTCGCGCCGGCCTTGCCGCTGATGTCGCCGCTTTCCACCTGGCGCTTGATGGCACCGCCGGTGGCGCTGTCCAGCTGGGCAGCCGCGCTGGTCAGCACCCCCTGTTCGTACACGCCGACCAGCACGCAGGCGCTGTCGACGGTGGTGGGGGCAACGCTGGCGAGGCTGAACTGAAGTGTCATCGGAGGGTTCCTGCATGGGCCCGGCTGGTGGCCGGACAGGCTAGACTTGCGGTTTGCCGGCGACACGCGCCGGGCCGGTTCAAGCGGACAAGTTTATCGCATGCTGAGCATCCTCGACCGCTATTTCCTGCGCGAGCTGGCGCAGACCGTGGCCGCCACCGTGGTGGTGCTGCTGGTGATCGTGGCCGGCAGTGCATTCGCCAAGGTGCTGCAGCAGGTCGCCGGTGGCAGCTTTCCGGCCAGCGTGATGTTCCAGGTGCTGGGCCTGCGCACGCTCGACGGGCTGACCAACATGATGCCGCTGGCCAGCTTCATCGGCGTGCTGCTGGGGTTGGGGCGGATGTACCGCGAAAGCGAGATGCACGTGCTGGCGTCGTCGGGCATGGGACCGCGCGGACTGCTGCGCCCGGTGCTGATCCTCGGCGCGGTGCTGGTGGCGATCACCGCCCTGGTTTCCCTGTGGCTGGGCCCGTGGGCAGTGCGCACCAGCGATGCGATGGTGGCCGCGGCGAACCGCTCGGTGATCGCGGCCGGCCTCGAAGCGGGACGTTTCACCGAACTGCCGGGCAAGGGCGGCATCATCTTCGTCGACAGCCTCAGCCGCGACGGCAGCAAGCTCGGACGCACCTTCGTGGCGACCCAGAGCGACAACAAGGACGGTCCGGTGCACCTGAAGCTGGTCAGCGCGACCAGCGGCGAGCTGTATCAGGAGAGCAACGGCGACGGTCGTTTCATCGCGTTCAAGGATGGCTGGCAGTACGACATTCCGCTGGGTACCGACAACTGGCGGCAGATGCAGTACCAGCGCAACGACACCTCGCTGTCCAGCGTGCAGGCCGACGAGGGCGACGACCCGGCGCACTCCAAGAGCAGCTGGGCACTGTTCCGGTCCGACAATCCGGACGATCGCGCCGAGTTCGCCTGGCGTGCCAATGCACCGCCGCTGACCCTGGTGCTGTTGCTGCTCGCGCTGCCGCTGTCGCGGCAAAGCCCGCGCGAACCGAAGTACGGCCGGCTGCTGCTGGCGGTGGTCACCTTCTATCTCTACTACACATTGCTCGCGCTCGGCCGCGCGCAGATCGGCAAGGGCCACTGGCACAACGAGGCGCCGCTGTGGGCGCTGCATGCGCTGGTGCTGGCGCTGGCCTGCTGGATGCTGTGGAAACAGTATTCGCCGCGCAAGCTCTCTGCAGCGCAGGCAGGCGTGCCGGCATGACGGTGTTCAACATCAAGCGGGTCGACCGGCTGGTCGCGATGAGCGTGCTCGGCTCGATGCTGATGGTGTGGCTGGTGTTGACCGGTTTCGATGCGGTGACCCAGCTGCTGCGGCAGCTGAGCAACGTCGGCAAGCACGGCTACACGCTGAGCAACGCGGTGGCCTACGTGATGGTGACCTTCCCGCGCCGCGCCTACGAGATGTTCGGCAACGCGGCGCTGATCGGCGGCCTGCTCGGCCTGGGTGGCCTGGCCGGCACCGGCGAGCTCACCGCCCTGCGTGCGGCCGGCATGTCGCGGCTGCGCATCGCCGGATCGGCAGTCGGTGTGGTCGCGGTGCTGATCGTCGGCGTGGTGATCATGGGCGAGACGCTGGCGCCGTGGGGCGACCAGCAGGCGCAGGTGATGCAGGCACGGATGAAGTCCGGCAACCTCGGCATGACCACCAGCAGCGGACTGTGGGCACGCGACGGCGACGACGTGATCAATGCGCGTGGCACCTCGCTGCAGCAGCGCGACGGCCTGAATACGGTGCAGTTGAGCGATCTGCGCATCTTCAACTTCAGCGGCGATGGCCAGCTGCATCGCTTCACCTGGGCGAAGACCGCCGAGCACGATGGCCGGCAGTGGATGCTGCACGACGTGCGCATCACCACCCTCGACGCCGCCGGCACCCACGCCACCACCGAAGCGGCACTGCCGTGGAAGTCCAGCCTGAACCCGCAGGTGCTGGCGCAGTCGGTGATCCAGCCGCAGTACCTTTCCATGCGCGACCTGCGTCGCAACATGGATTACCTGGAAGGCAACGGACAGAGTCCCGGCAGTTATGCGGTGGCGTTCTGGGGTCGCGCCCTGTATCCGTTCAACGTGCTGGTGCTGGTGCTTTGCGCGATGCCGTTCGCGTTCGGGTCGCTGCGTTCCGGTGGCCTGGGCAAGCGCATGTTCATCGGCATCCTGCTGGCGCTGGGCTGGTATTTCCTGCAGCAGGCGATGGTCAACTTCGGCACCGTCTACGGCATGCCGCCGCTGCTGGCCAACTTGTTGCCGGCCTTGATCCTGATGCTCGCCGCCTGGCTGTATTTCCGCCGACGGGTCTGATCGCTGCACCCGGGCGTCCGGCGATGGACTCGTTCGTGAGCTGTTGCCCATCAGCAGTGTGACTGTGTTCTCACTCTCGCCGATCCGGCACCCTCCGCTATCGAATCGGCGCCGCTGCGATGCGATGCTGGCCGCGCGTCATCGCAGGACGGAAGCGACCTGCTTCCACCATCCACAACTCTCGGGGGGGAGTCATGTCCAAGCCTTTCTGGCACAAGGATGCCTTCGGTTTCTGGTTTCTGGCCTGCATCCAGCTGAGTGCTTCGGCCGGCTGGGCGATGGTGCATTACCAGCTGCTGCAATAACACGGCCAGCTTGCCGACGGCGCCGGATCCGGCCAAGCTGTCCGCTTTGCCGACAGCAGGGGTGAGCCGTGGAATGGGTTGATCTGCGCAGCGATACGGTGACCCGGCCGATGGCCGCGATGCGCGAGGCGATGCTGGCCGCCGCGGTCGGCGACGACGTCTATGGCGAGGATCCCACCGTGAACGCGCTGCAGCGGCGGCTGGCCGACGAGCTGGGTTTCGACGCGGGCCTGTTCGTGCCCAGCGGCACGCAATCCAACTTGCTGGCCCTGCTCGCCCACTGCGAGCGTGGCGACGAATATCTGGTCGGCATGGATGCGCACACCTACAAGTTCGAGGGTGGCGGTGCGGCCGTGCTCGGTTCGATCCAGCCGCAACCGATCGTGCAGGCCGACGACGGCACGCTGCCGCTGCCGCGCATCGAGGCCGCGATCAAGCCGGTCGATCCCCACTTCGCCCGCACCCGCCTGCTGGCGCTGGAAAACACCTGGCACGGCCGCACGCTGCCGCTGGATTATCTCGCCGCCGCGCACGACCTGGCCCGTTCGCACGGACTGGGTCTGCATCTGGATGGTGCACGCCTGTTCAACGCGGCGGTGGCTTGCGACGTACCGGCGCGCGAGATCGCCCGACATTTCGACACGGTGTCGATCTGCCTGTCGAAAGGACTGGGCGCGCCGGTCGGCTCGGTGCTGGTCGGCTCGCACGCGCTGATCGACAAGGCGCGCCGCTGGCGCAAGGTCGCCGGCGGCGGCTGGCGCCAGGCCGGCATGCTCGCCGCGGCAGGGATGCACGCGTTGGATCATCATGTGACACGGCTGGCTGACGATCACCATCGCGCCGCGTACCTCGCCGGTCGCCTGCGCGAGATCGCCGGCATCGACCTGCTTGGCCAATACACCAACATGGTCTTCATCGACGTGCCGGCCGAACGCCTGCGCGATCTGGACGTCCATCTGCGCGAGGCCGGCATCCGCATCAGCATCGGCTATCTGCCGACGCTGCGGCTGGTGACGCATCTGGATGTCGACGATGACGGCATCGAGCGCACCGCGACCGCGTTCCGCGAGTTTTTCGCGCGACGTTGATCCCGGCGAAGGCCACTCAACCCGACGGTCGTCATCCCGGCGAAGGCCGGAATCGCACTGGCTGATGCGGGTGACGTGTTTCGCGTGTTGTGTGTTTCAGAGCAAAAGCTTTCGGCTGCCGAAGGAGGACGAAAGCTCTTCGCTTGAGCCTTTGCTTCCAGGCATAACGAAAAAAAGAACTCACCCTCTGGAAGAGGGCGAAAGCTCTTGCTCGAAAACCAACGAAACGTGCCGCGCAGCGGATTACCCGCCAGCGTTACTTCGCCGCCTGATCAAACTGGCGGATGAAGTCGCGCACCTGCGGATAGACCGTTTCGCGCCAGCGGCGGCCGCTGAAAATACCGTAGTGGCCGGCGCCTTCGATCACGCGGTGGGCGCGACGCCTGGCCGGGATGCTGCTGCACAGATCGTGCGCCGCTTCGGTCTGGCCCAGGCCGGAGATGTCGTCCAGCTCGCCTTCGATGGTCAGCAGGGCGCTGCGCTTGATCGCCGACGGGTCGACCCGTTCGCCGGCCACGTTCCATATGCCGCGTGGCAGCAGGAACTGCTGGAACACCTTTTCGATGGTGTCGAGATAGAACTTTGCCGGCATGTCGAGTACGGCGTTGTATTCGTCGTAGAACCTGCGGTGCGACTCGGCGTCGTCCTGGTCGCCGCGCAGCAGGTCCTGGTAGAAATCCCAGTGCGAGGTCATGTGCCGGCTCGGGTTCATCGCGATGAAGCCGGCGTGCTGCAGGAAGCCCGGGTAGACCTCGCGCCCGCGACCGGGATAGTTCGGCGGCACGGTGTGGATCACGTTGCCCTTGAACCACGACAGCGGCCGCTGCGTGGCCAGGTTGTCGACGCTGGTGGGGCTGCGCCGCGGATCGATCGGGCCACCCATCATGGTCAGGCTGCGCGGGGTTGCCTCACCGCGCGCGGCCATCAGCGAGACCGCCGCCAGCACCGGCACGGTCGGCTGGCACACCGAGATCACGTGCAGGCTTTCAGCGCCGATGTGCCGAATGAAATCCTCGACGTAGGCGATGTAGTCGTCCAGCCCGAAGGTACCGTCGGAAGCCGGCACCATGCGCGCGTCGACCCAGTCGGTGATGTACACCTTGTGATCGCGCAGCAGGGTGCGCACGGTATCGCGCAGCAAGGTGGCGTGGTGGCCGGAGAGTGGCGCCACCACCAGCACCACCGGATCGCTCTTCATCTTCTCGATGGTCGAGGGATCGTCGCTGAAGCGCTTGAAGCGCTTCAGCTGGCAGAACGGCTTGGCCAGCGCCACCCGCTCGATCACGGCAATTTCGTGATCATGCGCGGTGGCGGTGTGGAGGCCGAATTCGGGCTTCTCGTAATCCTTGCCCAGCCGATGCATCAGCTCGTAACCGGCGGCCATCCGCTGCGCGCCCGGCACGTTGGCGAACGGGCTGCTGGTGTCGTTGAGCATGTCGGCGCTGGCCTGCGCGAAGTAGCTCAACGGGCCGAGGAAGGCGCGCTGCCATTCATGGATCTGATACAGCATCAGAGGTATTTACCGAGGATCAAAGAAACCATCTTAGCGCCGTTTCCGCTGTGTGTGTTGCACTGCGGCAGGCGGTGGCCGCCAAGCCAATCAGTGACTTGGCCTCGCCCCGGGGCGGTAAGTGCAGCGCAGCAGCAGCTCATCGACCCCGTGCGTGTCGCCCAGTCCGGCGCGCCATTGCAGCGGTTTCTGGAAGCGCAGGCCGAGCGGCATGAAGACCCGGTTGTACCACCACATGGCGCGTTCGCGCTGATGGGTGAGGTACCACTGGCCGAGCTCGAGCAGGCGCGATGACTTCGGCTGCATGCCGTAGACGGCGCTGCTGTCCAGCTGGAAACCGTGCCGGGCCAGGCGGGCGGTGATCTGCTCCGGTTCATAACGGCGGTAGTGGCCGACAAACTCGTCGAAGGCGGTCCACGCCGCCGCATGCAGCGGCACCGACAGCAGCACGCTGGCGCCGGGCGCGGCGACCCGCGCCAGTTCGGCGAGCGCGGCATCGTCGTCGGCCACGTGTTCGAGAATGTCGAGCGCGCAGACCAGATCGAAGCTGGCATCGGCGCAGGGCAGCTGGCCGATCATGCCGTGGACCGCCGTGCCGCCGCCGGCCCGCAATTGGCGCAAGGCGGCGTGGCTGAGGTCGACGAAGCAGGTGCCGCCCAGCGGCAGCCGCGGGCGCAGTCCGGGCGCCACTTCCAGGCGGCGCGGCGCGGCAGCGGCCAACTCGCGTGACAGCGGCCAGGTGTTGAAGCGTTCCGGCCCGATCAGCCGCGCCGCCGACCACAGCGATTCGTAGAAACCGCGATTGATGCGGATCAGGTCGGCATCGCTGCGGCTGGCGTCGGCGCGGGCTTGGCTCATCGACGGATTTAACCCTCGCGGTGCTGAGCCTGGCGTGAAGCCGGACGTCGACTCAGTCCAGCCGGCGCACCTCGGTGCCGGCGGCGAAGTCGTGCACCGCACGGCCGCGTCGATCGAACAATCCCACGGCAAACCAGCCCGCCCACACCACCAGCAAGGTCCACAGCGTGGTGCGCAGGCCGAAGGTCGGCGCCAGCAGCAACAACACCAGCGGCGCGCCGGCCACCAGCAGGCGGATCAGCGCCTGCTGCAAGCTCACCGTGCCGCCGTCGTCGCGGGTCACGCGGATTCGCCATGGCCGCATGCCTACCGTTTGTCCGCCACGCCGCCACGAGCTGATGAAATACGCCGACACCACCACGCCCTGCAGGGCCTGGTACCACAGCGGCACCACCGTCTTCGCGCCGGTGCGGATCAACTCGCCGCCGGTGGCCAGCTGGCACAGCAGACCGACCACCATCACGATCGCCACCACGATCAGCACGTCGTAGACCAGCGCCAGCAGGCGGCGCCACAGTGGGCAGGGGGCGTCGGCAGTGTCGGTGAGGGTGAAGTCTGCGGGCATCGTGTCCGGTCGCTTGCGTAGTGCGCGCGCAATGGCCAGCATCGAGCGCATGGAAAAGGAAGAGAACCCCGCCAGTATCGCCGAAGCCGACCGCCAGAGCATCGCCGCCTTCGTCGAGCGGGTATGGTCGGAGGACGGCCTGGCCGAGCGCACCCTGGAGGCCTACCGGCGCGACCTGGAGGCACTGGCGCGCTGGCTGGCTGGGCGGGCTCGCACCCTGCGCAACGCGCGGCGCGAAGATATTTCCGCCTATCACGGCGCGCAGCACGTCGCGGTGCGCTCGCTGGCGCGGCGGCAGTCGGCGTTCCGTCGCTACTACGCCTTCCTCGCGCGCAACGAGCCGGATTTCGCCGACCCCACGCTGCTGATCGAACGGCCGAAGTTGCCGCGCAGCCTGCCCAAGGCGCTGGCCGAACGCGAGATCGAAAGCCTGCTGGTGGCGCCCGATACCACCACCACGCTGGGCCGGCGCGATCGCGCCATGCTGGAGCTGATGTACGCCTCCGGCCTGCGCGTATCCGAACTGGTCGAACTGCCGCTGGCCGCGCTTAACACGCGCCAGGGCGTGCTGCGGGTCACCGGCAAGGGCGGCAAGGACCGGCTGGTGCCGGTCGGCGAGGAGGCGCTGGCGCATATCGCCGCGTATCTCAGCGATGCCCGGCCCATCCTGGCCAAGGGCCGCCAACCGCTCGCGCTGTTCCTCAGCCAGCGCGGCGAAGGCATGACCCGACAGATGTTCTGGACCCTGGTGAAGCGCTACGCGCTGCGCATCGGCATCAACCCCAAACGCATCTCGCCACACGTGCTGCGCCACTCCTTCGCCACCCACCTGCTCAACCACGGCGCCGACCTGCGCGCGCTGCAGATGCTGCTTGGCCACAGTTCGCTCAGCACCACGCAGATCTACACGCTGGTGGCGAAGGAGGGACTGAAACGGCTGCATGCGCAGCATCATCCGCGGGGATGATGCTGCCGTCTCCGCGGCCTGCCACGGTAACGGCCGGCCTGTCAGGGTCGTGACCAGGGTCAAACGTGGCATTCAGGCGGCTGTGCGATGATGCTCGACCCATCCGCATCCGTGCGGCCCGTATCAACGAGGTTGATCGAGATGTTCAAGAACTTGTTGCTGGTGTTGTGTCTCGGTGGTCTTTCGCTGAGTGCCTGCGCCGTCCAGAACGATGCGGCGTCGGCGGGCACGGCCACAGTGACGCCGGCGGCGCGCGAGATGGTGCAGAAGGCAATCGGCAGCCTGGCGCCGAACATCCGGATCGACGTGATCGAGCCGGCGCCGATGCCGGGTTTCTACCAGGTGATCGCCTCGGGCCAGATGCTCTACGTCAGCACCGATGGCAAGTACATGATGCACGGCGACCTGATCGACCTGGGCCGCAAGCAGAACGCCAGCGACGATGCCTGGGCGCGTTTCCGCAAGGCCGAGCTGGCCAAGGTGCCGGCGTCGGAGCGGATCATCTACGCGCCGGCCAACCCGAAATACACGGTGACCGTGTTCACCGACGTCAACTGCGGCTTCTGCCGCGCGCTGCATGAACATATCGCGGACTTCAACAGGGAAGGCATCGCGGTGGAATACCTGGCGTGGCCGCGCGAGGGCCTGGTGACCACCTCGGGCAGTCCCACGCCGACCTATACCGAGATGGTGTCGGTGTGGTGCGCCAAGGATCGCAAGGCCGCGTTCACCGCGGCGAAGGAAGGCCATCCGCAGGCGGTGGCGACTTGCAGCAACCCGGTCAAGGACCAGTTCAACCTGGGCGTGCGACTGGGCGTCAATGGCACCCCGGCGATCTATGGCCCGGATGGCCGCACGCTGGGCGGTTACGTGACGCCGGAACAACTGCTGCAGGCGCTGAAGCAGGGCGGCTGACGCTGCGGGCTTGTCCCCCTCCCCTGCAAGGCAGGGGAGGGCTGGGGTGGGGTGCTCTTTGCGGCAGGATCAAGAGCGACCCCACCCAACCTCCCCTGCAGGCAGGGGAGGAGCGAGAACGATGCCGTATTGCAGCATGGGTTAGAATAGGCGTTTCCCTCGAATAGCGCCGTTCCCCGCATGATCGCACTCGACGGGCAGAGCGCCCTCTCGCCGTTCCGCCTCGAACGCCTCAACGCCCACCTTGATGCCTTGCATCATGGGGTGCGCGTGCAGGCGTCGTGGTTCGTCTATTTCATCGACGCCCAGAGCGCGCCCGAAGGCGAGCTGCGTCAGCGCCTGCTGGCCGTGCTGGAAGCGAAGGACGCCGCCCCGGAGCCGGCCACCTTGTGGGTGGTGCCGCGGCTTGGCACGATTTCGCCGTGGTCGAGCAAGGCGACCGACATCGTGCATGGCGCCGGCTTCGACATCCGCCGCGTCGAGCGCGGTCTGGCCTGGCAGCTCTCCGGCTTGCCGCCGTCTGATGCACCGGACTACGCCGCGATCATGGCCGAGCTGCACGATGCGATGACGCAGTCGGTGCTGACCCGCATCGAGGACGCGCAAGGCCTGTTCCTGGCCGGCTCGCCCGGCGATCTGGTCTACGTGGTGCTGGGCGACCAGCCGCAGGCCGCGCTGGCCGAGGCCAACACGCGGCTGGGCCTGGCGCTGGCCGACGACGAGATCGATTACCTGGTCGATCGCTATGCCGAACTGGGTCGTGATCCCACCGACGCCGAACTTTTCATGTTCGCCCAGGCCAACTCCGAACACTGCCGGCACAAGGTGTTCAACGCCAGCTGGACGGTGGACGGCACCGAACAGGACAAGAGCCTGTTCGGCATGATCAAGCACACCCATCAGCATTCGCCGGCGCATACGCTGTCCGCCTACTCGGACAACGCCGCGGTGATCGAGGGCAGCACCGGCAAGCGGTTCCTGGCCGATCCGGCCGATGACGTGTGGCGTGGCCACGAGGAACGCATCGATTTCGCGATCAAGGTGGAGACGCACAACCATCCCACCGCGATCGCGCCGTGGCCGGGTGCCGCCACCGGCGCCGGCGGCGAAATCCGCGACGAAGGTGCCACCGGTCGTGGCGGCAAGCCGAAGGCCGGGCTCACCGGCTTCTCGGTCTCCGACCTGCGCATTCCCGGCCATCCGCAGCCGTGGGAAGTGCAGCGTCCGCTGCCGCCGCGGATGGCCGGCGCGTTCGAGATCATGCGCGACGGCCCGCTCGGTGCGGCCGCGTTCAACAACGAGTTTGGCCGTCCGTGCCTGGGCGGCTATTTCCGCAGTTACGAAACCGAGCTGCCCGGCCAGCCCGGTTTCCGCCGCGGCTACGACAAGCCGATCATGCTGGCCGGCGGCCTGGCCAACCTGCGCCCCGGCGATGTGCTGAAGCGTGCGGTGCAGCCGGGCAACAAGGTGATCGTGCTGGGCGGCCCGGCGATGCTGATCGGCCTCGGTGGCGGCGCGGCTTCGTCGGTCGCCGGCGGCGCCTCCAGCGCCGAGCTGGACTTCGCCTCGGTGCAGCGCGACAACGCCGAGATGGAGCGGCGCTGCCAGCAGGTGATCGACGCCTGCTGCGCGCGTGGTGCCAACAACCCGATCGTCAGCGTGCACGACGTGGGCGCCGGCGGCTTGTCCAACGCGATCCCCGAGCTGCTGAACGACGCCGGCGTGGGTGGCGTGATCGACCTGTCGAAGATTCCCTGCGACGACCCTTCGCTGTCGCCGATGCAGGTGTGGAGTAACGAGTCGCAGGAGCGCTACGTACTCGCCATTGCGCCGGAAGACCTCGCCGAATTCGAGGCGATGTGCCTGCGCGAGCGCTGCCCGTATGCGGTGGTCGGCGACGCCACCGCCGAACGCCAGCTGGTGCTGACCGATCCGCGTCGCGAGCTGACCGTGATCGACCTGCCGATGGACGTGCTGTTCGGCAAGCCGCCACGAATGCATCGTGATGCGAAGCGGGTCAAGCCGCGCATCGACCTGGTGCCGGACCTGTCCGGCGTGGGCATGGACGAAGCCTTGCTGCGCGTGCTGCGCCTGCCCACCGTGGGCAGCAAGAGTTTCCTGATCAACATCGGCGACCGTACCGTCGGTGGGCTGAACCATCGTGATCCGATGGTCGGTCCGTGGCAGGTGCCGGTGGCCGATTGCGCGGTGACCATCGCCGACTTCGACGGCTACGCCGGCGAGGCGATGGCGATGGCCGAGCGCGCGCCGGTGGCCCTGCTCAGCAGCGCCGATGCAGCGCGCATGGCGGTGGGCGAGGCGATCACCAATCTGGCTGCCGCACCGATCGACAGTCTGGGGGAGATCCGCCTGTCGGCAAACTGGATGGCGGCGGTGAGTCATCCGGGCGAAGACGCCGCGCTGTTCGACGCGGTCAAGGCGGTGGGCATGGAATTGTGCCCGGCGCTGGATATCTCGATCCCGGTCGGCAAGGACTCGCTGTCGATGCAGACGGTGTGGCACGACGGCGAGAGGGAGCAGCACACGGTGTCGCCGGTGTCGCTGGTGATCACCGGTTTCGCCCGCGTCGCCGACGTGCGCCGCACGCTCACGCCGCAACTGCGGCTCGATCGCGGTCATTCGGAGCTGTGGCTGGTGGACCTGGGCGCCGGTCGCGACCGGCTCGGTGGCTCCTGCCTGACCCAGGTGTTCAACCGCTCCGGTGGCGTGCCGCCGGATCTGGACGATCCGAAACGACTCAAGGCACTGTTCGAGCTGATCCAGGAAGCGAACGCCGCCGGCCTGCTGCTCGCGTACCACGACCGTTCCGACGGTGGCGTCATCACCACCCTGATGGAGATGGCCTTCGCCGGTCACTGCGGCCTGGAGCTTCATCTGGACGGCTGGGCCGAGGCGACGCTGCGCGCGCTGTTCAACGAGGAACTCGGCGCGGTGGTGCAGGTGGCCGAGGCGAACCGCGAGGCGTTCGAGGCGCTGCTGGTCAAGTACGGCCTGGCCGGCCTCAGCTACCGCATCGGTCGACCCAAGGAGAAGCTCGGCATCAAGCTGTTCCTCGGCGACGAGACCCTGTTCAAGTGGAACTGGAGCACGCTGTACAAGGCGTGGAACGAGACCAGTCACGCCATGCAGCGCCTGCGCGACAACCCGCAGAGCGCCGACGCCGAACTGGAATGGCGGATGGACGATGCCGACCCGGGCATCAGCCCGAAGCTCAGCTTCGACCCGCTGCAGGACGTGGCCGCCGCGTTGATCGCCAGCGGCAAGCGCCCGCGCATCGCGATCCTGCGCGAGCAGGGCGTCAATGGCCAGGTGGAAATGGCGGCGGCATTCACCCGCGCCGGCTTCGACGCGGTCGACGTGCACATGTCCGATCTGGCCAGCGGGCGCGTGAAGCTGGCCGACTTCCGCGGCTTCGCGGCGTGCGGCGGGTTCTCCTATGGCGACGTGCTCGGTGCCGGTCGTGGCTGGGCCACCTCGATCCTCTACAACCCGCTGCTGCGCGAGCAGTTCGCCGCATTCTTCGCCGACCCGACGAAGTTCGCGCTCGGCGTGTGCAACGGCTGCCAGATGCTGGCGCAGCTGAAGGAAATCATTCCCGGCGCGCAGCACTGGCCGAAGTTCCTGCGCAATGCGTCCGAACAGTACGAGTCGCGCCTGGTCACGCTGGAAATCCTCGACACGCCGAGCCTGTTCTTCAAGGGCATGGTCGGCTCGCGGATTCCGGTGGCGGTGGCGCACGGCGAGGGCCGGGTCAGCTTTCCGCAGGTGTGCAGCCCGGCCAAGTCGAACGGCGCGGTGCGCTTCGTCGACAACCGCGGCAAGCCGACCGAGAACTTCCCGCTCAACACCAACGGTTCGCCCGGCGGCCTGGCCGGCTTCACCGCCGCCGATGGTCGCGTGACGATCATGATGCCGCACCCCGAGCGGGTATTCCGCAGCGTGCAGTTGAGCTGGCATCCGGAACAGTGGAGCGAGGATTCACCGTGGATGCGCATGTTCCGCAACGCGCGCGTGTGGTGCGGCTGATCGCCCATCGTGTGATGCGGCGCTGAGCGATGGCCCGGCGCCGCGGGTTGACGTGGAACCTGCTGCTGATGGCGGCGTGGCTGCTGTTGCTGGCGCTGCTGCCGTGGTGGCTGGGCTTGCCGCTGCTGCTCGCGCTGGTTGCGGTCGTGGTTTTGCTGCAGCACCGGCTGGCCGTCGCGCACGTCGCGCTGATCCGGTGGGGCTTGCGCTGGGGCCTGCCTGGCCTGCTGTTTGCGCTGCAACGCAGCCTGGGTGGCGATGCTTTCGCCTGGGGCGCGGCCTTGCTCGGCGCACTCGCCGGGTACACCTTGCTGGCCGGACTGGAAGCATGGCTGGACCGCGAACGGCGCCGCGCGCCGGCTGCTGCGCCGTCGGCCGAGTGGCCCGAGCTGGCGCTGGCGTCGAGCGAACCGCCAGCGCGGATCATCGAGTTGCAGCCGGTGCAATGGCAGCCGGTCGGCGAGCCGCTGATCGATCCGCTGGGTGGCCAGGTGCTGTGCGCCGCCGGCAGCTGTCGCTTCGCCGGCGGTGAACGCATCGAACAGGTCGGCTCGGCGCTGGCCTTCAGTCCGTCCGGGCGCTGGCTGATTGCGCACCTGCGCGACGAGCGCCAGCTGCTGCTGTGGGATCGCCAGCGCGAGCGTCGGCATCTTCTGCGTGGCTGGCAACTGGCGGGTTGGGATGGCGAGCAGCCCTGGCTGAGCCGCGGCGAAAACGCCATGCCATTGGCCTTGCCGGCCGTGCTTGGCGAAGACGGCGACGACGACTGACCGTCACGCGCGGCGAGCATTCCGGGTCACATCGACGCACGAGGTTTTCCGATCACCCGTCTCCGCGCATACTGGGCAGATGGATACCCCCGCCTTCCATCGCTCGCCGTTCGTGCTTCCGCTCAGCGTGGTCGTGGTATCCGCCGACAGTGGACCGGCCCTGCGCGACTGCGTGCGCAGCATCCTGGCCAGCACGCTGTCGCTGGAACTGCTGCTGGTCGACAACGATTCGCACGACGGCATACCCGAGGCGATCGAGCGCGCGCACGCCCACGACCACAGGCTGAAGGTGATCTACAACCACCACAACCTCGGTTTCGGCCCGGCGGTGAACCAGGCTTCGCAGCAGGCGCACGGTGACGCACTGCTGGTGCTGAACCCCGATTGCATTCTGCAAGACGGCGACCTGCAGCGGCTGGTCGGCCTGCTCGCCGGCAAGCCCAAGGTCGGCCTGATTGGCGCGGTGGTCTGCGACGCCGAGGGTCACGTCGACCCGGCCTCGTGGCGGCGCGACCCGCTGTTGCAGCGTTCGCTCAACAGCCTGCTCAACCGGCCGGGCGAAAAGATCAACGTGGGCGAGGCGATCCCGCCCCGGCTGATCGAGGCCGAGGCGGTGTCCGGTGCGCTGATGCTGATGCCGCGCGCGTTGTTCCAGCGCATGGGCGGCTTCGACGAAGACTACTTCCTGCATTGCGAGGACCTCGACCTGTGCCGCCGCGTGCGCGACATCGGCTACCAGGTGCTGCTTGCCGGCGACATCCGCGTGCACCACGGCAAGGGCAGCTCCAGCCGGCATCGGCCGGTGTTCGTCAGCCGGCACAAGCATCGCGGCATGTGGCAATGGTTTCGCAAGCACGATCCGGCGGCCGACAATCGACTGGTTTCGGCCGTCGTGTGGCTGGGCATCTGGATGCATTTCGTGCTGCAGATCCCTGGCCAGCTGTGGCGTTTGCTGCTGTTCAAGGCAGGCCGGACCACGGCGGCTCGCGACGACGACTGAGGCGCGCCACCTGTCGGCACAATTGCGCTAACGTGCCCGCCTCCCCCGGTTCTCGACACTCACCCATGCCAGCCAGCCGCCGCGGCCTCACCATGCTAGCCACCCTCGGCCTCGTCGCCATGACGGCGGTATGGGGCTCGACCTTCGTGCTGATCAAGGACGTGGTCGGCCGCATGCCGGTGGCGGATTTCCTCGCCGTGCGCTTCGTGATCGCCGCCGCGGCGATGCTGCTGCTGTTCGCCCGCCCGGTGTGGCGGCTCGGTCGCCGGCAGGCGCTGCTCGGCCTGTTGCTGGGTGTGATCTACGGTGCCGGCCAGCTGCTGCAGACCTGGGGGTTGTCGCTGATCGCGCCCAGCGTGAGCGGTTTCGCCACCGGCATGTATGTGGTGTTCACCCCGATCCTGGCGATGCTGCTGCTCGGCCAGCGCATGGCCGCGATCGTGTGGGTGGCAGTGCTGCTGTCCACCCTCGGCCTGGGCCTGTTGTCGTTGAACGGCGTGTCGGTGGATCTGGGCGTGTGGCTGACCCTGGCCTCCGCCGCGCTGTACGCGCTGCACATCGTGCTGCTGGGTCAGTGGTCGCGGCAGGGCGAGGCGTTCGGCCTGTCGGCGGTGCAGATGGTGGCGATCGCCGCGGTGTGCCTGCTCGCCACCGCACCGCATGGCCCGGTGCTGCCGCCCGATCGCAGCGCGTGGTTCGCCGTGCTGTACATGGCGCTGATCGCCGGCGCCGGCGCGATGCTGATGCAGACCTGGGCGCAATCGCACCTGCCGGCGGCGCGCGCGGCGATCGTGATGACCACTGAGCCGGTGTTCGCCGCGGCCTTTGCAGTGTTGCTCGGCGTGGATGTGCTGAGCTGGCGCATGCTGGTTGGCGGTGGGCTGATCCTCGCCGCCATGTATCTGGTCGAGCTGCTGCCGCCGAAGGGGGAGGTGGTTACGCTGCCGGCGGAGGCGGTGCATCACGAGGTGTGAGGGGGTGTTGGATCTGGCCTGTCACCGCGTCGGAGTTATTATTTGGATCAAAAGCGTTTCGTCCTCCTGCGGAGGGCGAGTTACTTCTCTTACTCCGGGCATCCTGCCCTGCGCCCTTCGGGCCAGCTGCGCTGTTCGCACACGTTCCTGACGTGTGCGTGGCGATTCAAGAGAAGTGACTCGCCCTCCGCAGGAGGACGAAACGCCTTTGTTCGAATCACACGGACATGTTGTTGGTGTAGTTCAACGAACTACCTGACCAAGCCGGGTCCCGCGTTTCGCGGCTGCAGCGCAATGCGCACCAGGTAGATGATGATCGCCACGTTGCCCACCAGCGTGGCCAGCTTCAGCCAGCCGAAGTGGTACAGCGTCTCGTAGAGCTCCAGCGGGATCAGCGAGCCGGTGGCGATCACGGTGAACCATTCGGCCCAGTACTTGCCCAGCCACAGGCCGACGCCCTCGATGCCGAACAGCACTGCGTAACCGAGCGCGACCAGCCCCACCGCCACGAACTTGTTTGGCCCGAACTCATGCAGCAGTTCCACCAGCTTCCAGCGCAAGCCGTTGCTGTCGGCCAGCGAAAGATGCTCCAGCCAGTGCACCAGTCGATCGAAATTCTGTTCGTGGTAGAAATGAAACGCCGCCCCCGCCACCAGCAGCAGGCACAGCGTCTTGACGATCTCGTAGATCGCGATGACCCGCAGGCCGGCATGCCGGGGTTCGCGCTGGGGCATGGGGGTCATGGGAGGATCACCGGGGTGGTGGGCGGCGCGGACGATCGAAGGCTCATCGCCCATTGTCGCCGCCGTGGCCGGATTGGTCGAGGTGGCATCCGGCATGGCTTGACGCCGCCGCGGGGGGTCGTCACGCTGCGTCGATGAATCTCTTGCTGCTCCGCAATGCGCAGGTCTTTGCGCCCGAACCGCTGGGAATGCAGCACCTGCTGCTGGGTGGCGGTCGCATCCTGTGGATGGGCGCGACGCTGGCCGAACTGCCCGCCACGCTGGCGGTGCAGACGATCGACCTGCACGGACGCCGGCTGATTCCCGGGCTCATCGACGCCCATGTGCACGTGACCGGTGGTGGTGGCGAGGCGGGTTTCCGCACGCGCGTGCCGCCGCAGGGCGTGTCGCGCTTCACCCGCGCCGGCATCACCACCGTGGTCGGCCTGCTCGGCACCGATGACGTGGCGCGCGGGCCGCGCGACCTGCTGGCGACGGTGTATGCGCTGCGCGAGGAAGGTCTCACCGCGCTGGCCTTCACCGGCGGCTATCACGTGCCGCCACGAACCTTGACCGGCACGGTGCGTGGCGATCTGGTGTTCGTCGAGGCGCTGATCGGCATCGGCGAGGTGGCGATCAGCGATCACCGCTCCAGCCAGCCCACGTTCGATGAACTGCTGCGGCTGGCTGCCGACGCGCATGTCGCCGGGTTGATGAGCGGCAAGGCCGGCTTGCTGCACCTGCATCTTGGCGATGGCCCGCGCGGGCTGGAACTGGTGCGTCGCGCGCTGGACGAAAGCGAGCTGCCGCCGCGCGTGTTCCATCCGACCCACGTGAACCGGCGCAAGGCGCTGTTCGACGAGGCGCTGGAGCTGGCCGCGCGCGGCTGCACGATCGATCTCACGGCGTTTCCGGTCGAGGAGGGCGAGGATGCCTGGAGCGCGGCTGATGCGCTGATCCGCTACCTCGACAGCAGTGCACCGGGCGAACGCATCACGGTCAGTTCGGACGCCGGTGGCTGCCTGCCGGTATTCGATGCCGAGGGCCATGTCTGCCGCATGGGCGTGGGCGAATCCGGCGCGCTGCTGGAAACCCTCAATGAAGTGTTGAAGCGCGGTGTGCCGCTGGAGCGCGCGTTGCCTGCGTTCACCAGCAATCCGGCCAGGTTGTTGCGGCTGCCGGCCAAGGGCCGGATCCGGGTCGGCGCCGATGCGGATCTGGTCGCGCTGGACGCCGCCGGCGCCGCGCATGATGTAATGGCCGGTGGCGTCGTGCATGTGCGCGACGGCCACATCGAACATCGCGGCACGTTCGAGAACGCCATCTAGACGTTCGATGCGTCAGCATGGATCGGATGATCCGCCGGACTCAGAGAACCGCATGAAATCGAAAGAAGAAGTTGAGAACCAGATGAGTCCCAGCAGGGTGATGGAAGGGGAGCAGCGCGGCTGGATCGTACCGATCGGCGGCGCCGAGGAAAAAGAGAACGATCCGCGCATCCTCGAGCGCTTCGTGCAACTGTGCGGCGGTGCCGACGCGAACATCGTGGTGATTCCCACGGCCAGCCAGCTGGCCGATACCGGGCCGCGTTACGAGAAGCTGTTCACCGGCCTGGGTGCCGGCGAAGTCGGCGTGCTCGACTTCGACATGCGCCGCGATGCGGTGGAGAAGAACCGGCTTGAGCGGCTCGATCGGGCCACCGGCATCTTCTTCACCGGCGGCAACCAGCTGCGTCTTTCCACCATGCTCGGCGGCACGCCGGTGGCGCAGCGGATCCGCGCCTTGAATGCGCGCGGCGTGCACGTGGGCGGCACCAGCGCAGGTGCCAGCATCCTCAGCGAGCACATGATCGCGTTCGGCAAGGAAGGCCTCTCGCCCACCGCCGGCAGCGTGCGGCTGGCGCCGGGGCTGGGACTGACCAATCGCTTCATCATCGATCAGCATTTCAGCCAGCGCGACCGGCTCGGCCGCTTGATGGCGGCGCTGGCGTACAACCCGTATGCGGTCGGCATCGGCCTGGACGAGGACACCGCCGCGTTCATCCGCCCGGACAACACCGTGGAAGTGGAAGGCAGCGGCGCGGTAACCGTGCTGGATGCGGGCAACCTGCAGTTCTCCTCGATGGCCGACGCGGGCGAGCACGACACGGTGTGCATGCTCGGCATGACCATCCACGTGCTGATCGCCGGGGCCACCTTCAACATGCAGACGCGCCACGCCTCGGCGGGTACGCTGGCGATGCCGAAACAAACCTCATAACGCGAGCTTAGGCTCCCCAAAGGCTCAAGGAGCTGCGCATGCGCATTCTGGAACGATCCGTTTTTGTCGGCCCGTCGTTGTATGCGCACTTCCCGGTGATCCGGCTGGAGCTCGACCTCGGTGAACTCGAACAATGGCCGACGGGGAAACTCGGGCCGGCCTTCGTCGATGGACTGGTCGACGCGTTGCCGGGGCTGGCCGAGCACGGCTGCTCGTATCGCGAGCCCGGCGGCTTCATCCGCCGCATGCGCGAAGGCGAGGGCACCTGGCTCGGTCACGTGCTCGAACACGTGGCGATCGAGTTGCAGAATGTCGCCGGTGAAGACGTCACCTTCGGCAAGACGCGCAGCGCCGACAAGCCGGGCGTGTATTCGGTGGTCTACGAATACGTGCAGAAGGAAGAAGGCATCGCCGCCGGCGAGCTGGCCCTGCGCCTGCTGTCGTCATTGCTGCCGGCGGAACTGCAGCCGCGCGGCAGCGTACCGGAAGGCTGGGAGTGGACGAGCGCGCGCGACGAGTTCATCCGCTACGCGCAGCGTCGAGCGCTCGGTCCTTCGACCGCCTCGCTGGTGCGCGCAGCCGAAGAGCGCGACATCCCGTGGCTGCGCCTCAATGAGCAGTCGCTGGTGCAGCTGGGGCACGGCAAATACCAGCAGCGCATCCAGGCCACGGTGACCGGACGCACGCCGCACATCGCGGTGGAGCTGGCCAGCGACAAGGAGGAGACCAACAAGATCCTCGCCTCGCTCGGCCTGCCGGTACCCAAGCAGGAACTGGTGCAAAGTGAAGACGGCGCACTGCGCGCGGCACGCCGGCTCGGCGTGCCGGTGGTGACCAAGCCGTTCAACGGCAACCACGGCCGCGGCATTTCGATCCACCTGATGACCGACGAGGAAATCATCGAAGGTTTCAAGGCCGCGCGCGAACATTCGCGTTCGGTGATCGTGGAGAACTTCCTCAGCGGCGACGACCATCGCCTGCTGGTGGTCAACGGCGAGCTGGTCGCCGCCACGCGGCGCACGCCCGGTCACGTGGTCGGTGATGGTCGCCGCACGATCGCGCAACTGGTCGACGGGGTGAATGCCGATCCACGCCGCGGCATCGGCCACGAGAAAGTGCTGACCCGGCTGGTGCTGGATGCGCAGGCCGAGATGATGATGGAGCGGGTCGGCTACACCGCCGACGCGGTGCCCAAGGCAGACGAGATCGTCTACCTGCGTTCCACCGCCAACCTGTCCACTGGCGGCACCGCCACCGACGTCACCGACATCATCCATCCGGACAACCGCGACATGGCGGTGCGCGCGATCCGCGCGATCGGGCTGGACGTGGGCGGCGTGGATTTCCTGACGACCAATATCGCCGAGAGCTACAAGAGCATCGGCGGCGGCATCTGCGAGGTGAATGCCGCGCCAGGCTTCCGCATGCACGTGAGTCCCAGCGAAGGCACGCCGCGCGACGCGGCCGGGCCGGTGATCGACATGCTGTTTCCGCCGGGCTCGCCGGCGCGCGTGCCGATCGCCGCGCTCACCGGCACCAACGGCAAGACCACCACCGCGCGCATGCTGGCGCACATCACCAAGATGGCCGGCTACACGCCGGGCCTGACCACCACCGACGGCGTCTACATCGACGGCCAGCGCACAGTCGAGGGCGACATGACCGGGCCGGTGTCCGCACGCATGGTGCTGTCCGATCCGCAGATCGACATCGCGGTGCTGGAAACCGCACGCGGCGGCCTGCTGCGGGCCGGCATGGGCGTGGCCAAGGTCAACGTCGGTGCGGTGCTCAACGTGCAGTCCGATCATCTGGGACTCAAGGGCATCGACACGCTGGAGCAGCTCGCCGAGGTCAAGCGCATCGTGGTCGAGGTGGCCACCGATTGCGCCGTGCTCAACGCCGACGATCCGCTGGTGCTGAAGATGTCCGGCTACACCGACGCCAAGGTGATCTGCTATGTCACCATGAATCCCTCGCACGCGCTGGTGCGCGAGCACGTGCGTGCGGGCGGCCGCGCCTGCGCGCTGGAGGCCGGCGTCAACGGCGCGATGATCACGCTGTACGACAAGGGCAGCCACATCCCGCTGCTGTGGACCCACCTGATTCCGGCGACGCTGGAAGGGCGCGCGCTGCACAACGTGCAGAACGCGATGGTCGCTGCGTCGATGGCGTTCTCGCTGGGCATCAAGCTCGACGCGATCCGCCAGGGCCTGCGCACGTTCGACACCACGTTCTTCCAGGCGCCGGGGCGCATGAACGTGTACAGCGAACATCCATTCAAGGTGCTGTTCGACTACGGCCACAACGCGCACGCGGTATCGGTGATGGCCGACCTGGCCGGGCGGCTTGACGTGACCGGCCGGCGCATCGTGGTACTGGCCGGGCCGGGCGATCGCCGCGACGAGGATCTGGTCGCGATCGCCGATGCGGTGGCCGGCCGTTTCGATCACTACATCTGCCGCCGCGACGATGCGCTGCGCGGCCGCGATGGCGACGAGGTGCCGGGCATCCTGGCGCGCGCGCTGCGCGCGGCCGGCGTGCCGGACGACGCGATCTCGATCATCCCGGACGAGCAGAAGGCGATCGATGCCGCCTTGGGCATGGGTCGCTCCGGCGACCTGCTGCTGGTGTTCGCCGATGCGCTGGTGCGTTCGTGGAAGCAGATCATCAAGTTCCGTCCCGAGGGTGCGCCCGAAGTCCGTGCCGAAACCGGGGCGGCATCGATAACCCCGCCGGTGACCGAGGCGGCGTTCGACGAGTCGAGCTTTGCCGATCTGGGCGACGTGGTGCGCGATGAACGCGGTGTGCGGTTCTCGCGCGAGAGTGACGATTGAGCATCCTGCCTGCCGCGTTACCGTTCGACGATTCGCGTCGCCTCACCGGCTGCAACCTGTACTTCGACGGCACCGGCGCCGTGCTGGAGGCCGTCGGTGTCGCCATCGACGACGCGCTGCTGGATGGCTGGCGCGCGCGGGTGGCGTTTGCTCGCCGCGCACTTGGCTGGGCTGACGCGCCGCTCGTCGTGCGTCGCCATGCCGGTGGCGCAGCGCTCGCCTTCGAAGCGCCGATCGACCAGCTGTTCAGCGCGACCGAAGTGAACGAATGGGCGTGGCTGGCGACGCTCGCCACTGCGCGTGCCGTGGATGCGGGACTGCATGCGCCGGGTCATCCCGCGGCATGGGACGAAGTTTCCGCGCTGCATACGCTGCGCGCATTCGCTGTTGCCGAACGACAGCCCGAACTGCCGCTGCTGGTGCAGGCCGCCGAGGCGCGCGGGCTCACCGTGTTGATCGACGATGAGGTGTTCTCGATCGGCGAAGGAACAGGTGTCCGCAGCTGGCCGCTGAAAGATCTTCCCGCCATCGACGCCATGCCGTGGACCGCGCTGCACGATATTCCGGTGGCGCTGGTGACCGGCTCCAACGGCAAGACGACGACGGTGCGACTGCTCGCCGCGATGGCGCAGGCGCATGGCTGGCATGCCGGGCACAGCTGCACCGACGGCGTCTTCGTCGATGGCCGCGCGATCGACTCCGGCGACTTCTCCGGCCCCGCCGGTGCGCGCGAGGTGTTGCGGCAACCGCAGGTCGAGGCGGCGGTGCTGGAGACCGCGCGTGGCGGCATCCTGCGCCGTGGCCTCGCCGTGCGGCGCGCGAACGTGGCGGTGGTCACCAACGTCAGCGACGATCATTTCGGCGAATACGGCATCCACGACCTGGACGGCCTGGCGGCGGTGAAGCTCACCGTGGCGCGCGTGCTCGGCGAAGACGGCCTGCTGGTGGTGAATGCCGACGACGCCGTGCTGGTCAGGCAGTCCGCCGCCTTGTCGGTGCCGCTTGGCTGGTTCGCGCTCGACGACGCGCATCCGCTGCTGCGCGCCCTGCGCGAACACGGTGGCAGCACCTGCGGCGTGCGCGACGGCCATCTGCATCTGTTCCATCAAGGCGTCGATCACGACCTGGGTGTGGTCGCGCAGATGCCGCTGAGCTTCGCCGGCAGCGCCGGCTACAACATCGCGAATATCGCGGCTGCCGCGCTGGCAGCTTCGGCGCTCGGCATTCCCGCCGAGACCATCGCCAGCGTGCTGGCACGCTTCGGCAGCGCGCATGCCGACAACCCCGGCCGCCTGCAGCACTGGCGCTTCGGCACGCTGCAGGTATTCGTCGACTACGCGCACAACCCGGAAGGGTTGCGTGGTCTGCTCGGCGTCGCCACGACATCGCTGGGCCATGGACGTCTTGGACTGGTGCTGGGCCAGGCCGGCAATCGCGAGGACGCCGATATTCGCGAACTCGCTGCGGTGGCTGCCAGCTTCCATCCACAGCGTGTGGTGTTGAAGGATATCGACGGCTTCATGCGTGGCCGGGTGGCCGGCGAGGTCGCGGGTATCTTGCGCGATGCGCTGGTGCAGAACGCGGTGCCGGTGGAGGCGATTGTCGAATGCCTCGACGAGCTTGATGCGGTGCGTGGGTTGCTGGCGTGGGCGCACGATGGCGACGTGCTGGTTCTTCCAACGCATGGCGTGCAGGCGCGACAAGCCGTCGTCGAATTGCTGGATGGGTTGCAGGCGACGGAGTGGTTGGCGAGTGCTTCGCTGCCATCGAGTTGATCGAGCTCGTGGTGGTTCGATGACGTGTAGGAGCGCACCTTGTGCGCGATGCTCTGTGCGCTGATGTGTTTATTGCGAATCAAGAGCTTTCACCCTCCTGCGGAGGGCGAGGTACTTCTCTTTTGCTTGTCCCAGTACTGTCCGGTTAATCGGGGAATAGAATCAACTGGTTAGCGGCGTCGCTTCCGGAACTCGGTAGTTCTTGCTGCCGCAGGGTGCGTTCCAGTGAGGTTTGCTCGAATAGCGTCACGCTCAGGATCTGTAAAATTTCGTAGAGCGAAGCCTTCAAGTGAAGGCGCTTGCGCACGATGGCGATGAGCACATAGACGGCAACGGCGATCCAGACCTGGGTCTTCACGGCATTGAGTGAGGTGCCGAAAAATGCCTTGATATGTAGGTGCTGCTTGATCCATTTGAAGAAGATTTCGATCTGCCAGCGATGGCGATACAAGGCGCTGATCGTCGTTGCTGGTAGTGAGAAGTGATTGGTCAACAGGACGATGGATTGACCGCTGTCGGGATCACGTACACGTACGCGACGCAGGACACAGGGATACCTCGCACGGACCACATCGCGCACCAGCACCACGGTCTGATCGCAACCGATCAGACGTCGATCTGCCACCGGTTGAGAATAGCGTCGACGCACGCGCAGGTTCTTCTTCGTGCGCATGAGGAAGAACGCACCCTCGCAGTGGAAGCGGTACAAGCGCTCGAAGTCGAGGTAGGCACGATCCATCACATAGATCGCGCCTGGCTCGGGCATCAGCTCGTCGAGCATGTGCACATCGTGCTGGCGTGACTCGGAAAAGCTGATCACGGTGGGGATGGCACCGCGGATGTCGAGCAGCGTATGCAGCTTGAGACCGCCGCGACCAAGGTGCATGGCACGCGCCCACGGGAACACCGACAGGCAGAGTTCAATCGTGGTCGAGTCGAGTGCATAGGCAGTGTGGGCCAACTCGATATCGAGCGGATCGTTGACATAGAGTCGTCGGGCCGTCGTGATCAGGCCCTGTGCAAACTCGGCATAGATACGCCAGTCACGCTGTTCGTTGGCATCGGCCAAGGTGCTGCGCGCCACATGTCCGCGGATGCCAAGGTGATAAAGCTTGGCCTGGTGCGCGCGCAGACAGATCTCGATATCGCGCAGGCTCTCGCGTCCGCTGAGCTGAGCGAAAGCCATGCACAGAAACTGATCGAGGCAGGTAAAGCGTTTCACGTAGCGATCGCCGTCGTACTTCGCGACGAGGCGTCGGAACGTATGCATTGGCAGATGCCGCATGAGCTGTGTGAATACAAATTGGCCTTCGTGCATGGCGACGCCCTCCCGGTGAGGTCGTCCAGCTTGAGGCCAGCACGGTTGAAATCGCTAACACCCGAACAATGCCATTTTTGTCGCACGATCAAACGTTTACTGAGATCGCCGAGCACTTTCCCCGGACAGTACTGGCTTGTCCAAAAGAGAAGTACCCAAGAGAAAACGACACCCCACTTGGCGCTTGCCGCCCATCCCTGGGCGGCAAGTCCGTGAGGCGGGGCCGGGCTTTTCGACAGGGCATCCTGCCCTGGCGAAAAGGAGCCGACATCCCTGTCGACTCCCGCTGCGCGGCCTGTCGACCCCGACTCACCGCCGCACAGGGGCCCCGGGTAGAGCAGCGGGCCATCCTGGCCCGCACTCGGTGCGCTCCCGCTGCGCGGTAGCGAGAGCTGACGAGCCAAGAGCAAAAAAGTCCCGCTTCGAGCGGGACTTTCCATGGTTGCGAATGTCTCAGTTCGGCCAAAAAGCGTCGTTAGCGAGCATCTGCTTCCGGGTAGCCCCTTGTCAGTGCGACACTTGATCCATGGCAATCCCAATCCACGATTTTGCCCGCAGCCTCGGGTTCTACCCCGAAATCACGGACGGTTGTGAAAGGGTGGAAAACTTCAAATCCTGCCTTGCGGTTCTTCGCCGCATCCTTGGGTTGTGGTGCCGCTCGATGTATTCGAACACATCCGCTCTCGCCGCATCGAGTG